>CP007051.1:1235000-1532500 GCA_000517565.1 Desulfurella acetivorans A63
CTGATCGTCCTCTCAGACCAGCTACCCGTCGTAGGCTTGGTAGGCCGTTACCCTACCAACTACCTGATAGGCCGCGGACCCATCCCAAAGCGAAAGCTTGCAAGCAGAGGCCTCCTTTCTTTATACCTCTTGTGAGACACAAAGGTATCCGGTATTAGCGCACCTTTCGGCACGTTATCCCAGACTTTGGGGCAGGTTATCCACGTGTTACTCACCCGTGCGCCACTTTACTCGAAGGTTGCCCTTCTTTCGCGTACGACTTGCATGTGTTAGGCACGCCGCCAGCGTTCATTCTGAGCCAGGATCAAACTCTCAGTAAAAATACTAAAAGTTGTTTATTTGCTCTTCATCTGGAACTTTTCAAAGAACTTGTCATAAGCGACAGTTTTGTAATATATTCTAATTCACTCAGTTTGTCAAGGGGGGAGAGAAGAATTTTTTTGGGGGAAATAAAAAAATCTTTTAAATAGCTATAAAATAAGGTTTTAAAACTATGTCCATTTAAAATATATTGAAATTTTTGAAAATTTATTGTATATTTAAAAATAAATTTTGGAGGAGAAATGAAAGACAAAATTGTTGTGAAAGTAAAAAAAGAAAATGATAAATTACATTTGACATGCGAGGCTTTTGGTATAAGCGAGTACTGCATAGATGAAGAACAGGCAAAGGCAATTGTTGAATCAAAGGCACCAAAAAATGTTGAAATTGAATGGGTAAAAGATTATATTGAAAACGATAAGTAAAATTTGCACTACATACCAGCTTTTTTAATTATTTGTGTATTTGCCTTAAGTTTAGTAAAAAAAATAGGCAAATTTACTATACATATCTGGCAAATTGCAATTATTGCTGCATTTCTTTGTATCATTACAAATCAAATCAGTCTAAAGGTAGCATTTTATTCAATAAATTTTGATGTAATATTTTTTTTGTTTGGTATGTTTTGTATTGGTGTATCTATAGAAAAAAGTGGCCTTGCAAAGTTTTTTACCAACTATACTTTGAAATATATTAAAAATATTGACAGTTTACTTCTATTTGTAATTTTATTTTGCGCTGTAAGCAGTGCCTTTTTAATGAACGATACAATTGCTGCAATTGTAGCTCCAATTATTCTTACATTTGCAAAAACTTTGCGAGTTAATGTAAAAAAACTACTCCTTGTAAGCATGCTTGCAATAACAATTGGTGCATGTGCAAGCCCAATAGGAAGCCCACAAAATATATTAATTGTAAGCCATATGTCAGTCAATCCATTTCTTTTGTACTCTAAGTACCTTGTTTTGCCAACAATTCTCAATTTAGTTTTACTTTTTTTGTATGCTAAATTTAGTTTTGAACAAAAAACTCTATATCCCCAAAATAAAATTGTAAAATTAAATGACAAAAACCTTGCTGTGCTTTCAATTTACGCAATTGTTGTTTTAGTATTTTTAGTTTTTTTAAAGGCTTTTTTTATTGAAGATATGCCTTTGATTTACATTTCATTAATACCTGCTACAATTGTCCTTTTACATAAAAAAAGATTTACAATTATAAAGAATGTTGATTATAAAACACTGGTTTTTTTTATTGGACTTTTTATTCTAATAAAAGCTTTTTGGAATTCAAATATTTTACAGGATTACATTTTAAGCTCACATATTAACTTAACCTCAACATATGTCATATTTGCTCTCACAACAATCGCCAGTCAATTTGTTTCAAATGTTCCTCTCGTAACGCTTTATCTGCAGGTTTTTTCATCTTATCATTTAAGCTGGCAACCATACCTTGCTTTATCTGTTGCAAGTTCAATTGCTGGAAATATTTTCTTGCTTGGTGCTGCAAGCAATATAATAATTGCCCAAAATTTAGAAAAACACACAAATCAAACTATCACTTCTTTTGAGTTTTTTAAATATTCAATAATAATTACTGCTATAAATATTTTCGTTTATCTAGCTGTTTTTGCAATAATTTCGTAATATTCTTTAGTGACTTATAGTGACAAAAAATCAAAGCGTATATTTTTTTAAATAAAGATAGGAAAATTTAGCGTTCATATTCTGTTAATGTTGCATAAGTATAGTGTGTTTTAAGATTTAAAATGGAGGTGTGTTTATGAAAAACACAAAAAAATTAGCGGCTTTGGCTCTTGGAGGTTTATTGTTTGCTACATCTGCAGCAGGTATTGCAACAGCTAACTCTCAACTAAATGGTTCAATCAAAATTACTCAAGACAATGAGGCTAACTATGCAAACCTGGCTAGTGTTAATATCGATCAAGCTGTTGCAAGTGCACTAAAGGCACAACCAGGTCAAGTCATTAAAGCAGGGTTAGAAAACGAGGATGGCTATTTAGTATGGGGAGTAGAAATTGCATCAAACAACCAAATCCATGAAGTTAAAGTTGATGCAAAAAACGCTAAAATTTTAAAAATTGAAAAAGACCAGCCAGACTCTCAAAAAGAAGGCACTGAAGAAAACGATTAATTGTTTTTTTGGGGACACCTGTCCCCTTTTTTTCTTGAAAAATAAAAAAAGATGGGTTATTATGGCAAAAATGAGAATTTTAATTGTTGAAGATGAAAAAACTCTGGCTAATTTGATAAAACAGGGATTTGAAGAAGAAGGTTTTGCTGTTGATGTAGCATACGACGGTGAAGATGGCCTTTTTTTTGCACAAAACAATATATACGATTGCATAGTACTTGATATTATGCTTCCTGTAATCGATGGAATAACTATTCTAAAAAAACTAAGAGAACAAAACAATTCAACACCAATAATTATGCTTACAGCCAAAGATACTGTAAAAGATAAAGTACTGGGTTTGGATAGTGGATCGGATGATTATCTTACAAAACCATTTTCTTTTGAAGAACTATTGTCACGCACTAAAGCAATTATAAGGCGCAGGTATGCAACTTCAAGTCCAATAATAATAATTGATGATCTTGAAATTGATACAGCAAAAAAAACTGTCAAAAGGGCAAATATACAAATTGATCTTTCTGCAAAAGAATACGCCCTACTTGAATATTTGGCTGTAAATAAAAATAAAGTTGTCAGTCGCTCAAATATAATTGAACATCTATACAATGAAGAATTTGATTTAGATAGCAATATTATAGATGTATTTATAAATAGAATTAGAAATAAAATTGATAGAAATTTTGATAAAAAGCTAATTCATACAATTCGTGGCATGGGATACGCTTTAAAAGAGTGAATTCTATAAAATTTAGGCTATTTGTATATTATTGCGCAATATCGTTTGTAATCTTTGGCATACTTGGTGTATTTTTATACTTTAGCCTTGAAGACATAGTATTAAAATCAATAGATAACGCTCTAATGACAAAAGCAAAAGCTATTGCAACACTAATTAGCGAAGACGAAGGTATTAATTTTAAGTTTTCCGATGAAATATTAAAAGAATATTCAAAACATTCAAAACATTACTTTCAAATTATACACGGTTCAAAAATTGTAGAAAAATCTGCATCGCTGAATGGCGAAAACCTCCCAATTGTGACAGAAATTAAAACCGTTAATTTTAAAAATGAACCAGTTCGTATAGTACCTTTTAACTTCAAAATAAACAGTAAGCAATTTACTATCGAGTGCGCACAGGATATTGACGACAAAATTGACTTACTTCAAACCTACCTTGGCATCCTTTCTATAGCTATTGTGGTGGCAATAATCTTGAGTGCTTTTGGTGGTTTAATCGTAGTAAATGCCATGTTAAAACCACTCAAAAAAATATCACTGACAATAAGCAAACTTTCAGAATCCAACCTATCAAAAAGTCATATTGATAAAAATGTAGCCAATGAGTTAAAACCACTAGCATTAGCATTTAACAAAACATTTGCAAGATTGGACAATGTTTTTAATAAACAAAAACAATTTGTAGCAGATGTTTCTCATGAATTAAAAACACCTTTAAGCGTAATACTTATGGAAACAGAAATGGCTCTAAGAAAACAGCGAAAGATAGATGATTATATAAATACAATAGATCAAATAAAAAATAGTGCTCTACACATGAAAAATATTATAGATACACTTTTAAAACTAATTTCAATAGAAAATACAAAACTTTTAGAAAAGAAAACTTGCGACATAAAAGAAATAATCAAAAAATCTATCTTTCTTTCAAAACAACAATTGGATAAAAGAAACATTGATTTAAAAATTAATGGAGAAACTTTTTTTATAGAGGCAGATGAAACTCTTATAACGGAAGTTTTTTTAAATCTAATAGATAATTCAATAAAATATAATAAAGAATCTGGTATTATAGATATCAATATTGATGCATCTAGAAAAATTGTGGAAATAATAGATAGTGGAATTGGTATAGAAAAAGAAGCGCTCGATAAAATTTTTGATAAATTTTACCGAGCTGATCCTTCAAGATCAAAAACAATTGAAGGCTTAGGTCTGGGCTTAAGCCTTGTTAAAGAAATTTTAGATTTACACAAGGCAAAAATTAAAGTCGAAAGTGAGTTAAATGCTGGAACAAAAGTAACGATTTTTTTCTAAAAATCATATTGTGCACTCAAAAAAAGTTGTCTTGCTCTGGACGTTGTTATATGTTTTGATTGATTGTAGTATTGTGTAGAAAATAGATCGTATTCTAATCTTAGCGTAGTGGATTTTGTCAGGTTATAGCTAATGCCTAAAAACTTGCCGTCAGCTGATTGTATAGATTGGTTTGAGCTATTTAGATCATTCATAAAATTGAGTTTATCAAAACCTCCATACAAACCCCAATAATCATTGGTGGCATAATTTGCCTCTATGTTGTAAGCTCTAAAACGCCTTGCTGTATTTGCGCTTGAATAACAGCTTGGCACTTCAGTTTCGCTTTGAGTATCACCTGATTCAATAAGCCCAACATAGTTTGTTGCGCCTTTGCCATAAACAAACTCAGATTGAAGCGTAAGATTTTTTGTTGGCAAACTTACTCCACTGCCATATACATAAGGCCAATGCGAATATTTTGAATAAATATAGATTTGTTGTGTTTCCAAAAATGAGTAAACCCTGGCTTTTGAAGTTAAAAATGGAAATTCTATATCAAGTTTTGCACCAAAACCCGGCATTTTTGTTGAAATATTTTTTGATTTAATTTCGTCATCTGTTAAAAAGAAACGGTTAAGCTGCTCCAGGGCAACTGTTGGCTTTAGTATAAGTTTGTCAATTTCAAATTTACCATCAAGTCTAATCTGATCCATTCCAAAAGGCCATGTTTGGTTAAATCCTGGCATAGCGTAATAATTATCTGAATATGTATTTAGCTCGCCAACCATATTTGCATTACCTACAAGCAAAGATAAATTATTATTTATTTGGTATTTAAAATACGCTTTTAAAAGCCACAATGTATTATTATCAGATTCAAAATCACTTTCTATGTTTGCTTGAATTTTGTCGCTTTTCACATCTAAACCAAGCTTTGTTGTGCCTGTGTAAGTCTGAAACACTGTGAATTGATTACCATTTTTTAAACCATTATATGCAGTGTTTGCTGGGTAAGTTGGAGGTGGCAGTGTAAAGTTGTTATTGCCCCAAACAAAATACTGCTTTATTGAACCATAAAGGTTTATGTCAGCGTTGCTTGTTACCTGTGAAGCCAAAGCATTTTGTGATAAAATTGTTAAAAAAAAGGCTAATCCCCAAATTTTAGTGTATTTCATAATTTCACCTTTAAGTTTAATTAACTTTAATTTTGACCAATGCCTTCTTGTAATAAATATAGGCTCCAATCCAGCTCAAAATTAAAATAACAACAATACCTAAGCCTAATTTGCTAAAAGGTATATTCTGGACAAATACAAAAAAAGGTGATGTTAAATTTAGCTCTGAAGATAATACCTGTATCCACTCAATTGTACCTACAAACAAAGCTACAAATACACTTGCTCCTGTTACAAATATATTAAAAAACAACTTTCTTATAACATCATTCATAGCCCAATCATACACTTTCATCATTGCCAGACCATCAAGACTATCCATAAGGCTCATGCCTGCTGTGAATAAAAATGGAAATACAAGTATACTCCAGATTGGCATATGAGAGTTTTTTGCTAAAGCCGCAGAAATGCCAAGCACTGCAACTTCTGTTGCCGTATCAAAACCCAACCCAAATAAAAATCCTACAGGATACATCTGGTAGCTTTTGTTTATTTTTTTGTACAAAAACCCAAAAAATCTACCCATAAGACCACGTTTAATAAGTAAATCATCTATTTCTTCGTGTTTGATATTACCTTTTTTGTATTCTTTCGATAAATCATAAAGACTTTTTACGACAAACAGATTTAAAATCCCAATAATTGTTAAAAACAACGCAGAAACTACAGTTCCAAAAATATTTCCAAAGTTTTTCAAAAAATCCATATGCGTCTGAATTGTCCTTGCAGCTATAATTAACCCAAAAGACAGCAAAATCACAACCGTGGAATGCCCTAAAGAAAAAAACAAACCAACACCCACTGGTTTTTGGTTATCCTGTCTAAGTTTTCTTGTTACATTATCAATAGCTGCTATATGGTCTGCATCAAATGCATGCTTTAGACCAAAAAAATAAGCAAGCAAACCTAAACTTGAAAGAATTGGGTTTAGTTTAACAAGATAAAAAAAAGCACCCCATGCTACTAAGTTAAAAATAATAACAAATGCAAATAAAATATAAGTGCGTGACTTTAAAGACATGTTTCCCCCTCCCTCATTAGAGTATTACATTATTGCTAAATGTAATATCATGTAATTACATTTTGATTGAATATTAATTACATAATTACTTTTTTAATACATCACAATTAAAAAAATACAAAAAAATTGACATATATCAATTTTTTAATAGCAAATTTATGATACGTTGTTTAAAAAATTGTAATTTTGAGGTATTTATGCAAAATCAAACCAGGCCTTTAAAAGCTATTGTAATAGCTATAATTGGTATTGTCATTGGTGTTTTATTATCATTTGCAACTTACATTGGAGTTGAAAAAACAGCTGGCGAAAATTTTTGCGCATCGTGTCATTCAATGCAACCCATGGTTCAATCGTACACATTAGATGTGCATGGCGGAAATAATCAATTTGGCTTTAAAGTTCAGTGCACTGATTGCCATCTGCCCCACAATAGTCTTCCAAATTATTTATTTACAAAAGCTAAAACTGGGCTTAACGATGTATTTTTTGAAACTTTTACAAATACTTCAAAAATAAATTGGGCTCAAAAATTAAAAGATCCAAATAAATATGTTTACGATAGCGGTTGTCTGAAGTGCCACAGCAATCTTAAAGAAGAATCTCTACAAAATCAAAGAGCATTTTTAGCGCATAGGGCTTATTTTGCAAAAACAACTACTCAATCATGTGTGGACTGCCACAGCAATGTTGGACACAAAGATTTAAAAGCATTTATTAAGTCTTAAGGGGGTTTTATGAAAAAAACATTGGTAATTGTAGGTGTAGTGTTTCTTTTGGTTATTGTTGGAAGTGCAAGCTGGTTTTTAAGTAAAGCAAATAAATCTCAAAACAGATTATAGCTGAAAATCCAATTGTTTCGCAAAACAATTCAAATTTACGCTATGCTAATATTGCCTACAGTGAAAAAATTAATATGTCAAAAGGTAAAGGTGTAACAAAAGAAGCTGCGACATGTATAGAGTGTCACGCACAAAAAACACCTGCAATTGTACAGGATTGGTCTAAAAGCTCAATGGCACATGCTGGAGTTAGCTGCATTGATTGTCATGGTGTTTCAAAGGACAACCCTATGGCAAATCAAAATTGTCCTGGCGTAAAGGGCACAAATATTTATGTTAGCAAAATGGTATCACCAAAAACCTGTGCAAAATGCCACCCAAACGAAGTTAAAGAGTTTGAAGAAAGCGGTCACGCAAGAGCAGCTATCCATATAGTTGCGCTAAAGCCAGATCAGGCATTATTGGCACATGAAGATATGGGCATGCCACAGTATAAAGATGCGGTTTTACTTACAGGTTGCGCTCAATGTCATGGCTCTATTATTAAAATGGGTCCCAACCACGAACCCACTCAAGGCACATGGCCAAGTCATGGTATAGGTAATGTCTATCCAGACGGGGGTGTAGGAAATTGCGCATCCTGTCATTTTAACCATCAATTTTCCATAGCCCAGGCCAGAAAACCTTCGTCTTGTGCAACATGCCATTTAGGCCCTGACCACCCCGACATAGAAGTCTATGATAATTCAGTTCATGGTGCCCTTTTTGCAGCGCATGGTGACAAATGGCATTGGGATAGCCCTCCTGGTGCATGGATACCTGGAAATGACTATAATGCACCAACATGTGCTACATGTCACATGAGTGGTGTAAATGGATTGCAACCAACACATAATATTGATATGAGACTAAAATGGAATCTATGGGCACCAATTTCAAAAGAAAGGACAGGTGGTTACGAAACTGCAGCTTTTGAATACATGAAAACAGGTAAATTTACAGCTGGTAATCCTTTAGCTGGAAACCCAAAAGGTCCACAAGAAGCAAGAAAAGAAATGTTACAGGTATGCGCATCTTGTCATACTACTTCATTTGCATCTAATTACATGGCACAAGCTGACAAACAAATAGAGCTTTACAATAAGTACGCTCACGCTGCAAGCGAAATGATTAATACTTTAGAAAAGAAACATTTAATGATGAAAGATCCTTGGGCTGATCCTGCATTTAGAACATACTATTACATGTGGCACCATGAGGGCAGAAGGATGCGCCAGGGCGCTGTAATGGAAGGTCCAGATTATTCGCATTGGCATGGTGTATTTCAACTTCAACAAAGTCTCAGGATTTTGCAGGCAATATACAATCAACGAATGAAAGATCGCAAAATTGATCCAAATCAGATAGGCGGCGTTGGCATGGGTGAATAAACAACCAAATAAAAATCAAAGCTTAATATTAAGCTTTGATTTTTTTCTCAATAATTTTGTCATTGAAAAGTTAATTCAAAATTGTATAATGAAATTGAGGCGAAAGTAGTGCAAACGATTTTTAATATTAAAATTAAAGAGGTTTTGAATGTACTCTAATATTTTATCTATTTCTAATTTTGTTTATATTGCAAGTGCTTTTGTTTTAATTTTGAGTTTTATTGTTAGAAAAAAAAGTATTGATGTTGCTGGAAAAAGCTTATTTGTTTTAGCATTTTTTATTGAATTTTTATACTTTACACTTAGATTCATTGAAACTTACCAAAAAGGCTATGATTATCTACCTGTTACAAATGCATTTGAATCGTTTGTTTTTTTTACGCTGTGTTTAGGTTTTTTGCAAACACTGATGATAAAAAAAACTTCTGTTTTTATAGTCCTTTTTAGTTCAATTGTTATAAGTGCAACACTTCTAGCATTATCTATAGCTGGATTTAGCCAGCATATAGAGCCACTTATACCAGCGCTTAAAAGCAACTGGCTTGTTGCACATGTTATAACTTCATTTTTAGCATATGCTGCATTTGCCATAAACTTTGTAGCAAGCTCATTTGTTTTGTACTCATCACAAAAACGCATTGACAAAATTGTTGGCTCAATAATGTTTGGAGGGATACTTAGCTTAATGTTTACAGCTGTTATTGTTAGCATAACTCATAGTAGCCCTTTGGTAGTAGGGATTGTATTTTTGGTATTAATTTCAACAATGTTATTTGTTTTAAGCTTTATACTAAAGCCATATACAAGCAAAGAATGGATTGAAAAACCGCTTGTGTTTGGGTTTGTACTGCTAACAATAGGCATTATTACTGGTTCAATATGGGCAAAATACGCCTGGGGTGGCTATTGGAGTTGGGATCCCAAAGAAACGTGGAGTTTTATTACGTGGATTGTATATTTAATAAATTTGCACTTTGCAAGAAAGAAAAAGAGTGCAAGATTTTTGGCTTATTTGGGTGTAATTGGATTTTTAAGCGTACTTATTACATACCTCGGTGTAAATTTTGTATTGCCAGGTTTACATAGCTATGGATCAAATTAATATTTTTATTGACAAAATATATAATTTTTTAAAAAGTCTTACACTAGCAGTTGTTCTTCTTAGCTTGATAGCTTTTTTTAGTGCAATAGGCACAATTGCCAGTAATGTTAAATTTTTAAAAGATTTAGGTTTAGACAATGTTTATTATTCAAAATGGTTTTTATTGCTAATTGTATTGTTTGTAATAAATTTAGTGCTTTGCACTCTAAGTATGATACCAACTACAAAAGCACTATTTAGCCCAAAAGCACCAAATAAAATCTTTAAAAGCAAAAGAAAAGATACAAAAACACATTTAATCAATTTACTTAAATCAAAAAAACTCTATATTCAACAAAAAGATGATCTTATCGCAGCTTATAGATATCCAGTTAGAAAATTTGCCGTATACGGTATTCACCTTGGCATTTTTATTGTAGCTTTTGGCGCTTTGGTAGGCTCTATTTGGGGGTTTCGTGGTATAATGGAAATTCCACAAAATGAGGCTAGCAATATCGTAGTAACAAGAAATAACTACTTAAGTTTACCCTTTTCTGTTTATAATAAAAATTTTACTGTAAGTTTTTATCATAACAAAGATATACCATCTGAGTACAAAACTACAGGATACATTATTGATTCAACTCAAAAAATACCATTTAGTACAACAGTTAACCATCCATTTATACACAAAGGCATATGGTTTTACCAGGCAAGCTACCAGCTAAACCCACATGATAGTTTTATTATTTTAAACGTAAACAATTCCAGGGTTCAGCTGTATTTGCACAAGCCTGTATCTATTGACAATGCTCAGTTTTATCTAGCAAATTTGAGCTATTACAATTCAAAACCTATAGCTCTGTTGTATGTAGAATTACCTCAAGGCAGTGCGTCTGGATGGATAAAACTTGGTGATAGTGCAAACCTTGGCCCAATAAATATTGTTTTTGAGCAAGCCAAAGAAAGCTATATAACTATACTAAGCGTGGCAAAAGATCCCGGATCAAATATTGTAATTGTTGGTTTTATTATTATGATAGCAAGCTCAATGCTTATATTCTTGAGGTTCAGACGCAGAGTATACAAGGTAGAGCAAATTTAAAAAAACAACAACCAAATTATATGGTTGTTGTAGCAATTATTTAATAAGTACTGTATCTTCTTACTATCTGCATTGCTCTTTTTGGATAAGAAAATACTATACTAAAGCCACTAAATACGTGTACAAGCCTACTAAATGGTAAAAGTAAAAATAATGTAAGTCCCATAAAAATATGGAACTTGTAAATAAAAGGCATACCGTTTAGATAGCTTGAAGCGTTTGCTTTAAATAAGACAATTGATTGGGCATAATTTGCAAACTTAACAAGCCATTGGCCATCCTTATCCAACAGATAAGAATAAGGAACACTCATGAGTCCTGCAGCAACTGTTAATAAAATCCATAACAAAACAACAAAATCCATTGTTGTAGATGTATAGTATATATAATCATTAAAAAATCTTCGTATAATTAGCAAAAACACACCTACTATGCAAATTATGCCAGATACTGAGCCAGCATATATTTCTATAATTTGATGTGTTTTATCTGTTAAACCAAATAAACCAAAAATAAAATGTGGTGTCAATAGTCCACCCAAATGCCCTAAAAAGAGCGCAAGTATTCCTATATGAAAAAGATTATTAGCAACTCTTAGCTGATTTTTCTCTAAAAGTTCACTAGAGCTGGATTTCCAGTCAAGTGGCATATAAACAAACCTAAAAATACTCCCAACAACAAAAATTGCTAAAACAATATAAGGGTAGATGCCAAACAAAAAATAATTAAGGTAGTCCATCTAAAACCCCCTTTTTACTCAACACTTCAAAAATTACACAATATGGGCTTTCAAATTCTTGTAGCTTTTTATAAATATTTTCCAGAATACTCTTGTAAGGTGCAATATCTTCCAAGACTTCTTCTTTTTTAAGAAAAGATAGATACTCTAAATACATTGGCAAAAAATCAGGTGTATGATTTTGTTGCGGTTTTAAGCCTAACTTAGAGTATTTTTCAATAAAGTCAAGCAACTTTTGCCCTTTTGTTTTATCATCTTTAAAATGCTCAAGCAAATACAAACTGCAAGATGGCGTTAAATCAAAAACAAAAGTATAGTGTTTTTGCTGATCTAATATGTCTATTTTTTCCATATAATCTAAAAGTGGCATCAAAAATTCCAGCTTATTTTTAACCGCAAATGCTCTAAATTCGCTAATGTAATTTGTTAATTCTTCACCTGGGTATAAAAGCAAGACACTAAAGAGCTTTAAAGTCTTCATTTTTTATGCTTTGGCTTTTAATTTTAAATAATATGCAATAGCAATTGAAACTACAGCAAGTACAACAAACACAATAAACCCTTTTGCATAACCAGCGCTTTTATATACTGCAACAAATTCCCCCATTATAGGCGGTATAACAAAACCGCCAAACGCACCAAGTCCGCCTACCCAGCCAGCAGCCCCGCCAACCGCGTCGCTTACGAGTTTTGGCACAAGTTTAAATACGGCTGCATTATTTACTCCCATGCCTATTGCAAGTACAATTTCTGATAAAATTGCAAAACCTATTGAATTAGCTAAAAATAAACCTAAAGCACCAATACCCATAAGTGCAAGTGAAATAATTGCTGTATTTGCACCACCTATTTTATCGGCAATAACACCGCCTGCTATACGAATAGCAGAAGTCAAAATAGAGTAAGTAGCAGTCAATAGCCCAGCATATACAAGGCTTAAATTAAAATAAGACTTCCAGTATGTAGGTAGCCAAGCAGTTAAAGCAACAAAACCACCGAATGTGGTAAAGTATAAAATTACAAGCAACCATGTATTAAAATTTTTAGCAGACAAAGTCAGACTTTCAACAAGGCTTTTTGATGGAAAGAGTTCTTGTCCTAAACTTTTTGCTTGCTCAATGGCCTTTTTTTCATCCAATCCTTTTTGTTTTAATTGAAAATAAGGCGCATTTTTACCTGTTGCATAGTATAAGATTGTTCCTATTACCAAAAAACCTAACCAGATAAGATAAGAGTTGAATAAACCCAGTTTGTGTAGGGCTATTGGTAACAAAAAAGAGAAAATACCAGGCGCCAGATTACCAACACCAGCGTAAGTTCCCAAAGCAAAACCTTGCTTTTGTTGCGGATACCAGTATGAAACCTGACTGATTCCAACAGAAAAGGTAGCAATACCGCTTCCACTGAGCAACCCAAATAACAATAAAAGCTCATATACACCGCTTCTTAAGTTATTAAACATAACCATATATATAACAATTGATAATCCTAATAGTCCAATAATAGCAATCAACATTAAAATCAAAAACGGCTTTCTGCCACCTGTCGTATCTACCCATGCAGAAAATGGTATTCTAAGAAGTGATCCGGATAAAGCAGGCATTGCAACAAGCAGACCTACCATCTGTGGTGTTAAGTTCAAAATGTCTTTAAATTTAGCAGCAGTTGGTCCAAAAAGTGCAACAGCAGCAAAGCCGAAAAAAAATCCCAGAGTTGCGCCAAATAACCCCTGAGCGGGTGTCCCTTTAATATTGTTCATCATTAGCCTCCAAAATCATTTCTTAAAAAGCCAACAGTGCCTTGTTTTTTAAAATTATCCTGGTGAAATTCACTGTGAAGTGTTGGTATAACATACCTATCTTCATATTTTGCAATAGCTAAATACCTATACATATCTTGAGCTTGATTTATGCTTAATCCCACTTGTTTTAACACATCTTCATCAATTATACCTTCTACATTCTTTTTCCTAAAAAACCCCCTCAAAGCCATTAGTTTTTTTAATGCTGATACTATTGGTTTTCTATTTGAAGCGCACAAAAGATTTGCTAAATAATCAACAGGCAAGCTTAAGTCTTCAATATTGCCAAAAACTTCATCACTTTGAAATAACTCAGTTTTGTTGACAATTGGCGACAGTGGCGGTATATAAAAATTCATTGGTAGTGTTCTAAATTCCACATGTAGACCAAAAGCAATTTTCCATTCAACCACCATCTTGTAGACAGGTGAGTTCTGTGCGGCTTCTATAAAATTTTCTGGTATACCATCTTTTCTGGCTTGCTTTATGACATTTTCATAAAAAGGATCTAAAAAGACACTTAATTGGGCTTCATACAAATCTTGTTTGTTTTGAGTCTTTGCAATTTGTTCGATTTTATCCTGATCGTATAGCAAAACACCAATATAGCGAATCTTTCCAACACAAGACTCGCTGCATACTGTAGGTTTTCCTACTTCAAGCCTTGGGTAGCATAATATACATTTTTCTGACTTTCCTGTTTTGTAATTGAAGTAGATCTTTTTATATGGACATGCACTTACGCACATGCGCCAGCCTCTACATTTATTTTGGTCAATCAAAACAATGCCATCTTCATCCCTTTTGTATATGGCAGCAGACGGACAGCTTGCAACGCAGGCTGGATTTAAGCAATGATTGCAAAGCCTTGGCAGATACATCATAAATGTATTTTCAAATTCTGAATAAATCTCTTTTTGCAAGTTTTCAAAGTTATAATCTTTTGAGCGATTTTCAAATTCACCGCCAAGGTCATCTTCCCAGTTTGGACCCCATTCTATCTCTATCTCTTTTTTCGTAATAGCTGATATTGGTTTTAGAGAAGGAAAATACTCTTCGTTTGATAATTTCAAATACTCGTAATCAAACTCGAAAGGCTCATAGTAGTCCTTTAATTTTGGCAGATTGGGGTTTGCAAATATATTTAACAAAATCGAAGTTTTTGATCCAAGGTTTAGTTTTAATTCATTGTTTTCAAGTTTCCATCCACCTTTGTATTTTGATTGATTTTCCCAATCTTTGGGATATCCTATGCCTGGCTTTGTTTCTACATTATTAAACCATGCATATTCAAGCCCTTCCCTTTTTGTCCACACATTCTTGCATGTTACAGAACAGGTATGGCAGCCAATACATTTATCCAAATTTAGCACCATTGAAAGCTGAGCCTTTACCCTCATAGCGCCTCCTGTGATTTTTGTTTTTTAGACCATGTAGGTTTTTGCAACTTTCTTACAACAACAAAATCGTCTCTGTTTGAACCTACAGTCCCGTAGTAATTAAAAGAATAAGATAGCTGGGCATAGCCTCCTATCATATGAAGCGGATTTAATAGTACTTTAATCACGCTGTTGTGCACTCCACCACGATTCTTGGTCCTTTCTGAGATTGGTGTATTTATAACTTTATCTTGAGCATGATACATAAAAGCACTGCCTTTTGGTATTCTTTGGCTTACAACTACCCTGGCTAGCACAACACCATTTTTATTGAATGCTTCAATCCAATCATTGTCTTTTAAACCTAAAATTTTAGCATCAGACTCACTTATCCATATATGCGGTCCACCTCTTGAAAGCGTTTGCAATGTTAGCAAATCCACATATGTTGAGTGTATCCCAAACTTTTGATGAGCTGTACTCCATTTTAGTGTAAGCGTATTGTCTTCTTTGTTTATATTTGATAAAGATTTTGCATCAACTAAAGGCTTATAAACTGCAAAGTTTTCACCAAATAGCTGCATCCACTTGTGGTCCTGATAAAACTGAATTCTGCCTGTTAGTGTTCGCCACGGTATGTACTCATGTACATTCTGATAATTAGCGCTATATGGTATTTCTTTTGACTCAATACCGCTCCATATAGGCGAAGTAACTGTCCTTCGAGGTTGGATTTGTAAATCAACAAATTTTAAGCTGTAATCAATTGGTGGCCTTATATTGTTGTGCAAGCTGCCTGTTTTTAAAGATAAATTATCAAATGCTTTATGCGATACTTTTGCATTGGTTTCGGGTGCTAACTCTAAAATCGCCTCGCATACTTCTTTGGCGTTTTCTATTTTAGCTTTATTATCAATTTCACCATTTAGCTTTTTTAAATACTCAACTTCTTCTTTTGTATCCTAACTTACACCTTTTGCACCATTGCCAAGTTTTTCTAACAATGGGCCAAGCGTTGTATACTGCTTGTAAACATTCGGATAATCCCTCTCAATAATGCTTATCGTAGGAAAATTTTTACCTGGAATAATCTCTGTATTGTCTACTTTCCAATCTTTTGGCTCAAATGCTTGACCAAGCTCTGCAGGTGTATCGTGCATAAGGGGTGAAAGTACCAATTATTTTTGAACACCTAAATGATCTTTGGCAAGCTCTGAAAATTTTTTTGCAAGCTCTTTAAATATATCCCAATCATTTTTGCTTTCCCATAAAGGATCAAGCGCTTTGGAAAAAGGGTGTATAAATGGATGCATATCAGTTGTACTTAGATCTTCTTTTTCGTACCAGCTTGCAGCAGGCAAAACTATATCCGAATAAATACATGTGGTAGACATTCGAAAATCAAGCGTTACAAGTAAATCAAGTTTACCTTCAACTGAATTTCTCCATACAATTTCTTTCGGACGCTTGCTTTCATCAATTTCTTTCGCTAAAACGCCAGATTTTGTACCAAGCAAATGTTTCAGGAAATACTCATGACCTTTAGAGCTTGCTCCAAGTAGATTTGAACGCCACACAAACATATTGCGCACAAAATTTGCTGGATTATCTGGGTCTTCAAAAGCAAATCTTATCCTGGACTCTTTAAGGTTGTTTATTAAATAATCTTTTGGATCAAGATTTTGATTTTGAGCGTCTTTTATTATTTCTATTGGGTTTTTATCCAAATACGGTGTAGCTGGAAGCCAACCCATTCTAACAGCCTTTACATTAAAATCAGCTGGCGAATAATCCTTGTATGTATTTTCAGCCAAAGGTGATAACAAATCACCTATTTTTACATCTTCGTATCTAAACTGATCTGTATGAAAGTAATAGAATGAAGTTGAATTCATTTGCCTTGGTGGTCTATACCAATCAAGCGCAAATGCAATCGCACTCCATCCTGCAAGCGGTCTTACCTTTTCCTGACCTACATAATGAGCCTACCCACCACCGGATTGACCGATACAGCCGCACATTGTAAGCATATTTATCACGCTTCGATAAATTGTATCGGTATAATAGTAATGATTAACTCCAGCACCAATTATAACCATCGATTTACCTTTTGTTAAAAGAGCATTTTTAGCAAACTCTCGTGCAATTTTAATTACAATTTCTTTTTTAACGCCTGTGAATTTTTCCTGCCAGGCTGGCGTGTATGCACAATCATCATCGTAAGTTTTAGCCGTATTTAAATCGTTTAAGTTTCTATCAATCCCATAGTGAGCTGCTAATAGATCAAATACACTTGCTACTATATATTGATTGCCTTTTTTGTTAATTTTTAGTGCCGGCACTTTTCTTTTTATTATAGAATTGTCCGTAAAGTCTCCAAAACCAACTTCTACTACATCAGTAGCTATGTCAATTAGGCTAAGTTTTGGGTCTATATCTTTATTAGCTAAAGAGTCTTTTAAATGCAAATTCCATTTGCCATTATTTTCGTATCTAAAACCTATACTGCCATTAATTATTGTAGTCTGATGTCAATATGGAATTCTTTAAAAATTACATGACCCATAGCTAGTGCTAGCGCAGCATCGCTGCCTGGTCGGGGCGCAACCCATACATCGGCAAACTTTGATGCTTCACTAAAGTCTGGCGATATGACAACAGTTTTTGTCCCCTTATAGCGTACTTCTGTGTAAAAGTGAGCATCTGGCCTTCTGGTTTGAGGTACATTGGAACCCCAAAGCACTAAATATGTAGAATTATACCAGTCTGCAGATTCTGGCACATCTGTTTGCTCACCAAATACTTGAGGAGATGACGGTGGTAAATCGCAATACCAATCATAAAAACTACCTACTGCTCCTCCGATTAAAGATAAGTATCTAGCACCAGATGCATAGCTAACCATACTCATAGCCGGTATAGGACTGAAGCCAAAAATTCTATCTGGACCGTATGTTTTAATCGTATATATATTTGCAGCAGCAATAATTTCTAAAGCTTCATCAAAACTTACTCTTACAAAACCACCCAAACCTCTTTTTTGTTTGTAGATTTTACTATTGTCTGATTCAACAATAGCTTTCCATGCTTCCACTGGATTAAGTGTCTTCCTTTTTTCTCTGTATGGCTTTAACAACTCACTTCTTATTATGGGGTATTTTATGCGGTGAGGGCTATAAAGGTAACTTGAGTAGCTTGCACCACTTGGACAACCTCTTGGCTCATATTCAGGAAGGCCATCTTGTGTTTGTGGGTAGTCATTTTGTTGTATATCGTAGGTTATAATGCCGTTTTTTACAAATATTTGCCAACTACAAGAGCCTGTGCAGTTTACACCATGCGTGCTCCTAACAATCTTGTCATAAGAAAATCTGTTTCTATAACCATTTTCCCATGTCCTATCTTCCAGCCTTTCTTCAATAAAGCCGCTTGAATTTTTTTGAGATTTTTTAAAAAAAGAATAGCGCTCTAAAAAACCCATACCGCCCCTTTTCATGATATTATTTATCTAATAACATAAACAACTTTTTCAGAAAAAAAAATTGACATATATCAAAAATTTAAAAATTTTTTCACTAAATTATACCGCAGGGTTTTCTTCGTCTAATAGCCTCTTTTCTCCTTGCAATTTTTGAATTTCTTTTACATCTTGCATAACTTCCAGTGTTCCATAATAATCACCATTTTCATCGTAAACGGGAAAATATCTTATATATAAAAACCTACCTTCAAAATTAATCCAAAAATCTGCTGATTTTCTCTTTTTTGCTCTAAAATCATCAAGGATTTTTTGCACTAAGTGTAAACTTTTTGGCGGATGGCATTTTTGAACCTTTCTACCAATATCCAATTTTGTTCTTGCAAATGTCCTGCCCTCACGCGGTAAGTTGAAATATACTACATTATCGTCTTTATCCACAAATGACACATCGCATGGCAGGTTATCTAAAACTCTTAGCAAAACTTTAATATCTAAATCTTCAAAAAGCTCTAAGGTTGATTCATTCATCTTGCACCTCCTTTGGTAGCTCAAAGTAGCCAAGCTCATCGGATTCACTTTTAATATCAGCCCAGTCTTTATCAGATAGCATATCAAGAGCTACATTGTATAAAATTTCCTGTTCTTTTTTTGTATGAAGTGCAAATGTCTCAAGCATATACCTATAATTTGAAACTAAACGATCTACAAAATCTTCATAATTAATAGTTTCGTGATTATCAAGCAATTTTTCTATGCGGTTTCTTGCTTGCTTCATATTGTAGTGGTCTTGCCACATTATAGATGGAGGTTCTTCTACTCCATATTTTTCTATTACAGGAAACAGCGTATTTTCCTGGCGCGTGTTGTGATTGTCTTCTGCTTGTTTTTGCAGCTTTATGATCTGCTTTAGCTGCTCAATTACGCTTTGGGCTGAAGCATAATCTTGATAGTTTTTTAAAGTATTTGCTAAATTAAAACCATTTTCCATATACATCATAATTGCATCATGATCTTTTATAAGCCTGTAGAGAGGATGATTTTTATCTATGCGCATTCTTGAGCTTGAGATTTGCTCTTTGAATAACTCCATATGAATATTGCAGGCTTTCATAAGATCGTCTGTTGTGTAACCTTCGTTTTTTAACTCGCTTTCAACAACTGCAATAAGCACTGGATCAGCTTTTTCTATCAAATCTTTAAAGCGATTTTTTGCTTCTTCCACATTTTCTTTATTATAAATTTGCTTTAATATAGCCTTTAGCTTTTCTTTGATCTCTTTTGTATTTGTATCAGCAGATTTTTTATCATTTACAAAACCGCTTTTTATACCATTTTCGATAATTTGTAAAAATTCTTCAAAACTGTAACCACCCCTTATTGCAACATGAGCCAGATCCACTCTTGGTGCCATAAGCTGAACGATTACTTTATTTGTAAGCATTTTATAGAGCGGATTTCTAGAGTATAAATAATCAGGTATGTTTGGGTATGCTTCAAGGAGTTTGCTAAACTTATCTTTTGGTTTGTAATCAAGCATTGTTCACCTCTAATAATAAAGGAAGGCAAAAAGCCTTCCTTTCTAAAAAATTTACTTTCCTTGCATAATAAGCTCTAAATCTTGCTGGACTTCTCCAATAGGCTTTACATCAAAGTTTTCAACAATAACCTTGGCTACATTTGGTGATAAAAATGCTGGTAGCGTTGGACCCAGCCTTATGCCTTTTACGCCCAAATATAGCAAAGCTAAGAAAACAGTTACAGCTTTTTGCTCATACCATGCTATATCGTAAGAAATAGGAAGCTTATTAATATCGTCAAGCCCAAATGCTTCTTTTAGCTTTAGTGCAATAACAGCCAAAGAATAAGAGTCATTGCACTGTCCTGCATCCAGTACCCTTGGTATACCGTTTATGTCACCTAAATTTAGTTTGTTGTAGCGATATTTTGCACAACCTGCTGTTAAAATGACAGTATCTTTTGGCAGGCTTTCAGCCAGATTTGTGTAGTATTTTCTTGTATTGTGTCTGCCATCGCATCCTGCCATTACAACAAACCTCTTTATTGCTCCAGAATTAACTGCTTCTATTACTTTATCTGCCAAAGCCAGTACCTGATTGTGCGCAAAACCACCTACAATAGTTCCTGTTTCAATTTGAGTTGGAGGTGGACACTTTTTTGCCATCTCAATAATGGGTGAAAAATCTTTTGGCCTGCCATCTTTCCTATCTGGTATATGCTTCAATCCAGGATAGCCCACTACGCCTGTTGTAAATACCCTGTCTTTATAGGAATCTCTTGGTGGCACAAGGCAGTTTGTAGTCATAAGAATCGGTCCGTTAAAAGATTCAAATTCTTTTGTTTGCAACCACCAGGCATTACCGTAATTGCCTACAAAATGATCGTATTTTTTAAACTTTGGATAATAATTTGCAGGAAGCATCTCGCCATGAGTATAAACATCCACTCCAGTATTTTTTGTTTGCTCAAGCAATTCTTCCATATCCTTTAAATCATGCCCGGAAATCAGTATACCTGGTCTGTTGCGTGTACCTATGCTTACTTTTGTGATTTCTGGGTTACCGTATGTAGATGTATTGGCTTTGTCTAAAAGTTCCATTGTCTTTACAGAAAACTCACCTGTTTTCATAACAAGGCTTATTAGTTCATCTTGACTTAAGTTTTCGGTTAATTGTGCAAGCGTATCTATCATAAAACTTGTAATTGACTCATCTTCAAAGCCAAGCACGCTTGCATGGTCGTAATATGCAGCCATACCTTTTAAGCCATACACAATAAGTTCTTTTAAAGACCTTATATCTTCATTGGTTTCACTTAATACGCCTATACTTTTTGAAAATTCTAAAGCTTTTTGTTTTGTTTCAAACTCATATAGGTTTGAATACGATACATTTTTTCCTTTAGAGCTCAAAAAAGAGCCAAGTAGCTTTGCTTGTGCATTTGTCTGCTTAATTTGCTCTATAACGCGTTCATCATCAAAATTGACATTTGTGATAGTCATAAATAGGCTTTCTGATACAAATTTCCCTGTAGGTTTTGGATCAAAACCGTTAGAAATTGCCTGTCTTGCTATAACCGATATACCTTTTAAATTATAAATCAATACATCCATTAAATTAGATGTATGATCCTCTTTGCCGCATATTCCTTTTTCTACACTGCAACCTATACCGTGCATTGCCTCCTGGCACTGATAACAAAACATTGACATAAGCACCTCCGCTTTTTTTTCTTTATTCATAGTTTAAACAATATTTTCTAAATTAAATTGACGCATGTCAAAAAAGTGATAAAAGTGGTAAAGTTATTTTTGTTTTTTATTGTTTCTTTTGTAATATGTATCTAAAGCTTGATATTGGTAGACATTGTGGACAAGATTTTTAACATTAGTCAATTAAATTTATAAGGTTTTAGTGTAAAATAAAAAAATATGAAAAACAAGCAGGAAAAAATTAAACATGACAAAAAGGTTATTAAAAATTTTATCAAACTATACTGCAGAAAAAATCATTTAGAAAAGGGCGTAGAAGTTTACAAGGATGATTTATGCAAAGATTGTTACGAGTTGTTAAATTACGCTTACATGAAATTAGACAACTGCCCTTTAGACCCAAAACCCATGTGTAAAAAGTGTTTAATCCATTGCTACAGTAAAAAAAACAAAGAAAAAATTAAACAAATAATGAAATTTAGCGGTCTCTACCTAATAAAACACGGCAGGATAGATCTTCTTTTGCATTATTATTTTTAAAAAAAGTTCATCCAAGTTTTGTTTTGCTTTTTAAATACCAATATATGCTTGGGTAACCAACTAAAAATTCTAAAATAATAACAATTATCCTGCCTATTATAGAACCTTGCGAAAAAAATACCACAATACTAATAAGCGGTATAAGCAAAAACAAAGCTCTCCAGGTAAGAGACATATAAATTAAAAGTGCGTTTAACCCAATAAAACCATAAGAAGGCAATATATTTTTGAAATATTCGTTTTTTAAACTTAATTTTTTGAATTCTTTGTATATAACAATAATTGAAAATAATATAAAAATCAAAAATATAGTTACAAACAGCCAGATTTCGTTAATATAATACGCGGCTTTAAAAAAAATAAAAATCGATATTATTAAAACTAAAAATAATTTTAAGCAAATAGTAGACCATAGTTTAAAAGCAATATCTGGTAAATCTTTTCCTTTGATCGCCATATTTTGATTTTAAACAAGTTTTGTCCAAAAAGAATTGATTAAAATCAAATATTTAGTAATTATTTTCATTCAATTTTGATAATAACCAAATCGTTTTTGATATGCATAGCTTCATAATCTTTTTAAAACTTTTCTTTGTTGTTATTTTAATAAGATTCAGGTACCCAAAATCTTTAAATAACTCTACTGTGCTGCTTTATTCTTCAATATATTTGCCTGATTTCAGTATTTTAATTCTTTTTTAGCCCGTATAAAAGATGCAACTTTATCTTTATATTAAATATAATATAATCGTAAAGGCATCATATGAAACAAAAAGTATAGCCAGATTAAGCTTAACCAGTTTTCTTTTTAAATAACACGACAGCCATGGCCATCGTAAAAAAACTGATAGGTAAAAGTGGCCATATTGTAACAAAAACTATCTTGAGGGATGGGTTTTCCAAAAATATAGCTCTTGAAATTGTAACCATATACTGTAGAGGATTAATATAAGCAACCCAACGCATAGTAGATGGTATATTTTCAATTGGTGTAGCAAAACCACTTAAAAGTACCATTGGCACTACATATGAAAATCCATCCGACTTCATCACTTTTCCACCCAAAACCCATTCCCCAAAGGGTTTTCATTTTTTTTAGGCACTACATATCCTATACACAGATGTTTTTAGACTAACATTCATAAGTTTATAGATTTTTTCGGCATCCAATGGAACATTGGAAGGCAAAACATATCTTTTGTTTGTTTTTTTATCATGTAGTATGCTTGCCTGAACAGATAAGAGGGTCTTTCTTATCTGCTGAAGTGATAGTTTTTTGTATTGCAGTCTTACTCTATGCTCAAGGTGTCTTATGAGCGTATAAGCCATAAAGGATATGGCAATATGGGCTTTTATTCTTCTTTCTTTCCAGTGGTATATAGGCCTTATCTTTAGGTCATGTTTTGTAATTCTAAAAGATTCTTCAATTTGCCAGAGATTGGCATATTGGTGTGTATTCCGTTTTTCTTAAACTCATACTCTGTGAATGACTCAAAGTAGAGGGTTGTAGCATCAAAATAGATTACATCTATCTTATCTCTAAATAAGCTCTTTGTGTTTTTATATACAAGCTCGTTGAGCTTTTCTATACTTTTATCTGTTATCTTATCCATCATCCTATATACTGCATTTAGATCAAGCTTAATTCCGAAGTTTTCCTCTAAGTCTAATACAGATGCCCTCTTGCTTTCAGGATTGGCAATCCTTGCCAATACTATCTCTTTTAGAGTGTTGGATGTTTTTCTGTTTCTTGCAGGATTGGAAATAGTATGAGAAAAACCAATCTCGTCATATAGTTTTCCGTATATATCGTGTATGCCCCTTATTATTCTATCCTCTTCTTCTATGTCAAGAAGATTAACAGCATAGTCAAGGTTTATATTATTTTGTGTTTTTGCAAGGTTATTATTGGTAATAGGACAGCTACTGTTAAAGTTAAGATGCAAGTAGTGGTTTGATGAAGTCGGGAATAACCTTAAACGTTCTAGCGTTTCTTTAAACGAATAGCAAAAAACAAAAAAATAATAACCCAGAGTGGTCATCATTAACTATGTATTTTTTAGTATTTTTTATTTAAATCCTCAAACTTTGACAAATTAACCTCTTATGACATTTTAATATAAATAAAACAATCACAATTTCTACTCTTCCAGCTCTCCCACCACCTTGAATCTCTCAAGCACTCTATCATCATGTGGCGCATCATCTATTTCGGCTGTAAGGTCTACTCCCGCATTGTGTGTTCCTATGTGTTCTCCACCTGTCCACATATCAGAGTCACTAACATCATAGATTTTACCTTCGTAAGCAACATATACTGGCATCCCGTTTTTACCATTGTATTTTTTTAACTCATCTTTTGTCATGGTTTAGCCCTCCAATGATATAGATTGTGTAGGACATGAATCTTTGGCTTCTTCGCAACATCCAGCATCGCAATTGTCAGCTATTACACGCGCTTTTGAGCCATCTTCATTCATCTCAAACACTTGTGGGCACACATCTGCACAAACGCCACAGCCTATGCATGTTTGTTCATCAATTACAGCTTTCATACATCCTCCTTAAATTGCTTTAGTTTGTTTTTTAATTCTTCTATTTCGTTTTTCAATTGCTTTTTTTCTAAGAAGCTTTTTGTAGCATCTCTGATTATAGCTCCAAAACCCAAAAGTTTTGAGTCTTGCTCTACTACAGCTATGCTAAAATCTATGGATAGAGATTTGTTGTTTTTTCCAATAGCCGGTACTGATAGCAAATCATCAGAATATTTGCTGCTTTTTGATTTTATAGCGCTAAAAAAACCATCCCAGTGCCTTTTCCTATATTTTTCCGGTATTATAATATCAAGGCTTTGACCTATGGCTTCACTTGAACTATAGCCAAATATTTTTTCACAGCCTCTGCTCCATATTTTAATAATACCACCTACATCACAAAACAAAATCCCATCGCCCACGCCATTAAAAATCGCCTCTAAAATTTGACAGTTTTGACTCATAAATAACTCCTTTCAATGTATTCTAAAAGTGCTTTTGCATTATTTAGAGGGCTTTTGGACGAATAAACAAGTGTGATAGTTCCAACTTTTGACTTTTCTACAATCATATCTAAAAGTTCTTTTTTGCTTGAGAGTTCATTAAAATAGCGTTCCTTAAACTCATCCCATTTTGTTTCATCATGAGCATACCACTTTCTAAGCTCACTGCTTGGTGCAATTTCTTTTAGCCATAAATCTATGTGTGCTTTTTGTTTTGAAATACTCCTTGGCCAGAGCCTATCAACCAGTATCCTATAGCCGTCTGTATTCTCATATGAAGAGTAAGCGCTTTTTAGTTTTATCATAAGGCACCATTTTCTATGTTATTTATTAAGTATTCGATATATTTTTTTAGAGTCAGTGTATAAACCTTAGCGTTGTCTAATATATCTTGAGTGTTTAAATTTTCTTTTTCAACTTCTTCATTGTATTCCAGTAACCATTTTTTTATCATATCCAGTCTTACCTCAATGTGAAACTGAAGACCGATTGCATTTTTATATACAAACCCCTGATTTTTATAAGAAGAAGATGAAAATACGCGTTGTGTATTATTTGGTAAGTCAAAAGTATCGTTGTGCCATTGAAATGCTTTGAATTTATCAGGAAAATTATAAAAGTATTCGTGGTTTGAAACTTTATGTATATCGAAAAAACCAATCTCTTTTGTATGTCCTTTATAAACCCTTGCACCCAAGACTCTAGCAAGCATTTGAGAACCTAAACATATACCTATAAGTGGTATATTGAGTGTTAGCGCTTCTTCTATAACTTTATACTCGTGCTTTAAAAACGGGAATTTATCTTCTTCATAGGCTCCCATGTAACCCCCAAGCACAAGTATCAGTGAATAATTTTTTAGATTGCCAGCTAATTGTCCTTTGAAGGCATCAATATAGCTTATTTGATAGTTTTTTTGTCTTAATACCTCTTCAAAAAGGCCAGCATGCTCAATTGCGACATTACGTATAGCAAGTAACTGTTTCATAAATTATCCCAATATCCCAATCTCTTTGTGTTTATCTGCTATTTGTTTTGCAAGGCCAGTTATCTTTTTAAAGTCTTCAGGTTTTGGTTTACCTTTTGTATATACAGGTTCAAACAGTTCAACACTTAAGTTTGTAAGGTTGTTTTTTATATGTTCAACACCTTTGCCGCCCCACCCGAACGATCCAATGATGCCTGCAAATTTTGTTTTCGGTCTTAAGGCATTTGCAAGATATGCGGTAGTTATTATTTTAGGATGAACGCCCGCTAGCACAAAAGGAGAGGCAAAAATCACAGTTGCTGCATCTACAAGATCCATAGCTATTTCTCCAAGACTTGATTGAGCAATATTGTATGGTCTTGCATATACGCCCTGCTCAATTAATGCATCTGATAAATAGTCAACGAGTTCTTTGGTGCTACCGTGCATGGATATATAGATTATAAGAGCTTCGTTATACACATTGTCTGATATCCATTTTTTATAAGCATCTATTATAAACTGTGGATTTTTATACACTACACCATGGCCTGGCAAAATCATGGAAGGATTTAGTTCTTCTACTTTCTGAATGTTTTTTTGAATATTTTTTCTAAAAGGCATCATAATTTCTGCATAGTAGCGCTTTGCACCTTCATAAACTAACTTTTCATCTTTTGGTCCAAATATCTTGCTTGTTGCTATATGAGAACCAAAAAAATCACAGGTAAAAAGCATCTTTTTCTCTACAAGGTAGATAGACATGGTTTCTGGCCAGTGGACCCATGGCGTAAAGACAAATTGAAGGGTTTTGTCGCCCAAGGATAAAGTATCGTTATCATTTATTATCATAAATCTGTCTTCATTAATATCAAGCAGGTCTATAAGTAGAGATTTGCATTTTTCATTTGTAACTACTTTTGCTTGAGGGTACCTTTCAAGCACTGCAGGTATTGAGCCAGAATAATCCTGTTCCGCATGATTTGCTATAATATAGTCTATATTTTTTACATTCAAAATGTCTAAATTCCTCAAAAGCTCATGCTTTTTGCATGGATCAACACTATCAATTAAAGCTGTCTTTTGAGAACCAGATATCAAATATGAATTG
Organism: Desulfurella acetivorans A63; assembly: GCA_000517565.1. Classification (GTDB taxonomy): domain Bacteria; phylum Campylobacterota_A; class Desulfurellia; order Desulfurellales; family Desulfurellaceae; genus Desulfurella; species Desulfurella acetivorans. The sequence continues at coordinate 1,262,400 of CP007051.1, forward strand.
TAGCTTGTGCCTTTTGGCAACTCAAGCAACTCATCAAAAATAGGCCTATCCCAATGCCTTGAACCTACATAGTAAACATCTTCGTCAACTTTTTGCACAGCCATTGTAAACCTCCTTGTAAAACATAAGATAGTTTTTTATGTTAAATTTTTATTTTCAAAACTATCTTATAAAATGGGCGCACTCAATGCAAACTTTTTTACCATCTTCAATTTTTATGTAATTTTGAGCTACTGCATCAGAACAAACCTGACAAATTTCGTAGTTAAATGTTATTGCTTCTTCTTTAGATGGGTAATCAAACGGACCCTGCGCATCTATAAGTAAGTTATTGTTGTATAGCACAAATACTTTCCTAAACAGCGCATATGAAACGCTTGTAGGTATACTTGAAGCATTTATGCCTTTGCTCCTATAATCCTTAACATAACTGGAGCCAAGGGCGCTTTTTATAATCTCTGGCTTTACCTTAACCTTAAGAGCCTTTTGCGTTTTAATGTGCATTATAAGAAAAGACCGCAGGCAAAACCCATAGCCATACCGCCACATACATGCCCATGAGTTGCAAGTGCAGCATAAAGCGATTCTTTTTCAGTACCGCTTACATTTATAGATTCTACCAATTCTTTATAAGTTTCAAACATAAACCCTTCTTTATCCAAAGTGTTTTTCATAAACTGGATATAACTGTGTTTCTTCTTTTATCATCCTGATTTTTAACATACCATAAATTTTCCCAAAATCCCTTGCAAACTGAATCTTATCTGTTATACCTTTTTTGTATGTGTCAAAGAAATTTACCACATCTTTAGAAATTTCTTCCATCTCTTCTTTAAACTTTAAAACATTTTCTTCTACATTAACACCTTTGCTTTTTGCTTCATCAAACTTTGAGTATAGAAACCTATCTTCTTTATCAAGATGCATCAAAAAAAGGTTTTTGCTTTCAAAAAGCTTTTCCTTGGCGCCTTCTTTGTCAATGTTGTTCAATTCATCAAGTAATGAAAAAAGCTTTTTATGTTCTTTAAGTAGCTCATCAATCAATTTACTCATAATTTGCCTCCAAAGAAGCGATTTTTAAAACTATATGCTATTTAAATAAAAAAGTATTTGATTTTAATCAAAAAATCAAACATTCAAAATTAACATTTTTTAATTTTATTAGTTACTTTTTTTTAATTTTATTATAATATTCTTAAATAAACAGTGGAGGAGATGGTATATGAAAATCCTGCATTTAGATACACAAAAAGGCTTTAGAGGCGGCGAGCAGCAATTGATATACTTAGCACAAGGTCTAAGAGAGCTTGGTATAGATTCTATTATTGCCGCTAAGGATGAGTTGTATAAAAAGCAGACGCAATGGGTTTTGAAACAATAGACTCAAGTAAATTAAAGCAATTATTAGGTGCAGCAAAACAATGCGATATTCTACACGCTCATGCTTCAAAAGCGCATACTCTAGGCGTTTTTCTTAAATTATTAACAAAAAAACCACTTGTATACACAAGAAGGGTGGATTATAAACAAAAAAAGATATCAAAACTTAAGTATTTACTAACAGACAAAGTAGTGTGTGTTTCTGATTTTGTGAAACAAATCTTGTATGCAAATTACCGCTTGGATTCTGATGTTATATACGATGCAGTGGATCATAGTTTAATTCATAAAGTAAACGCCCAAAAAGTTAGCGAGATAAAAAAACATTATGGCCCTGTAATAATTGGAAACATTGGAGCGCTTACCGCTCAAAAAGATCACAAAACTCTAATTGATGCAGCAAGCCAGCTTGATAAAAGCTATACTTTCCTGATACTTGGTGAAGGAAATCTAAAGCAAGAGTTAGAAGTTTACGCAAAACAAAAAGGTATTACCAATATTGTGTTTTTGGGTTTTAGAGATGATATACAAAATTACCTGGCTGCATTTGATCTGTTTGTAATATCATCCCAAAACGAAGGTATATGTTCAAGCATACTTCAGGCATTTTTATTTAAAATACCTGTTGTTGCAACAAATGCTGGTGGAGTAAGTGAGCTTATTGGTAACAATCAAAGAGGTCTAATTGCTCCAATCAAAGATTACAAAGCTCTTGCTCAAAATATAGAAACTCTAATTCACAATAAACAAATTTCTAAGGATCTATGTGACCAAGCGTATCAATTTAGTAACTATTTTTCTTTAAAAAACATAACTAATCAATATAAACTAATTTACGAAAAAATTACAATAACCATAGTTTCTTTGTTTTTGTTAGTGAATTTTAGTTAAAAAACATTATTAACTTTGCATAACTTCCTAATTGAAATAAGTAAATCTTTTATTTTCAACAATAAACAAATACAGGATAAAAAAATATTGCGCAAATAAAGATTTTTTAATGGTCGGGGCGAGAGGATTTGAACCTCCGACCACTTGAACCCCATTCAAGTGCGCTACCAAGCTGCGCCACGCCCCGTCTTAATTCTAAAGCCTTTTTGCTTGAATTCTTCAAAAACATCCCTGCTGCAAGCAAAATTCACTTCATAATCTTTAATACTCATTTCTTTTTGTTTGTCAACCAAAATGTCAAAACCTAAATTCTTCCAAGCGGACAAAAAGTTATTTTTTTCAGATTCATTCATTTTGCCTAAATCTGCATAGTATCTACCATTTAATAATTTTGTACCAACAACATCGTATCCCTTTGACCTGAGTGCGTTTTCAAATTCTGAATACGTAGGCTTATTCAAGCCACCTACATAAACAATATAATAGTAGTGTGCACTTATATTTTTTTTAACTGCGTACATAATATGCTTTTGCTCTAAGACTGTTTTTAGTTCATTTAATTGATTAGGACTACAAAAAACTATGCAACTTTCTTTTGCGTTTTCTATCTTTTTAGCAGGTTTTGTAACAACATTATTTTGCATGGCTGTGATGGGTTTTGAGACTTGATTTTTTTGCTCAAACCTTTGGGTAGTTGCAATGCTGGTAGTTATTCTTTGTTGTTTTGAAGCTTCGTTCTTTTGCTCAAGCTCTACAGCAGTTTTTGGATTAACTGGTGTTTCTTTTATCCGGGATACTAAAGTTTTATTATTTGCAGTGGCGTTTTGGAGCGTCACTACAATATTAAATGCATTATTATTTGATTTGGTTATTTTCTTTGATTTATCTGGTGCTGTATGAGGCTCAACAGGTTTCTCTACTTTTGCAGTTTGCACCAATGTCTGCTTTTTAGCAAAATAAAATCCGCCAAAAACTGCAAGCCCCAAGACCAAAACTGCAAAAATAGCAATAAACAAAAACTTTACAAAATGAGATTTAGGTTTTTTTGGTATATCAATTTTATTTGGTATATTATTTTTTAATAGATTAATTTTGAGCATAAACTACTTAAATATCATTTGCAAACTTGGAGTTTTTGATATATCAAGCAGATTTTTTATACTACTAAGACCAAATAAATTAGAGACTCCAGGATAACTATCGCTTAATTCAACAAATTTTAAATTTTTTTTACCTGTATATTTTTGAAGATACGCTTTTGCTGCATCAAAACCGCCAATTGAATCTATCAGATTATATTTTAGAGCCATTTGTCCAGTAAAAACTCTACCATCAGCTAATGGTTTTAATTTTTCTATATTTATGTGCCTTGATGATGCTACAGCATTTAAAAATTGATTATATACACTTTCTACAACGCTAAAAATCATTTCTTTATCTGCCTTTGTTGGTTTTCTTAATGGATTTCCAGCATCTTTAACATCACCGCTTTTAACAACTAAATCCTCAATACCAATCTTATTTGCCAACTTATAAGCATTAATGCCTTCAAATATGACACCTATGCTACCAGTTAAAGATGCAGGGTAAGTTACAATTTTTCTAGCTCCAAGTGCAGCAAAATAAGCTCCACTTGCACCAATACTATCAATTAAAGCAACCACTGGCTTTTTTTCATCTATTTGTTTAACTAGGTAATAGATTTTTTCACTTTGTGCTGCATCTCCTCCAGGTGAATTTATTTTAAGCAAAATTGCACTATACATAGGATCTTTTTGGGCTTGTCTTAGCTGATCGCATATTGTAGAGGCTGTATTTGGTGTAATTATACCAGAGATATTAATAACAGCAACTCTAGTAGGGCTCAACAAATAGTAAAAAAAATTAACTACAAAAATTAACAAAAAAACTATAAAGAAAATTTTTACTATTTTTTTCATAATCTTACATTAACCTCGAAATCATTTTTCTTCTAGGTATTTCAAGCCTAATTATCTTTATTTTAACTTTTTCATCTTTGTTGACGGTTATATTATTAAGTTCACTTTTTGGTATAAGACTCTCAACACCTTTTTCAATTTTAACAAATACACCAAAATCTTTTACACCTGTTACAACACCTTCTATAACATCACCTACTTTGTATTTACCTTCAATTAAACTCCATGGATCTGGTTCAAGTTGCCTCAATGAAAGAGCAATTTTTTTCTTTTCCAAATTAATGTCAATTATTTTAGCCTTAATTTTTTGAGAAATGGTAAGCGATGGTCTTTCTTCTGGAGACCATGAAAGCTCATTTGTGTGAATTAAACCTTCAATACCTTCATCTATTTTTACAAACACACCAAAATCTTTTATGCCAGTTATAACACCTTCAACAACATCACCTACATGAAATTTTTCTTTAATATCAGACCATGGCTCGGGCTCAAGTCTTTTAATACTTAAAGCAATTTTTTTCTTTAAGGTATCAACCATGAGTACTTTTGCTTTTATTGTCTGACCAATACTTAATTCTTCCTTTGCTTCTTTTGGAAATTTAACCCAGCTAATTTCAGAATTATGAACAAGACCTTCAATACCCTCTTCAAGTTCTATAAAAACACCATAATCCACTATATTTGAAATTTTACCTTCAACAATATCACCTTCTTTAATTTTTGTTTCTTCCCATGGATCGGCTGATAAGTGCTTAATACTTAAAAAAATCCTTTTTTTATCGTCTTTTTCTTCTATGCGCATAACTTTAGCTTTAATTTCATCCTGTGGCTTTAAAACTTCCCTCGGATTTAAAATTTTTTTCCAGGAGATGTCAGTAATATGAACAAATCCATCAACACCACCCAAATCCACAAAAACTCCATAATCTACTATGTTTTTTACCTTACCTGTTACGATATCTCCAACTTTTATTTTATCTATTAAATCGGATCTTTTTTTATCTGCAATTTCTTCCAATAATTGTTTTCTTGACAAAATAACATTTTTTTTCTGCTCATCAATATTTATAACTTTGAATTCGTACTCTTTGCCAATGTAATAGTCAAAATTCCTTTTTTTTGATAAATCAACCAATGATCCAGGCAAAAAAGCCACAAAGCCATCTACATCAACCAAAAATCCACCTTTAATAGAAGCTTTTATGATACCTTTTACAGGTTTTCCTTCTTTAAAAGCCTGATTTATTGCATTAAAACCTAATATTCTATCTGCTTTAGCTTTTGAAAGAATTTGAAAACCATTTAAATCTTGTTTTCCTAAAAACATAACTTTTATTTTATCGCCAATATTACATTCACTTTTAAACTCGTTTAATGGCACAATACCTTCTGATTTGTAACCTATATCTACAAATACATAATCGTCTTTAATATTGATAATTGTACCTTCTATAATTTCGCCTTCTTCAAAATCCTTAAAAGTATTTTCATAATTCAACATATAATCCTTATCCATACAAACCTCCACGACCTTGATTTGTCTATTATAACTTATATAAAAAGCTTGTCAATAAATAAAACTTGACAAGCAAAAACAATCGTCTAAAATTAAAATTATGATTGATTTTCACACTCACACAGTGTTTAGTGATGGAGAACTTATACCATCTGAATTAGTTAAAAGGGCAAAAGATAAAGGCTATAGAGCTATTGCTATAACTGATCATGCTGATTTTTCAAACTTAGAAATAATTATTAACAATATAAAAAAAGTAACGTATGGTTTAGAGAAATATTATGGTTTATATGTTTTTTGCGGAGTCGAAATAACGCATGTTCCACCAAAACTCATAAAAAATACAATAGCAGCATCATGGCAACTTGGTGCTGAAATTGTAGTTGTTCATGGTGAAAGTCCTGTAGAAAATGTTGCCAGTTTGACAAATTTATACGCCATAGAAAGTAAATGTGATGTTTTAGCGCATCCTGGTTTAATTGATCAAAAAGAAGCTCAACTTGCAGCCAAAAACAATGTGTATTTAGAGATTACATCAAGAAGTGGACATAGCTTAACAAACGGTCATGTATTTCAAATGGCAAAAAAATATAATGCAAAATGTGTTTTAAATACAGATACCCATTCTCCTTACGATCTTATTGATATAAATTTTGCAAAGACAATACTTCATGGATGCGGAATGGATGAAAATGAAGTTAACAATATATTGCTAAACAGTGAAGAACTCTTAGAAAAAATTTTAAAAAGGAGATTTTTGTGCTCAAAAAAATAAGTCCGCTTTTTTTGTTATCCATTATAATATTTTCTATGTATTCGTGTTCTAGCACAAAACATATCAATCTTACTGTTGAAGAAAAACCACTGCCTATAGCAAAACAAACGAGTATTGTAAGTCCACCAGTAAAAGTAGAAAAAATCTACAGCGTTGGTCCAGTATCATACAGAGCTAAAATATTTATTTACAACGATACATTATTCATTGGAAGTACAAACAAGCACATTTATATGATAAATCTCAGAACAAATGATATTAAGAGTTTCGATATTAAAGAACCCATAGAAGCAGAAATTTATGCTGACAACTATATATACGTAGGCACAACAAAAGGACAACTTTTAAAAATGGACTACAAAGGTGATATTATATGGAAAAAACAATTTAGTTTTCCTATAGTAGGTAGCATAGTAGAAGATGAAGGTTATTTATACGTAACTACAACAAACAATACTCTTTATAAAATAGATAAATTAGATGGGAAAATTATGTGGGAATTCCATAGAAATACAGCACCTATGAGTGTAAAAGGTTTTAGCGTACCGGTTATAACAAATGATGCTATCTACATAGGTTTTGATAATGGCATGCTCTATAAGCTAACCAAAAATGGTGATGAAATTTGGGAAGTCAAAGTTGGCAAAGGCGAGCTTTTTGTTGATGTTGATTCAAAAGCTGAACTTACAAGCTCTCATGTTTATGCAACTAGTACAACGGGTTATACTCAATCAGTATCAATTGACAAAGGAATCAATGTATGGTCAAAAGAAATATCAAGTTTTGCAAACCTACAAATTTCTCCTTTTGCTTTATTTGTTGCAAATAAAAAAGGTGGGGTAGATGCACTTGATCCTCAAAGTGGAAATATTATATGGAGTAAAACTCTAAGCTACAATTACGATGTATATTCTATGTATTTATCTGGTAATGATTATCTATTTTGTTTGCTATCAAATGGTAGATTGGTAATCTTAAATGCCTTAAACGGAAAAGTTATGCAAATATTTAATTTGGGCGGTATTTTTGATTCAAAATTTACATATTATAAAAATGCTCTGTATATAATTTCAAGAAATGGTAGCATATATAAAATTTATTGAAGGATAAATCATGCAAAATAATAATGATGAACAAAAACCAAATAAAGAAAATAATTATCAAAATTTAATAAAGTTTTCGTTGTTTTACCTGCTAATTGGGCTTTTAGCAATCTATTTTTATCAAAGCTATTTTGCGCAAGAAAAGAAAACGCTTACATATTCTGAATTTAAATCTTTAGTTGCTAAAAATAGAGTAATTAGTTGCGAAATTTCTTCTCAATATATAAAAGGCGAATATCTAAATGATAAAAACAAAAAAGAAAGCTTCGTTACAATTGCAGTAAATGATCCTAATTTAGTAAAAGATTTAGAAGAACACCATGTAAATTTTAGCGGTACAATTTCAAATACCTGGCTTACAAATCTTATATTCGGGTGGATTTTGCCATTTGGGTTACTTTTTTTCTTATGGTGGTTTATGACAAGAAAAATAAGAGGCTCAAGTGGTTCTATCTTTGGGTTTGGCAAAGGCAGGTTTAAAGTTTATTTGAATAAACGTCCAGATGTCAAGTTTTCTGATGTAGCAGGCATTGATGAGGTTAAATATGAAGTAGAAGAAATTGTTGAATTCTTAAAAAACCCAGGTAAATACCAAAGGCTGGGTGGAAGAATACCTAAAGGCGTTTTACTTGTAGGTGCACCAGGCACAGGAAAAACTCTCCTAGCAAAAGCCACGGCAGGCGAAGCAGAGGTACCTTTTTTAAGTATAAGTGGATCTGAATTCATAGAAATGTTTGTAGGTGTTGGTGCAAGCAGGGTAAGGGATTTATTTCAAGAAGCCAAAAAATTAGCCCCTTGCATAGTTTTTATTGATGAAATTGATACTATAGGAAAAAGCAGAGCAATAAATACTATAACTTCAAATGATGAGCGTGAGCAAACCCTTAATCAGTTATTAGCAGAAATGGACGGATTTGAGTCAAATTTAGGTGTTATAATAATGGCTGCAACAAATAGGCCAGAAATTTTAGATCCAGCACTTTTAAGGCCAGGAAGATTTGATAGACAAATTATAGTTGATAAACCAAATGTAAATGGCAGAGAAGCAATATTTAAAGTACATGTTAGAAAAATTAAATTAGATCCAGATGTAGATATTAAAAAATTAGCTCAAATGACACCAGGACTTGTTGGCGCTGATATAGAAAATATCGTTAACGAAGCAGCACTTTTAGCAGCAAGGGAAAATAGTGAAACAGTAAATATGAGACATTTTGAAGAAGCAATAGAAAGACAAATTGCAGGTCTTAAAAAGCAAAATAGAGCAATGCGAGAAGAAGAGAAAAAACGCGTTGCTGTACACGAATCTGGTCATGCTATTATAGCTTATCTATTGCCAAATGTTGATAAAGTTCATAAAATATCCATTATACCCAGAGGAGTTGCTGCTCTTGGTTATACCCAACAACTTCCCACAGACGATAGGTATTTAATTACAAAGCAAGAAATGCTCAATATGATAAAGGTACTTTTTGGTGGTAGAATCGCAGAAGAGCTCGTTTTAAAAGATGTTTCAACAGGCGCACAAAATGATTTATCACGAGCAACTGATATTGCCAGAAGTATAGTTACAAAATTTGGAATGAGCGAAACTATTGGCTTGGTTGTTCTTGAAGATCCAGCAAAATCTAGATTTTTGGGTACAGAAAACATATTCACTCAAAAAGATGAAATTAGCGAAAAAACAAAAGAAGCTGTAGATGCAGAAATAAATAAAATATTAAATGATTGCTATAAAGAAGCAAAAGAGATGCTGGAAAACAATATCGATAAATTGGAAAAATTAACAAATTTACTCTTAGAAAAAGAAGAAATCAATGAAGAAGAACTAAAAAAGGTTATGGAGAGTGAAAATGTATAATTTAAGCAAATTACTGGTGGCAGTAGACTCCAGTCCTTATAGTACAAATGCAATAAAATTTGCGCTCGATTTTGGAAAAAAATTTGATTGCATAGTGGATGCATTGCATGTTGTTGATACTATGCAACTTGAAGGTCCGTTTATTTACGATTTAAGCGGTGTTTTAGGTTTTGAGCCATTTATAAATTTTAGCGCTGAACTTAAAAAAACGCTTGAAGAAAAAGGAAGAAGCATACTCCAAGCATTTTCTGAAATGGCACAAAATGAAAATGTAAAATTTAACTCGTTTATCGAAGTTGGTATAATACCAATAACAATAGTAGAAACCTCTTATGAATACGACATGGTCTTTATTGGAAAAAAAGGCATTAATGCTTCATTTGAAAGGGGAATTTTAGGCAGCAATATTGAATCTACTATTAGAAAAATAAAAAAACCTATTTTTGTTGCCGACAAAGACTTCTATGAAATAAAAAATATTGTGGTTGGCTATGATGCTAGAGAACCAGCCAAAGAGGCTCTTGAACTGGCAAATGCACTTGCTGGTAATCTTAAAGCTAAAATACACATAGTAAATGTAAGAAAAACTGAAACAGAAAATCTTGAAGACAATAATTTAAACATCATATACCTTACAAAACAAAAAAGTGTTGCTGATACTCTAATTGAATATACAAAAAATCTCCAAAACCCATTACTAATACTTGGAGCATATAATAAAAACAGATTGCTTGAAATGATTATAGGTTCTACTACAGAAGCAATACTTAGAAAAGAGTGCAATCTGCCTTTAATTATTGTGAGATAACTTTAAGCTGTTTGTTTTAGAAAGTAATAAAATAAACGAGTCCTTTTTATGAATTATTTCTTTCAAATACTTGAATTATTCAATTGATATAAAATTAAAATTAGTTAATTAATTAAATTCCATATATGAGGTGAATAATGAAATACACTCATCTAAAAAAACTAAGGGATAAATATGCAATAGTTGGAGTCGGCTACACACCGCAGGGAAAAGTCCCAGGAAGATCAGCATTGAGTTTTTATGTAGAAGCTGGAATAAATGCTATAAAAGATGCTGGCTTAAAAAAAGAAGATATTGACGGTCTTATATGTTACAGGCAGTTTCCAGCAATATCAAATGAACCGGAAGCAACTCCTTATCTGGTAGCTCAATTATTGGGTATAGAACCTACTGTACTAAGTCAAGAATCATACTGTCCAAGACACCATTTTGTCCAGGCTGTCTCATTGTTAGAAGCAGGTTTTTGCAATTATGTTTTGATAATCTATGCAGACAATGCTTTATCTGGACGTAGAATGTTTATTGAAGAAGCTACACATCCAGAGCCTAAAAATGACAATTACATGTATGGTGAGTTTGGATTCGTTGGAGACTATGCTCTGGCTGCAAGAAGAGCTATGTTTGAATTTGAAACAGGTCCTAACACATGGAAAGAAATAGCCGTAAGTCAAAGAAAATGGGCTAATCTTAACCCAAATGCTACAATGTATAATAAACCACTTACTTACGAAGATTATTTAAACTCAGAATACCTTATAGAACCATTTAGAAAACTGGATGCCTCACTTATAAGTGATGGTGGTAGAGCATGTATTGTAACTTCTGTTGAAAGGGCAAAAGATTTAAAAAATCCCGTTGTTTCTATAATGGGTATTGGTGAAGCAAACCCAAGTATTGATATCCATCAAGCTACCTATATAACTGGACCTACGGGTGCTAAAAAAGCCTCTCAAATGGCTTTTGAGATGGCAGACATTACGCTAAATGATATAGATGCTTGCGAAATATACGATTGCTTTACCTATACTGTTGAAATAACTATGCAAGATTACGGTTTTTTTAAACCCGGTGAAGGAAAAGATTTTTTCAAAGATGGTTTCACTGCCCCTGGCGGCAAATTACCTGTAAATACTTCTGGTGGTTTGCTTTCTGAAGCTTACTTTATGGGTCTTACGCCTATAACAGAAGCAGTTATGCAATTAATGGGAAGAGCAGAAAAAAGACAGCTTGGCGTGGCAATAGGAAATAAAAAGCCTGAAATTATATTATGCAGCGATAATGGTGGTGTATTGCAAACACATGCTACTATAATATTAAGGAGGCTATAAATGAATACATTTTTACCAACACCTACTGCCGATACTAAATTTTTCTGGGAAGCCACACAAAATAAAGAATTAAAGTTTCAAAAGTGCAGGAATTGTGGTCATGTAAGATGGCCTGCATCTATTGCATGTCCTGAATGTCACTCTTTTGACTTTGAATATGTGATTTCTAAAGGTATAGGTAAGATCTATAGTTTTGTTGTTTACAATGTAGCATTTCATGAAGCTTTTAAACAAAACCTTCCTTATGTAGTAGCAATAATAGAATTAGAAGAAGGACCTCATATCTTAAGTAATGTGATAACTAATAATCCTGCAGAATTAAGATGTGAAATGCCTGTAAAAATTATTTGGGAATCATATGAAAACTATAATATACCAAAATTTAAACCTTTTGAAAATTAAATTTTTATAGCAGACCAAAAAGGTCTGCTATATATATGTAAAGTAGGAGGGATAGACTAAATCGAAAAGTGGTACTTTTCTTTTAGTGTTTTGTATATTGTTTCACCAATGTAGCCAGGATTTTCTATAATATGAACACCTGCTTCTTTTAAAGCATTGTACTTTGACTCAACAGTGCCTTTCTTTCCCATTATAATTGCACCTGCATGTCCCATTCTTCTGCCTTTTGGAGCGCTTGCGCCTGCAACAAAAGCAAATACAGGTTTTGTAACATGAGCTTTGATGTATTCTGCAGCTTTTTCTTCTGCATCACCACCTATCTCACCTACTATCATTATGGCTTCTGTTTCAGGATCTTGTTCAAATCTTTCAAGCCAGAAGATATAGTCTGTACCTACTATAGGGTCACCTCCTATACCAAGGCATGTAGATTGGCCAAGACCTACTTTTGATATTTGATCTGCTGTCTCATATAGCAATGTACCGCTTCTTGAGATTATACCTATTGAGCCTCTTTTAAAGATATGGCCTGGCATTATACCTATTTTTGAAGCATCCGGTGTTATAATACCTGGACAGTTTGGACCGATTAGTATTATGCCTTCTTTTTCAATTACCCTTTTTACCTTTACCATATCAAGCACAGGTATACCTTCTGTTATACATACAATAATCTTTATACCACTGCCTACTGCTTCTAGTATTGCATCTGCTGCAAATGGAGGTGGAACAAATATGAGGCTTACGTTTGGGTTTGTTTTTTGAACAGCTTCTTCTACAGTGTTAAATACAGGTATACCATCCACATCACTGCCGCCTTTGCCTGGTGTTACACCACCTACTACCTTTGTCCCGTAATCCCTGCAGGCTAGGGCATGGTATCTACCTTCTTTGCCTGTAATGCCTTGTACTATTACCCTGCTTGTTTTATATACAGCTATAGCCATATTTATTTCTCCTTCTTATTGGTTTCTTTTGTTGTTTGGTTTTCTTCTTTTTTTGGTTTTGTTATTTGAGTTATCATATGAGCAGCTTCTTTTATGTCCTGGGCTACAGAAAATGCAAGGCCACTGTTTTTTAGCATTTCCATACCTTCTTCTTTATTCATACCGGTAAGCCTTACCACTATTGGGACTTTTACTTCTACTGTCTTTAGGGCTTGCAATATACCATTTGCCACTTTATCGCATCGCACAATACCGCCAAATATATTTATGAATATAGCTTTTACTTTTGGGTCTCTGGTTATTATCTCAAAGCCTTTTGCTATGGTATCTGGTGTAGCTTCGCCACCTACATCAAGAAAGTTTGCCGGGTTTCCACCTGCAAACTTGATAACATCCATTGTAGCCATAGCAAGACCTGCACCATTTACCATACAGCCTATATCACCATCAAGCTTGATAAAATTTAAACCAGCAAAACGTGCTTCAAGCTCATCTGGGTCATATTCAGTTAAATCTCTCATCTTTGCTATTTCTTTTCTTCTAAATATTGCATTGTCATCTATTTCTATCTTTGCATCAAGGGCTACCAAGTGGTTTGTATCTGTTACTACAAGCGGGTTCATCTCTAAAAGCGAGCAGTCTTTATCCATAAACAGTTTGTACAGGTTACTTACGATTCTTGATATTTCTTTTTCCTGTTCAACAAGGTCAAGATCGTACTTTAATCTTCTTATCTGGTATGGCAAAAAGCCTACCGCTGGATCTATCGGTATTTTTATAATGTCTTCCGGGTAGAGCTCACTTACCTCTTCTATACTCATACCACCCCTTTTTGAAGCAATAACCACTGGTTTTCCTATGGTTCTATCTATAGTAATAGAAAAGTAAAGCTCCCTTTTAATGCTTGATACTTTTTCTACAAGTAGTTTTCTAACCTTTACACCCTGAGGTCCAGTCTGTGCTGTTACAAGCGTTTTGCCAAATAATTCCTGAGCAATGTCTCTGGCTTCATCTGCAGTCTTTGCAATCTTTACACCACCTGCTTTGCCCCTGCCACCGGTTAGAACCTGTGCTTTTAATACAACAGGAAAACCCAGCTCCATTGCAACCATCCATGCATCGTAGGGAAAATATGCTACCCTGCCTTCTGGTATTGGTACTTCGTATTGACTCATAAGCTCTTTTGCCTGGTACTCGTGAAGCTTCATTTAAACCTCCAAAAAAATCCAAACTTATTTAGTTAATTTACTTGTTAATACAGGCACAAACTCCAACAGGTCAGCTACTACAAATACATCTGCTACTTCGGCAATAGGTGCGTCTTTATCTTTGTTTATTGCTACAATAAAGTTAGATTTTTTCATGCCAGCTAAATGCTGTATAGCACCAGATATACCACAGGCAATATAGAGTTTTGGCGCAACTGTTTGTCCTGTGGTTCCAACCTGGTAGCTTGGATCCAGCCAGCCTGCATCTACTACAGGCCTTGAAGCGCCAAGTTCACCTTTTAGAGCTTTTGCAAGGCTTCTTACAATTTCAATGTTTTCTTTCTTTCCTACACCCCTGCCCGCAGAAACAATCACTTCGGCTTTTGTTAAATCAACACCTGTTTTTTCTGTTATTTCAAATCCTTGAAACTCTAAGTTATCATCCTGCTCAATGTAATCTAAAGGTTCAATCTGGGCAGCATTGGATTTAACAGGAGAAAATGCCCCAGCCTGGAGTGTCAATACAGCTTTTTGAGTGTTTGGCTTTACTTTTCTTCTAAGTTTTGCATTACAAAATGGCACAATGTATTCATCATTATCCACATCTATAATCTCAGATATCTGAGCTACCTTTAGTGCTGCAGCTAGCCTTGGAGCTAAGTCCCAGCCATATGAAGAATGACTGAATACAACAATATCAGGGTTTTCCTGTTCTATTAATTTTAATATAAGGTTTTTGTGTACCTTTGGGTTGTACTCTTTTGCTTTTGATATATCTGCTATATATACTTTTCCTGCATACTCTATATTTACATCAAGGGGTGCTACGGCAAAACCAAATGAATCTGCGCCAATTTTATTTGCAAAGCCTACAAGCTCATAAAAAGATTCATCTATATGTCCATTTTTATATTCACCAATCAAAAGTGCTTTCATATTTTACCTCCTACCTTAATACCTGTGTTTTTTCTTTGAGTATACTGATTAACTTATCAGCTACTTCGTCTGATTTGCCTTCAAGGATTATGCCACCTTTTTTCTTTTCTGGTATGTAAGCTTTCAGGTTTATAACCCTTGGTTGTTCATTTAAAAGCTCATTAACATTTATAGTAATCAATTCTTTCTTTTTTGCTTTCATAATGTTTGGCAATGTGGGGTATCTTACGGTATTTAAACCAAGCTGACAGGTTAACACAACAGGTAGTTTTGCAGATACTTTTGCTTTTATACCACCTTCCAATTCTCTTTTAACATTTACTTTACCGTCTTGGTACTCAAAACTAACAATTGTTGTAATGCAATTGTAACCCAATAGTTCAGATAAAATTGGACCTACTTGTGCAGAAGCCCTATCTTGAGACTGCATGCCTAAAAATATAATATCAAAGTTTTTATCTTTGGCATAACTTGCAATTATTGTAGCAATTTGAAATGAATCTTTTTTGTGTGATTCATCATCATGTATATGTACACCTTTGTCCGCACCAATAGCTAAAGCTTTTCTTATTGCTTCTTTTGTGCGTTCTGGACCAATAGAAAGTGCTACAACTTCAGCACTGCCTAACTTTTCTTTAAGCCTTACTGCTTCTTCAATGGCATACTCATCATATTCATTGATTTTAAAAGTCAAATCAGATTGTTCATACCATTGTCCGTCACTTGAGATTTTAAATTTAGATTCCATATCAGGAACCTGTTTGATACACACCAGGATATTCATAATAACCTCCAAATATCTATATATATAAATATAAATTAACTTTTAAACTTTAACTCATTTCAACAACTGTTTTGATATTACTATCCTTTGAACCTCATTTGTACCTTCGTATATTTCTGTTATCTTTGCATCTCTATACATACGCTCTATCTCGTATTCTGCAATATAGCCATAGCCACCATGAATCTGGAGCGCTTCTTTGGTTACATAGGTAGCGGTTTCTGATGCGTAAGCTTTTGCCATTGAAGATTTTATTATTAGATCATTGTAGCTTGCTCCATTTTTTAAGTTATCCTTTATCCATGCAGACTCATATACAAGTAACTTTGCTGCTTCAATGTGCATTGCCATATCGGCTAGCTTAAACTGAATTGCCTGAAACTCACTCAATGTTTTTCCAAACTGCTTGCGCTCTTTGGCATACTCTAGGGCTTTCTCATATGCGCCTTCTGCTATACCCAGTGCCTGTGCAGCTATACCAATTCTACCACCATCTAGGCAATCCATTGCTATCTTAAAACCCTCTCCTTCTTTGCCAAGCAGATTTTCTTTTGGTATCTTGATATTTTCTAAGGCAAAAACGGATGTATATGTGCCCCTTATGCCCATTTTGTCTTCATTTCTTTGAAGCTCCACACCTTCGGACTTCAAATCCAAAATAAATGCATCTATACCTTTGTGGCGCAGTGATTTGTCATGTGTTGCAATTAATATACCAATATCCTTATAACCGCCATTTGTAACAAATATCTTATTGCCATTTGCTATGTAGTAGTCGCCTTCATTTTTGACCGTTGTGGATACATTTGCTGCATCCGAGCCTGCTTCAGGTTCGGTTAGCAAAATGCAGCCAATCTTTTGGCCACTTGCAAGAGGTATTAAGTATTTTTCTTTTTGCTCTTTAGTGCCAAACTCGTATATAGGGTTTGCACAAAGCGATGTGTGTGCGCTTATTAATACACCGGTTGATGCGCACACTTTAGAGATTTCCTCTACGGTTATTGCGTATGATAAAAAAGACAAACCAGCGCCACCGTACTCTTGAGGAATATAAACACCAAAAAGACCAAGTTCTGCTAAACCCTTTATTATTGAATCTGGTATCTTGTGGTTTTTGTCAATGTCTGATGCTATGGGTTTTAGCTCTTTTTGTGCAAAGCTTCTTACGGTATCTTGAACCATTCTTTCTTCATCTGTTAATTGAAAGTTCATATTATCCTCCTGTATAATTTGGTTTTCTTTTTTCTACAAATGCACTTAAGCCTTCTTTGGCATCGTTACTTGAAAATACCACGCCAAATAAACTTGCTTCATACCTTAGACCATCTTCTTTTGTTAGATTATAACCATCAACTATTGCCCTTTTTGCAAGAGCTATTGCCAAAGGTGCATTTTTTTGGATTTGCTCAGATAAGGCTTTTCCTGCCTGGAGCAGCTCTTCTTTGCTTTGATAAACTTCACTAACTATGCCAAGTTCTTTTGCTTTTGAAGCATCTATCATCTTTGCACTAAAAATTAGCTCTTTAGCCAATGATTTTCCTATCAGACGAGATAGGTTTTGAGTACCGCCAAAGCCAGGTATTATACCAAGGCCTACTTCTGGAAAACCAAATTTAGCATTGCTTTGAGCAAGTATAATATCGCATGANANNGCAACNTCAAAACCACCNCCTAACGCATAACCGTTTACACATGCAATAAAAGGCTTACCTGAAGTTTCCATTAAATGAAGCGTTTCCTGGCCTAGCCTTGCAAACTCAAGTGCTTGATTTGGCGTTAGCTTTTGCATGTATTCTATATCTGCACCTGCTACAAATGCTTTTTCACCTGAGCCAGTGATAATTACGCATTTAATCGTTTTATCCTGATCTACTTTTAAGATTGTTTCTTTTAGCTCATTTATCGTATCTATGTTTAGAGCATTAAGCTTATCGGGTCTGTTTATTGTTATGTAGCCTGTGCCGTTTTGTGATTCAAACAGTATATTCATGGATCCCCCTTACTTTTTTGTATAATCGTAGAAGCCTTTGCCGCTTTTTCTGCCCAGATAGCCTGCTTCTACCATTTTTACAAGCAAAGGACACGGTCTGTACTTTGAGTCTTTAAAACCTTCATACAGTACATTCTGTATGGCAAGTACTGTATCCAATCCGATAAAGTCTGCCAGTACAAATGGTCCCATCGGCTGGTTTGTGCCAAGCTTCATAGCCTTATCTATATCCTCAATAGAGGCTATACCTTCATAGTAAGCATATATTGCTTCATTAATCATGGGTATAAGCACACGGTTTACGATAAAGCCTGGGTAATCCTTTGATAAAGCTGGATTTTTATCAAGTGATTTTGCCAGATCAAGTACAGTGTTATAGGTATCTTGGCTTGTTGCAATACCCCTTATTACCTCTACAAGCTCCATAACAGGTACTGGGTTCATAAAGTGCATACCAATTACCTTATCTGGCCTTTTAGTTTGAAAACCAAGTTTTGTGATGGATATGGAAGAAGTATTTGAAGCAATTATTGAGCCTTCTTTTACAATTGAGTCTAGCTTTGAGAAGAGCTCAAGCTTAAGAGCCTCGTTTTCCGGTGATGCTTCAATACAAAAATCCACATCTGAAACATCATTTAAGTTTGTAGTGGTTTTTATGTTTTTTAGAGTTGCTTCTATCTGACTTTCCTGTATGGTATTTTTTTTAGCCTGCCTTTTTAAGTTTTCTTCTATTGTTTTTAGTGCTTTGTCAAGCTGGGTTTGAGCTATATCATATAGCACGACAGAATAGTTATGCAAAGCAAATACATGGGCTATCCCATTTCCCATCTGGCCTGCACCTACAACGCCTACTTTATTAATCATTTTATCCTCCTTAAACATTTTCAAATATCGCTGCTACTGCTTCACCACCACCTATGCAAAGAGTGGCACAAAACAAATAATTTTAAAAAAACATAAAAATAATTTCCAAAAAATTAGCGGATTCTCTTTTTCGAGAAAATCCGCTTTAAAAATGTCCGTTAGTAATTCTCCTTAAAAAATTTTGATTTAACTAATTTTATTTAAGGTAAATGATAACCTATAGCCGAACATAATGAATAAATAAAAAATAGTATTCCATCAATTGCTGAAAATCCACCTGCTATCTTTCCTAATGAGTGTTTTTCTGTATAACTTGCTAAAGCTAATAAAAAAGTGATAGGTACTAACAAGCCGAACATAACAGTCAAAAACAAAGCGCCTTTGCTGGCTAAATAAATTGTAGCTCCAGTAAAGTAAAAAGAAGTTAATAAAACTGCATGATAAGTAACTACTCTATTTGTTCCATTTAAGAGACCAAAAGCCAATGCCCACAATAAAAATACAAATGCTGCTGCTGATGTTGCTCCAAAGATATTTCCACTTGCAATCACAAACATCATAGCTATGGTTTCCATTATAGCAGCAGTTAACAAAATATACCCAAAATCCTTTACATCATGGCGTTTGCTGACACCGAGATCCATCATACCAATTACCCATAAAACAACCGTAGCTTCCCATAAAAGTGTGTTCATTGCCACATGTCCAGCATGCTCAATCAAATGTTCCATAAAAAACACCTCCTAAAGATATTAATTTTTTAACAAAAAATCCCAACTTCGTTTTCTTTTCTCTTTGTAACAAAATCTTCCATTCTTTTTCTCGCATTTGAGTCTAAAGAAAACATAGTTAATACATTAATCAACTCAATAAATTTGGATTTATCTTTGTGAGTGTTTGACCATTTCTTAATAAACTGGACTGAATGCGTGGCATTAGAAATAATTTTCCAGGCAATTTCTAAAGTTTTATTTCTTAAATCATCTTTCTCTGCTATACAATCTACTAAACCAATTCTTTGAGCTTCATATACATCAATCGCCTCACCTATCAACGAAAGCCTATTGATTTGTTTTATCCCAAGAATTGTATAGCCAAATGACAATGCTGCGGGCGGTATTAAACCTAATTTTGCTTCTGATAAAGCAAATTTAGATTCTTTAGTCGCAATTACGACATCCATTAATAAAAGTATTTCAAAACCACCACCATAAGCTAAGCCATTAACCATTCCTATCATAGGCTTTTCAATTTCAAGTAGTGATTCAAAAACTTTTAAAAGTGTGTTAAAAAAATTGTCTGCTTCTTCTTTATTTTTTAATTCATACGTGGCTTTAATATCATCACCTGCACTAAACGCTCTACCTACACCAGAAACAACAACCACACCTGTTTTACTATTTTTGGCTAATTCTACAGTTTCGTAAAATTCTTCCCACATATCCTTTGTAAATGCGTTGAGTTTTTCGGGTCTATTTAGTTGAATCCAACTAATACTGTTTTCTTCAGTATAAATGATGTTTGTAAAATCAGGCATTATTTGCTCCTTTTCTACTTAATTTCTAGTAGTTCTTTTACAAATGACTTTTTTTCATCTACATTTGCTAATCTTTGTATAAATATGTTCGGAGTAATAGGAGAACCGCCACCATGGATAGCTCCTGCTAAATGTGGGCCAGCTAT
The DNA here is from genome assembly GCA_000517565.1 of Desulfurella acetivorans A63. Taxonomy (GTDB): domain Bacteria; phylum Campylobacterota_A; class Desulfurellia; order Desulfurellales; family Desulfurellaceae; genus Desulfurella; species Desulfurella acetivorans. The sequence continues at coordinate 1,282,816 of CP007051.1, forward strand.
CCAATACTCAACAAATTTTATTAGTTTCATTCTTTCTTCTGTAGTAACAGAATCACTTCCTTTTAAATAATGCTCTATATACTTGCCAATTTCTGGATTTTTTAGATCTTCCTCGGAAGGTGCCGTAACACATACACCACCAGTAATATCTGCAAGATTTATCGCTGCTTGCGCTATGGCTGGTAAACCTAGGGTTTTTGATACATTAGAATACAAAGCATTTGGCAAATATACACCTGATTTCGTTTTTATTCCTTCATATCCCGCCGCTAAACCACAAGCATAACAACTTTCTTGACCCTTTACTATATCAGTAATTTTATTTACTATATGGGACGCATTTTGGATGCCATTGTACTCTGACATCAGCTTTGCAGCTCCAACCATAGTATCTATAAAACCTGCTTTGCAACCTGAACCCACATATCTATGAATATCAGTAAAATTACTTACCAATGAACCAGCAAAATTATATTCCTCGCACATAAATACTCTATCCCACGGCACAAATACATTATCAAATATGACTAAAAAAGTTCCTCTGTCTCCATATGGATTACCAGATTCCCAGCCGGGGGTTTCTCTTTTTTTAGCTTCATATGCATTATTTTGCAAAACATACGTTACACCTTCCGTGCCAGATTCAATAGCAAAAGCAACAGCATAAGCCTTATCAGATTCTTTTAATGCTATCGTTGGCATAACAACGGTTTCATCTACGACCAACGCTCCAGATTGACAAATTTTGGCACCTTTTACTACTATACCATCAGTTTTTTTCTCTAAAATTTTTAAATACATATCATCTTGTTGGCTTGGACTTTTAGACCTATCGCCCCTTACATCGGTTAGCGCTCCTGATACGGCTAAATCGTTTTGTTGTACATACTTGATATAATCTAATAACCTATTATGATATGTAGTTTTTAAAGTTTCATCCATATCATAGGTAGTTACATATAAGGCATTTAAAATATCACAACCCACGCAACGGTAATTGCAGGTTGCTAACTTTTGACTTAAAAGCCTTGCTAATTTAATGCGTTTTATAAGATCTTCTTTTTCCGTATAAATATGCAAAAATCTATTAATTGGTTCATTAACAAATTGTGAATTTGCAACCATTAAATCTTTAAATTCCTCTTTTAAAGCTAAATCATATGTTAAACCAATTGAGTCAATCATTGGTTTAATGTTGGGATGTTCAACAAAATTATCTATTTTTTTCCCATTAATATAAAGAGCTGGCTTTTTTTTGGAAATTCTTTTTACATATTCTTGCTTCGAAGATAGCATACACCCTCCTTTCTTTTTAACTTTTTTACCCTTTATTTTTTAATTTTTTATATTAATTTTTTAACACAAAAATCTAAACTATTAACTGTTGGGGTTCGCTACTCCTTTTGGTGCAATAACCAAATCCATATAACCGTGTTTATGGTCTTTTAATTCATTTGCACTAGGATATCTTCTATCTGGAGACACATCAAACATCCAGTGTTTTGTTTTAATACCTAATTTTGCCGCTTCTTTTTCTAATTCTTCTCTATCATCTGGATGAGCAATACTAATTAATTTTCTGGCTTTTTCTGCATCTGTACAAGCCATAAGGTTTACTATCCCATATTCTGTGGCAACATAGTTAACAAATTGCGATGGAACATCTACAACATCTCCTCTATCAAGCATTCCAACAATACGTGATTTTCCATCTGGTGTTCTAGAAGTTGCCGCAAGCACTGTTCTTCCACCTCTGGATAATTGCCCCCCTACTGTAAATTGAAATTGCCCACCAGTGTTAGATATAGGCCTGCCACCAACACAACTTGAAACAACCTGACCCCTGATATCAATCTTTGCAAAGCTCATTATCCCCATAAAATTATCGACCATAGATAATGTTAAAAAGTTATTTGTGTAATTTATATCATAAGCAGCAAACATTGGATTATGGTGCATCCATTCAAAATATCTTTCAGGAATAAACGGTACGGCATAAGCCCAAGCGCATCTTCCTTGATCTATAGATTTTTGAGAATTATCAATCTTTCCTTTTTCTATTAACGTAAAAGCCCATTCTCCTATCATTTCTGTATGCACGCCAAGATGTTTTAAATCAGAATCAGATATAGCTAAAACAACAGCTGTTGGTAAAGAACCAATTCCTACCTGCAAAACATCACCATTTCGCATTATTGATAGGATATGTTCAGCTATTTTTTTATCTGTCTCAGATGGAATTATATTGCGTTCGTCAAGGCGTGGATATTGAAAATCAGGATCTGATAAATCTACCTCAATAAAATAATCCACATCATCAATATGTAAATTAACATTTCTACCTGGTTCACACCATGCATGATCTTCTCTTATTTCACATACAAATTTTTTACAAGTTTTAGCTGTTATCATAAAATTTGATACACCATAACTTCCATTTACATAGCTCCCTTCAGGTTTTGCAATTGTAGCAATTCCCCAATCAGCTACTCGTTGCGATTTTTCTTTTCTATAAAATCTTGCAAATTGGTAATTCATATGCATTGCCCATCCCCACTGGTACCAATCAAACCCCTGCCAGCCTTGTTTTATCGCATCTTTTGTACCTTTATGGATAAATCCCTGATGCTGGATATGATATTTACCTTCTTTATCGTATCTAAGACCAAAATCTGTACCTAAAAATGCATTATCAACTGCCCACATTTCAATATTTTGTAATTTATCTGGACCATCACCTAATCTCTGAAATATAGCTTTTCTCGGAGCCACAGCATCTGTTCCAACCATACACCCATAAATCCAATCACCAGATTTAACCATACTGGCAAACTTTTCTGCTGTGATTGTCTTGTTTCTAATTTTCTGCATCACAGGATTGCTCTGTGCCAATGATCCGTTTTTAAAATCAGAAAAGTTACTCATACAAAACCTCCTATTTTAAGTTTTTATTTCTTCAATTAATTCAATTAATACTCCGTGAAATGAAGATGGGTGTATAAATATATAACGTATGGCACCATTAAAAGGAGGAAGCTTATTTACTTCTATTGGTTGCTGTGGTATTAGTTTGATATTATTCTTTTGTAATTTTTCTATTAATGCATCTAAATTTTTTACTTTTAAAGCTATATGATTTAATCCTTCTCCTCTTTTTTGTATAAACTTGGCAACAACACCATCGGGGTAAGTAGATTCAATAAATTGTAATTGTGTGTCACCAATTTTTGCAGATTTTACAAATAATTTTTCATCTGGCAATTCCCACTCATAATCAAAATCAATTCCAAACAGCATAGTAAACTCTTCAGCGGTTTTTTTTGCGTCTTCTACTGCTATGGCCACTTCTTCTAAACCAACTAAATATTCACTCATTTCAATCCTCCTTTGGTTCAATTTCAACCAATAATTCAAGAGGCCCAACCTGAGCTCCTTTCTCAATATAAATTTTTTTTATGCAGCCATTTACACTGCTTTTAAGTTCGTTTAAAACTTTCATTGACTCTAAAACAACAACTGTATCGCCTTTTTTTACTATATCATTTTCCATAAATTTAATTTCTTTTATTATACCAGGCATTGGAGATTTAATATTATTTTCTATCACTTCATGACTTGAAAGTGTTTCATTTTCTGATATTTCTTCTATTATAAATTCTTCATCTTCCGCCCATATAACTATTTTATTTTTCGCTTTATAAACATCTAGAACAATTGCTGTATTGTCTTCGATATTTAGTACTAAATAATCATTCCCGTATCTAAAAACCTGAAAAGGTAAACTTGAATCTTGATAAGATAATAAATATGAATCGCCTTTTCTTAATAATTCATATTCTAGAGATTCATTATTAACTTTTATGTTCATTTTACCCCCTCCATGATCCTATCATTTCCCAACAAGACGGCAAAGTTGCTTCACCAGAAAATGTTAAATCTGAAGAGCTTTGTTTTAAAAACTCATACAAAACTATTGCTTCTTTTAAGTGAATAGGATTTTGTTTTTGATTGAATAATTCATCTTTATAAATGCTCAAAAATTGGGTATTATAATCACCTTCTATAAATTTTTTATGTTTGAAAATATTTTTTAAAAGAGGAATCGTAGTTTTAATGGGTGCAATATGATATTCTGATAAGGCTCTATACATCTTTTTTATTGCCATCATTCTATTTGGAGCTTTTACAATCAATTTAGCTATTAATGGATCATAATGTATTAATACTTCTGAACCTTCAAAAAATCCAGAATCCACTCTAATACCGAAACCTGCAGGTTCCCTATAATGTTCTATTTTTCCAATAGAAGGCATAAAATTATTATCTGTATCTTCGGAATAAATTCGAGACTCTATGGCGTGCCCATTTATACGATTGTTAAGTTCATCTTGAGATAACTCAATAGGTTTTTCTTCTGCAATATCAATTTGGGAAGCTATTAAATCAAATCCACTAATCTCTTCTGTTACAGGATGTTCAACTTGAATCCTGGCATTAACTTCAAGAAAATAAAAATTTTTACTTTTTTTATCATAGATAAATTCAACAGTTCCAGCATTATGATAGCCGGCTTTTTTTGTAACAAGTAAAGCAGCTTCGCCCATCTTTTTGGCTGTCTGTCTATCGATAGTTGGAGATGGACTTTCCTCGATAATTTTTTGATATCTTCTTTGTACAGAACATTCTCTTTCAGGAAAATATAAACCATTACCAAATTTATCAATTAAAAATTGTATTTCTATATGATGGGCATCTTCTATGTATTTTTCGATATATACGGTTGGATCAGCAAATGCAGCTTTTGCCTCTTCTCTGGCAACTTTTATTGCATCTTCTAAGTCTTTATCGTCATAAACAATTCTCATTCCTTTTCCGCCACCACCTGCAGATGCTTTTATTAAGACTGGATAACCTATCTCATTTGCTAATTTATGGGCCTGCTCAATTGATTCTATAGTCCCACCTGGAGTCGTCGGTATGCCAGCCGATTGTGCTATAATTCTAGAATTAATTTTATCCCCTAAATTTTTCATGCATTCGCTTGGAGGACCAATCCATATTAAACCATTTTCTTGAACCATTTTGGCAAAAACGGGATTTTCAGCCAAAAAACCATAACCAGGATGAATTGCATCACAATTAGCTTGCTTGGCTGTATTGATAATTTTTTCCATATTAAGATAACTTTTTATTGCTTCAGGTTCGCCTATATTATAGGCTTTATCTGCAAAAGAAATGTGTTTAGATAGTTTATCTGCTTCAGAATAAACTCCAATTGACTCAATTCCAAGTAACTTTAATGTTTTCATTATCCTTATAGCAATTTCTCCTCTATTGGCCACAAGTACCCTTTTAATCTTTCTCATAGCTCACATCCTAAATATTCCAAATTTTACATCTTCAATTTGTTTGTTAAGTGTTACCTCTAACGCGAGCATTAAGTACTCTCTTGTTTTTTTTGGATCTATAATCCCATCATCCCACAATCTTGCGCTTGAATAAAGCGCACTTGACTTTTCTTCATATTCTTGAAGTATAGGTTTTCTTATAGCTTCAATCTCTTCTTGGGTAAGTTTTTTTCCTTCTCTTTCAAGTTGTGCAAGTTTGATACTTGATAATACATCAGCAGCTTGCTGAGGGCCCATTACAGCAATTTTTGCATTGGGCCACATCCATAAAAACCTTGGGTTATAACCTCTTCCTGCCATAGCATAATTTCCTGCTCCATAAGAATTGCCTATTATTATTGTAATTTTAGGTACATTGGTAGTTGAAATAGCTGTAATCCATTTTGCACCATCTTTTGCCATTCCCTGATGTTCATATTTTTTACCGATTATAAATCCAGTTATGTTTTGTAGAAAAATTAGTGGTACTTTTCTTAAACTGCATAATTCTACAAAATGTGCGGCTTTCTGAGATGACTCAGGAAATATTATTCCATTATTTCCGATAATCCCAACTAAATATCCTCCAATTCTAGCAAAACCAGTTACTAATGTTTGTCCGTATAATGGTTTAAATTCTTCAAATTCGCTATTATCTACAATGCGTGCTATAATTTCACGTACATCAAAAGGTATACTTAGATCTTCTGGTAATATACCGTATATCTCGTCAGGATCATATAAAGGATCTTGTGGTGTAGACCTATCTAATTTAAATTTTTCTTGCTTAGGTAAATGAGCGAAAATTTCCCTTGCTTTTTTTAGAGCTTCTTCTTCATTGTTTGCAAGATAATCTGCTACACCAGAAATACGCGTATGTACATCAGCGCCACCCAAATTTTCTGCATCTATTTCTTCACCTGTAGCTGCTTTTACTAAAGGTGGACCACCTATAAATATTGCACTTTGATTTTTAACCATAATCACCTGGTCGCACATGGCAGGAACATAAGCTCCACCAGCAGTACCAAGACCTGTAACAACAGCCACCTGTAATAATCCCATACTACTCATAATTGCTTGATTATAAAAGAAATTTCCAAAATGCTCTTTATCAGGATACACTTCATCTTGCATTGGCAGAAAAACTCCACCTGAATCAACTAAATAAAGACAATGTAAATTATTTTCTCTTGCTATAGTCTGCGCTCTAACATGTTTTTTAATTGTCATAGGGTAATAAGTCCCAGCCTTTACAGTTTGATCATTTGCAATAATCATTACCTCTTTTCCACTTATTTTACCTATTCCTGTAACTATTCCACCACAGGGAGCCTCATTGTTATACATATTGTAACCTACAAATGGACCAATTTCTAAAAAAGGTGAATTTTTATCTATTACCTTTTCTATTCGTTCTCTACAAAACAATTTTCCTCTTTTTTTATTTACTTCATGTGCTTTTTCAGGCCCACCTTTTGCCAATTCTTCTCTAATCTGATTTATTTCCTCAACTTTCTTTTTATTAAATTCGTATCTTTTTTTAAATTCTTCTGAGTTAGTATTAATATTGGACATAATTTTAGCCATTTGTTTCCTCCAATTCGTTGATTAAAGCCATTGCAAAATCTTTCCAATCAGCAACGATATTGTATCGAGCTCGTTTAAATATAGGCGCTTCTTCGTCTTTATTTATAGCAACTACACATTTTACATTTTTTATACCCGATAAATGTTGAGTAGCTCCACTTATGCCAAAAGCAAAATATAAGCTTGCTGATAACATAGCACCTGATTGACCAATTTGATATTGGTGTGATATCCAACCATTATCAACCGCTGCCCTTGATGCTCCTACTACCCCTCCAAATAATTTTGCTATTCTTTCTAGAATAGCAAAACCTTCTTTTGAGCCTATACCTCTTCCTCCACCTATTACAATCTTTGCTTTATCTAATTCAACTTCTTTTTCTATCTTTTCTTCTTTGACAATTTCTATATTGTCTTTTTTGCATTCTAACCACTCAATTTCCATCAATTGGTTTGTTGTTAGTTGTTCGAAATATTTTTCTTTTAAAATTAAAACCAATGGAAGATGCTCCGGTTTGTAATCAATAACAGCTTTATCGCCATAAGCACTATGTGAAAAAATAAACTCATCATATTTAATTTCACTAACACCAAAAACACATGATGCACTAAGTTTTAGTGTTAAAATTCCTCCAATATGAGCACCTACTGTACCATTCGTTAAAATAACATCATATTTTGATGCAAGTGGCAAAATGGTTTCAATTGAATTCGGCGGTATATTATTGATTCCATATGCTTTTTTTACATCTATTTCTAATTCTTTTTTGTTTGTAAAAACTATAGCGTCAATGTTATCACTAAATTTTTTTGCAACAAAATTTAACTCACCTAACCTATCTTTGTCATCATCACTTATTATTAACACATTTTTTATAATCATAAGCAATGCTCCTTCTTTAGATTTTCTAATAGTAGTTTAGCTGTAAAAGATAGATCATCGTTAGGCAGTGTTTCGTTAATATACTCATACTTTGGAATCTTTGCAGACAATTCCTGTGCCCAGTTAAATTTTTCGAAATTAATTTCTTCTTCTGTTATTAATGGTTTTGTTTTACTTTTCATAATTTCTTTTAAGTTAGGAATTCTTGGTAAATTACATGGGGCATCAGTTATTGAAGCCACAAATTTTTCTTTTATAAGCAAGTGTAAATTCTTATTATCCAATTGTTGAACACATAAAAAAGATTTACCATTAGACTCAGATGAAATTGATACGATATAAGGTAAGTAAATACGATTAAGTATTCCTGCCACTAAAGGTGGAACCATTTCTCTTTCTAAATCCGACGATACTCTTCCAAGAATGACTATTTCAATATTATATTTTTCAATTATATTGGCTAGGTTATAAGCCGTCTGAAATGGATCATCGTTACTCGACTCAATTATTATAAGCTCGTCTGCACCCATTGAAAGAGCTTTTTTTAAGGTTGATACGTATTCTTTTTTAGTATAGCTAATTGCATAAAGTTTACTTTCTAATTTTGATCTTAGTTGAAGCCCAACCTCAAGTGCATGTTCATCGTACAATCCTAAAACATATTTATAATCACCTGACATTCTGTTGCCTTGTAAATAAAATTTTTCAGCCGGGACTTCATAGTCTGGCACTGCCTTTATACATACACCAATATTTATCATCCTACCTCCTCATTTATTTTTCCACTGAGGTTTTTGTTTATTTAAAAATGACTCAATACCTATTTTTAAATCTTGTGCAGAAAAGTTAACTATTCTTAACAAAGATAAATACTCACTTTCACAGGAGGAGGGGTTGTGAGAAACATTTATCATATCCATTAGTAGTTTTAAAATTAAAGGGCTTTTTTGAGCAATTTGGCTCGCAATTTCTTTCGCTTTTTTTAAAGGATTTTCATCAATAAAGTGAACTAAACCAATTCTATAAGCCTCTTGAGAGCTAATAGTTTTGCCCATAAGAGTCAGTAATATAGCCTCTCTTTCGCCAACTGCTCTCTTAACATATGGAAATATAACATAAGGCAGTATACCTAAATTAATTTCGGTTAAACCAAAACGCGTATCAGGATGCGAAACAACTATATGAGCATTTGCAACTAAACCAAAACCACCTCCCAAAGCATATCCAGATACTGCTGCAATTAAAGGTTTTTTCAGTATATCAACTATCCTCAAAACATCTACATTAATATTTTTCTTTGAATAATGTTCTAATGCTGTTAATTCAACACCTTCTGCAAATTCTTTAATATCGCCGCCAGCACAAAAAACATCTCCTGCTGAGGTTAATATAACTACATATATAGATTCGTCTTCAGCTAATTTTTTGATACTTTCTAGTAATTCAGACGACAAAGATTCATCTAACGCATTTTTTTTATCTAAATTATTCATATATACAACCGCTACATTACCTTCTTTTTCAATCAATACTTTACTCATTTTAACCTCTAAAAAGGTAAGGGGGAAACCCCTCAGCCTTAATCTTCAACTATAGCTTTTGGACCATAAATTATAATACCAGCTTTACCTTCAACAAATAATCTCCTAAATACTACACTTACTTTTTTACCGATCTCTATATTGTTAAAATCGGTATCGACAATTTGTAACATTAATCTAGCTCCGTTTGTAAGTTCTACTATAGCTACAGCATAAGGTGAAAAATCTTCAAAACCCTCGGGTGCTGAATAAATAACAGTGTAAGTAAGAATTTTACCTTCTCTTGGAAGATCAATAATTTCAATATTTTCCGAGTGGCATTTTGGACATACTTTTCTGGCAGGATACATTGTGTAACCACAATCTTTACACTTACCACCTTTTAACATGTATCTTTGTGGTTTTTCTCTCCAATTTCTCGGTATAGTTAACATTAAATCACCTCCAAAATTGTAACTGTAACAGTGGCACCAGAACCACCTAAATTATGGGCCAATCCTACTTTTGCGTTATTAACCTGGAGATCTTTAGCTTGACCTCTTAATTGTTCTACAAGATTCACAATTTGTGCAATACCAGTTGCACCAACCGGGTGCCCTTTACCTTTTAAACCCCCGCTTGGGTTTACAGGAATTTTTCCATCAATCTCTGTTAGACCGTCTTCTGTAGCTTTTGCACCTTTACCTTTTTCAAAAAAACCTAAATCTTCTATTGCACATATTTCTGCGATAGTAAAACAGTCATGTACCTCAGCAACATTTATATCTTGAGGTGATTTACCAGCCATTTGATAAGCTTTTTTTGCAGCTTCTATTGTAGCTTGAAATGTAACAAAATCATTTCTTTGAGCTAAAGCAATTGTATCTGTTGCCTGGGCTATACCAGAAATTTTAATGGGTTTAGCAGCATTTGACAATTTTTTTGCTTTCTCTAATGGCATTAAAATGACACTTGCTGCCCCATCAGTCATTGGAGAACAATCATACAATCCAAGAGGATCTGCTATTATTGAAGCATTCAAAACATCATCAATTGTGATTATGTTGTGAAATTGTGCTTTTGGATTTTTTGAAGCGTTCTTATGATTTTTTACAGCAACTGCTGCAAGTTGTTTTCTTGTAGCATTGAAATCATGCATGTATTTTTTTGCTACCAATGCAAATAAGCCAGGAAAAGTAACGCCTTGATAACCCTCATACTCTCTATCAGCAGCCATAGATAATGAATAAACACCCTGAGAAGTTACTACATCGGTCATTTTTTCAACACCCGTGACAAGCACTACATCAGACATTCCTGATGCTACTTCCATATAAGCATGTCTTAAAGCCACTCCACCCGAAGCACAAGCATTTTCTATCCTAGTGGATGGTATATGTAAAAATCCTAAATAATCAGCTAAAATTGCAGCCATATGCTCTTGTTCTACAAAAGTACCGCCACTAAAGTTTCCCAAATAAATAGAGTCTATTTTATCAACCCCAGAGCTTTTTATTGCTTCTAAGCTAGCTTCAACAGCCAGATCTCTCCAGGACTTCTCCCATAAATATCCAAAATTTGTTATTCCAATCCCTACTACGGCTACATCTCTCATTATTAATCCTCCCTCATTTTAATTTTACCTCTAAGAAAAGCATAAGTTGCATAATTTACATACTGTTTTCTATCAGCATAGTACTTCAAAAGAGGCGCATTATTTCGCACTTTTTCAAGTCTTTCTGTTACCCTAAATATAAAGGAATCGCTTCCAGCCCCAGATCCAAACGAAGTCACTAGAATTATATCGTTAGCTTTGGCAATATCTAAAACAGAAGCTAAACCCAATAATGAACAGCCTGAATATGTATTGCCAATGTAAGGAGCAACCCATCCTGGTTCAAACTGTTCTTTTGTAAATCCTAGCATCTTTGATGCTCTTAAAGGAAAAGCTCCATTTGGCTGATGAAAAACGCAATACGTAATGTCCTTTGGTGTCATTTTCGCTTTTTCCATAACTCCTTTGGCAGAATTTAAGGTATGATGAAAATATGCTGGAGCACCAGTAAATGGACCGGTGTGAGTAGGATATGATTGACCATCTCTTCTCCAAAAGTCTGGTGTATCTGTGGTATATGAATATGTGGCAATAACCTCAGCTATAACATTATCGTTTCCCATTATAAATGCCGCTCCACCTGCAGCTGCTGTATATTCCAATGGGTCTTTAGGGGCACCTTGAGAAGTATCCGAGCCAATACCAAGTCCATATTTAATTTCACCCGATTTTACTAAGCCATAAACCACAAAAACAGTTTCACTGCCAGCTTTGCAGGCAAACTCATAATCAGCCACATGAACAGCTGGAGTTATACCTAATGCATCAGCTACAATTGTTGCGGATGGTTTAACTGCATACGGTTTTGATTCAGAGCCAATATACACGGCTCCTATTTCCTGTGGATCAATTTCAGCTCGCTTTAAAGCATTTCTAGCTGCTTCATAAGCTATAGTTACTGAATCTTCATCTTTTGCAGGAACTGTTTTTTCCCTTACTAATAAACCATTTTTTAGAGTTTCTGCATTTTCTCCCCATTGAGCGGCAATTTCTTCTACTTTAATCCTGCGTTTAGGAACATAACACCCATATCCTACGATACCTGTCATAACTAAAACCTCCTTAAACTAAAATCTTATAAATCTGTAAAGCCTTCTTCTATACGTCTTGCAAGCAAAATCTTCATCATTTCTGTTGTTCCGGCACCAATATCATAAAGTTTTGCATCTCTCCAATACATCTGAACGCGATAATCAGTTGTATAACCATAACCACCAAGAATTTGGATTGCTTCTTCTGCTGATTTTACTGCAGCTTGAGCTGATGTCATTTTAACCAAAGCAGTTGCTGCTCTCAATTTCTTTGAACCTGGATTTTTTCTCCATGCTTCAGCTAATTGATATAGATAAAGTCTATTCAATTCAAGTTGAGCTAAAATATAACCAAGTTTTTCTTGAATAAGTTGGTAATTTATAATAGGCTGGTTAAATTGTATTCTTTCTTTGGCATATTTTGACGCAATATCTAAAGAGCCTTTAATCATACCTAGATTACTGCCTGACAAACCAATTCTTTCTACATCTAAACCTTCCATCATAATATGAATTCCCTCTCCTTCAGCTCGTAAGATATTTTCTTCAGGTACTTCTGTGTCATTAAAAGTTACAAAACCTGTAGGAGAAGCTCTCATTCCCATTTTATGCATTTTTTCTACAGAAATATTTCCAAAATCTTTTTCTACTATAAAAGCAGAAACTCCTCTTTTAGGATCATCTGAAGTTTTTGCGTAAACTACAAAAATATCTGCAACAGGACCATTAGTTATAAAAATTTTGCTTCCTCGTAATATATATCTATCACCTTTTTTAATAGCTCTTGTTCTAGGATGTGCAGCATCTGAGCCTATTTCTGGTTCTGTTATGCATATGGCAGCTACTTTATCTCCGGCAGCTATAGGTGGAATATATTTTTCTTTTTGTTGTTTGTTACCAGCTCTATTAATAACATTGCCTGCAAGTATAGCATGAGCTCCTAATGTCATAGCAATTGCAGGTGAATATACAGACATTTCTTCATGTATTACAACGCTTGTTAATAAATCATCGCCTAATCCACCAAGATCACTATCTAACATCATCCCTGTAAGACCAATGTCACCCATTTTTTTCCATAGTTCAGGTGGCATATACTCTTGTTGATCCCATAACAATGTGTCTTTAAATTCACGTTCACAAAAATCTCTTACAGTATTAGCAAATTCAACCACTTCCTCACGTAATCCTAACTTCGAAATAAGCATTTTTACCTCCTAAACTTTTAGTTTCTCTACTAATTAATATAAGCAAAAACTGTTCCATATTTTAATTTATTATTATTTATTAATTTTTATTTTAGATTATTTTAAAAAAATGTTATTTTATAAATATTTTTTTACTAATTAATATAAACCTTTTAAAGCCTAAATATGTAAAATTATTAGATATATTTTAAATTTATTAAATTAATATAGGACTCATAGAATTGATATGCTTAATAATTTAATGTTATCTAAATAGCATAATTTTAAAAGATTACTTTTAAAATCATATGATTACAAAAGTAATCATAATAGACCATATTTTTTCAGCTTTTTGAAAGCACTGGATTGACTGATTTTTAAAGCTTTTGCTAACTTTCTGGTGCTTTTATATAGTTCGAAATATTCTTGCAATATACTTTTTTCATAAACTTCAAGATTATATTTCAAGCTTTTTTTGTTATTATTCAATTCATTTTTATCTATGTTGTTTTCATAATAATCCTGTATTGTTATAGTGTCATTTTTAGAATAAAAATAAAGCTTTTCTATTATGTTTTTTAATTCCCTTACATTCCCTTCTAAATTTTGTGTTTTAATTGCATCAATTACATCAGGCATTATAATTTTTCTTGTTTTGTATGTTTCGTTAAGATTATTTAAAAAAAATTTTGTTAATATATTGACATCTTCTAATCTTTCTCTAAGTGGCGGTATATTTATATAAATTGTGCTAAGTCTATAATAGAGATCTTTTCTGAAACGACCTTCCTCGATAGCTTTTTTAATATCTACGTTCGTAGCTGCTATAATTCTAACATCCACTTTTGTAGGTTTTGTTGAACCTAATTTTAAAAATTGGTTATCTTCCAAAAATCGTAGTAGTTTTGCTTGAGAAAACATTGGCATATCAGCTATTTCATCTAAAAAAACCGTTCCATTGTGCGCAATTTCGAAAATACCTTTTTTCCCTTTCTTATTGGATCCTGTAAAACTACCTGGCTCGTAACCAAACAACTCAGATTCCAATAAAGATTCAGGTATAGCGGCACAATTTACTGCTACAAAAGGAAAATTTTTCCTTGATCCAGCATAATGAATTAATTTTGCAACTAATTCTTTACCTACACCAGTTTCTCCACAAATCAAGACGGGTGAATCTACATTAGATGCTTTAACAGCGATATTGACGATTTTTAACATTTTTTCACTTTGAGCAACAATATTATAATCTGAAGCTAAATTCTTATTTATGTTTTCTTCTTCAGGTGTTAAAAATATATTTGAAATATCATAAATAGTATTCACCACATATTTTAAATTTCCTCTATTATCAAAAACTGGCTTGCCTTGAGATAAAAGTTTTTTACCTGTTTTTGTATTAAAAGAAACTATTGTTGGTTTTTTGTTTGAAATTACTGACAAAGTAGCAGAATTAGAAAAAAATTTAGCATCAACTAACTCCCTTAGTGTTTTACCTACAACCTCCTCTTTTTTTATTAAAGAAATTTCTTCAAATACTTTATTGACCCATAATGTCACACCTTTACCATCTGCTAAATATATCCCTACACCTAAAGCATCTACAATGATTTCTAGTTCTCTTATGTCAAAAGACACATTTCAACTCCTTAAATTAATTTATAAAATATTTTTAATTTACTATCTTTTAATTATATTAGACTAAAATAAACGATTGTCAATACTTATTATACTTTAATAAAATCGTAAAAAACTCTAAATCCTAGTTTTGTTTAGTTCGAATAATTGACTAATTGTAACTGATTTTGGCCTTTCAATAGGTAAATTTAAAGCTCTATCCCAAAAAATATTTGCTAAAGAACCAACTGCTATAGAATTACTAAACAAAACTGTAAAAAAGTTTTTATCTATACCATAATGAGAATGAATAATTCCTGAGATATTATCTACATTTGGCCATGGATTTTTTATTTTTGTGTGTTTTTTTAAAATATGAGGTATTGTATCAAATGCTAAGCGGGCTATTTTAAAAAGTTCATCGTTTTTTAAATATTCTTCTCCAAATTTCATTTGTGCTAAAAATCTAGGATCTTTATTTCTAAGCACTGCATGACCGTATCCAGGAATTACTAAACCTTTATTTAACATATCTACACAAATTTGTTCTAATATCTTTTTTGTTAATTGGTTCTTTTTTTGTTGGTATAGATTCATAAACCAATTAAAAGATTCTCTTATTGCACCCCCATGCAATGGTCCAGACAAACCGTTTATGCCTGCTGAAATTGAGCAATAAGCATCTGCCAAAGCTGAAGCAACTAAATGAGTAGTATGAGCAGAAACATTTCCATTTTCATGATCTGATAATAATATCATATAAAGTCTTAGAAACTCATCGTAAGGCTGTTTTATTCCCATCATATAGGCAAGATTTCCACCTAGATCTAAAGAATCATCCTCTTTGATGAACATATTGTTTTTATATTTAAGTCTATAAATAAAAGCTGAAATAATAGATATTTTAGGGAGTAAATTTAATACATCTTCTAGCATATATTCCCAAGCATTGTATTTTGTCACTTTACCTTTTTGGTATGCTTTCGCAAACACAGATTCATGTTGCATTGAATTTATAGCAACCGAGAGCATTATATTTGGATCTGTCTCTTTCGGCATAGTTTTTAAAATGTTGTATACATAGTCCGGCAATTTTCTTCTTTCATTAAATATATCAATTATTTCTCTAACTTCTGTTTCTGAAGGTATATCTCCAGTAATTAAAAGATAAAATTGAGCTTCAACATAAGGCATTTTTGATAAAGGAGGTTTGGGAAGTTTTTGGAGAACTTCATCTACAGTGTATCCTCGCCATATTATACCTTTTTCAGGATCTACAGAAGATAAATCTGTAAAAAGTACCTTTAGACCTCTCATTCCATTTATTATTTGTGATATTTTTATTTCTCCGATTTTTATATTTTTATATTGTTGCAAAAAAAGGTTAAATTCTTCTCGTTTTATTTCTACAATGCTTTTTATTTTTTCAAAAAATCTTGACATATAATACATTCCTTAGATTTTAATTAAGTCCTATAATTAAATTTTTTATTAGGCTTTTTTAAGTAATATACATCAGCGCTTTATTAATAGCATCTAGATAAGCTTTGGCGCTTGCTTCTATAACATCTGTTGCAACACCTCTGCCAATTATATTTTTATCAATATCAGGAAAATATACTTTTACAGTTGCTTCACCCAGGGCTTCTCTGCTTTCTGTTATGGATTTGATTTCATAAAATTTAAGTTGACCTTTGACGAATGTAATGCGCTCTAAAGCTTTATAAACTGCATCTACCGGACCATCTCCCAATGCTGCATCTTCAAAGATCTCACCGTTTTTGGATAACTTTATTGTAGCAGTAGGTGTAATGTTTGTGCCAGAGCTAACCTGCAAGCTAACAATTTCATACACTGATGGACTGAATTTTATTTTATCTTCTACGAGTGCATGTAGGTCTTCGTCGTATACTTCTTTTTTCTTGTCTGCAAGGACTTTGAATTTTTCAAATATGTCTTCAAGTTGTTCTTTGGTTAACTGATAGCCAAGCTCAACAAGCCTTTTTTCAAGACCGTGTTTGCCTGAGTGTTTGCCAAGCACAAGTGAACTTGAGTCAATACCTACATCTTCTGGTTTCATGATTTCGTATGTGCTTTTTTCTTTAATTACACCGTCTTGATGTATACCAGCTTCATGTGCAAAGGCATTTTTACCCACTATAGCTTTATTGCGCTGGATATCTATGCCTGTTAGCTTGCTTACAAGCCTGCTTGTGCGGTAGATTTCTTTCGTATTTATATTTGTTGAGGCTTTATATATATCGTTTCTAACCTTTATAGCCATAACAATTTCTTCCAAAGAGGCGTTCCCTGCACGTTCTCCTATGCCGTTTATAGTACACTCTACCTGATCTGCACCAGCCAAAACTGCAGACAGAGAGTTAGCAACAGCCATACCTAAATCATTGTGACAGTGGACAGAAACTTCTGCTTTATCAATATTTGGTACTTTATTTTTTATGTAGGTTATAAGCTCATAGTATTCTTGAGGTGTGGTGTATCCTACTGTGTCTGGTAAATTTACAACGCTTGCTCCTGCATTAATTACGCTTTCGACAACTTTGCAAAGGTAATCCCAGTTTGAGCGTGTTGCATCTTCTGCAGAAAACTCCACTTCTTCGCAGCCATTTCTTGCAAATTTCACTGCTTCAACTGCTGCATCAAGCACAGCTTCATAGCTCATTTTCAGTTTCTTTTCTACATGTATAGGGCTTGTTGCTATAAATGTGTGCAGTCTTTTGCGTGGAGCTGGTTTTATTGCTTCCAAGCCTTTTTCAATATCTTGCTTTACTGCTCTGGCAAGGGATGCTATGGTAGAATTCTTTATTATTTTTGCTATTGCATTTATTGCTTCGAAATCACCTGGACTTGCAGCAGCAAAGCCTGCTTCAATAACATCAACACCTAATTTTTCAAGTTGTTTTGCAATTGCTATTTTTTCTTCGATATTTAAACTGGCACCCGGTGATTGTTCTCCATCCCTTAGCGTTGTGTCAAATATTTTTACTATCCTGGAGCTCATGGTTAACCCTCCTGATAAATTTCTACCACACTAACAAATTATTCTGTAAATGTCAATTTTTAAGTTTTATAAAAATACAAATAAAGTTGAATTTAATAAAATAGATAATAAATACTGAAATAATTAATAAACTTCTTTTGGTTTATAAAGCTTTATAATATATTTCAATATAATATATTTCAAAAATTTTATCTAATAATTTACTGATTTTAAATATAATGAAGAATTTAAAATTTAAAAATTACCTGTTTTTTTAATAAATATCGTAAGTAATTATTTTATATAATAAAATTTATAATATATATTATTTTTTGAAATTTTATTTTTTGCTTTACAAAAATCAAAATTTTTGGTATATAAAGTGTAGGTTAATCTATTAAAAGGAGGCTACTATGAGAAAAACTATACTATCCGCCTTCTTGTTTTTAACATTGACAGCAACCTCTCGAGCAGAGGTTTATATAGTAAAAAAAGGCGATACATTAACAACAATTGCTCAAAAATTAGGCTTACCGTTAGAAAAATTAAAATACGCAAACCCTGGTATTAAAAGCACGGATCTAAGTATTGGTCAAAAGATACTTATACCCCAAATAAAAACCACTACTTCAAATTCACAAACTGCGTCAAACGTTATTACATCAAAAGTTTATATTGTACAAAAAGGTGACAATGCCTTTAATATATCAAAAAAATTAGGTTGCAGCCTTGATCAATTAAAAAATCTTAATCCAAATATAAACTTATCTAATCTAAACGTTGGCGACAGGATTATTGTACCAAATAACACAAAAATAGTCTCAAATACTCAATTGACCAATATTTATATAGTTAAAAGTGGTGATACGGCATCAACTATCGCCAATAAATACAATGTTTCTTTATCAGAATTAGAAAAATTAAATCCTCAATTAAATTTATCAAATATAAATATCGGCGATAGAATTATTTTACCTAATAATGTTTTAAATGGCATCAAGAATACTCAAATTGCAGCCCAAAAGAAGACTTTTAAGAATGAGAACTTCTATACTGTTGAACCTGGGGATACCCTCACTGCTATATCGCAAAAAACCGGAATTAATATGAATATAATAAAAAGCTTAAATCCCAGTATTGATTGGTCAAACCTACAAATTGGTGAAGAAATTGTTTTAAGGCCTTCTTTACAAAAAGAACAAACAAAACTATCCAATAATGATATTTACCCTAAAGAAAATCAAGACATAAACTATATAAAATACACTGTAACACCAGGTGATACGCTTTTTTCTATTGCCAAAACTTTTTCTACTACAATTAATGAACTTAAAAAAATTAATTCTTTAACCAGCAATAATCTATCTATAGGTCAAACAATACTTGTTCCACCCAAAATAATGGCAATAAAATCAATGCAAAACAATAACTCTTCAAACAAAACACCAACATACCAAGCAAAAAATAATACAGACCAGCAACAAAATAATGACCAATCTGTTGCTTTAGATAACAGTGAAACCAATAATTATTCTTTGTATTTAGATCATTATACAGTTCAAAAAGGTGATACTCTTTATCAAATAGCAAAAAAATTCAATATAAGTGTTGATGACATTGTAGCGTTAAATAATCTTCCTAACAAAGAAATTACTGTTGGAGAAATTTTGCTTATACCAAATAATAATAATAAAAATATTGCCACCATTCAAAAAAACTACTCAACAAGTGAATATTCTCTTATTAACAAAGAAAATCCTTTAAGCGAAAGATTGATAAAGTATGCTAAACTCTTTGTTGGTACACCTTATCAATGGGGTGGTACAAATTTAGAAACTGGCGTAGATTGTTCTGGTTTTGTACAAGATGTCTTTGCAAAATTTCATATAGATTTACCTCGAACGAGCTCCGAACAATTCAATGTTGGAAAACCTGTATCGCTATCAGACATCAAACCAGGCGATTTATTGTTTTTTCAAACATATCCGGGAACTTATCCTTCTCATGTTGGTATATATATTGGGGACGATAAATTTATATCTGCATTAAATCAAAATACTGGTGTTGTAATATCACCTTTAGATGGCTATTTCCTAAAGAGATTTGTGGGTGCAAGAAGGGTTTTGCCATCTAACCAAAAATTTAATGATAATACTGGGAATAGATCCGGGTAGTAAAACCACCGCTTTTGGTATAGTGGACTGCTTAAATAAGACATTCGAATACGATTTTATTAGTTTACAAAAGATACAGAATTTTGATGATAAGTTATATGCAGTTTTTTTAAAAACTCAAGAAGTAATAAAAAATCATAATATTAACGAAGCTGCGGTTGAGGATGTATTTTATTCTGTAAATATCAAATCATCTTTGAAGCTTAGCGAAATAAAAGGCGCTATACTTGCTGCAGTAAAGCTTTCTAATATTAATGTTGTTCATTATTCAACAAGAGAGATAAAACAAGCGATATCTGGTTACGGAGCTGCTTCAAAAACTCAGCTTAAATTTATCATTGAAAAAACATTTAATAAAAAATTAGATAATTTACCTCTTGATGTGTCTGATGCTATTTCTATTGCTTTAGCGCATTGCAGCTACAAGCATACCGCAAGCCGCATTAATTGATTCACCTTTAGATTTTCTAACAGTAACAAACATATTTTTATCTCTAAGGCGCTGAGCAAATTCTTCAATAGTTTTGTTGTCACTGGGTAATAGATTGTCTGTAAAGATGTGTTTGTTTAAAGGTATTAAATTTATTTTACACTTAATTGGTTTTAGCAATTTAATTAAATTTTTTATGTCTTCTTGTTTATCATTAAAATCTTTAATCATTACATATTCAAACGTCAGTCTTTTTCGTTCCGGCACAGGAAAATCTTTTACACAGTTAATTAATTCTTCTATTGGATAAATGTTGTTTATAGGCATCAAATAACTCCGCTTAATGTTATCAGCTGCATTTAATGATATTGCAAGATTAATATAAGCTAAATCTTTTTTGAGCATTTCAATTTTTGGTATAACACCACAAGTTGATAGTGTTATGCGGCGTCTTGATATACTCAAGCCAAACTCGCTATTAAGTATTAAGATAGCCTTAATTGTATTATCATAATTATCAAGTGGCTCTCCCATACCCATAAATACTATATTTGGCGTTTTATGTGTTGTCTTTTTAATATAATTATAAATATACCATACTTGATAAACAATTTCCCATGCTTGTAAATTTCTAATAAATCCTAGCTTTGCGGTAGCACAAAATTTACAATTCATTTTACATCCTACTTGAGTAGAAACACATATTGTGTTTTTACCTTCTTTCATGGGAATCAAAACAGATTCTACCGCTTGATTATCAAATAACTTAAACAAAAATTTTGTTGTACCATCAAAATCCTTTGTTGTAATACAATCAAGTTTTGGGATTAAAAATCTCTCACTTAAAAGTTTTCTGTCTATTTTTTTTAAAACACTGATATTTAAAAAGTCATCAAAACCTTTAGCATATATAAAGCTAAATAGCTGTTTTGCTCTGTACTTTTCCAATCCTAAATTGGTAATATATTCTTCAAGTTCACTTAAAGTAAAATTAAAAAAGTTATACATTTTTCTATTTTAGCCCCATAATAACTTCTATTTTTTCTTTTAATACTTCTGGCGTAAATGGTTTTACTATATAATTGTTTACACCTGCTTTTAGTGCTTCAAGTATATCTTCTTTTGCAGCTTCTGTTGTAACCATAATTATAGGCACATCATCCCACTCTCTCATACTACGTATTTTTTTTACAAAGGTCAACCCATCCATATTTGGCATATTCCAATCAGTTATAATAAGATCAACTTTTGTTTGAGACAGTATACCCAATGCTTGCTTGCCATCTTCTGCTTCCAACACATCACTACCGAATCCTATACGAGATAGTGTATTTTTAATAATTCTTCTCATAGTAGAAGAATCATCAATTGTAATAATTTTCATTTAATCTCCCCCTTTTGAAAACTCTTTACTATATCATCTACTTCTTTGTCAATCTGGTCTTTTTTAGATTCATCTACAATTGTTTTTGCTACGCGGGCTCTAATTTTTTTACCTGACGAAAACCAGTTATTTAAATACTCGTGTAAAGCTTGAATTACACTTATTACTTTTTCTATCTTTTGTCTTGTAATATCCTGAAATTGCAACAAATCCATAGAATCAAATATGTAATTTTTTAATTCTTCATGTGTTGCTTGAATTTCATCAAAAATTTTTAAAACATTTGCAAAATACTCATAATTTTGTTTTACTGCTGCTTTTGGAAATGCGCTGATAAAAAGATCCATAAATTTTTTATGTTCGTCAAGGTAAGGTTTAATTTTTTTCAATTCCGCATCCATAGTATCAA
Source organism: Desulfurella acetivorans A63 (assembly GCA_000517565.1). Taxonomy (GTDB): domain Bacteria; phylum Campylobacterota_A; class Desulfurellia; order Desulfurellales; family Desulfurellaceae; genus Desulfurella; species Desulfurella acetivorans. The sequence continues at coordinate 1,305,044 of CP007051.1, forward strand.
TTCTGCTTACTGCATTTTCAAGAAGCTCAAATAACTGGTTTACCTTTTCTTCACTTTCTCTTGTAATTTCATCAAGCTTGTCTACAACCCTATGGTCTTCCTGGGGATAAACCACCCCTTTTAGGTGTTCAATATTTTCCGACTCTTTTTGTTGAATTTCTATAGTTGGTTCTTCAAAAGTTTCTTTTTTAAGCGTATTTTGGTTATTTTCTTCAAATCTATCCAAAATATTTTCTATATCTTCTTTTTTTGCTGAATTAAAACTGGCAAGCAATTTATCAATTTCGTCTTGAGTACTCATTTTCCCCTCCAATTTTTAAGCCTTTTTTAATGATGCTTGTATGGCAAAATTTCCAAGCTCAGTTTCAAATGGTATAACTATTGTAGGTATACCTTTGGCTGAGCTAATAGTATGTTCTTTACCTACAATAACATTTGGTATAGATATTTTAATATGAATTTTTTTCTCATAAAAGATCTTTTTCACTCTACCTGCTATAATATTTGTTAATTCACCTATTGCATCCCTTGTGTCTGAAGAAAGTCCAAGCACCTCTTCTCCAATAAATCTTGACACTACTTTTAATGCAGTTTGCTTGGGCAAAGAAAAAGCTATTGAGCCTATTGCCTCACCAGTTATTCCAATGATGCCACTTATGTCAAAAAGTGGTTCATCTGTTTGTTTCACGTATGGTTTTGATAATTTGGGTTCAACACCTACTATATCTTTAAAAATTTCTGTAGTAGCTAATATAAAAGGATTTATCCAATCTGCACTGATTGTTGACATTTTTAAAACCTATTTAACATTGTTTGTAACAGCTCTTACAAACTCTTCTGCAATAAATTTTGTACAAAAATCATCAGCTCCTACAGATTTTGCTTTTGCTAAATTAGCACCCCCAGATAAAGATGTATTAACAACAACAGGCAAAGATTCAAATCTTGGGTCTTCTTTTATCTTTTTTGTCAGCGTAAAACCATCCATGTTTGGCATTTCCACATCAGTAATCACCAAATCCACCATAGATTTAATATTTCCATTGGACGATTCATAAAGTGTATTTAAAAGCTCCCAGGCTTCCTGACCATCTTTTGTTTCGTAGAGTTTTTCTGTTATAGGTTTTATAGCTTCTTTTATAATCTTTCTTGCAATAGATGAATCATCTGCTATTAAAACATTGGCTTTTCTGGAAATTTTAACATTTGACATATCTTTTTCTATTCTTTGTACATTTTCTGTTCCAAATATGCCAAGCTCCTCGCAAATTTTTTCAAAGTCAACAATTAAAAGTACTTTCTCTTTATCATCATCATCTATGTTGTTAATCGTTCCTATAATCTTATTTTCATAATGACTGGATAATACATCATTTGGTGGCTTTATATCACTCCAGGCAAATCTTCTTATTCTTTTTGCTTCATGTACTATAAATCCAACTGTTACATTATTAAAATTAGCTACGATAATCTTTTTGTTTTTAGTAATTGATGGATCTTGAGGTTCTTTTATATTTAGCCATTTAGCTAAATTAACAATTGGAATTACCTCTCCCCTTAAATTAATCATACCTTCTAATACATCAGATTTACCATGAATACTTATTATTTCTTTTGGGTCTGGATATTTAATTATTTCTTTTATTTTTGCTACATTTATACCGTAAATGTTTTCTTTAATGTAGCCAGATCTATCTTCAAACATTCTAAAATCAACAAACTCAACCCTGTTTTCACCTACTCTTAAAACTTCTTTCAATTCATCGTTCATGACTTATACCCACCTTCTTTTAGTATGGTATTGACATCAAGCAAAATAATCAAAGCTTCGTCGAGCTTGCCTACACCTTTGATATATTTTTGAACATTTTCATTTACAGTTTCTGGAGAGTTTTCTATATTTTGATTGTTTATATGGTATATTTTTTTTATCCTATCTACGAGGAAACCCACAGTATTATCTTCAACAGAAACAACTATTATTCTGCTATCTTGTGTTATGTCTTTAAACTTATCAAAAAATTTTTTATTTAAATCAACTATAGGAATAATTTTACCTCTTAAATTTATAACTCCAAGTACAAAATCTAATGTATTTGGTATAAAAGTTATATTTATGGGCTTTATTATTTCTGAAACATTTAAAATATCTATACCGTATGTCTCATTTTCTAGATTAAATCCCACCGCTTGCGTATAATCTGAATTAAAACTCTCCATTTAGCTCACCTCAAAATTTTATCATCTTTTCTATTTTTCTATTTACATCAACCATAGTAGTTATTACACGAACGATTTTTTCTAGTGCAGTATAAATAATATTTATCCTATAAGCCAAATCATCTACAACCTTTATTTGTTCACTTATTGCTAATGAGTTTTGGGCTAAAGCTTCGCCAATAGAATTTGATTCTTTTTGAGATTGGCTAAACAAACTTGCAAATTCATTAAAATCATTTGCAAGCGTCTCTAAAAAATTGTTGACATTTTCTACATTTTCAACGGCTTCTTCTATTTTGCTGTTAAATGTATCAAGAATTTTATTAATATTTTTTGTCATATTATCTGTTTTTGTTGCAAGTTTTCTAATTTCATCTGCAACTACTGCAAAGCCTTTACCAGCTTCACCAACACGTGCTGCTTCAATGGCAGCATTCAATGCAAGCAGGTTTGTTTGTGAAGCAATATCTGATATTGAACCAATTACTTCACTAATTTTTTGTGATGAAATGCTTAAGTTTTTTATACTTTCTACAAATGCACTTAGGTTTTCTTTTTTTTCTGTTATATCTTTATTGCGTTCATCTATTTTTACTTTTAACGCAACATTATTATTATTAAATTGTTCGAAATCAGTATTTATGGATAGTAAATGCTCTGTCATAGATTTCAAGTTGCCACTCATTTCTTCTATCGATGCAGCAAACACGTTCATCTGATCTTTAATGCCTTTTACATCGCTGTGAATTATATTAAAACTACCTTCTGTAGAATTACTAAGAATCGAATCTTTAACTACACTTTTTGCAAGTTTTGCTATTGTTTGTTTCTCATTTAGCTTATCAATATTGATTAAATTGTTTTTTTTCATTGGATTCACCTTGATATTTCATCTATAATATCGCTTCCACATCTTAAAGATTCTAACCAGCTTAGAAATGTCTTAGCTTCTTCTTTTTTAAATATAGCACCATGTTGTGGAGCTATCATATTTATATCATACTTTCTTATGCGATTGACAAAATTTTTACATACAGCATTTGATGCCATATAACGTTTATGGAAACCTTCCATTAAAGAAACATGACTATCGAAGTTTTCCACAAAAAGATAGGTTTTGCTGCCAAAAACCGCAGCCCCTATGTCTCCACTAAAAAGTATCTTTGAAGCAGGATCATATAAAACATGCTGGCCTGGTGAGTGCATAAAATGTGCTGGTATTGCTTCAAATGAATCAATTTTACCTCCATTATCTTCAATGGGAATAATACGAGAAAAATCAGTTATGCCAAAATGTGGCAAAAATCTAACCCAAAGTTTTGAAATATACACATTAGCGTTTGTTATAGAAAGCCACATTGCAATGCCACTTGAAACATCAGGATCTTGATGAGTATAAAAGATATTCTTAATATCATTAAGATCAATATACCTGCTCACATTCGCAACAACTTTTGGGAATACGTGAACGCCACCTGGGTCAAGTAATGTTCCTTTGCCATTTGATATAATTAAATATTGATTAACCTGGATAAAGCCACCTTTTATATCAGATTCATCCCACCCAAGCCATATAAATTTATGACCTGATTCTTCAAATAGTACTTCACCGTTTGATATATTTACCTGTTCGTTTGACAAATTGATATAACCCATAATTATACTCCTCCTTTTTTATCAGGATTTATTTTTTTGTTTAATAATTTCTTTATATTTTCTATATTTGACTTCTGATTTAAACCTATTAACGCATTCAAACTTGTATCTTCAAAACGGGATTTATCTGACTGTAAATCTTCACTTAAACCTACAATGTATGATTTTTTAGTTGCAGGAAGCTCTCTTATATCGTTTATTAAATCTATTGCATTTGGCATAGATAGATCTAAAAAAACAATACTTGATGGGTGAGAATACAAGGAAGCAATATTATCACTAAAAAGTATATTGTACTCTGCAAAATTTTCTTTTATAAACATAAATTCTTCAAGATTAGCTTTATTTGAAATAACTAAAGCATTTTGCAAAAATTCTTTTTGATCTGCTGTATGAGAAGCTATATTAACGGATAATTTTGAAGCTTGCTTTACTATTGAAACTACGTCCAATATTAATGCAACGCTCCCATCGCCCATAATTGTTGCACCGGCAATTGATTTAACTTTACCTAAATAATTTCCAAGAGGTTTTATTACGACTTCTTCTTGGTTAACAAGTGCATCAACAACTAAACCTAACTGTTTTTCTGCAGATGAAACAATAACAACATATATCTCATCTTTATTTAGTGTTTTTTTGCCTTGAGATATTCTCAGTATATCACCCAAATAAACAAGTGGTACAATAGAACCTCTTAAGCGTAAAACATCCTTGTTTTGAACATGCTCAATATCTGATAATGCAATTCTTACGGTTTCTATAACATTTGCTAAAGGTATGGCAAATAGACTTCCTGCCACTTTAACAAGCAGTGACTGAATGATCGCCAATGTTAAAGGTATTTTTATAATTATTTTTGTGCCTATGTTTGGTTGTGATGTTATTGTTATAATGCCGTTTAGTTTTTCAATGTTTGTTTTTACAACATCCATACCAACTCCACGGCCAGAAATGCTCGAAACTTGATTTGCAGTAGAAAAACCTGGCAAAAAGACAAGATTAAAAATATCGTTTTCACTCATTAAAGATGCCTCTTGCTCTGTAATAATACCATTTTCTATGGCTTTTTGCTTGATTTTTTCTTTATCCATACCTCTGCCATCATCTTCTACACTAATTACTATATGGTTTCCTTCCTGAGAAGCTGAAAGCTTTAAGGTCCCAATTTTATTTTTACCTTTTTGAATTCGCTCACTTGGAGATTCTATACCATGGTCAATTGCATTTCTAATTAAATGAACAAAGGGCTCATTAATTTCTTCTACAATACTTTTGTCAAGTTCTGTTTCGGCACCTTCTATAACAAGATTTACTTCTTTATTTAAATCCCTGCAAATATCCCTTACAACCCTTGGAAATTTATTGAAAACTTTACCTATTTCAACCATTCTGGTTTTCATTATAGCCATTTGTAAATCAGTAGTAACAAGCGTTATTTGAGACGAAATATTTGAAAGACTATCTGAAATATCGTCATTTTCATTTTGTTCTGAAACAATATTTGCAAGCCTTACAAGCCTGTTTTTTGCTAAAACCAACTCACCCGCCAAATCCATCAAATCATCTAACTTTTTAACATCCACCCTAATAGTTTGCTTGTCAAGGTCCTGTTTTGATTTATCCTGGGGCTCTTTATTGGACATGATTTTTTGAGATTCAACTTCTTCAACCTTGCTTTGTGTTAAGGTTTGCGTATCAATTCTTTCAGATTGTTTGCTGGTTTGAGTATCTTTTGTTTCTTGAGTTTTATTATTTTGTTGTTTAGCTTTCCTTCGTTCTTTATCTTCTTTTATTCTTTGTTCTAAAAGTTTTTGAATTTCAGCATTGAGTTCTTCGTCCGTTAAATTTGTTTTTTTGGCTGGCACAGGTTCTTCTTGAATCTCTTCTATTTGAAGTTTAATTATATCATTTTCGCTTTCAATAACAGATTCTTGCACTTGTTCTTGAAGTTCTTTGGATTCTTGAGGTTGTGAAGGTTCTTCAATAAGTTTTTCTTCAGAGTCTTTTTGTATTGTATCTATCTGGCTTGGTTTATTTTGGGCTTTTAATAGTTTATGTATTTCTTGCTCTATATCTATATCATCAATGGATTGGTTTTGTTTTATTGCTTCAAGCATTGCCTTGAGTTTGTCAACACTCATTAGTATTGCATCCATAATTGATGGTGTTAATTCTAACTCAAAGCGTCTAAGAGAATTCAATAAATCTTCAAGCTTGTGCGTAAGTTCAGTCATCTTTTCAAAACCTAAAAAGCTTGAAGAACCTTTTATTGTATGAAACGCCCTAAAAACTTTGTTTAACAAATCTGCATCTGTCGGTGATTTTTCAAGTGCTACCAAATCTTCATCAAGACCTTCTAAGAGTTCTTCTGTTTCAACAACAAAATCTTTTAATATTTCATCCATTTCATTAAAACTACTCATTTTCATTCTCCTTTTTAATGTTAATATCACCTAAGTTAGCAAGTGTTTGAGCTAAAGCATCCATTAAATTATTTACAGATTTAACCAATTCACCTAGTTCATCATTGCTTTCGTATGTTATGCGTTTTGATACATCTCCCATGATAATTGAGTTAATTGTATTTGTAGCATCCAAAATTGGCTTTACTATTTTATTTGATGCCCACATACTGAAAAACAATGCTATCAAAATTGTAATTACACTAAAAAAAGAAAAAATTCCAAGCATCAAAATCGTTTTTGAGTTGATTTGTTTATTAAGTCTAGTAACATCTTCCATTAGACTATTGATTGGTAATGTTAAGCCTAATCCCCACCCCGTTTTAGGTATTGAAGTATATCCAACGTATTTTTCAACACCACGAAATGTATAAGAAGATGTACCGGTTTTTCCTTTTAAAATAAAATTTCTCATTAAATATGCTAATTTATCTCCATTTTCAGGGTTTGTTAAATCTACATGGTCTTTCAACGTAATAAGAGGATGTTCTTTAACCTTTGGATCAAACACAAGCACACCTTTATGGTCTGTCATCCATAGATATTTATCACTCATAGGTCTAATTTGTGCACTTTGCAAAATAGAAAATATACCTGAAGGATCTATTTCAAAAAGAATATATCCTTCATCTTTAAATGGAAATAAAAAAGAAAAGTAAGCATTTTTATCTTTCTCTAAATAAAAATCGACAAAGTAATCATTATTTGAAAACCTTTTATATTCTCCTGCTTTAATTTGATTGATAGCGCCTTCAAAAGTTGCACCTTTTGGATATGAATAAATAATAGAAAAATTTTTATCTAACATAGCTATACCTTTTATATTTAAATCTCTACTTGTCACAGTATAAATATTTGGTATGTATTTTGTCGGATCTTTTGCGTTTGACAAAAAATTAACAGTAGAAGCACACATTTTTTCTTTTATATTTAAATTTGCTTCTATAATCCTTGCATAACTTTTAACTTCATCTTCAAGATAATGATTTGCTTGTATTGCAAAAACATTCTTGCTTGAGTTTATAAAAAAGCTTCGAAGAGAAAAGAGGTTATATAATGAAATTAAACTAAAAAGTACAGAAACTATAAGCATTATAGAAAAAGTATATGCTACTATTTTTGTTTTTATACTTCTTTTAAACAACGCTTAACCTCTGTATGCGCATTCTCGAGCGCTTTTCTATTGGTAAAATTAACTTTACAGTTGTTGTATTATTGCGTGATATTATACGCAGTCTACCTTTGTGAGCTTGTACTATTAGTTTTGATATAAATAAACCCAAACCTACATTTTTGGGTTTTGTGGAATAAAACGGTGTAAATAACATGCTTAGTCTTTCTTTATCAATTCCACCGCCATTATCTTTTATGCTGATTATAATATTATTGTCTTCTTTTTGACAAGACATAAAAATATTACCTTTTTCTTCAATTGATTCATAAGCATTTTTTAAAATTTCTTCTAAAACTAAACCAAAAAGTTTTTTATCCAAAAAAAGACTACTATTACAATTAAAATTATAACTATAATCAATAAACTTTGCGGTATTTTCTTTCCTAAAATTCTCAAAAGCACTATTTAAAAATTCATCAATACTAACTTTTTCTAATTTTAATTCAGAAGCATTGTTTATTATTTCAATATCAAGTACAACTTTCATTATTTTTGAAAACTCATTCTGTATGGATTCAATATAAGGCTCAATCTCTTTCTTTAAATCATTTGGTAATTTCTTTTTGATAAGGTTTAAAAAACCACTTATTGACATTATAGGATTTCTTAGAACATGTGCAATACCTTGAGAAATATATTTTAAATAACTATAATTAAGATTTTTTTGACTTAAACTAAGTTTACTAAATCCTGAAAGAACTATTATTTCAAAAACAAAAAACTCACTATTTTTAAAAACATTAATATAACAAAACTGTATCTTTTCATTCTTATCAATAAAGCGTATAAAGTTTTTATATGTACCTTCTTTATTTAATACATCTAATAAATTTTCAAAAAATATTTTTCGATCATCAGGTTGAAAAATATTTCTCACATCATCGTCAACCTTGATATTGAAACGCTCCTTAGCTTTAGCATTTGAGTACACAACTTTATTATTTTTATCAAAAACTACTATACAGCTTTCAAGAAAATCAAAAATCTCTACATTCACATAACAATCCTCTTGCTTTGACTAAATTCAATATACCATAATTTTACTCATTTATCAAATACTCTTTTGAATATTTTATCAATATTTCTTATAAAATAAGTATAATCAAAACATTCATTAAGTTCTTTTTCGGATAAATATTTACCAATTATTTCATTTTTAGCTAAAAGTAATTTATAATCCACCTTATTGTTCCACGATTCAAATGCCAAACTTTGTGTAATTTTATAAGCAGTTTCTTTATCAAGACCTTTTTCAATTAGCTTTAGCATTACCCTTTGAGAATATATCACACCTCTTGTTAGGTTAAGGTTTTCAAACATTTTTTCTTTATACACAACCAGATTAGACAAAATATTGTTCAGTCTATTTAGCATAAAATCAATTGCTATACTTGAATCTGGCAAAATTATTCGCTCATTTGATGAGTGACTGATATCGCGCTCATGCCATAAAGCCACATTTTCAAGAGCGCATAAAGCGTTTGATCTAACAAGCCTTGCAAGACCGTCTAAGTTTTCACTCAATACCGGGTTTCTTTTGTGCGGCATACTTGAAGAACCCTTCTGACCACCATGAAAGTACTCTTCTGCTTCTTGAACTTCCGTTCTTTGATAATGTCTAATTTGTAAAGCAATTTTTTCAATAGTCGCTGCAATTATAGCAAGGGTAGTCATATACTGGGCATATCTATCCCTTTGTATTATTTGGTTAGAGATTGGATCCGGCTTTAGCCCCAAAATTTCACAAGCACGCTCTTCTACTTTTATATCAACATTTGCAAATGTCCCCATAGAACCAGAAATTTTGCCGTATGAGACTATTTGTTTTGCTTGTTCTACTCTTTGCAAGTTTCTCTTCATTTCTTCATACCAAAGCGCAATTACAAACCCAAATGTAATAGGTTCTGCATGTATACCATGAGAGCGGCCAATCATTGGTGTATCTTTAAATTCAAATGCCCTTTTTTTAAGTGTTTCAAGTAATTGTTTAATATCATCAATTATAATCTCGCATGAACGTTTTAAAAGTAAAGCATTTGCGGTATCAACTATGTCTGACGATGTAACACCATAGTGTAAAAAACTGCCTTCTTGAGGTATCAAATACTCTCTGACATTTTCATTGAAAGCTACAATATCATGACGTGTAATTTCTTCTATTTCTTTAATGCGTTTTACATCAAATTTTGCCTTTTTTCTAACGCTTTGGGTTATACCAGCTGGGATTGTACCCATTTCTTCATGAGCTTGCATAATTGCTAGTTCTACTTCAAGCCACTTTTGGTATTTATTTTCCAGCGTCCAAACATCTCCCATGATTTTTCTTGTATATCGCTCTATCATACACACCTCATCTGTAAATTTGATTTTTTATTTTTATGTTAATCAAAATACCTATCGCAATAAAATTTGTTATGACAGCAGAACCACCATAGCTTACAAACGGCAACGGCACACCTACAACAGGTAACAAACCTATAGTCATTCCGATATTGAATATCATAGATACAGATAGCATCACAGTAACACCTATTATAACAATTTTTTCAAATATAGAGCTTGCAATATCAATAAATGATAAACATCTAAAAATTATAAAAAGATACAAGCTAATTAAAAGTACTGCACTAATAAAACCCCATTGTTCGCAAAAAGCGGCAAATATAAAATCCGTATGATTTTCTGGTAAAAAATTAAGTATTGTTTGTGTTGCACCTGCAGCAGTTTTACCAAAAAGACCACCTGATCCCACAGCAATTTCTGATTGAATAATATGATAGCCATATGTGTGTGGAGACAAATAAGGGTTGATAAAAGCAATGAGCCGTTCTTTTTGATAATTTTTTAATAAACTCCAAAAAAAAGGCATAGCAATTAGAAAAAATATAACAGATTTAATCAAAAATGTCTTTTTAACGCCAACACTTAATATAATTGCCAAACCAATAATAAGAATAATCAAAGCAGTACCTAAATCTGGTTGTTTTATGATTAAAACAGCTGGAAACAGTATTAAAGCAAATGGTAGATACAAATCTTTAAAATTATACTTTGAACTTTTTATATACTCATCAAAGTAGGCAGCCAAAACCAAAATTATCGCCATTTTCATAAATTCAGATGGTTGTATATTAAAAAAACCCAAAGATATCCAGCGTTTAGCACCATGTCCTACAAAACCTATAAAAAACACAACTAACAAAACAAACAAAACAAAAATATAAAAAGCAAAAGCATAAGTTTTAATCAGTTTTAAATCAATATTTGCAACCAATAAACATAAAAAAACTCCAAGCAATTCCCATATGATTTGTTTATTATAAAATATTTTACCCGCATCTGTTGTGTAAATTAAAAAAACACTCAAAACACCAAGCAAACAAACCGCTATAAACAATGGATAGTCAAAATATTTAAATTTTCTTTTGTCAATTTGCAACATCTAAATTAAACCAAATATTTCAATCAAATATAGTTATGGAGTTTTTGCCAGACCTTTTAGAAGAATATAGTGCAGCATCTACCCTTTCCATTATAGATTCAAACGTATCGTCTTTTCTTACACTTGTTAAACCTATGGAAAAAGTAACTTTGAATTCTTCATCTTTTTTTCTAAAAACAACCTTAGATATTTTTTGGACAAATTTTTCTGCAACTTTTTTTGCACTATTTATATCCGTTTCTGGCATTAGAACAACAAACTCATCACCACCGTAGCGAATGGGTATATCTGAAGTGCGAATATTTTTCTTTATAAGATTTCCTATCTGACAAAGGACATTATCGCCTATCTGGTGGCCGAATTTATCATTTATATCTTTAAAATCATCAACATCAATCATTTGAAGACTAAAAATACGACCATAGCGTTGCATAAAATATAGGTTTTCTTTTAGTTTTATTTGTAGATATTCCCTTAAATATAAACCAGTTAAGCCATCACGGTAGACTTTTACTTTTATTTTTTCTAATGATTGTCTTTCTTGCTCAATATTGCGCATTGCCTTTTCCAAATTTATTCTAAGGGATAAATTTATCTTTTTAAGTTTTTCTAGCTCCTCATATGCATTACTTGAATCTTCAAGGTTAACATTTTCCTGTGCAGCTATAGTTTTGCTAATATTATTGTTTATCTCTGACATTTCTTTTTTTAAATTTTCAATTATCAGATTAATTTTTTCTTTTATTGGATCTAAAAGTTCATCCTGTTTAGTGTATTCCTCGTATAAATAATTTTTTAAACTATTATAATCAATACCTTTTCGCATAGCAATTTCAACAAATAATTTATAATAATTGTAGGGTGTTAAACTTACATTTTCTTCTATAGCTTTATTAAGTGTTTCACTAATTAGTTCTTCTATCATAAAAACCTCAAATTATCACAGGTAATAATCCTTTGCATACCATGTTGAGTTTCAACCAACAAAAAACCATACTCATCTATATCTTTTGCTACTCCCTGAATTTTTTTATTATCACTTACAATTTCTACCCTTTTTTTAAGTGTTGTTTCGTATAATTTCCAAAATTTTAGTATATTCTTTTTATAATTATTTTCAATTAATTTAATTAATAAAAATAAATAGTACATTATTTTATCTAAAAGATTTAATCTATCTATAATTGTTTTTGTAATTTCATAAGTACTTGTTGCATTTATTTCTTCTGGTATATTTTGCCAATTTACATTAACGCCAAATCCTATTACAAGTTCTTCAATGAAAGACATATCGCTTTTTACATCAACCAAAATACCACTTATTTTTTTGCCATCTACCAAACAATCATTTGGCCATTTTATTTTTGCTTGTACGCCAATATCATTTAGTGCCATACAAACAGCAATGCAACCAGCAAACATCACAAATAAACCATCTTGGGGGCCTAAGTTTTTTGGCAAATAAATATATGAAGCGTATATATTTTGCCCAAATGACAACCAGTGTCTGTTTTTTCTTCCCCTTCCCTCTATCTGGCTTAATGCAACAATAAGAGTTTTGTGTGCTAAATCTCTACTATTTTGTAGCAATTTTCCTGCTTCATCCATAGTAGAAGTGGTATTTTCAAAAAAAATTACATTTTCTACAGCCTTATTTTCTTTAAGTTTATGAATCTCGTAAACATTTAGTAAATCAGGTGGTTTTTGAATTAACTTATAGCCAACACCTCTTTTTGCTTCTATTAAATAACCTGCATTTTTTAGCTTTTTAATATGTTGCCATATAGCAATTCTTGAAATTTGGGTTTTTACGCATAAATTCTCACTACTTACAAATTCATTTTTATTATTGGATAGTGTTTCTAAAATTATTTGCGTTATATTCATCTGTTCCGCAAAGCTTTATTTAATAATTTTATGGCGCAAAATTTACCGCACATTGTACACACATCACTTTCTTTTGGCATTGAAGACTCTCTTTGCGATTTTACATAATTTGGGTCGATAGATAGCTCTATCATTTTATTCCAATCAAGATTTTTTCTGGCTTTAGACATTTCTATATCCCAATCAATTGCGCCAGGGATTTTTTTTGCAATATCTGCAGCATGAGCTGCAATTCGCGTAACAATTACTCCTTCTCTTACGTCTTCTGGGTTTGGTAGCCTTACATGTTCTGCTTTTGTTACGTAACATAGCATATCTGCTCCATATGAAGCCATTAAAGCACCGCCTATTGCACTTGTTATATGGTCATAACCTGGCGCTATATCTGTGACAACTGGACCTAACACATAAAATGGTGCCCCCTCGCACACTGCTTCTTCAATCTTGGCGTTTGTTATAATCTGATCTATTGGTACATGCCCTGGACCTTCAATCATAGATTGCACACCTGCTTTGAGTGCTTTCTTATGAAGTTCTCCTAAAATAATCAACTCTTCAATCTGAGCTCTATCTGTAGCATCGGCTATTGCGCCTGGTCTGAAACCATCACCCAAAGAAATTGTTACATCATATTTTTTAACAATCTCAAGTATATCATCAAAATATTCATACAATGGATTTTCTTTTTCATGATACAACATCCAGACAGCCAAAAAAGAACCACCCCTAGATACTATGTCTTCTATTCTACCCTGATTAATCAGTCTTTCAAGCGAACTCTGGGTTACACCACAGTGAAGAGTCATGTAGTCTATGCCATCTTGGGCTTGTTTTTCTATTGTTTTTAACAAATAATCCTTCGTTAAATGAACAATCGAGCCTTCTTTCGTTGCTACCTCAACTGCTGCTTGATATATTGGAACATTGCCTACAACTATTGTGGATTCATGTAAAATTTTTCTCCTAAAAAAATCTAAATCACCTCCTGTTGAAAGGTCCATAATTGAATCAGCTTTAGCTTCAATTGCAGCTTTGACTTTAAGTAATTCAGCATTAATATCAACTATATCTGAAGAAGTGCCAATATTAGCATTAACTTTTGTTCTCAAACCTTTACCTACGCCCATTGCTTCAATTTGGTGGTTTATGTTTTTTGGTATAACTATTGTTCCCTTTATTAAACCTTCCATTATAAATTCAGGGCTTCTTTTTTCTTTTAAAGCAACTTCTTCAATTTGTTTTGTAACAATGCCTTTTTGGGCATATTCAATTTGAGTCATAACACCCCCTTAAATTAAGGGTATTATTACATTAATTATCAAATTTATCAAGTGGTATATCTAAAAGGCTGTTTTAGAGATGGTGCCGAGGGCGGGACTTGAACCCGCACGAGGAAACCCTCACTACCCCCTCAAAGTAGCGTGTCTACCAGTTCCACCACCTCGGCTCTAAATTTTATTTTTATAATAGTCTTTAACTTTTGTCAAGTAAGTTCAAATTTTACTTTAATAAAAAATTTTTTTATGCTATACTGCAAACAATTATGAGGATTTTGTTTTTTTTAATTTTTTTACTGTTGCCAATTTTAAGTAATGCGACCGATTTCAACAATTGTCTATCTTGCCACAAAGGTATTGAACAAATGCCAAAACCACATGACTTTAGTTGTGATAAATGCCACGTACTGCCTCAGGATAGAAATAAACCCATAACATCGCATAAATTAATCGTAAAAAACCCTTCTTCTCCAAAATACTGGAATACATTTTGTTATAAATGTCATTCAAAACAAATAAACGATGTTGAGCATTCACTACACTACACTGCTTATGGTGAAATAAATAAAACTCTCTTTACACTGCTTCATAAAAAAACAAATTACACAGTTCAAGATCTACCTGCAAAGGGTAATAATCTCTTAGAGACACTCTCATTTCAATTTCTTAGACAAAATTGCCTAAAATGCCATATATCAACTGAAGGCGAAAAAGGTACTGGATTATATAGGCCTTCTGGGTGTGCTGCATGTCATATGCCATTATCAAAAGATGGCATATATCTTGGAAACGATAAAGCTATGCATGGCAAACCATCAAACATTGCCTATCATAAATTTATAAAACCACAAATGCAAAACTGCCTATCGTGCCACAACAAACAATATGTAGGAACAGATTATCTTGGTATGTTTCCAAAAGAATTTGGTGAAACCTACAGAACGCCAATAAACAAAGAAGGTAATTTCCCACCTGTAATCTATGGAATTGACTATAACTATTTAGCAAAAGATGTACACTACATTGCGGGCATGACTTGCATGTCTTGTCATACAAAACAGGAAGTCATGGGAAATGGCAAATTTTACCACAACGAAACACAAAGCCTGCAAGTAACCTGCCAAACCTGCCATGGAGGCTACCACACAAAACCAAAACGTTTTTTTAAAAACATAAAATTATTTAACCCAAACATACCAGGTCACAGGTATCACGAAAATGTTTCATGTAGTGCCTGTCATGCTCAATGGACAATATACGATTTCGGTTTTTATGCACTAAAAGATGACACAAAAGACTACACTAAATGGTCAGCCTTTACACTCACAGGTAACCCTCAGGTAGATAAATTTTTATCACATGCAATAGGTCTCATTGAAGAAGGTAAAAGCGCACCCGCTCCTATGCAAGAAGATTTCTTAACAGGAAAAATGGAGCCAGGATTGTGGCATATTGGGTATTTGTTCACAAGATGGGAATATGTAATATTGGGCAAAATGGGCTCTAAATATGTAATTTTGCGACCAATGTACCAGTATTATTTTAGTTATAAAAATGCCCAGGGTAAAGTCATTGTAAACAATAAATTTATGGGAGCTGATTGGGAACCATACTTTCCTCATACGATTGGAAAAGCAAGAAACTGTCTTTTTTGCCATGGTAATAAAACCGTGGCTGGAGAAGGTTTTTACCCAATGAAAGACAATTTTGCAACAAACCTCATGAAACCTACTACATGTGCTCAAAGCAATGTTAGGGTTTTAAATAAAAAGGAAAAAGAAAACTTAATAAATTATACACCTTTGTTTAAAAAAGAATATTTAAGGCATTTAAACTATAATAAATAATTATCTTTCGTACAGCAAATTTGAAGGTATTGTTGTATAAGATTTGATTTCGTTTTTATCATTTAAATATATGCTATAGCAATATATGCCAACTTGTGTTAAAAAATCTAGCAAGTACTTATCATTATTATTAAGCTCGCGTCTAATAACTTTATCTATAACAAAAATTATATATATAGAATGCCTGTAGTTTTCATCTGCAATATACATAAAGGTTTGGCCAATTGCATTAACCCATGCAGATTGATTTTTTTGTGTATTAAGCTCCATCTCAATAAATATAGAATTTTTAGGGTCATAAAAATCAGCTTGCCAGAATTTGTAACTTTTTGATGTGAGTGATTTTAGAGTTGTCATGATAGGAATATTTTTATCATTGAGCATTAAACTATGTTTTTTTGCAATCTTTTTAAATTCATCTTTTATATCTTTCATATTAACTTTTGATTCATCACTAAAAAAATTATACAAACTAGAAAACTTTACTTGATAGTTAAAGTAAGCATTAAAAACGTCAACTATCGGGTACGATTCAACCATTAAATCACCTTTTTGTATTTTAATTTAAAACTTAACAAATTGTTGCCAATCTTGCAAGAAAAAAATAACTAAATTCCATACAAAAAATGCATTAATTCTTTACCAAAAAAAATATAAGAAAATGCACTCAAAGCTAAAAATGGACCAAAAGGTATCTTTGCTTTAAATGTTTTACCAAACAAAAAAATCAATAAAAGCCCAACAATAGAACCTATAAATGATGCAAAAAAAATAGTGTACACCACTCCAACCCATCCTAACCACACGCCTATAACACCAAGTAATTTAACATCGCCAAAACCAAGAGCTTCTTGTTTTAATATTTTTGAAAATATTTTAGCTACACTATAAAATAGTATAAAACCAAAAACACCACCAATTAAACCCTCTGTAATTTTGCCATTAAAAATTACAAATAAAATCCCAAAAACCAGTAATAAAATGTTTATTATATCTGGTATAATAAACAATTCTAAATCAATAAAGCTCAAAACAAGCAAACAGTAACCAAAAATAATCCAAAAAATAGTGTTTAAACTTAAACCAAACTTTAAAAATACACCCAATGCAATTAATCCACCAAAAATCTCAATTATTGGATATTTAAGAGATATTTTTGATTTACAGTTTCTACACTTGCCTTTTAATATTACATAGCTTAATACGGGTATATTATCGTACCATTTTATAGGAGCGTTGCATGTAGGACAGCTGGAAGGTGGCGTTATGATGGAAATACCTCGTGGTATTCTGTAAATGCAAACATTTAAGAAACTGCCAAATATTAATCCCATTAAAAATACAAACACATAAATCAATCTTCTTCCTCATTTTTTGGCTTTTGTGCAAGGTAAACTACACCAATACTTACAACATATAGCAAAATCATAGGTATTGCCATTAAAAACTGAGACAATACATCAGGAGGAGCAAGTATTGCTGCTACTATAAATGCAGCGAGTATTGCATAGTCCCATTTTTTTATAAGCCATTTTGCATCTATAATGTCTGCTTTTGCCAAAATAAAACTTAAAACAGGCATCTCAAATATAAGTCCAAACGCAAAACAAATTCTTAAAAAAAATGACACATACTGCTTAATACTTGGCATCGCAGATATTTCCGCGCCACCATAGCTTACTAAAAATTTTAAACCAATAGGCAATATCACTTTATACGCAAACAAACATCCCAATAAAAAAAATATGGTAGCAAAAAGCACAAAAGGCAACACAACCTTCTTTTCTTTTTTCGTTAAACCTGGATTTACAAACATCCATATATGATAAAACACATAAGGCAAACCAAAAAGCAAAGCCGCATACAAGGATACTTCCATTCTAACCCAAAAAGCTTCAGTTATGCCTGTAAATATAACATGGCTTGTTTTAGGTAAAACTTTTATTAAAGGCTCCATGATAAATTGCAGAATTTGCAGTGAATAATGAAATGTAATAAGTGCCAATATAACAAGCACAATTGTTACATATATAATCCTTAGCCTGAGCTCTTCTAAATGCTCAAGCAACGTCATATTATTTGGATCTTTCTTCATTTGGGTTATTTTCTTTTTCTTTATTGGCTTCTTGAGTTTTTGCTTCGTTTAACAAATCTTTCCATTGGTTTTTTAGTTTTTCTGTTGGATTAATGTCTTTAAAATTTGTAAATTTTTTAAGGTCTTTTATTTTTTTGAAATCATCAATATAATCACTATCAATATCAATATTTTGTTTTATATCATTTTTTGCTTGTTCATAAGCTTTAATAAAAGCTCGATAAAATTTAGCAAACTCTCTTGCAATTTCAGGCAAACGTCTTGGCCCAACAATTACAATTAGTATAAATAATATTACAAGAAGTTCACTATCAGATATACCAAACATTTTAAAAAATTTATTCTAAAAAGCACTAGCCAAAAAATTAGCTATAAACTTTTTTAGATTCATATCCAAAATTAGTGATAGACGAGCAAACCTATTTATTTTTCCTTCAAAACGATTAAATATTTAACGCATAATAAACTTTTATATTACTTTTTCAACTTTACCGGACTTCAAACATGTTGTACAAACAATTATTCTTTTTGGTTTTCCATTTAATAAAACTTTAACCTTTTGAAGATTTGGATACCATACTTTCTTTGTCTTCCTATTTGAGTGGCTTACATTATTTCCAACATGAACACTTTTTCCACATATCTCACATTTCCTTGACATCTTTACAACCTCCTTCAAATACACATACACTATAAACAATATACTATAATTTTTCAAGTATTTCTTTTTCAATGGGTTCTTTATAGTCACAATCAGGATTAGCACATTTTAAAGAGTCTTTTAATACTCTAAACAATTCATAGCCGCACTTTGGGCATTTTTTATTGATTATATTACCTTTAATTGTAAACTTACAATTTGGATAATTGCTGCAGCCGTAAAATTTTCCACGCTTTGATGTCTTTTCAACTAAATCTCCCCCGCAGGCAGGACACTTTAAACCTGTGGGATATGGCATAGTGTTTTTACAATCTGGATAATTAGAACAGGCAAGAAATTTACCACCTTTTTTTGAGTATTTAACCACCATTTTAGCACCGCATTTATTGCATACTATATCAACAGTTTCTTCGTTTAAAGATTTTGTATTTTTGCACTTTGGATAATTTGAACAAGCAAGAAATTTACCAAAACGCCCCTGTCTTATAACCATTGGAGCCCCGCAAAGCTCACAAACCATGTCCGTTGGCTCATCTTTTGGTTTTATGCTGTCCATTTGCTCATAAGCTTTATCAAGCATAATACGGAATTTTTCGTAAAAATTTTTTAACAATTGAGTCTTATCAACTTTATTTTTTGCTACATTATCCAGGTCCTCTTCAAGTTTTGCAGTAAAATCAACATTTATAATATCTTTGAAATAATCATCAAGCGCCTTTGAAACGATTATGCCAATCTGTGTGGGATAAAATTTTTTGTCATTTAGCACCACATACTGTCTTTCTAATATTGTATCAATGATTGTCGCATAAGTTGAAGGCCTACCAATACCATAAGATTCCAGTGTCTTTATAAGACTTGCTTCACTGTAACGCGGTGGTGGCTCAGTAAAATGTTGTTTTTCTAAAACTTCTTTTAATATCACTTTATCATTTTGTTTAAAACTTGGTGCTTTTTGAAAATCATTATCTGATAAATCCCAAATTTTTAAATACCCATCAAAAATAAGCTCATTAAAACTTGCTTTTGATTTAAATCGTTTAGAAGAAAAAATTATATTGACAGAATTGATTTTTGCACTTGCAGCCTGACTTGCCATAAATTTTTTCCATATGAGATTGTACAATTTATACTCATCTTGAGTTAAATACTCTTTCACCATATCTGGTAAAAGCGAAGGTTTTGTTGGCCTTATAGCTTCGTGAGCCTCTTGAGCTGTTTTAGATTTTGTTTTGTAAATGTTTGGTTGCTTTGGTGCATAATCTTGTCCATAAAACTTTTTTATTATATCCAGTGCTTCTTCTTGAGCCTGTCTTGCTACATTTAAAGAATCTGTCCTCATATATGTAATAAGCCCCATACGTTCTTTTTGCAAACTCACACCTTCGTAAAGTTTTTGTGCAATTTGCATTGTCTTTTTCGGAGAAAAACCCAGTATTGTTGAGGCTTCGGCTTGAAGTGTGCTTGTGATATATGGTGGCTTTGGTTTTCTTATCAATGTTTTTTTTGTTATATTTTCAACAACAAATTGTTCTTTTAAAATTTCTGATTTAATCTGCGATGCTTTTTCAGCATTACAAATCGAAAACTTATCTAACTCAACATTATCAATAGTTGTAAGAATTGATTCAACATCCTTATTTGTATCAGAAAAAATCAAATGAAGTGTCCAGTATTCTTGTTTTGTGAAATTTTTTATCTCTTCTTCTCTTTCCACTATTAGCTTTAGCGCAACAGATTGAACTCTCCCGGCAGAAAGTCCTCGCCTGATCTTTTTTGCCAGAAGTGGAGAAAGCTTGTAGCCCACTATTCTATCCAAAATACGTCTGGACTCTTGTGAATCCACCATTAATTTATCTATGCTTCTGGGGTTTTTTAATGCATTTAATATAGCTTCTTTTGTAATTTCGTGAAAGACTATACGTTCTACTTTGTCTTTTGGGACTTTGCCAGCTTCAACAATGTGGTAGCCAATTGCCTCGCCTTCCCTGTCTTCATCTGTAGCAATATAGACTCTATCTGATTGCTCGCTTAGCGTTTTGATTTTTTCAACTATAGGCTTTTTATCTTTTAAAATAGTATATTTTGGTTTAAAATCATGTTCGATATCAACACCAAAGTTGTTTTTAGGCAAATCCCTTATGTGTCCATAAGATGCTATAACCTCATAGTCTTTGCCTAAAAAACGCGATATGGTTTTTGCTTTTGCAGGAGATTCTACTATAACCAAATTCATAATTTTCTCACCCTATCAAAGTCAAGACGCTTTATTGCACCTTTAAGCTCTAAATCAAATATTACACATGTAAGCTCATCAATTGAAAGATTTACCTTACAAGCAATTTCGTCAAGACTTATCTCTCCTTCAATTGCATCTAAAACATAAGCTTCCTGTTTTGTTAAAGTAGGCTTTTGTTGATTTTCATCGTTGCGGTTTAAAGTAGTTTTTATTTCTCTATAAAAATAAAACACTATATCTGAAGGTTCTTGAGCCAAAAATGCTCCATCTTTAATAAGTTGATTGGTGCCATAGCTTCTTTTTGAAAAAATCTCACCCGGTATTGCAAACACAGGCTTTGATTGTTCTTGAGCATATTTGGCACTAATTAGAGAACCGCTTTTTATATCCGCTTCTACAACAAGTAACCCTTCACTTAAACCCGTAATTATCCTATTTCTTCTTGGAAAATTATATGCGTTTGGTGGTGTTTGTATGGCAAATTCGCTTATTATAGCACCCATTTGAGTCATCATATCAAATAATGGCTGATTTTCTTTTGGATAAACTATATCAATACCACATCCAAGCACACCTACACTGTATCCTTTATTTTCCAAACAGCTTTTATGCGCAATGCTATCAATGCCTCTTGCCAGACCGCTTACAATAGAAAAATTTGATAAAGTTAGTTCTTTTGAAAAAATCAAAGCACATTTTTCACCGTAGCCAGATGGATATCTTGTACCAACTATAGAAAAAAACAACTTCGAAGAATCAAAATGGCCTTTAACAAACAATACTAAAGGCGGATAATCAATATTTTTAAGATTTTGAGGATAGTTTGTATCAAAGTAGTCTATAACTGTAATATTATTTTTGTAAATATAGTCTAAATCAAAATCTATCTTTTTTGTATCTACTTTTGGTTTGTGTTTTTCATAAATTTCTTCTATTGAATGAAATTGGCTTAGTTCCTTTAAAATTATATTTGAATTTGAAAGAGCAATTACAATTTCATTTCTTTGCAACAAGTAACCTCACAAGCCCTTTGTAGTAATAATACTCATAAAAACTTTTAAAACCAACGCTTCTTAAAATTTCTTTAATAGGAGTATTGATGAATTCTACAGCCAAAGGGCACTCAAAGTGGTTAAACAATTTCCTAAACCAAAAAGGTTTACTGTCAAAATCAAATTCATTATAGTCTAAAATACAAAATTCACCACTTGGTTTTAAGTTTGAGTATGCATTTTTTATTATCTTAAGCCTGTCTTTGTGATCAAAACCGTGCAAAACAAAAGATATAAATACTTTATCAACCAAAAAAGGCGAAGACACTCTAATATCGTGGTAAAAAATTTTTACATTTTTGTAGGATTTGCACTTTTTATAAGCTCTATAAAGCATGGTTTTGCCAATATCAAAACCAATGATTTGACCTTGAGATAGTTCTGCAAATTTGCATAGTGCTATGCCAGAGCCGCATCCATAATCCACAATACTATAATTTCTGCCAATTTCGTTCATTTTAACTGAAGATCCTTCACATGCGTTGAGGATGACATTTAGAAAATTTTTGTATGTAAAACCACTAATTAAACTAATAAGCTCATCGTAAAAAAGCGCTTCCAAGCCTTTTACTTCAACTTTGCTCAAACTTTTCATAAGCTGGCTATAAACTATAGAAATTTTAAAGAAAAGTCAACCATTATTTTTTAATTGCAGGGCATAATTGCTTTAATTCCTCAATGCTTAAATTCTTCATGCTATCCCAGAAAGGAAAGGTCTTGCACTGACTGGGCCTACTTGGATAGATTTCACACAAACCATCGTTCAAAAAACAACACTTATACTCTCCATTAATTTTTACATTTGCAAGTACAATTTTATCATAGAATTTCCTTGTATAAATCTGAATAAATTGCTCAATTTCTAAATTTAAATAAATAGCAATAGATTCTATATCACTTTGCTCTAAAAACACATAACCCTCGCCTTTGCAACAGTAACCTTTACAAATTTTGCAATAACTGTTATCAAAACAGTAGTTAAAACCTAAATGTTTTTGGCACACAAATCACTTAAAAAACAATTATCACAATGGGCTTTTTTTGCTGTGCAAATATACCTACCATGCAATATCAAACCAGAAAAAAACGCTACCCAGTATTGCTTTTCGCAAATAGATTTAATCGATTCCTCAACTTCTTTTGGGTCAGTGGTTTTTGAAATTCCAAGCCGCTTGCAAACACGCGCCACATGCGTATCTACACCTATTGTGGGCTTTGAAAAACCAAACGCAAGTAAAATATTAGCTGTTTTTTCGCCAACACCAGGCAATTTAATTAACTCATCAAAATCATCTGTAACTTTATTATCAAACTTATCACATAAAATTTTTGACAATTCAAAAATACTTTTTGCCTTAGAATTGTGCATGCTGCATGAGGATATTAGCATGTTAACCTCATCTGTGCTTGAATTTGCTATATCACAAGGGGTTTTAAATCGCTTAAAAAACTCCTTTGTAATCTTATTTGTTGTTTTATCAAGGCATCTTGCGGATAAAATCAAAGCTATAAGTAATTCAAACGGATTTGAGTATTCAAGCTCTAACTTTGGTTCTTTGTAGTGTTCAATAACTCTTTTAACTATTTCATTCATATTTCTTGCTCTTTAACTATATTTTGCTTTATATATTTAATAAAATCTTCAAAGGGCTTTAAAATATTGCTTCTTCTATCACCAGCAACTATAACCAGCATAATATCATCGCCAATATTAAGTTTTCCTTCATTTATAAACGCTGATGCATACTCTATGCCAGGTAAAGTTTTTAATTCATTAACTTTTTTATCCAAAAGTTCTTTATTGTAACTAATAACCATCTCTTTTACAATTTTTGAGCCATCCTTTGAAGTTTTTCTTACAATCCCATTATGGATTAATATCATACCTAATCTTTCAGGGTTTGTTTGTTTTTTTATTTTTTTAATAATTTCATCAATACTTGGCATCTTCATAATATAATTGCCTACCTTCAAAGTTTTTAAATGTATAAATATTATCTTTTTTTGAAATTATACGGTTTGGTTCTAAAATAATTTTACCTCCATCATCAACATCAAGTGCAAAAAATGGCATACAAAGACCACTAGTATTATTTCTCAAAAGACCTATAATTTTTAGCGCATCTTCTATTTTAACTCTGAAGCGCTCATTACCCACCGCCCTATCGCAACCAAACAAATAATACGGTTTTATACGAAGCCTAACAAGTTTACAAAACAATTCTTTAAGTATAAAAGCGTCATCGTTTATCCCGCGCAATAGCACGGTTTGCGAAACAATCGGAAAACCACTATCAATAATTTTACCTGAAGCTTCAATAAAATCATCCGTTATCTCATCTGGGTGATTTATATGGATTGAAAACCAAATAGGCTTATAAGGCTTCAAAGCTTCAATCAAAGAATCACTTATCCTATATGGTAAAACACTTAAGGCGCGTGTGGCTATTCTTATTAACTCTATATGTTTAATTGACCTAATTTTTTCAATAATGTTAGCTAAGCTTTTGTCCTCAAAAGTTAGTGGGTCTCCCCCGCTAATTAGCACTTCTCTTACTTGAGTCTGGCTATTTAAATATTCAATAGCTTTCTTTAAACTAAAACCTTCATAATTATCCCAATTATTTTTTCTAAAACAAAATCTGCAATTTGCAAAACATTTATTTGTTAAAACAATTAATGCTCTGTCTGGATATCTGTGAATTAACCCCTTTACTTTTGTGAATTTTTTTTCATACAAAGGGTCTTTTAAGCCTTTTTCATCTTTTTCATTTGTTTCAATAAATTGATTTAGTATGGCTTTGCTTTGAAACAAACTAAGCAAATACGGCGTAACAAGTGTATCTTTCGTACTTACAAGACCCAGACTTGATACATTTTTTAAAGAATGTTTTACTTGCCAATGCCAGTCTTTAAATTCATCCATTAATTAAAAAGATATCCCAATCATTATTGTATTCGAATTTACAGCTCCGTTTGGTTCTTTTATAGAAGCACAAGACATATGTATAAATCTATCCTCTATAAACATTTTTGTAGATTTACCCACATTAAATTCTATACCTAAACCTACCTGTGGCATAAATAAGTATTTTGAAGCTTGGTCTGGATACTGCAAAGTATTGTATGAAACACCCAAACCGCCATCAGCAAATGTCCTGAATGTCGTTTCGTTTAAAAAATAATACCTCAACAAACCACTCACACCAAAGGACACACCTTCTGTTGGTCTATTTACATACGCAACAAATGGCTCTGCTATAATGCTAAATTTTTTAGTATAAAAATGTTCAAAATCAACACTTACTTTATAATAATCATAATATTTTTTATCAAGTTTGCTAAAACCATTACCAGAATTTAGTAAGCCAAAACCATAACCCAAATTGTATATAATACGAGCGCTAGCTACACTACTAAATGCAAATAAAAACAAAGCAATAAATACAATTTTTTTCATTTTACACCCCCATCTTTTGGATTATAGTTACTTTTTGTTTTTTTTCAACAAATGAACGAAATTTAAGGTTTTTATAATTTTTAAAACAATGTAAGTCGCTAGTTTAATATGTTATGAGTAATTCGAAATTATTTGTTTTGCTGTTTGCTATATTTTTTTGCTTAACTCAAGTACAAAGAAATCATATATACTTCATGCATTATACCAGAGATGGAGTAAATACACTTGATCATAAGCTCACTCAAAGGCTACCAAGAATTGAACTTGAAACCAATTCTGATGAATTTTTAATATTCAATGAAAAACGAGATATACAAAATCCAAATAAAATGTTATAAATATATTTTTGAGGAGCTAAAGTATGGAAGAAAAAAGAGAAAAACTTATTTTTTATGCTTTATTTATAATTATATGCTACTTTGCTCTAATTTGGTATATGCCATACATGGATCCAGATGAAGCGCGATATGTAGAAATTCCGCGTGAAATGATACAGCTTAGACACTATGTTATACCTTATCTAAACTATACGGTATATTTAGAAAAACCTCCTTTGTATTACTGGATGAATATTTTAGCACTTAAAATTTTTGGATTTAACGATTTTGCTGGAAGGTTCTGGACAGTAACAATTTCGTTAATTGGAATTTTTTTAAACTACAAATTTGCAAAAAAAATCATAAATCAAAAAACTGCATTTTGGTCATCTTTAATCTTAGCAAGCTCAATGTACTATTTTATAATAGGCAGGCTAAATCTCATAGATATGACAAATGCATTTGTTATAACTATGTCAACCTACAGTGGTTGTTTATATTTAAAAACTAACAAAAAATATTTTGTATATCTTATGTATATAGGAATGGCACTTGGGTTTTTATCAAAAGCACTCATTGGCATAATTTTCCCATTTGCAATACTTTTCTTGTGGTCAATATTTGCAAAACAATTTAAAAGCTTTTTCAGATTGATATCACCAATAGGCATTATATTGCTTCTTGCTTTATGTCTACCATGGATTTATATGGCAGGACAACAGGTAAGTGATTTTTACTATTACTTCTTCTTAAAACAAGAATTTTTGAGATACCTAGAGCCTTTAGAACACACACAACCTATCTGGACATTTATACCTGTTGTAATTTTTGGGTTTTTGCCGTGGATCTTATTTATTTTTAGTATGATAAAAGCGTACAAAATATCAAAATTTAAAGGGATTCAAAAGGATGATTTAATATTTTTGTTGACATTTGGTGGCTTTATATTTGTATTTTATAGTCTATCTCAAAGTAAACTTGTGACATATGTAGCACCTTTATTTTTCCCCCTTTCGATAGTACTTGGCAATATGTTTTCAAATATAAAAAACATAGATAAAAATGATAAGTATATTAACCTTGTGATGTTTAGCATTTTTTTCGTTGCACTTATTGGGTTTTGTTTTGTTCAAAATGTATACATGAGCTTAGAAAAATGGTTTATGTTAATAACACCATCTGCTATAGTTTTGATTGTGTTAGCTATTTTACCGTTTATTGTAAAAGATGCCAAAAAAACATTTTTGAGTATATTTTTTGGTATTATGATTTTTTACAATTTAGCTATTATTCCTACTGCCGCTTATACTATATACTACAAAACCACAAAACCCGTTGCTTTATTTGTTAATAAAATATACAAAAAAGGCGACCTTCTTGGACAATACAAACTCTATAGACAATCTTTTAATTACTACACACAAAAAAGAACAATACAAATCGATAGCGTAAATGAGCTTGGTTTTGGGCGAAGCCACCTATCACCAAAAGAGAAAGAAAAATGGTTTCCAAGCATCGAACAATTTAAAAAAGTATGGGATTCAGACAAAAGGGTAATATTGCTTATCAAGACAAACCAAATACCAAAATTTGCATACAAACATTATTACATACTATTAAAAGAACCATACTTTAGTATTATATCTAATAAGGGGCAAACAGATTAGTTGAAAAAATTTTTTATATTGCTTGTAATACTGTTTATTATAATATCAGCAATAGGTTTTTTCGCAGATTTCAAAAAAGCTGTACAATCTTTGGAATATTTTGATAAAATATATTTGATTGGCGCGGCAATTTTTGGTTTTGGAAACGATTTTATAAAATTTTTTAGGTGGCATTTATATATAAAAAAATTGAGCATTAAAGTAAATTTTTTTACAGATTTAAAAATCTTTCTATGCGGTTTGGCAATGAGTGTTACACCAGTTAAATTTGGCTATACTATAAAAAACTACATTATAGAAAATATAACAAAAACACCGTTCAAAAAAACGCTATCTGCTACATTTGCAGAAATTTATGTTGATTTTTTGATACTTTCTGTGATATCTTTAATTGGTATGTTTTATTTGCAAAAATTTTCTATTTTGGGAGCAATTCTCATAATTGCAGTAAGTATAATTTTTTATCCAAAGATATTTAAACAAATATTTGTAAAACTTAGAACAATTTTGCCATACACCATAAGGAAGTATTATGTTGTTTTAAAAGATATGGTGTCATTTTTTACCATAGGACTTTTTAGTGAAGTGATTTTAATTACTATACTTGCCTGGACAAGCGAGGGTGTCTCGCTTAGTTTGATTTTGAAAGGTTTTGGCTTTGATGTAAATATTATAAAAACAACTGTAATATTTGGTTTTGCAACGCTTGTTGGAAGTTTGTCCATGTTGCCTGGGGGATTAATTGTATCAGATATTACTTTGTTTGGTTTGCTTATTTATATAGGTATACCTGCCTATGTTAGCTTACCAGCAACAATTTTAGCAAGGATTTGCACATTATGGTTATCGGTAATTGTCGGAAATACCGCTTTGTTTGTGAATAGAAAAGCTTTCTTTGGAGTAAAAAAATGATATCTGTTGTTATACCTGTTTACAATGAAGAAGAAAATATTTTACCTTTACATGAAAGGCTATTGAATGTCTTAAACTCATTAAATGAAGATTACGAGATCATATACGTTGATGATGGCAGCAAAGATAATTCTCTAAACATTTTAAAAAGCTTAAAAGGCAATGTAAAAGTAGTGGAACTTGCAAGAAACTATGGACAACATGCTGCAATTTTTGCAGGGTTTAGTGTGGTTTCAGGCGATAAAGTAATCACAATGGATGCCGATCTTCAAAATCCACCTGAGGAAATACCAAAGCTTGTTGAAAAATTTAACGAAGGCTATGATGTCATAGCAACAATAAGACAGCAAAGAAAAGATTCTATCTTTAGAAAATTTTCTTCTCACTTAAACAATTACATAACAAAAAAAATCACAAAAGTTGATTTAAACGACTGGGGTTGTATGCTTAGAGGCTACAGAAAAAAGATAGTTGAACGCATGCTAAATAATGACGAAAAAACTGTATTTATACCAGCTATTGCAACGTACTATACAAAAAATATTGTTGAGATACCAATACAGCACAGCCAAAGACAGGCTGGAAAATCTAAATACTCACTTATCAAGCTTGTAAATTTAATGTTTGATTTAATGACTTCGTTTTCAAACCTACCGCTTGAGATATTGTTATATGGTGGTATCTTAACTGCAGCTTTTGGTATTTTGCTTGGCATTGTATTGGCGCTTGGAAGGATATTTTACGGTGTTGAGTGGGCTTTAGGCGGTGTATTTTCACTTTTCAGTGTCCTTTTTATTCTTATTGGAGCTCAATTTTTTGCATTTGGCATACTCGGAGAATACATAGGAAGAATTTACAAACAGGTTAAAAACAGACCTGTATTTGTAATTGAAAATATATATGAATCAAAAGATAATTCACTAAAAAAAATTAAAACAACAGAAGAAAACCAATGAAAACGGTTGTTTTTGCATATCATAATATGGGCGTAATTGGTTGTTCAGCCCTCAAAAAACATGGATTTGACATTAAATGTGTTTTTACTCATAAAAATGATGAAAACGAAAATATATGGTTTGAAAGTGTTCAAGCCTGGTGCGAAAAAAATAATATAGAATATTTTACGCCAGAAAATGTAAATACAAAAGAATGGATTGATAAAATTGCAAGCTATAAACCTGATATTATTTTTTCTTTTTACTACAGGAATCTCATATGTGAAGATATTCTAAAACTTGCGCCTTTTAAAGCTATAAATTTACATGGATCATGCCTTCCAGCTTATCGTGGCAGAGCTCCTGTTAATTGGGTTTTGGTAAATGGTGAAAAACAAACAGGCGTTACACTTCATTATATGGTAAAAAAACCTGATGCAGGCGATATTATTGCTCAAAAGTGCATAGATATAGACTTTTATGATACAGCAAAAACACTTTATGAAAAACTGGAAAAATTAGCCTTTACACTTTTGGATGAAACTTTGCCACATATTAAAAACAATACAGTAAAGCCAGTAAAACAAGATGAGTCAAAAGCAAGTTATTTTGGTAGAAGAACTAAGCAAGATGGTCTAATTGATTTTAATAAAACTTCTATAGAAATATACAATTTAATAAGAGCTGTAACAAAACCCTACCCTGGTGCATTTTGCTACTATAAAGGTAAAGAACTAATTATATGGTGGGCAATACCTTATAGCATCCAATTAAAACCAAAACAAATTGCCAAAATAGACAATAAAGTCTACATTGGATCTAAAGTGGGTTCGTTGGAATTAAAAGAAGTTGAATACGATGGTAAAACATATAAAGAAAAAGAAATTTTAAATCTTTTAGAAGGGGGATATTTGTGAAAATCTTAATTTTAGGTGTAAATGGTTTTATTGGCTACCATCTTACAAAAGAAGTACTTGCAAGCACAGATTGGGAAATATATGGCATGGATATAGACGATAACCGCATAAGAGACCTTGAAAATTCTAGATTACATTTTGTTGAAGGCGACATTGAAATAAACAAAGAATGGATCGAGTATCATATAAAAAAGTGCGATGTTGTAATGCCTCTTGTTGCTATTGCAACGCCAAAAATGTATGTGGAAGATCCTTTGAGAGTATTCCACTTAGATTTTGAAGCCAATTTAGATATTATAAAAAAGTGCGCAAAGTATAAAAAACGCATTGTTTTCCCATCAACATCGGAAGTTTATGGTATAAGCCCTGATCCAGAATTTGACGAAGACAAAAGCCCTCTATGTACAGGACCAATAAACAAAGAACGTTGGATTTATTCTGCATCAAAACAATTGCTAGATAGAGTAATTTGGGCTTATGGCAATCATGAAAATTTACCTTTTACACTTTTTAGGCCATTTAACTGGATCGGACCAAAACTTGATTCAATAGAAATTGCCAAAGAAGGTTCTTCCAGAGTTGTTACACAGTTCATAGCATCACTGCTTTTTAAAAAACCTATATATTTAGTAGATGGTGGAAAACAAATGCGTAGCTTCACATACATAAGCGATGGTATTGACGCTTTAATCAAAATTTTGAAAAATGAAAACAATGTATGTGATAAACAAATAATAAATATAGGAAATCCAAATAACAATATTTCAATAAAAGATTTAGCTTACTTAATGAGGGATATTTTTTCAAAACATGAAAAACATAAAAATGACAAAGAGTTTTCGCAAATTATAGAAATAGATTCAAAAGAATTTTACGGAGAATCTTACCAAGATATATACAACAGAAAACCTTCTATAAAAAAAGCAAAAGAATTACTTAACTGGGAGCCAAAAGTTGCATTAGGAGATGCATTAAAATTATCGATAGATGCATTTATAAATGAGTATGAATAACATATGCATTAAAGTAGATGTAGATACTTTTAATGGTCTAAAATACGGCGTTACAAAACTCATTAAGATTTTCAATGAATTTAATATAAAAGCTACTTTCTATGTAACACTTGGACCTGATAATTCTGGAAAAGCAATAATAAACCTCTTAAAGCCAGCTTTTTTAAAAAAGATGTTAAAAACAAAAGCAGTCAGTTCTTACGGTATTAAAACAGCTCTATATGGTACACTACTTAAACCGCCAATGCTTGCGTGGTTGAAAGATATACTTATTCAGATAAAATTAAATGGACATGAAGTTGAGTTTCATGCATACGATCATAGGTTTTGGCAAGATAACATAGAAAAATTAACTTACGATGAAATTAAAGTATGGTTTGAAAAAGGCATCTCAACATACTTTAGCATATACAAAGACTATCCTAAATCATTTGGCGCTCCAGGTTGGGTTTGCTCTAAAAAAGCCCTAAAATACATCAAAAATTTAAAGTTTATCAAATTTTTAAGTATATCAAGGGCGCAAAAACCATTTGTTGAACAAATCACCCAATTGATTGAAATACCATCAAACCTACCATGTCTTGAAGAAAATCCAAAAGATTTTTTAAGTATCGCAAAAAAAACCATTGAAACAACCGAATATGGTATTTTGCCGGTTCATGCAGAAATTGAAGGTGGCCCATTCATTGACACATTTGTTAAACTATTAAACGCAATAAAACAAAATACAAACTTTTTAACAATGAATGAGTATTTTTTAAAACTCAATAGAAATAATTTAGAAACAAGACAATTTAAATCAAAAATATTGCCAGGGAGGGCTTTTAGCTGTTTAGTATAAAGCTCTTTGATAGGTACATAATTATAAATCTTACAAAGTCTTTCTTTGTAAGTTTAATAATTATCACAATAGTTATGTTAATAGGAGATATGGTTAAATTTTCCGATGTACTTTTTTCTACCGGTACAAGTCTATTTGATATGCTAACGATTCTTGCTTATATGGCATTGTTTTTAGCAATTTTTACAATACCTATGAGTTTAATGCTTTCAATTAACCTTACATATACTCAGATGTCTAAAAACTTAGAAATTGATATCGCAAAAACCATGGGGCTTTCCACGTTTAGAATTTATAAAAGCGCCCTTTTATTTACATTTATTGTTTTTCTTCTTCTATTTTTTATAGTTACATATCTATCCCCAATAGCAAATGCTGCATATCGAACTAAACTTTACAAACTTGCAAAAAATAATGTCCAGGCTGGTTTAACAGAAAATACCTTTTTTAAAACAAAAAATTTTACGATTTATGCAGATGCTTTATCCCCCAATCATAACAAAGCTTATAATGTTTTTGTAGATGTAGAAAATAAAATAATAAAAGCAAAAAGAGTTGAATTTATAGACACAATTGACGGCTTTGCACTTAAATGTTTTGATGGAAATGTTTTTTTTAGAGACAAAAATAGTATAAACAATGCTTATTTTAAAGTTTATACAGTAGTTATAAAATTTTCTGACCTTACTTATAACTTTGCAAGCAATCCCGGTTTTATGCCAATCAATAAACTGATACATTATATTAAAACTCACCCACAAAGCACAGATGCCTTATTTGAACTACATCAAATGTTTGTTCTATCTACCAGTGTATTTGTTTTATCTTTAATAGGTTTTGTTTCTGCTTTGAGTTTTTACAGATCCGGAAAAACTTTTGGAATAATTTTTAGCATGTTTTCATTTATAGTATTTTATGTACTTGAAACATTTGGCAAAAGCTTATATTCAAGCAATAATATATATTATGCTATCTGGCTTCCAAACTTAGTATTGTTTCCAATAGCCATAATAGCTTTTGCAATAAAAGCAAGGAGGTAGTTTTGAAAGGTTTCAAAGATATACTACCAGAAACAATAGAAAAATGGCACTTTCTTGAAAAAACAGCTGTTAAAATATTTACTCATTTAGGCTACAAAGAAATCAGAACACCTATTTTAGAAAAAACTTCGGTATTTGAAAGA
This sequence comes from Desulfurella acetivorans A63, assembly GCA_000517565.1. GTDB lineage: Bacteria > Campylobacterota_A > Desulfurellia > Desulfurellales > Desulfurellaceae > Desulfurella > Desulfurella acetivorans. Next base: position 1,338,304 of record CP007051.1, read on the forward strand.
GGTGTAGGAGATAGCACGGATATTGTAGAAAAAGAAATGTATACATTTTTGGATAAATCCGGAGAATCCGTAACGTTAAGGCCAGAAGGCACAGCAGGTATAGTCAGGGCTTTTATAGAAAATAAACTTGAAACATCTGTATTTAATAAACTTTATTATATAGGACCAATGTTTCGCTATGAAAGACCCCAAAAAGGGCGTTTTAGACAATTTCATCAAATTGGAGCAGAATGCTTTGGCATCAAAAATCCCGCTATAGATGCAGAAATTATATATGTTAATACATTGCTGTTTGAAAAATTGAATATTAAAACAAACTTAGAGATAAATAATATTGGATGCCCAAACTGTAGACCCCAGTATTCAAAAGCGCTAATTAGTTATTTTGAGCATTACAAAGAATCCCTCTGCATTGACTGTCAAAAAAGGCTTTATAAAAATCCACTAAGAATTCTTGATTGCAAAAATGAAAAGTGTAAAATAATTGCAAGGGGTGCGCCTAAATTGAAAGATTACGTATGTAAAGATTGCAAAGAGCATTACACAGGTGTAGTAGAGTGTCTAAAAGCTCTTAATATAGAATTTATAGAAAATGAATTGCTTGTTAGAGGCCTGGATTATTACACAAGCTTTGTGTTTGAGTTTGTAAATAATAATTTGACACTATCTGCTGGCGGACGATACGATAATTTGATTCAAGACTTAGGTGGGAATAACATTTGTGGTGTGGGGTTTGCACTTGGAGAAGAACGCATTATTGATATTTTAGATATTAAGCCACAAAACAGTATTGATATTTACATTGCAAACCTTGGCGTTACATTGTACGCATTAAATATACTTCAAAAACTTAGTGATTTACAATTTAAAGTTTATTGCGAATATGAAAATAAAAGTTTAAAAAGTATGTTAAAAAAAGCTGATAAATTAGAAGCCAAAGTTTGCATAATAATAGGGGAAAATGAATTAAAAAGTAGCTCGTGTATTGTAAGAGATATGAAAAATTCAACCCAAAAAACAATTGAATTAAACCAATTAGAAAATACGTTAAAAGGAGTTTTGTATGCCACTTGATAGAACTGCATATTGCGGTAATGTTGATGAAAGCTTGCTTGGAAAAGAAGTTAACCTATACGGTTGGGTCCAAAATTATAGAGACCATGGTGGAGTGGTTTTTATTGATTTAAAAGATAGAGAAGGCATTGTACAAATTGTTTTTGACCCAGAAGAAAATAAAGAGTTACACGAAAAAGCAAGAAGCCTAAGAAGTCAATTTTGTATCAAAGTAAGTGGAATTGTTAGGTTAAGACCCGAAGGCACGCAAAACCAAAATTTAAAATCAGGAAAAGTAGAAGTTTTAGCTAAAAAAATGGATATCTTATCTGTAAGCGAAGTTGTACCTCTTCCTGTTGAAGAATATGTCAATGCCAGCGAAGAAGCAAGGCTTAAGTATCGCTACTTAGATCTTAGAAAGCCAACTATGCAAAGAAACCTTATTACAAGGTATAAGGCTGCATTTGCTGCAAGAAAATATTTAGACTCACAAGGTTTTATTGATATAGAAACACCAATGCTAACAAAAAGCACACCTGAAGGCGCAAGGGATTTTCTTGTACCAAGCAGATTAGAACCAGGCAAATTTTATGCCCTTCCTCAATCCCCGCAGCTTTTTAAACAGTTGCTTATGGTTTCTGGGTTTGATAGGTATTACCAAATAACAAAATGCTTTAGAGATGAAGATTTAAGGGCAGATAGGCAACCTGAATTTACACAAATTGATCTTGAGATGAGTTTCGTTGACGAAGAAGATGTAATGCAAATAACTGAAGGAATTATTTATTCAATATTTAAAGAAACTTTAGGCCTTGAACTTAAAATACCATTTAAGCGTATCTCATACGATGAAGCTATGAGTCGCTACGGTTCTGATAAACCAGACTTAAGGTATTCTCTTGAGCTTAAAGACATTACAGATATTGCACGCGTTTGCGATTTTCAAGTATTTAGCGCAGCTGCCCAAAAAGGCATAGTATGCGCAATAAATGCAAAAGGTTGCGAGTGGTTTTCAAGAAAAGAAATTGATGAATTGACAAAACTTGCAAGTGTATTTAAAGCAAAAGGCCTCGCGTGGATTAAAGTCAGAGAAAATGAACTTCAATCACCTATTGTAAAATTTTTCAAAAAAGAACACATGGATGAGATAATAAAAAGATTAGAAGCAAAACCTGGAGATATTTTATTTTTTGTTGCTGATAAAAAAGAAATTGTCTATAGCGCACTTGGCGCTTTAAGGGTTGAGCTTGCAAAAAGGCTTAACTTAGCAGACAAAGATGAGTTCAATTTCACATGGGTTGTTGATTTTCCATTGTTTGAATACAACGAAGAAGAAAAAAGATGGGATGCCATGCACCATCCTTTTACATCACCAAAGCTTGAAGATATTGAATTTTTAGAAGAACACCCAGAACGCGTTAAAGCTCGAGCTTATGATATTACACTAAACGGCACAGAAATTGGCGGAGGAAGCATAAGGATTCACAGAAGCGACCTTCAAGAAAAAATGTTTAAGGTACTAAATATACCACAAGATCAAGCAAGGTTAAAATTTGGCTTTTTGATTGATGCTTTAAAATACGGAGCACCGCCACATGGCGGTCTTGCCATTGGTTTTGATAGGCTTGTAACGCTTATTTTAAAAGAAGAATCCATAAGGGAAGTTATAGCATTTCCAAAGACACAAAAAGGTATTTGCCCTTTAACTATTGCACCAAACGAAGTAGATCAAAAGCAACTTGATGAACTTTCTTTAAGGATTGTTCCAAAAAAACAATAAAATTGGTGGGCGATACAGGTATCGAACCTGTGACCTCTTGCGTGTGAAGCAAGCGCTCTTCCACTGAGCTAATCGCCCACGTGTTGTTTATTATGATTAAATCTGTTTTGTTTGTCAAATACTTATGAAAGAAAAAGTATACTTAATTGATGGAAGTTCATTTTTATACCGATTTTTTTACGCAATCAAAAATTTATCGTACAATAATTTTCCTACAAGTGTTATATTTGGGTTTGCAAGACTGCTATTGTCTTTAAAAGATGCAAAATATATACTTATTTGCTTTGACTCAAAAGAAAAAACATTTAGAAAAGAGCTTTTTGACGATTATAAAAAACAGCGTCCTCCAATACCAGATGATTTGGCTATTCAAATTGAGCCTACAAAAGAAATTATTAAAGCCTTTGGTGTAAAATACTTGGAATTAGCTGGATTTGAAGCTGATGATATTATTGCAACACTTACAAATAAGTTTAAGAAAAATTTTGATGTAGTTATTGTAACACAGGATAAAGATTTGTTTCAGCTTGTTGACGATAATGTATTTATCTTTGATCCTGTGAAAAATATCACCTATGACTATCAAAAAACAATTGAAAAGTTTGGTGTAAAACCTCAACAAATAAGCGATTTGCTGGCTTTAGCTGGAGACTCATCAGATGGCATACCAGGCGTTGAAAACATCGGACCAAAAACAGCAGTTAAACTTTTAAAAACCTACAACGATATAGAGGGCATTATAAAAAACAAAGACAAGTTGCCTCAAAAAATAAAAGAAAACATTGACGAAGAAAAGCTAAAGCTATATAAATCTCTAACAATTTTAGATAAAAATATAAATTTTGACAATATTACAATTGATTCTATAAAAAAATCCGAACCAGATCTTGAATTGCTTACGAAACTCTTTAAACAATACAATTTTAAAAGCCTTATGGATAAGCTTGTACCTAATAAAAACAATAATAAAAATTGTAATCAAGCTAATTTATTTGATGAGCAACTACCTTCTTATCAAACGGACGATTCAGTTTTGCTTGAGCTTGCAGCTTATTTAATCCAGCCAAAAACTGCAGGCAATATTGATAAATGTGCCTTATTTATAGACAAAGGACTCTACGAAAAGGTATCAGAAATGACCTATAGCCAAAAAGTCTCTTATCTTAAGCCTATTTTTCTAGATTTTATAAAAAAACTCGGTCTGGAATTCTTGTTATTTGAAGTTGAGCTTCCCTTATCAAAAATTTTAAAGAAAATGGAAAAAGAGGGTATCGGCGTAGATATAGAAAAATTAAAGCAATATAGAGAAACTATCAATAAACTAATACAGGAAAAACGCTCTTCAATTGAAAGCATAACTGGTTCAATCAACATAAATTCACCAAAAGAACTTCAAGTGGCGCTTTTTGAAAAACTTGGTTTAAAACCAACCAAAAAAAACAAAACAGGTTTTTCAACGGATTCTGATACTTTAGAACAACTTGACCATCCAGTAGCAAAATTAATTATAGAATACAGGATACTAACCAAACTTTTATCCACATATATTGAACCTCTAATTAAAAATGCAGACAAAAATAATCGTATACATACAACATTCAATCAAACCCTAACGCTAACCGGTAGACTATCATCTTCAAACCCCAATATGCAAAATCTTCCTCTTGACAACCCATTTGTTAATATCAGAGAAGCTATTGTTGCAAAAAAAGATTTCAGTTTAATCTGTGCAGATTATTCTCAAATTGAATTAAGAGTTTTGGCTGAACTTTCTAAAGATCCGATACTGCTTGAAATTTTTAAAAAAGATTTAGATATACACACACAAACAGCTGTAGAATTATTTAATATTTTGCCGGAAATGGTAGATTCACACACAAGAAGAATTGCAAAAACAATTAATTTTGGTATTATTTATGGGATGGGTGCACAAAGCTTAGCAAAAACGCTTTCAATTCCGGCACAAAAAGCAAGTGAGTATATACAACGCTATTTCGAAAGGTTTTCAAAAGCAAAAGAATTTATAGATGAAACACTTAAAGAAACAAAAAATTTAGGCTACACACAAACATACTTCAATAGAAGACGCTACTTTGAAAATATAAACAGTCCTAATAAGAAATTAGCCGAATTTGAAAAACGGGCTGCAGTAAATGCCAAAATTCAAGGCACAGCAGCTGATATTATAAAAATTGCTATGGTTAAATTAGATAAAGCACTTGAAAATTTTGATGCAAAAATCATTTTGCAAATACATGATGAACTATTAATTGAATGCAGTGATGCTCAAGTTGAAGAAGTAAAAGATATTGTAAAAAATTCAATGGAAAAAGTTGTAAATTTTGAAGTACCACTAAAAGTTAACATTGGCATAGGCAAAAATTGGCACGAGGCTAAAGCTTAAAAATGTTTTTTTTGGATAGGTTAAATGGTATAAAAGGACAAGATACGCCTGTATGGCTAATGAGACAGGCAGGCAGGGCGCTAAAAGAATACCGCGATCTAAGACGAAATTACTCTTTTTTGCAAATGTGTACAACACCTGAGCTTATAGCAAAAACTACACTTCTTCCAATTGAAACACTTAATGTTGATGCTGCAATATTGTTTTCTGATATATTGATTCCTCTTTTGGCTTTGAATGCCAAAATTTTCTATCACGAAGGAACATCACCTGTTGTTGATATTGATATCAATAATTTATACTATGATGGTTTATTCAATAAATTAAACTTTGTTTTTGAAGGTATAAAACTAATAAAAACATTGACAAAAAAACCACTAATAGGTTTTGCAGCCGCTCCTTTTACATTGTATTGCTATCTTTTTAACGATGCAAAATTCTATTCGCCTAAAGCTTTTATTTACCAGGAAACAGAAAAATTCAAAAACATCATGGAAATTTTAACTAATCTCACAATTGATTATTTAAATGCTCAACTTCAAAGCGGTTGTGATTGCTTTCAGTTATTTGATAGTTGGGCTGGTATATTGGCTGCCAAAACTTATAAAGATTATATCTTTGAATATAATTTCAAAATATTAGAATCTATTAAAAAACCATCTATTTACTTTGCTCACTCAGCAAATCATTTATTGGATTATATTTTAAAATTACCTTCAAGTGCGTATAGTTTTGATTGGAAAGTAGAACTTGACCAAATCTCACAAAAAACCAACAAGTGTCTTCAAGGTAACCTTGACAATACAATCTTGCTCACAGACAAAAATACAATAAAAAAACATACTTTAGAATTACTCAATAGCATGAAAGGTAAACTGTATATTTTTAATTTAGGCCACGGCGTGCTTCCACAAACACCCCAAGATAATTTAAAATTTTTAGTAGATACAATACATGAATATAACAATTGCTAATTTAGGTTATATTTCAAAAAAAACCGAATGTTTTAGCTTTTTGCATAATATGTTTGACGACCCATACATATCAAATATTCAAAATGCCTTAATTCGAAAAATATTTGCAACGCTTATGCTAAGCAGAGCTTTTTCAAGCTGCAAAATATTAAAAGTTGCACCCTCACCATTGCTTGAAATAACAAAATCCCAGGCAAATAAATTGCAAAAAATCCTTAATACTAAAGTAAATTATTGTTTTTCTTATTCAAAACCATTTTGTAAAGATAAAAACACAATAATGTTTCCATTATACACGATCTATTCTAAAACACTATATGGTATTTTGTTTGAAAAAAAACCAAAAAAAATCCTTCCGCCTTTGTGTAGTTTTGCCAAATTTATTGATTTCTACATACAAAAGCTTAAAGCTACACTAAATGAAATTTATCCTGATGCGGTAATTTTTTCTAACCACAGTTTACCTTTAAAACTTGCCAAAAAAGATTCCTACGAAAAAGACACATATATCTTTTGCAATTTTTTGGCAAAAAACCTTAACTTAAAAGAATATTATGTGTCTTTTCAATCAAAGCTTGGACCCATTGCTTGGCTTGAGCCTACAACAACTGACACACTTAAAAACCTTAAAAACAAAACTGTTCTTATTGTACCAGTAAGTTTTGTTACAGACAACACGGAAACAATTTATGAGATAGATTATACATATGCTCAATTTGCAAAAAAAATGAATATTAATTTATTTAGGTTTAAATGTTTTAATGACGATGACGACTTCATAGAAGTTTTATCAAGTATAGTATCGAGGTATATATGAAAGCAATTGTAATTGGTGCTGGCATTTCTGGGCTTTCGTGCGCTTATTTACTTAAAAAAGAGGGTTTTGACGTAACCGTCCTTGAAAAAGAAACACAAAACGGCGGTAAAATTCAGACAATTCAAGAAAATGGTCTTTTAATAGAAGCAGGTCCAAACGGCTTTTTATACAATGAAACTACAATTAAATTTATTGAACAAACAGGCTTTTTAAAAAATCTCATAAAAGCCAAACAATCATCAAACAAAAAATTTATATATGATGGCAGGCTATACGAAATACCAACAAAACAACAAAAATTATTGATAGATAACTTTTTAAGCACAAAATCAAAACTTGCTTTGCTTAAAGAACCATTTGTAAAGCCAAACCCAGAAGATGAAACTGTGGCAGAATTTGTAACAAGGCGCCTTGGCAAAGAATTTTTAGATAAATTGATTGGTCCAATGTCTCTTGGGATATACGCAGCAGACCCTTATAGTATGAGCATAACTTCGAATTTTAAGCGTATAAAAGAAATTGAATTGAAATACGGCTCACTTATCAAAGGTTTGGTAAGTTTGATGAAACAAAAAAAAGCAAATACCTCTTCAGCAAGTGGTCAATTTACAAAAGAGCTTTATTCTTTTAAAGAAGGTATGCAATCTTTTACTGATCATATAGCTAAATCTGTTAATGTTTTAAATAAACAAAATGTTGTTTCTATAGAAAAAGCCTCAAAGTATGTCGTGTATACAAATATTGACAGGTTTGAAGCAGATATTGTCGTATTTGCTGCACCATCATTTGAGATAGCAAAAATTATACAAAATCTTGATAATAAGCTATCAAAATCTCTTGTAAACATCCCTTATTCGCCAATTGTACTTGTTGCTTTAGCTTTTAGCAAAAAATTTGCAAACAAAGTAGTTGATTCTTATGGATATTTATTTGATTTAAACAAGATTGACAAAACCATTGGTGTACTCTTTGATTCAAGCATTTTTGAAAACAGAAGCCCAGAAGATAGATTTTTAGTAAGAATGTTTTTAGGTGGTGCGCTGAGGCCTTCTGTTGTACAAAAAAGTAATTTTGAGATTTTACAAATTGCTTTAGCCGAACTGCAACGCAGTGCAAAAATTTTCGCTCCTTTTGAATATTACAAAATAATAAAATACACATCTGCAATACCCCAATATTTATTAAATCACACAGAAATTATAAAACAAATACAAGAATTCGAATCCAGAAATACTGGCTTATACTTTCTTGGCAATGCTTTTTATGGTGTTGGGTTCAATGATTGTATAAGCAATTCTTATAATTTAATTAAAACTATAAAGTCGATTTAATTAGAAAAATTATTGCATTAAAATAACAAGATTGTATAATATATGTAACAAATTACTACAAGGAGGTTTTAGTATGAAGCGTTTGTTAGTTTTGTTTGCTTTAATTGGTTTTATTGCATCTGTGCCTATTAAGTATGCTTACAGCCTTACGCCTCTGGCTGAAAAAAAGATCAAAGAGGCTAAAACTTGTGTTCACAATGTAAGCGTACAGGAAGCCAAAGAGCTTATAAAAAATGGCGCAATAGTTTTGGATGCAAGGGAGTATCCTGAGTATACTGCTGGGCACATACCAGGTGCAATCTGGGCACCAAGAGGATTAATTGATTTCCAAGGACCTACATGGTTTCCAGATAAAAACAAAACTTACCTTGTTTATTGCAAAACTGGCGGAAGAGGTGTCATAGTTGCATATGAGCTAAAAGAATTGGGTTATGACAATGTAGTAAACTTAGATGGCGGATTTAATGCATGGGAAAAAGCAGGTGAGCCTGTAGAAAAAGGTGCACCAGAAGGACCTGGCAAAGGTATAAAAAAATAAAACAATAAGTACCCCCTATTTAAAAACACCCAAGTAATACTTGGGTGTTTTTACAAAATTGTAAAAGTGTTTACAATTTTGTTATTAGTCTTTTAATTTATAAACATTAAAATCTTCCGAAAGTCCAATTATATAAACATAGGAATAAATATTGCTATGATTGGGTTCAGGAGGTTTAAAATGTTTATAAAATCCTTTTATAGATTTTTTGGCGTTTTACTTTTTCTTTTAATGCCAAGCATTGCGTTGGCGCAAAACCACCCTTTAAATCAGGCAAACACTGCATGGATGCTTATATCAACAGCACTTGTATTATCAATGATACCTGTTGGGCTTGGCTTGTTTTATGGTGGAATGGTACGCTCAAAAAATATATTAAATACTATTGGCATGTCTTTTGTATCACTTGCAATAGTCAGTTTATTGTGGATAATTATTGGCTATAGCTTAGCCTTTGGGCCTGATATAGATGGACTGATTGGAAGTCTTAAATATATATTTTTGAACAATATCACAATTAACTCTGTTACACAAACAATACCAACATACCTATACTGCACATTTGAACTATCATTTGCAGCAGTTACATTAGCGTTAATTAGCGGAAGTGTTATTGAAAGGATAAAGTTTTCTTCCTGGATTGTATTTGGCAGCTTGTGGGTTTTGCTTGTTTATGCACCTATTGCACATTGGGTATGGGGTGGTGGTTTTCTGCAAAAAATGGGTGTACTTGACTTTGCTGGCGGTCTTGTTGTTGAAGCAAACTCAGGCATTTCTGCATTAGTCTTAGCATTAATTGTAGGAAAAAGAAGAGACTTTAAAAAAACAATAATGCCACCTTCATCAATAGCCCTAAGCATAATTGGTGCTGGTCTTTTATGGATTGGATGGTTTGGGTTTAATGCAGGAAGCGCCATTGCATCAAATAATCTTGCAAGCTATGTTTTTTTAACAACCAATATTGCTGCATCAGCAGGTGCTTTGAGTTGGATGTTCGCTGAATGGATGTCGCATAAACATCCTACAATGCTTGGTGCGGCAAGTGGTGCAGTAGCTGGACTTGTAGGTATAACGCCAGCTTGCGGTTATGTAAGCGTAGTATCAAGCTTATTAATAGGCATTATTGCTGGAATTATAAGCTGGATAGGAGTATCTTATGTAAAGTATAAGTTTTCTTATGATGATTCGCTTGATGTGTTTGGCGTGCATGGACTAAATGGTATTTTTGGGATTTTAGCAGTTGGCCTTTTGGCAACTAAATCTGTAAGTCCAAAAAATGGTTTACTATTAGGAAATTTTCACACGTTTTTTATAGAATTTTTGGCTATTATTATAATTATAGCTTACTCGGCTTTAGGGACTTTTTTATTGGCAAAATTAACCTCAATTTTAACTCATGGATTAAGAGTATCAGAAGAAGATGAACAAAAAGGACTGGATATTGCAACACATACAGAACAAGGCTTTGATATTTAATTTAAAATTGACAAAACATTAAATTTAGCTAAAATTAAAAGTGCTTGGGGCTATAGCTCAGCTGGGAGAGCGCTTGGCTGGCAGCCAAGAGGTCAGGGGTTCGATCCCCCTTAGCTCCACCAAAGTTTAATAGTGCATTTTATAAAGTGCGGCAAAGTAAAGGTCCTTTTTTAAATTACAATATGTTAGATTTTAACAATATTTCCTAAAAATAAGAAAAAACCCAAAAATAAAATTATCCATCCCTGGTATACTCTTAAAGTTTTTAAATCTAAAGCAGATGAAATATAAGCACCTATCTGAGAACCGGATACCGCACCAATAAATAAAAAAATAGCGTACAACAACCAAACAGACGAATAAGCGTTTGTATTTGTTAAATGTACAATAAACCCAATCAAAGAAGTAACTGTCATTATCATAATCAAAGTGGAAAAAGCTTTTCTTGGAGAAATTTCTTCCACAGCAACCAAATATGTTCCCATTATGCCACCTATCCCTACACCAAAAAATCCTGACGCAAAACCAGCTAAAAATGAAATGAAACGTAAAAGATTGTTATGTTTAATGATGTTTGTAGTGCTTTGACCATTAAATTTTAGTAAATTTTTTTTAGCACTCACCAAAGAAAAAATACCTATTATTATTACCCATAATGGAAATATGATTGCAAATTGTTGAGTTTTTATAAATTTATTAACAATTGAACCTATAATAATACCAGGCAAAATAAAACTAATAATAACTACAAATAATTTATAATCAATTGTTTTTTGTTTTATAAAAGCATATGTGCCCCCAATTGAACTTACTACAATTGTAAACAAGCTTAAACCACTTGCTATAATTGAGCTTAAATGTAAATAATAAATAAAAAGGCACCAATATGATTCCACCACCAATACCTATTATATTGCCCAATATAGAAACCACTATTGACACTATTAAAACTGCCAAACAATTTAAAATTATCATCTTATTTTCTCCTAAAATTACATAAAATTTTTGCAATTTTAAATATTTCAATTTTTAAAAACAAAATCTCAAACTTCAATAGTATTCTAAAATTAAAAAATGCTACTATTTTTAAAAGAATATGCCTTCCAACTTAAAAGTAACTATTTTTTTGCCTAATAGCTAACTTAACCAATATAACAATGTTTTGTCTTTGTCAATAAAAATAGAAACAGAAAAGTTAGCCAACAATATCTTTTTAATAAAAGATTTATAAAATATAATTAAACAATCGACAGCGATAAAAAAATTTTATTTGTTATGCTTTTATAACCGAAAATTAGCATTCAATATCCTCAATATAAGAAAATACATACAAGGATTAATCACCCGATTAATCCTTGTACATAACATTTTTATTACATGATTTTTTTACTTGACAAATTAAAAAGATTATTGTATTAGTGAAATTAGCGGTTTGACAGTAAGCAATATTGGATTTAGATTTGTCAAAAAGTCTGTCAATAACCAAGTTCTTTTAAAAGAAAATAGGCGCTATCCCCTACAAATTTGAATGCAACAAAAATGTTTTTAAAACAAAAGAATCGTTATGTCTAATATAAAAGTATCAAATTTAAGAATGCTGTTATCATAACCTTTATAAAAGGTGACTGTTGCATTCTTTCCCGTTTTGAAGGGAATTACGGGCATCTTGCCGCAAGCTAGGTGTTAGCTTTGTTGGCAATTTGGGAGTTTGTTGTTCTTTCCTGTTTTGAAGACAATTACGGGCGTCTTATTGTAAGCTAGGTATTGGCTTTGCTGGCAATCTAATATTTTTTTATAAGCTTTGAATAAAATTTGTTATGTTTTCGTTATTGCAAAAGCGTTAACTTTTGAAGAATCTGATAACTAAATCTCCTGAAAAATAAACTATAAAAAAACTTGACAAATTTAGTAAAAAAAATTAAACTAAAATAGTTATTAAAATTAATGAAATACAGGGGATTTGTATGGGTAATAATACATTATTATTTTCAAATGGCATACATCAAAACATATTACTTGAGGATTTTGGTAGAGGACAGATGGTGCAAGCTAATGTTCATTTAATTGTTGATAACAAAAAAAGTATTATATTGGATCCAGGAGGTCATAAAGTATTTAAACATGTTCTAACGGAAATTGGCGCAATAAGTGGTATTGGTAACATTGAATATATTTTTTTGTCCCATCAGGATCCTGATATTGTGTCTGCAATCAACGGCTGGCTAATGACATTACCAAAAACAAAAGCATTAATTTCAAATTTATGGATGAGGTTTTTGCCTCATATTGGCGTTGATTCACTATTTGTAAACAAATTAATTGGGATTGACGATAAAGGCGCTAAAATAAAACTGGCTGAGAATTGTGAGCTCTACATATTACCCGCTCATTTTTTACATTCGCCAGGAAATTTTCAAATATACGATCCAATATCAAAAATTCTATATAGCGGCGACCTTGGTGCATCTTTGGGTCAGGATTATATATATGTGGATAATTTTGAAAATCATACTCAATATATGATTGGTTTTCACAAAAGATATATGTCAAGCAAAATAGCAATTCAAAAATGGATTAATATGGCAAAACAATTAGATATAGATCTCATTGCTCCCCAGCACGGTGCTTTTATAAAAGGTAAAGAAAATATAGAAAAGTTTTACGCATGGCTTGAAAATCTTGAACTCGACATAGACAATATGCACTATGAAATACCGCAGGATTTTTTAAATGTTTAGTTGAGTAAAAGAGTTAAAAAATTTCTTTTGCTCAAAAGAAAGTAATATATATACCGAAAGACAAATTGCTGTATTAATGGCTATAAGTATTATCATCTGGTATTTTACAGCTTCTATTGGGTTTACACCAGAAAGTATTTGACCTGTCATCATACCAGGAAGACTAACAATACCCATAGCACTAACGCTTGCAAGTTGTGGCATAAGGCTTGAGCGAAAAGCTCTTTGTTTAAATTCGATGGTAGCTTCTCTGGCTGTTGCACCAAGTGAAAGTAATTCTTCTATATATTGTTTGTTTTGGTGTATTTCACTAAAAAAACGCTCTATTGCAATAGTTGTAGAGTTCATTGAGTTTCCAACAATCATGCCTGCCAATGGGATAAAATACCTCGCTTCGAACGGATTTTTAAGTCCAATACTAACAAAAGACATAAAAAGTGTAACAACAAACCCTGCAATAAAAATAGCGCCAAATATAATTATATTTGCATGTGAAATTTTACTTTTGTTCTTTCTTTGACAATATTTGCTGCAAATAAAACCATTATTGCATAATAGATTAAAATGACGAATGCGTTATTTATCTGGAATATAAATTTTAGAATATATCCAATTAGTAAAAGTTGTACGCTCATTCTGACAAATGAATATATAATATCTTTTGTTAGCTTAAGGTTTTCTGTATAATTAACAAAAAAAGCTACAAAAAGCATGAAGTAAGATATAATAAGCTGCACTAATGAAATAGTTTCAACTTGCGATTGCATAACGATCCTTAATTTCAATTTTTTGTGTACAAAATTCTTTTATAGATTCTGTGTGAAAAGAACTTACTATAAGTTTTTTTTCGGATAGGGATTTTAATAATTGTAGTGTTTTTTGCTCCATTTTAGCATCAAGAGCGCTTGTGGGTTCATCCAGCAATAAACACTCGGGATCAAGCAATAAAGCTCTTATAATTGCAATGCGTAATTTTTCACCACCTGAAAGTTGATTGATGTTTTTTTCTGCAGCATCCTGTAATTCAAAATATTCAAGTAAATCATTTAGTTTTTTATCGTCAAAAACTTTATTTGCATTGAATTTAAAACTAAATGGCAATCTAATACAATCCATTACATTCATCTGACCAAGGATGGGCATTTGAGGTACATAAATACACTTTGACCTAAACTCAGGAATGTTAAATTCATAAATTGATACACCCTTATAAAAAATTTCACCGCTAGATGGTTTCTCTAAAGCACACATTATTCTTAAAATTGTTGATTTTCCACTACCCGATGCTCCTTTAAGCCATACCAATCCAGAGTATTCAAGCTTGAATGTTGTATTTTCTATGATTTTTTTGCCATTTTTTTCCATACTTACATGTTTTAATTCAAACATTTTTCAAATTTTATCATTTTCTTATTGATTTATCAAAATAATTTTTATATACTTTTGCAATCAAATATAGATTTGAGGTGTACAATGCAAAATGAGGTGGATAATTATGTGCAATTTTTAAGTCGTTTATGCAGCGAATTTGAAAAAAGACATGCTAATTTGAACCAATATTATGCAATGGTCGACAATCTTATAGATATGGCTTACAAAGACCACTTAACCAAACTTTATAATAGAAGATACTTTGAAGATTCCTTAAATAAAGAAATATGCAGGTTTGAGCGTTATGGGCATATATTTTCTCTTTGTATGTTGGATATAGATGGTTTTAAACAAATAAATGACACATATGGCCACCTAAAAGGAGACGAAGTATTAAAAAGATTTGCTACTTTCTTAACAAACAACTCACGCACAAGTGATATTATATGCAGGTGGGGTGGAGATGAATTTGCTGTAATTTTGCCCAATACCTCATTTAATAAAATTGAAGCTTACATTAAAAAATTTGTTTATGCAATTAAAACTCAAACAGACAGTTTATTAATCCATGCAACAATCGGAGCAACATCAATTAGGTTAAACGATAATAAAAAATCTCTCATTGAAAGAGCAGACGAGGCTTTATACATTGCAAAAAAAGAAAAGAAAACATACTATGTAATATAGTTATCTGAAAAAATCTCATACATAGAACCAATTAGTACTGGAAACAAAATAAGCCAACCTATAATTGATATTGTTGCAATAAAAGCTAGCGGCAGGTATATTATAAACAAAAATACTAAAGGAAAAAAATTTTTTAAACAAACAACTATGCTCTTTCCAATAGCTTCAAGCACACTCATTTTTTTGATTGTAATAAAAGGCATAGCAAGCATAAGAACAAAGTTTATAACAATATCCACTAACATAATTATAAAAATGGGTATATAATTTATTGAATTTATGTGTTTATAGTTGTTAACAAGATCTTTTATATTTACAAACTGAACCAAAAAATAAGATACTATAAAACTTGAAAGCAAAAAAATGATACTAAGTAATATTAAATTATATAAATTATTTGTAAAACCATCAAACAGATTGTCAAATATAATCTTTTGAGAGTTTTTTATCTTGTCAAAACTCATAAACATTCCGGCTACTAAAATTAATTGAATTACATATAAAAATATTGATAAAAGCAATATTTTCATGAGATATGAGACTGTAATGGTAAGAAATATAAATGCTGTTTGCAAAACAAAAGTTACGCCAGCTTTTTTAAAAAGCTCGAAACCTTGCGCAAGCCAATTAAATGCTTTCGAAAACATGTTTTAATTATACGATAATTAATTCAAGAATCAAGTTTATTTTCTTTTATCCAATTATAAAAGAAATCGCTTTTCTCGTCAAAAATATGAGAAAATCCTGCCATCACATTATCTTTGAGAGCATAATCACAAACTCCATTAATCCCATAACCTCTTATCACATCAAAAAAACATTCAATATCTTTAAATTCAGTAAAGAAACCATGGTGAAATTCATGCGCATATATTTTTTTATTTTCTATAAAACTATGCTTTTTTTTGGGGGATAGTATTGTATAGCCATGACCTTTTGGCTTATTTGAAAGTTGGGTTTCCAAATTAAATATACCACACATTTTAGCCTTATTTTCATTGTACTCAATACTATTTGTTAAATACATCAAACCACCGCATTCGGCAAATATTGGTAAACCTTCTTTAGAAGCCTTTTTTATTTGATTTCTAAGATCAAAATTTTTTTGTAGCTGATCTAAAAATAACTCAGGAAAACCACCT
Source organism: Desulfurella acetivorans A63 (assembly GCA_000517565.1). GTDB lineage: Bacteria > Campylobacterota_A > Desulfurellia > Desulfurellales > Desulfurellaceae > Desulfurella > Desulfurella acetivorans. Next base: position 1,354,615 of record CP007051.1, read on the forward strand.
CCAATATAAATTGCATCGGCTAATGGAATAGACTCATCTTTTATTGGAGAAAATTTTTTTATTTCTACACCCATGGATTGTAAGTTTTGTAAATTTTGTTTGTAGTAAAAATTAAATGCTTCGTCAAAAGCAATAGCAATAACAACCTGTTTTTTTAGTTTTCTAATAGGCACATTATAATTCTCAACATGAAGTTTTGGAGCATTGTAAGCAATCTTAGTAATCTGTGTTACATCGAGATAGTTTTCTAAATTAGATGTTATATTTTCTATTAATTCTTGTTTTTTTTCTTCTTGTAATACTGAGGTTAGGCCTAGATGCCTTTGGGTTATTGATACGCTTTGGGCTGGTAGAGTACCTAAGATAGGTAAATCTGTATAATTTTTGATTGCTTCTATTAATTTTTTTTCTTGCCTTACAGATTGAATTTTGTTTAAAATAACACCAGATATAAAAACATCTTTATCAAAATCCACTATTCCTTTTAACAAAGCAACCAAACTTCTACCTAATTCACTTACATCTACTACTATTACTACTGGCGTTTTTGTAATCTTAGCTAAACTGGCATTGCTCGTTTTGCCATCCAAATAAATATCATCAAACAAACCATGGTTTCCTTCAATTAAAAAAAGCTGCATTTACTTTGATCTATTTTGTTAACAAAATAACTATATATTTGATCTTTTAAAAAGAAAAAATCTAAATTAAAACAAGGATTGTTACTTGCAAGTTCAAGCCACATTGGATCTATATAGTCGGGCCCTTTTTTAAATGTTAAAAGTTTATATTTTCTGGATAAAATCTTCGATAATGCAATTGAAATGGTTGTTTTTCCAGAACTTTTTTTAAAAGCACTTATGTATATGCGAGGAGCACTAATTTCTTTCATTTTTAAAAAAACCTTTTATTGTACTATCCATTGTTTTGGCATCAACTTTTCTTAATGAACTTACGGTTTCGATTAATTTTTCTATATTATCCGGTAAACAAGATAAAATGTGTTTTTTTAAAGCTTTTGATACTGCCGGTGCTTTCGATGAAGTATTTATACCTATTACTAAGTCTTTTTTGTGTATAATAGAACCAAATATAAAACTGCAATATTTAGGACTATCCACAGTATTTACCAGTATTTTTCTGTTTTTACAAATCATAGCAATCTTTTCCTGCAATGCTAAATCATTTATTGCAACAATAATTAAAAAAACATTATCTTTAATATCTGTTTCATCAAATGCTTTAATTTTTAAATTAAGTTTGTTTAACTCAAAAAGATTCTCAATTTCTTTAATTGCATTTTTAGCAATAACAGTTATTTTGGGGCCAAAGGGCAGTAAAGTTTCAATCTTTCTATAAGCTACTTCTCCTGCCCCTATTACTATTATCTCTTTGTCTTTAAGGTCAACAAAAATAGGAAAATAAGCCATAAATTTACGTAAATATTATCTGTGCATCATCTGAAAATGTATAAAACTGTCCAACAGATATTATACCATCTACTTCCGGGCAAAAATCTTCTTCTTTTATACCCCATAAATCAACAGTAGCACGACATGCATAAATTTTTGCTCCTGAGTCATGTATCATTTCAACAAACTCTCTGATTGTTGGAAAATCAAATTTCTCCATTGCCTGTTTCATGGTTTCTATTGTGAGTTCCGGGTGTGTTTTGTTTATTAGCGGCAAATTATCCATTTTTGAATCTATTATAGCATCCAAGCCAAATGATGTAAAAAACAACATTACATCAATACCTTCCATCCTGGCACCATTTGCCATAATAAAACCAGGTAAAACTTCTTCAAAACCATTTCTTGATATAATTATAGATATCTTTTTTAACTTTCTTTCCATTTTTCCTCCTACATTTTATGTTCTAACATAAGCATAACCTTCGGCTTGACGCTTAATGATTTCTAAAATACCGGCTTTAGTTATGCCAACCTCTTCAATTAAGTCTTCTTTGCGTAAATTCAAGTTATTTAAAGAATTATTGCACATTAAAAATACCACACCCATTTCATGCAATTTCTTTATATCAGTGTATATTTCCTGATCAAACATGTTTTTTACAAATAGCAAAGGACCTTTGTAGTTAGCCACAACCACTATATCGCATTGGCTTTTTGGGATTTCTTTTAAAAGGTTATTAATGTTTCCTATTGCTATTTTTAAGGGTTCTATTGCATCAAGTTCAATATGAAACAAAACTTTGTACATAAATACTCCTTACAGTACAATTGCAGCGCTTACCAGCTGATGTATACCGCCAACCCAGTCTCTTTCAAAACCATAAAGAGGAAACATTGCGTAAAACTGTGTTTTGCATATTGCACAAATTGTAGCAAAAAAGTTTACATTATTTTTATCAACAACTTCCTTGAAAGCCTGCATCCTTGGCATTACACCATTTATGCGTGTTTGCATAATTTCGTCTGTTAAAAGTCCGGCGCCTGCACCGCAGCAGAATGTTTTTGCTTTTATTGCTCCTTCCTGCATATCTACAAAATTATTACATACAGATTTAATTAAATCCCTTGGTATGCTAAATTGGTCTCCTGGTTGGGTGCCCATACGAGATGCCCTTGCTACATTGCATGGATCGTGATAGGTTACTGTTTTATCGTCGTTTGCGCTTTTATCTATTTTAATTACACCATCTCTAATAAGGCCAAGTGTGAAATCGCATATATGGGATGGCTGCGGGTATTTTGGGTCCAGAAAATCAAATGGTCCATTCATTGTATTTGAGTAATTATAAGCTGCTCTCCAGGCATGACCGCACTCGCCTATAATAACACGCTTTACTTTGAGCCTTTTTGCTTCTTCCCAGATACGTTTGTTTATCTCTTTGGTATTTGTGTAACTTCCTATAAACATACCAAAGTTTGCAGCCTCAGATGCATAAGATGATAATGTATAACTAATACCTGCTTTGTAAAATACCTTCGCATAACCAAACATTGACTCAATATGCGGTATGGCAAAAAAATCAGCAGACGGCGGCACAAGCAAAACTTCTGCGCCTTCTTCATCAATTGGTATTTTTATGTCTTTACCTGTTTCATCTTTTAAATCTTCTTCAAATTCTGCAATTGTATTTTTTAATGCGTTTGCATCTATGCCAATATTGTTACCTGTTCTGTAAACTTGTGTTATTGTGTTTGTAGCATACTTTTCACCAACACCAATAGAGTTCATTATTTCTCTTGCAGCCATTGTAATTTCTGCTGTATCTAATACCATAAGGGCAAAAATAAGAGCATCTTCTGCATTCCGAACACTGGTAAAAATAAGACATCCATTGTTTTAATACATGTTCGCTAAATGGCTCTCCTTTTGAGCTAAACGGTGTAAAATAGTACCTGTAAACCTTGCGCATAAGCTCTGCTCTGCCAACAGGTGTATTGTTGATATCGCCACTACCTAAGAAAAACTGGCACTTATCCGTGCAAGCACCGCATCTTACACATATATCCATGTATGTCTTTAGTGCCTTATTGTTGTCTAAAAGTTCTTTAAACACACCAACTGCCTTATCTTGCCAGCCTTCTTGAAGTTTCTTTGGAAATCCCAAAGTTTCCATATCTTCTTCAAGGGCTAAAAAAGTAAATTCACTAGCCTGATTGCCTTTTCTTAAAAGTTTTGGGGTCTGAATTTTGCCCGTAAGTTTATGAATATGGTAGTGTTCTTTTGACATTTTGCCTCTCCTTAAATTGTTAACCTTGTTGTTCTTTCATCTGTATATCTATTTTCCCTTACATCATCATTCATAGCAAGTGTTGGAGAAAAGAATATACCTACAAAGTGCATAATTTTACTAAATGGTATGTAGGCAAGCAGTATTAACACTAAAGTATAGTGTAGCAGGAAAAATGGATTGTGTGGTATATCAACTGGCTGGAAAATAAATAGCTTATTAAAAAATGCGTCCAATTGCACCACACTTTTTTCAAGCGCAGCTGGACTTTGGAATACTATCTCAGACAATCCTGCTATTGTAATTAGCATCAACAATACAAGTATAAAATAATCTGATAGTACACTTATAAATTTAACCCTTTCTACAAATATTCGCCTTAAAAACAAATAAACCAAACTTATAAGCATAAGTGTACCAAACACAAGACCTATGGGTACAAGTAAATTATACCATGCTGGAGGATTGCCGTGATAAAAATCATACACATAATGCCTTAAAACATGCTGAATAAGCACTATAGCCAAACTTACGTGAAATACATACCCTCCAACCCAGGTACTTTTGTTTGACCTATAAAGGCTTTTAAAGAAAAAAACCTCCCCAAGTACCCTAAAAAACGCTCCTGTTTTGGTTTTAGGTGCTGGGGTAAGAGGTATTTTTACGGGCATAGGCGTTTTAGCGTAAACTATTATTTTCCAAACCACACCAATAATCAAAATTGCAAAAGCAGCATATGTCAAAATAACGTACATAAAACTCACAAAATCTAAATTATCCATATATCCCCTCCAAAAGCAAAACAAAAGGCGAAAAAAAGATTTTCGCCTTTTTATATGGTTTTATACACAGCCTGTTGGTTTTGATAAGCCTGCATACCTAACAAGCTGCCTTGCTGGGCCTTCTGGAAATAAAACATATATGTGCTTGTTGCCTTCCCTGACATTTGGTAAATTGCAAATTTCTGCAACCTGTTTTGCTACAGCTCTAATGGAAGGGGCAACCTGGTATTCTTTGTAGTACTCTCTTACATAATCAATCAATTTCCAATGTTCTTCTTTTAGTTCTATGCCATCCTGTTTTGCCATAAACTCTGCAAGTTCTTTGCTCCAATCTTCCTGATGCTGGATATAGCCTTCATCATCTATCTCTATTTTTTTTCCGTTAAAATCTAAAAAAGCCATAAAACCTCCTTTTTTACATTTTTTCTATATAGCCACATGGACAATTTTCAAAACACTTCATACACCCATCACATGTTTCAAGATGAAATTCATAATGCTGACCCTTTGGTAATTTCTTTACAGCTCCATGAGAACAATATGTAAAGCAATTACCGCAGTCAAAACAAAGTCCGCAACTCATGCAACGCTTGGTTTCTTCAATAAACTCTTCCATTGACAAAGCATTCATGAAAGGTTCAAAATCTTTAACACGCTCATTTGGTTCTCTAAACGTTCTTTCATGGCGCGGTTTTGTTTCGTATAAATCTAAATGCATCTTGTCTGATTCGATAACTTTTCTTGTATCCTGTTCTATAATTTTTTTTACCTGTTATATGTTCAATTATATTTGCTGCTGCGGCAAAACCATGCCCAATTGCCGTAGTTACATACATCAACCTCGGACCCACTACATCGCCACCTGCAAATACTTCTTCGTAAGCATCGAGGGCTTCTCTTGAAGCTTTTTTATCAAAAGTCTCTTTGTCTGGCACAGTTCTTCTATAGGCGAATGTGACGTTTGCACCCCATCTCTTGCTTATCATAGCAGCATCTGCTGCCGTATCTGCGCCAACTACCACAACATCTTTACCTATATCCAATTTCTCACCATTTGCAAAACGGTATAAAAACTCAAGTCCGCTATAAACACCTTTTATGCTATCAATATTTTCTAATCTAGGTTTTTCTGGTTTGTATGCACCTACTGCAAGGTAAATACAATCAAATTCTTTCTTTAATTCTTAAATATCTAGATCTTTGCCTAATGCCTTGGAGCATTTAATTTCTACTCCAAGATCAACAATCCTTTGTATTTCTGCATTTACAATTTCTTTTGGTAATCTGAAATTAGGTATACCATAGTATAAAAAACCACCGGGTTTTTCTTCTTTTTCAAATATGGTTACCTTTACACCTCTTCTTGCAAGGTGGTATGCACAGGATAAGCCAGATGGCCCAGAGCCTATAATTGCTACTTTTGCATCGTATGTCTCATCAAGTTTTTTTAAAGGTAACTTATGTTTTAGTGCAAAATCGCCAATAAACATTTCGCAGGCATTGATATTTACGGCACTATCCTTGTCTTTTCTATTGCATCTTGATTCGCAAGGATGGGGGCAAACCCTACCTGTAGTTGAAGGTAGAGGGTTTGTTTGAGCAATAATATAGAAAGCGCCCTCCAGCGCTTCTTCATAGGTTCTGCCGTAATCTTGTGCCTGAGCAATATACTGGAGAAATTCCCTAACCTGTTCTCCATTTGGACATGTATCAGAACAAGGAGGGCGCTTTTCTACGTATATTGGCCTATCAGAAGAATATTCTGTGCCAGTTGGTTTACTGAAACTTTCAATACTTTTTTTAACCTTTACTACAGCCATAAAAGCTCCTTATTGTGTTTGATCTTCAGGCAAAGTCAGAAAGCTCCCTCCTGCGTAACCATAAATCAATTCACCGTTATCTGTAAGTTCTTTTATAGCGGCTTTTGCATCTTTTCTTGTTATATTCTCGCTTTGAAAGTTTTGCTCAACTTCTTTTTCTAAATCCTGAGGTTTAAATCTTTTTTTGCCGTGGTATTCCTTTACTAGATTAACCACAAATTCCTTTATCTTTTGTTTTTGCTCATCAGTCATGGTAGCCTCCTTACAATCGTGCATAGTTCGAGTAATTCATCGTTGCTTCACCTAATCCTGAAATCATCAATATGGTATTTTGTAAACTCAAAGCCCGTTATTTTAAAGAATTTCGGCCATCCAATCCTATCAATCCATTCTGCTACACGTTCTCCTTTTCTTGCACCTTCTTTGTATGCTTCAAGTATTGTCCTTACGGCTTCGATAACTTCTGGCCATCTTGGCGGATTATTTGGAAGCCATGGCACTACCAGTTTTGAAAAAGTTGGCTTGGTTCTTGCATTTGAAACTTTGCCCCCAATAAATATTGCCACTCCATCATTTAGAGGATCAGCTATAGGAAGCGCAGGGCAAACTGTATAGCAGTTACCGCAATAAACGCATCTATCTTCATCGATTTCCACAGAAGGCTTACCATCTATAGTTTTTGGCCTTACTGCATCTACCGGACACGCCGCTATTGTACTTGGTATCTCGCACAAATCCTTTACCCTATCTGCCATAACTCTTGGTGGTCTTCTGTGCATTCCCACAATTGCAATATCAGAAGCACCCACAGAACCACACATATTAAGACAACACGCAAATGCCATTCTTACCTTTGCGGGTAATTTGTCTGAAACAAAATAATCATAAAACTCATCCATTAAGGCTTTAACTACACCTGATGCATAACTTGCAGATGTATGGCAATGTAGCCAACCTTGAGTATGTACAATATTGCCAAGCGAATGATCGATCCCACCAACTGGAAAACCCAATGCCTGTACTTCTTTAATTAAGGGTTCAATATTTTCTTCTTTATCAAGAAGAAATTCTAAGTTATTTCTCGTTGTAAATTTTAAGTAACCGCCGCAATACTTATCTGCAAGATCAGATATTTCCCTTACAAAATCACTGCTAACTATCCTTGTTGAGCCTACCCTTACAGTATAGAGCTTCTCACCAGACTCTGAGACATGAACCATAACACCTGGTTTTAAAATCTCATGATACAACCACTTACCATAATTTCTTTTAATTATAGGCGGTAAAAAATCTTCATAGTGTGGTGGACCTATATCTGTAATTCTTACTGTTCCTTTATCTACATCTGGCATAGTTTAACCCTCCTTTCCTTCTTCTTCATCATCTGGCACTAAATATTCTTCAAATTTGATAAATGGATTTGCCCTTGGATACTCTACCATTTCTGGTAGTGGATCCAAACCTATAGCTTCAAGGAAATTCCCTACGCCTACCCTTTGGATTAATTCTCCTACACGTTCTCTGTTTGTACCGTATTCATCCCAGAAATCCCATATCTTTTGAATCAAGTCTTTTAAGAAAGCGTAATCTTCTTCTTTGTCTTTATTTACATCGTAAAAAGGTATAAGTATAAACCCAAGCCTTGGATCCTGGACCATAGGTACTTTAGCACCTATTCTAATTTGCGCACCTTTTTCTAATCCAGGTCTTAGAGCTTTTGGCATAGAGTTAATGCAATGCATGCATTTTACGCAGTTTGAATCATCGATAGTTAATTTGCCATCAGTATAATCCATGCAATGAGTAGGACATTTATCAACTACATACTTTTTAATATCAAATTTCTTTGCGTATTCTGCAACTTCCTTTTGGTCAATTCTGATATTGGCTTTCCATACACCCACAATAGATAAATCAGACCTGGCACCAGATGCTATGCAATCGTTTGGGCAACCTGCACATTTGATCTTAAACTTATAGTTAAATGTTGGCCTGTGCATCTCGTTTTGGAATTCTCTTGTTAAGTTATCTGTGATGTGGAGTGTATCGTAGGTTGCCCACTCGCAACGAGCTGGTCCCACGCAACAGCTTGGTGTTCTGAGTGCTGAACCACTGCCACCAAGATCAAAACCTAAGTGAGTACATTTTTGAAATAGCTCTTCTGCTTCTTCCTGTTTAAAACCAAGTATCTGGATATCACCTGTTGAACCATGAAAGTTAAATAAACCACCTGCGTGTTCATCACAAATATCCGCCAGCTTCCTCAATACATCCGATGTGTAAAAAAAACCTTCAATCTGATTTAATCTAGCCGTATGATATTCTTTAACACCTGGATATTCATCTGGTTCATCAGAAAACCTACCAACTATACCTCCACCATAACCTCTAACACCTGCCATACCCCCATGTTTCCAGTGAGGTATTCTGTCTTGATAGGATTTTTCCAGTTGACCTATCAAATTTAGATACTAATAAAAGTCAATGAAAAAAATTAAAATAAAATTATTTTTATTTTTTTATATTTTTATTCCTTTAAAACAATCATAATTAAAACATTACTTAATAAGTTAATCTTAATAACTTATAATTTTTTATTATAATTATTGATTTTTTGTTGAAATTATATAACTTTGTTATATTATAAAGGAGACCTAAAAGGTGCAATCACTTTTTTAAAGCAAATTTAATAAATTTGCAATAATTTGCTTGAAATCTTTACTGCTAAATTGATAGAATTGTTTTTTGTGATTAAAAAAATTGTTTAAATCTTTATCATTTGCAAGAACAATTTTATTTTTTAAACTACTTATCCCATATATGTCTTTAAAATAGAAAAATTGTTCTGTATTATTAAAATAAATTATATCAAAAGGAGGTAACTCATGCTGTTTATAAACACAACCTTGTAACTTTATTTTAATTATGTTATTTAATTTAGATAATTTTTTAATAAATCCATTGTTGGAGTTATAATTGTATACATAACAAATTTCAAGTTGTCTAATTGAATCAATTTTCTTAATACTTTGTAGACAATATTTCTTAAAAAAATCAAAAACTTCACTTGAATTGGTTATGAGTGTTGGTAAAAGGCGTATATCCATCTCTTTATCTTGAAAAAATTTAATTAAAGCCTCAGCAATTTTTAAATCACAAACTGCTATAGCATTGCAATTAGATATTTTTTTTAGAAGCTCATTGTTGATATTGTAATTAACACTAAAATCATAATCAATTGGCTTTGCTCCTATATCTTTAAAATTAAAGTACAACTTATAATCTATGGGCGCGGGCAATAAAACCCTTTTATCCTGAAGGATGCCATTTTTTTATAATAAAAGCTGGATATATCTCCTACAATAAATATACCTGGAGGATTATCGTAAAATAATCGACTTTTTAACTCGTTAACTTTACAAGTTATATCAGACAAAGTTCCTCTTATTTCAAATTCTTTATCTGTGCCTATGCTAAATATAAGAGCAACTTTAGTTTGAGGCGAATAACCTTCGTTTATTAAAGAACTACTTATTTTATCAATAACTTTTACTCCCATAAAAAAAACCAATGGCAAAGTAGTTAATTCATTTTTGCTAAACTCAGCAGCAGCCCCTTTATGTTTAATGGCAGATAAAACGCAAAAACCTCTATTTACTTCCCTTCGTGTTAAAATAATACCGCTTCTTATAGACAAAGCATTTATAGTACTTATACCAGGCACAATATTAAAATTAATTTTTAAATCTTCCAATACTTTTATTTCCTCAGCAAGTCTGCCAAAAATTGAAGGATCTCCTCCCTTTAGTCTGCCTACTCTAAAACCCATTCGAGCATATGTACTTATTAAATCAGTGATTTTTGATTGATTTAATTTGTGATGCTCGCATCTTTTTCCCACATCTACTAAAATTGCATTATCTGGAAGAAAATCTAATAAATCATGGTCCATCAAGTTATCAAATAAACATACTTCTAAATGTTTTATAGTATCAATAGCTTCTTGTGTTGCGTATTTTTTATCACTTACACCTGCTCCAATAAAATATACGCTTTTTATAAAAAACTGACGCAATAATGTAAAACTTTCATCATTTTTTCTAAATTCAACGCAGGCAAAACCTTCAAACAAAGGTTTTTGCATATCGGCTATGTTAATTTTTTCAGTATAAAATTCATATTTACTATCATATGCAACATAACCTGGAAGCATAACTGTACTATAATCAGCTATTAATTGATCAATGCTTTTAAACTCCCTAATAAATGAAATGGTTGCATTATTAAATCTTTTTTTACAATAAAGCCATTGGCTATTAGTCACAACACCAATTTTTTCTATATTGGTTTGTTTTGAAATTAAAAGATCAAATTCATTATTTTCGTATAAATTTACAAAAAACCAGTCTAAAAAATCTAACTTAAAATCCAAACAATTTTTTGCATCAATTACTGCACAATCAATAATTTTTTCATGCAAGAAAGAAGCTATTTGTTCCATAGAATTACAATCTTGAAAATCAAAACTGAATTCTAAATACTTACCAAACAAATTTAGTTTTTCTTTAATAAATATAATGAGCTTTAAAAGGATTAGCCAAACTGATTAAACTTTTTAGTTTCATAAAGAAGAATTTAGCATATTGTATATTTTTAGTCAAACTAGACCAAAGGCAAAGCCTTTGGTCTATTGTTTATCAGGTGTTAGCCAAATAAATAATGCAAAAAGCCAACCAACAACTGCACAGCCTATCAAATAGTTAACTAAAGACATACTTGTTCCTCCTTTATTAAAAGGGTCCCTGCATTCCAGCTGGCAAAGACCATAAAATTGCAGGAATAGCAAATGTATACAAAGCTGCAAATGTTACTACCATCCTACAAGTTTTTCGTCCATTCTACCTTGCATAAGCAAACCTGCTAAATTCATCGCCACAAACCACACAAAAGCAATTGACGCATGATAAACCCAGCTAACTTTTAAACCATTTAATAGCCAAAACAATGCATAAGCAAGCGTAAGCCACCCAATCAAAATAGCAATCCCGCCAAGAGATTTTTTAGGTAGCGAAAAAATTTCCAATATACCCAAAACCATAAAAAAGAAAGCATACATGCCGGCAAGACCTGCAACAAAATTTGTTATTGGCCCAAGTCCTTCATTGGAAATCATAGCTATTAAAAAAGGCCACCACATTACACCAACAACCAAAGTTATTACTCCTACAGTTTTTTCATTAGCTTTTTTTCTTTCAGAGTCTAGATGCATAAATCCTTAAGACAATAAAGCAAATGCACCTAAATAAATAATTGGAGCAATCCATTTACCCACTACTGACTGAGCTTGATCAGCAGCATAGGCATGACAAAAAAAGGTCAAAAAAAATAAAAAACACATGACAGATGTTAGAAAACTTTTAGACAATAAACCTTTTTGACTCATATCGAGTCACCTCCTTTAGTTAAAGATTTTTATTATTTTGTAATTTACGTAAGTTACTAATTATATAATTTAGTAATATTTTTTATTTGTCAAGAAAATAATTTAATATCGTTTTAAAATATTATTAGTTTTTCTAATTTAATTTTACTTGATTTTTTATTATAAATAAAGGACTTTTGATTAATTTTTTTAAATTTATACTTTGAATCATATTAAATAATTGTTACAAAAAATTTTAAGTTAAATTAGAATTTTTTTGCATTTTAATCTTGACTTTTTTAGTAATATTTTTTATATTTTAACTATGAATATTATTTCAAGGGAAATTGATTACGCGATAAGGATATTGAGTTTGCTTTCAAATATCGAAAGCGCAACAGTTGAAGAAATTAGCAAAATACTCTATATTCCAAAGCCATTTGCACATAAAATTGTCAATAAACTTGTTAGGAAAAATTATCTTTTGTCTTCTCAAGGAAGAGGCGGATACATTGAATTTAATAAAGATTTGGATACAAGTAGAATAAGTGTACTTGATATAATTAAGGACTTGGGTGGCTATAAACATGTTAATTTATGTACAGATGATCCAAGCGCCTGCGAATTAAACCCATACTGTAGCTTCACATACCATTTGCAAAAATTAGAACTTTGTATTAATAAAGCTTTAGATGACTTAAAATTGAAAGATATAATCTTTAGAATTTGAGGAGGTAAGGTTTATGGATGCAGAGTTATTGTCTAGGATACAGTTTGGCGTTACTGCAGGCTTTCACTTTATTTATCCACCGCTTACGATCGGTTTGGGTACACTAATTGCAATAATTGAGTATATGTACCTTAAAACCAACGATGAAATTTACAGAAAAATGGCGGATTTTTGGGCTAAACTTTTTGCCATTAACTTTGTTATTGGCGTTGCAACAGGCATTGTAATGGAATTTGAATTTGGTACAAACTGGTCAAATTACTCAAGGTTTGTAGGAGATATATTTGGGGCGCCATTGGCTGCTGAAGGTGTTTTTGCATTTTTCTTAGAAAGTACATTTTTAGGTTTATATTTGGTTGGAAAAAATAGATTATCCAGATTTATGAGGTTTTTTTCATTTTTGATGGTTGCTTTCGGCTCAACACTATCTGCTTTGTGGATTTTAATTGCAAACTCATGGCAACAAACACCCGCTGGATATAAGGTGGAGGGTGGCAGGGCTGTTTTGACAAACTTCTGGGAAGCAGTTTTTAACCCAACAATGCCTTCTATGTTTTTGCATACAGTAGATGCCTCATATATTACGGGTGCGATATTCATGGCTGGCATTAGTGCGTATTTTCTGATAAAAGGAAAAAATTTAGAACTAGCTAAAAGATCATTGAAATTAGCTGTAATTTTTGGCGTAATAGTATCAATTTTACAGCTTTTCCCGTTTGGCGATGAAAGTGCAAGGGTAGTTGCAAAAACTCAACCAGAAAAGTTAGCATCTTTTGAAGGTTTATTTAAAACACAAAGTAAAGCACCATTGCTCGTTTTTGGCATACCTGATCCTTCACAAAATAAAATGCTTGTCGAAATAGGAATACCAGGCGCTTTAAGTTTTTTAGCTGATCATAATGTCAATGCTGTTGTTAAAGGTATTGATGCATTTCCAAAAGATGACTTACCGCCTATGACTTTAACTTTTTATTCCTTTCACTTAATGGTAGCCCTTGGAACACTCTTTATATTAACTTTTTTAGTCGGCGTGTTTTTGCTTTACAAGAAAAAATTGTTTACAACAAAACCATACTTATCAGCATTATGGGCATTTATACCTTTGCCTTACATTGCAAACGAACTTGGCTGGATAACAACAGAAGTAGGCAGGCAACCATGGGCAGTCTATGGTCTGCTTAGAACAAAAGATGCATTTAGCCCACTACCGGCTGGTGATGTAGCGGTGTCTTTAATAGGATTTACATTAGTTTATGCGGTTTTGTTTGGTATATTTTTATATTTAACCATACATACCGTAAAAACTTTTAAAATGGATTAAGGAGGCTTACAATGGATCTTAATATAATATGGTTTTTTCTTGTTGGCATATTAATAATTGGATATGCTATTTTAGATGGTTTTGATTTAGGGGTAGGCTCAGTATATTTATTTGCAAAATTCCAAGAGCGCGACATTGCTTTAAACTCCATAGCACCTGTTTGGGACGGAAATGAAGTATGGCTAATAACAGGTGGTGGTGCTTTATTTGCGGCATTTCCAATGGTTTATGCTACAGCGTTTAGCGGATTCTATCTGGCTTTAATTTTGTTATTGTTTGCTTTGATATTTAGGGCTGTCTCTTTAGAGCTTAGAAATCATTTTCAAAAAGAATCCACAAAAACTTTATTTGATTGGATTTTTTCTATATCAAGTATAGTTGCTATAGTTCTTTTTGGCGTAGCTGTAGGAAATGTGCTATCTGGTCTTGATTTAAACAAAAATGGCGATTATATAGGTACTTTTTTTGATCTACTTAACCCTTATTCTATTTTAGTCGGCGTTTTAGCTTTTTTTATGCTATCCTATCAAGGAACAGTTTGGTTATTTTTAAAAACTGAAGGTGAATTTCAACAAAAAGTAAAAAATTGGGCAAAGGTTTACTGGAGCGGTTATTTTATTTTATTTTTAATTTGCACGCTATTAACCTATGTATTGCACAATAATTTGTTTACTAACTACCTTACACATCCAATAATGTTTGCTATTCCTATTCTTACACTTTTATTTATGCTTGCATCAATCATAAGAATTCAAAGAAACCAGCCTCTATGTGCAATAATTGCAAGTTCGCTATCCATTGCTATGGTTATATTAACAGCTTATTTAAGCCTCTTTCCTAACCTTATCATTGCAAAAAATCCCGCATACAATTTGAATATTTACAATGCTGCATCTTCCCAATTAACACTTCAAACCATGTTAATTATAGCATTAATTGGCATGCCTTTAGTATTGATTTATACAATATACTCGTATAGAATATTTCACGGTAAAACAAAAATTGAAGAAGGCTACTGATAACAAGAGGGTTAAAGCCCTCTTGTTACATTGGGAGGTTTTTTAATGGATAGAAACGAGGCCTATAATTTGCTTAACGAGTATACTAAATCTGAATCACTACTAAAGCATGCCCTGGCAGTGGAGCAAGCAATGCGATCATATGCGCAAAAATTTGGTGAAGATGAAGATAAATGGGCAATAGTCGGTCTTCTGCATGATTTTGACTATGAAAAACATCCCTCCAAAGAGGAACACCCCTATGTTGGTGCAGAAATTTTAAGGCAAAAAAATTATCCAGAAGATGTCATAAAAGCAATACTATCTCATGCAACCTACACTGGTGTAGCTAGGGATACATTAATGGCTAAAACATTATTTGCAGTTGATGAGTTGTGCGGGTTTATCTTAGCTTGCGCATATGTAATGCCAGATAAAAAAATTGCAAGCCTTTCTGTAAAAAGTGTAAAGAAAAAACTTAAAGACAAGGCATTTGCAAAAGGTGTAAACAGAGATGATATATACACTGCTGCCAATGAACTTGGTGTAAATTTGGATGAACATATCGATTTTTTAATTAAATCTTTAAATAAAATTTCTGATAAATTAGGTGTGTGACTTAAACGATCTTGAGATTGAAGTTTTAAAATACCACAAACAAAAAGGTTGCGACTACTCAAAATCTTTAGCAAAAGCACTAAACATAAAACTATGCGAAGCATTTAAAGTGCATAAAAAATTGCTAGAGTTAGGCTATCTTGAAAAGGTAAAATCAAGGTTTACAAAATACAAGATTGATAACAAAACTAAACTAATAAAACACAGAAACCATACCTATTATCAACTAAGTCATAATGGTAAACAGTTTCTAAAAGAATTGATAAGCTAGTATTTTATTGACAAAAAATACGAAATTTAGTAAAAATAAGGGTTGATATTTGAAGGAGGCAGTTTATGTTTGCTGTAATTGAAACTGGTTCAAAACAATATATCGTAAAAGAAGGAGATATTTTAAAGGTAGAAAAATTAAATGCATCAAAAGGTAATGAAATTGAATTTGATAAAGTTTTAATGGTTGATGGTAAAGTAGGTAATCCTTATGTAGAAAATGCTAAAGTGAAAGCTACGGTTATTACTCAAGGTAAAGCAAAAAAAATTATTGTTTTTAAATTTAAAAGAAGAAAAGGCTTTAAGAAAAAGATTGGCCACAGACAACATTTTACACAAGTAAAAATTACGCAGATTTTAGCTTAACAAGGAGGCAAATAAATGGCACATAAAAAAGGACTTGGCAGTAGTAAAAACGGAAGGGATTCTATTGGCAAAAGACTTGGTGTAAAAAGATCAGATGGTCAATTTGTCAATGCCGGCGAAATAATTGTTAGGCAAAGAGGAAGCCATTTTCATCCAGGTCTCAATACAAAATTAGGAAAAGACTACACTTTGTTTGCCCTTAAAAGCGGCACAGTAAAATTTGGAGAAAAATTAGGAAAAAAGATAGTTAGTGTAATAGCCTAACAAAATGTTCATAGATTATGCAAAAATCACAATAAAATCGGGTAATGGTGGAGATGGTTGTGTAAGCTTTAGAAGGGAAAAGTTTGTAGCAAAAGGCGGACCTGATGGTGGCGATGGTGGCAAAGGCGGTAACATTGTTTTTAAAGCAACAAAACACGAAAATACACTTCTAAAATTTCGTTTTCAAAAGTTTTTCAAAGCACAAAACGGTCAAAGCGGTTCTTCAAATAATAAAACGGGTAAAAACGGAGAGGATTTAGTAATAGAAGTTCCAATAGGCACAGTAATAAAAGACATTCATGGAAATATATTGGCTGACCTAGATGCAGATAAAAAGGAATTTATTGCAAGTTTTGGTGGTGAAGGCGGCAAAGGAAACTCTCATTTTGCCACTTCAACAAATCAAACACCAAGGATTGCTACCAAAGGCAAAAAAACACAAGAACAAGAAATTATACTTGAACTAAAACTCCTAGCAGATGTTGGGTTAGTAGGGTTTCCAAACGCAGGAAAGTCAAGTTTGTTGAGAGCAATTTCAAATGCCACACCGATAGTTGCCCCTTACCCTTTTACAACGCTTGTGCCTCATTTAGGTTACGTTCTTCACAATGATAAAAGTTTTGTTGTTGCTGATATTCCTGGCCTAATTGAAGGTGCAAGTCAAGGCAAAGGTATGGGTATACAGTTTTTGCGACATATTGAGCGTACTAAGATTTTAGTATTTATTTTAGATATTACAGACAATCCAAAATCACGCTTTGATATTCTAATTAAAGAACTTGAACATTATGGCTTAAATCTGCAAAGTAAAAAATTTGCAATTGCTTTAAATAAGATTGATATTCTAGCAAATATAGATAAAGAAAACTTTAAAAAACAATTTACACCTTATGATTTTTTTTTTATAAGCGCACTAAAGAAAACAAATATAAAGGAGCTCCTTGATTGGATAACCAAGAATATATAGATATAAACAGATATAAAAGGATTGTTATTAAGGTTGGTAGTGCTATTGTAGCAAATAACAACGATATAGATATTAATAAGATTAATGAAATAGCTCAAGATGTTTCTTTTTTAATAAATCAAAATAAAGAAGTACTTATTGTATCTAGCGGTGCTGTTGCATGCGGTATGAAAATTCTAAAAATTAAGAAAAAACCCGAAAACCTACCTCTTAGACAGGCTTTGGCAAGTATCGGACAACCTTACTTGATGAGCTTATATACTAAAGCATTTGCACACTATTCACTAAATGTATCGCAAGTTTTGATAAGTATTGAAGATATATTAAGCAGAAAGCGCTATTTAAATGCCAAAAATACATTTGAAGCACTCTTTGGTTTAAAGATAATACCCATAGTAAACGAAAATGATTCGGTTGCAGTTAAAGAATTAATGTTTGGTGACAATGATAGCCTTTCGGCTCATATTTTAAATCTTGTTGAAGGTAATTTGCTTATAATTTTAACAGATGTAGATGGCGTATTTGATAAAGACCCAAAATTATATCCAGATAGCACACTTATAAAAACAATTACCAATGAAGAACCTTTATTAAAAAACCTAAAAGGTAAAAGTAAGCTTGGAGAAGGCGGTATTGCCAGCAAGATAAAAGCAGCTCTAACTGCATCAAAAGGGGGCAAAACTGCTGTCATTATTAATGGTAAAAAAACAAATCCTATAAAAAGCTTATTTTTAGACAAAAATTTCCTTTATACAATTTTTTTACCGAAAGACTATGTAAAATCAAAAGTATACTGGATCAATAATTGTTTAAGTTTGGGCAAACTATATATTGACCAAGGCGCATTCGAAAGTATAAAACGGCGCAAAGGCCTTTTGGCAAAAGGTATAAAAAATATTGAAGGTGTTTTTTTAAAAGGTAATGTTGTAGATATTGTTTTCGAAGGTAAACCTGTGGCAAAAGGTATTGTAAACTATGATTCTACCGATATTGAAAAAATAAAAGGCATTCATTCAAAAGAAATTAACAAAATATTGGGCCATAAAACTCAAGATGATGTAATAAGCACAGATAATATAATAATATTAGAAAATAACTAAAGGAGTGTCTATGTTGAATTACATTGATAATCTATGTCAAAAAGCAAAAAAAGCATCTCAAACAATTTTAAGTGAAGAAAAAATCAATGCTTGTTTAGAAAAAATTGCTTACAATATAGGTATGAAAAAAAACCAGATTATAGAAGAAAACTTAAAAGATATTCAATCAAGTAATCTATCTAAAGCCCTAACAGATAGGCTTACTTTGAATGAAAAAAGAATTGATTCAATAATTGAGTCTTTGCATACTATAATAAACCTTAAAAGCCCAGTAGGTGAAATTATAAAAGGTTGGAAGCTAAAAAACGACCTTGAAATAGAAAAAGTACGTGTTCCTATTGGAACAATAGCAATAATATATGAAGCAAGACCAAATGTAACGGTTGATGCGTTTGCATTGTGTTTCAAAAGTTCGAATTCATGCGTGCTAAGGGGTGGAAAAGAAGCGTTTAACACAAATAAATACTTAAGCTCACTAATTAGGCAAACACTTGAATCATTCAATATAAACCCCGATTTTTTAACATTTATAGACAAAACAGAAAGACAAGCTATTGAACATTTAATTAAAATGGACAAGTATATAGATCTGTTAATCCCGCGAGGTGGAGAATCACTTATAACATTTATCTCTAAAAACGCTACAGTGCCAGTAATTCAGCATTACAAAGGCTTGTGTCATCTCTATATTGACGAAAGCGCAAATATTGATATGGCATTAAATATTGCATACAATGCAAAAGTTCAAAGACCATCCGTTTGCAATGCCATAGAAACGCTTTTGGTCCACAAAAATATTGCAAGTGAGTTTTTGCCTGCTCTAGCAAAAAAATTTGAAAATATTGTTGAACTTAGAGGATGTGAAAACACGCTTAAAATTTTACCTAATATAAAACAAGCAACTCAAGAAGATTGGCAAACAGAGTATTTAGATTACATACTATCCATTAAAATCGTTGATAGCACAGACCAGGCAATAGAGCATATAAATGAGTACGGCTCAAAACACTCAGAAGCAATTGTAACGCAAAATTACACAAATGCAGAAGATTTTTTGAATAAAGTTGATGCTGCTTGTGTTTATGTTAATGCTTCTACACGTTTTAGTGATGGTGGTGAGTTTGGTTTTGGAGCAGAAATAGGTATAAGTACTTCAAAATTGCATGCGCGGGGCCCAATGGCTTTGGAAGAGCTTACAACATACAAATATAAAATTAGAGGAAATGGTCAAATAAGATCATGAGGATAGCTTTTTTTGGTGGCACATTCAATCCTATACATATTGGTCATTTAATCAGTGCAATTGAAATTAAAGAGTATTTTTTCATTGACAAATTTGTATTCATACCAACAGGTATACCACCTCACAAAAAGATTGTTGATCTAAGTGCAAAAGACAGGTACGATATGGTTGCCTTAAGTGTAGCTGGTCTTGAGGGCTTTGAAGTAAGTGATATCGAAATAAACTCAAAAGAAATTAGCTATACTGTAGATACAATTGATTTGTTAAAAAAACAATACAAAAATGATGAACTGTTTTATTGCATAGGTGCAGATGCATTTTTGAGTATCGATACATGGAAGGGCTATAGAGAATTACTTAATAAAATAACTTTTATTATTATAACAAGGCCCAAATATAGTATTGAACAAATAAAATTAAAATATAACTGGATAAAATTTATTGAAGCAAAAAAAATTGCAAAATACCCCCCAAGACACCAAAGTGCTTATATTTATTACCGAAAAATAGACATATCTTCAAGTCAGATTAGAAAACGTGTTAAAGAAAAAAAAACCATCAGGTATTTTGTGCCCTACGATGTAGAAAAAATGATTTTAGAAAAGAGGTTTTACCTTAATGAATAAAATTTTAGATATATTGTGCGAAAAAAAAATTGAACACATTAAAATTATTGACATGAAAAATATACAGGTTTTATTTGATTATTTTGTTATAGGCACAAGTAGTTCTTTAAATCAATCCCTTGCTTGTGTGGATGAGCTTGAAAAATTAAGTATAATTAACCATGTGGAAAGTGATGAAAAGGGTGACTGGATACTTATAGACTGCGGACTGATTATTATTCATTTATTCAGTGAATCAAAAAGAAAAGAAATAGACTTAGAGTATTTATGGAAAGATATGCCAATTGATACTTTCGAATGCAAGTAAAGTTTATTTTTGTGGGGAAAAAACTTAAGTTAGATAGTTTCTGTGAAGTTTATATAAAACGTATAAAAGCATTTTGCAGTGCCGAAATGATTTACATTAAACCTTCAACGCTTAAATTAGAAGCCTTGTTTATACAAAAAAAGATAAAACCAGATGATTTTGTATTTATACTCGATGAAAACGGCAAACAACTAAATTCGTACGAATTTGCAAATCTTATCGAAACAATTAATAAACCTATGGTATTTGTAGTGGGTGGTGCTTTTGGAATAGATAAAAAATATTTTAAAGATGCTTTTTTTCTTTCTCTTTCAAAACTCACACTTCCACACCAAATTGCAAGATTAATCTTGTGCGAAAGCGTTTATAGAAGTTTTACAATAATTAAAAATTTACCATATCACAAAGAATGATTTATAATATAAAAACACTATCTCAAACAAAAAAAATTGCACAAGAATTTGCACAAATAATAAAAAACAAAAACCAGGCTATTATTTTTTTAAAAGGAGACTTAGGAAGTGGTAAAACAACTTTTGTCAGATTTGTTTTGCATTATCTAGGTATTAAAGATTTCAAAGGAAGCCCATCCTTTACTATCGCACATGAATATTACACAAAAGAAAAAAAAGTAATACATATGGATTTATATAGAATTCAAACAAAAGAAGAGCTTCTTAATGCGGGAATTTTTGAATACTTTGATCAAGTAGCAATTTTTTTTATAGAATGGCCGAATTTACTTGAAATTAAACCCGATATTGTGATAGAATTTAATTCAACAATAAAACAAAGGAGTATCGGGATTGATTGGGCCACAAACTAAATTATACGCGATAATCGGTAAACCAATAAAGCATAGCTTATCACCGAAGTTACACAATGCTATGTTTGAAAAATATGGTATTGATGCCGTTTACTTAGCTTTTAAAGTAAATAATATAAAACAAGCTGTAGAAGGCGTTAAAGGTCTTGGTATTAAAGGTTTAAACGTTACATTACCTTTCAAAAACGAAGTGATTAAATTCTTAGATTCTATCGAGAGTCAAGCAAAAATTATTGGATCAATAAACACAATTAAAAATTCAAACGGGACGCTTTTGGGTTACAATACAGACTACCTTGGCTTTTTTGAAACCATAAAAGATATAGATTGCAATAAAAGCATCTGCATATTAGGTTCTGGCGGAGCATCTGCTGCTTGCATTTATGCCTTTTATAAAAAGGGCGTTAAATCTTTAAATATTTACAATAGAACATTTGCAAATGCTTTTAAACTTAAAGAGCAATTTGGAAACTTAATAACACTTAATTTAATAGAAAAAAAAGATATATATAAAAATGAAATTATTGTAAACACAACATCAGCTGGCATATTAGGTAGCGAAGATATCATTGATCTAAATTTATTAAACAAAAATAGTTTATTAATAGATATTGTTTATAAATCTGAGCTTATAAAGAAAGCTGCGGCTGTTGGGATAAATGGCATAGATGGTACAAAAATGTTTATCTATCAGGCATACCATGCATTTAAAATCTGGACTGACATTGAGTTTGATATAAACCATGCATTTGAGGTTATAAATGGCCCAAGCTAACAGGCAATTACTTGGCACAACGCTTTTATATGAAAATAAAATCACACAAGAACAGCTCGAAAAAGCTTTACAAAAACAAGCTCAAACAGGTGAACGACTAGGCAAAATACTTATAGAAGAACATTTTATAACAGAAGATGAGCTTTTGGAGTTTTTATCTAAAAAATATGGCTTAGAAACAATTGACCTCTCCAAAATTCAACCTCAAAAAGAAGCAATTAATGCCCTACCTAGCGATGTTGTTAGAAAACATTGTATATTTCCATTTGCAATAACTAATAATACATTAAAAATAGCTTTGTTTAATGCTGAAAATGTTTTTTTAATAGACGAAATACGTTTTCTAACCGGCAAAAAAATATCCGTTTATCTTGCTAAAGAAAGCCAGATTAATGAATACTTGATAAGATATTATGGTACAGCAAAAGACCTGGAAGTGCTTGTAAAACATGTGACTGATAATTTTGATGATTCCGTAGAACAAATAGAAAGTCTTGACTTTGATGAAGCTGTAAATTTTGATGAAGCACCAATTATTAAGCTTGCAAATAGTATATTAGAATCTGCTGTTAAAGAAGGAGCATCAGATATACATTTAGAGCCATATGAAAATATATTTAGAGTTAGGTTTAGAATTGATGGCAAAGCAAAAACAGTTAATACACCGCCAAAAACAATTGCGTCAAACCTTATTACGCGCTTTAAAATTATGTCAAAATTAAATATTGCAGAAAAAAGACTACCCCAAGACGGTAGAATCAGAATAAAAGCACTTGGAAAACTAATTGATTTAAGAGTATCCACTGTGCCAACTGTTTTTGGTGAAAAACTTGTTATGCGATTGCTTGATAGAGAAAATATTAAAGTTTCGCTTGATAATTTAAACATGAGACAGCTTGATTTGCAAAGATTTAGAAATGCAATAAACTTACCAAACGGTGTGGTTATTGTTACAGGTCCAAAGGGTTCGGGTAAATCCACTACGCTTTATGCAGCTTTAAATGAATTAAACAGAGACGATAGAAACATTATGTCTGTTGAAGACCCTGTAGAATATAACTTGGAAGGCATTAATCAGGTGCAGGTAAAAGAAGACATAGGCTTAACTTTTAGCAGTGCCTTAAGAGCATTTTTAAGACAGGATCCAGATATAATTATGGTTGGTGAAATAAGAGATACAGAAACTGCAGAAATTGCAATAAGAGCTGCACTTACTGGCCATCTTGTGTTGTCTACACTTCATACAAATGACTCAGTTTCAGCAATCACAAGGCTTGTAGATATGGGTATAGATAGATACTTAATTGCAAGCTCACTCAGATTAGTATTAGCCCAAAGACTGGTCAGAAAAATTTGCCCTTATTGCAAACAACCAATTAATTTACCTAAAGAGGTTTTATTAAAAGCAGGCTTTTTAGAATCAGATTTAGATAATTTAAAGATCTTTAAAGGAAAAGGTTGCTCTCATTGTTTAGATACCGGCTACAAAGGTAGGATGGCAATATTTGAAGTCCTACCGATAACAGATGAAATAAGAGAAATGATAATAAACGGTAAACCTGAAAACGATATAAGACAAAAAGCACTTGAGCAAGGCATGCTTACTTTAAAACAAGATGGTTTACAAAAAGTCAAGCAAGGAGTAACGACGCTTGAAGAAGTTTTAAGCGTAGCTATAAATTAAAAGAGGTATTTTATGAAACCAAAAGACTTAGTTGAACTTTTAAGGCATATCTGTTCAATCAAAGCCAGTGATTTACACATAACAGTAGGCTCTCCGCCAAGAGCAAGGGTAAATGGCGATCTTGTAAATTTAGATTATGACATGTTAACTCCTACAGATACACGCGATTTGTGCTACAGCGTAATGAACGAGCTAAATAGAAAACGCTTTGAAGAAAATTTTGATGTGGATTTCTCTTTTGGCGTACCAGAACTTGCACGATTTAGGGCAAATGTATTTATGCAAAGAGGCTCTGTTGCTGGAGCATTCAGGATAATACCGCAAGAAATTCCAGATTTTAACACTTTAGGCCTACCTCCAATAATAAAAGAATTTGCTAATTTACCAAAAGGACTGGTTTTGGTTACAGGACCAACAGGCTCAGGTAAATCTACCACCTTGGCTGCACTTTTAAATTTGATTAATAAATCCAGACCCGTTCACATTATTACGCTTGAAGATCCAATTGAATTTACATACAAGCACGATAAAGCTCTTGTTAACCAAAGGGAAATTGGCACTGATGCATCAAGTTTTGCTCAAGGCTTAAAACACATTATGCGACAGGACCCGGATGTCATTTTAATTGGTGAAATGAGGGATGCAGAAACAATAGCAGCAGCACTTACTGTAGCCGAAACTGGACACCTGGTATTTGCCACACTTCATACAAATTCTGCAGCAGAAACAATAACAAGGATTGTGGATGTTTTTCCGGCTTCTCAGCAAGAACAAGTCAGAGTTCAACTTTCTACTTCATTGCAAGGCATTGTAACACAAGCATTATTAAAGAAAAAAGATAATTCTGGTAGAGTTGTAGCAGTTGAAATTTTGGTGCCAAATGCCGCTATAAGGAATTTAATTAGAGAAAACAAAATTCCCCAAATATACTCAACAATGCAAATTGGCCAAGAAAAAACCGGTATGAAAATATTTAACCAATCATTGTTTGAACTCTACTCAAAAGGTTTAATATCCTACAATGAAGCACTTAATGCATCATTAAATAAAGATGAACTCAAAAACATGATGGACAGAATAAAAATAAACATGAGAGGTTAAAATGGCATACTTTAGATGGAAAGGCACCATAAATAATGTAAAACGTAAAGGTGAAGTCATAGCAGATAGCAAAGAAGCTGCTATAATGAAATTAAAAAAACAAAATATTGATGTCTTATCCATAAAACAATCAGCTCCACCCCTTGAGTTAGATTTTTTAAATAAGGTAAAACCTAAAGATTTAATGATTATGACAAAACAACTATCAATTATGCTAAATGCTGGTATACCTATAGTATCTGCCTTTAATATATTAATAGAGCAAGTAAAAAATACAAAACTTAAAAAAATAATTACAGATATTAAAGAAAAAGTTGAAGCAGGCTCTTCATTTTCAAGCGCTTTAAGGGAACATAAAGATATCTTTTCTGATTTATACATAAATATGGTAGAATCAGGTGAAGCAAGCGGAAATTTGGATGTTGTATTACAAAGACTTGTTATCACAATGGAAAAAGATCTGGCGCTAAAACGCAAACTTAAAGGTGCTTTGATTTATCCAGCCATGGTAAGCATTGTAGCAGTTGCAGTTATTGCATTGATATTAACGTTTGTAATACCTACATTTAGCAAAATGTATGCAGATAGCGGCATGCAATTACCACTGCTGACGCGCATTGTAATTGGCGTTAGTAATTTTTTAAGAGACTATATTATTGTTATTCTTTTAATTCTTTCAATAATCATTGGGGCTTTTGTTATTGCAAAAAAGAAAAGTATAAAATTTAGAACGTATGTAGACTCACTCATGCTTAAATTACCTTTACTTGGTACACTTATTTTAAAGACATCTATTGCCAGATTTTCTTCTATTTTATCAATGCTTACTTCAGGTGGCGTAAGCATCCTGGAAGCTATAGATATAGGTGCAAAAACTTCAGGCAATCTTGTTATAGAAAATACTTTAACGAAGGTCAAAGAAGCGGTAAAAGAAGGATCAAATTTGTCTGAGCCTATAGCAAAAGCTGGGATTTTTCCGGATATGGTATCACAGATGATTTCTGTTGGCGAAGAAACTGGAAAGCTAGAAGATATGCTTGTTAAAGTATCACAATACTACGAAGAAGAAGTGGACAATAGTGTAAAAAATCTAACAACAATGTTAGAACCTATAATTATAGTAGTATTGGGAGTCATAGTGGGAACTCTTGTTATAGCAATGTATCTACCTATATTCAAGATTGGTCAAGCAATTAAGGGTGGATAGAGAGTGTGCTTAAATAGCGCTCTGCGCTATCGCAAACCATAAACACGATATTTTTATCTTTATACTCACTTTTATTTGCAAGCCTGTAAGCAACTGCGAAATTTGCTCCGCTTGATATGCCAGCCAAAATACCTTCTTTTTTAGATAAGTAAATAGCGTATTCTATTGCTTCCTCATCTTTTACTAACTCGATTTTATCAATCAAACTTAAATCTAGATTTTTTGGTACAAATCCAGCACCAATACCTTGTATTGAGTGAGGCATAGGTTTAAAATCAATGTTTTTTAAGCGGGAGCTTATAGCTGGGCTATTTTCTGGCTCAACTGCTACAATTATGCAATCTTTTTTTGTTTTTTTTAAAAATTTTGAAACACCACTTATAGTACCACCTGTACCTACTCCACTTACAAAAACATCAAATTTGCCATCTAAAGCATTAAAAATTTCGGGACCTGTAGTAAGTTCATGTGCTTTTGGGTTTGAAGGATTATTAAACTGATCCGGCATAAAAAATTTATTTGAAGTTTTTAAAATCTCATTTGCTTTTTCAATTGAGCCTTTCATACCTAAATGAGCGCTTGTTAAAATCACATTTGCTCTAAATAATTCCATTAACTTAATGCGTTCTTTACTCATAGATTCAGGCATTACTATATTTACCTTAAAACCAAATAATTTACCCAAAAAAGATAAAGCAATGCCAGTATTCCCACTTGTAGGCTCAATAATTTCCATTCCTGGTTTTAGTTTGCCACTATCCAAAGCATCTTTAATCATAAAATATGCAGCCCTATCTTTAACCGAAAATGTAGCATTTTTTGTTTCTAATTTTACAAAAAGCCTTGCATTGGTTTTTAAACCAAGCTCCACTAATGGTGTTTTACCAATTGTATCTATAATTCGCATTTTGCCTCCAACAAGGCTTTACGCCTATTTAAAAAACTTAGCTTGCGTCATTCTCAAACGCTAGCAAAAAACCTCACGCACGCACGAATTGGTAAAGAAAGTAGATCCTTCGTTTACACTCAGGATGACTAACTTTGCTTACGCCAGCAAATTTTATAATTTATTGCGCTATGTGTCAAAATTTAAAAAACACTTTACAAGAAAGTATTTTTGAGATATTATAAAAATATGGAGCTAAGCCAGATAATCAAGTTTGACAAAGACGGGCTCGTGCCCGTTATTACTCAAGATTTTTACAATAAAGATGTTTTAATGTTTGCATATGCAAATAAAGAAGCGCTGCAAAAAACTATTCAAACAGGTTATGCTCACTATTTTTCAAGAAGTAGAAAAAAATTGTGGAAAAAAGGCGAAGAAAGTGGCAATGTACAAAAAATAAAACAAATCTTATTTGACTGCGATGAGGATTGTATACTTTACAAAGTTGAACAGGTGGGTTGTGCGTGCCATACTTTTCACAGAAGCTGTTTTTATAGAGAATATTTTAGAAATCAGATAATAGAAATCCAACCACAGCTTGATAAAAATTTTAAAGAAACTATTTATAATGTTGAAAATGTCATTGTAAGCGATAGGAAAGAACTTCCCACGAAATGTCATTCTGAGCAAAGCGAAGAATCTCAAGTAGATCCTTCGCTAGAGCTAAGGATGACAGGGGACACGCTCAGGATGACCATTCTTGACGAACTTTACAAAACCATACTTCAAAGAAAAAAAGATATGCCTCAAAACTCTTATACTGCTAAATTATTTTCAGATGGCCTGGAAAAAATTGCAAAAAAATTAAACGAAGAAACACTTGAGTTTCTTTTTGCACTAAAAGAAAACGACACATCACACATAATTTACGAAGCAAGCGATTGTTTGTATCATTTGTTAGTTGCACTAGCATACAAAGAAATACCTTTTGATGCAATTTTGGAAGAATTAAAGCGTAGAAGAAACTTTTCTGGTGAATTCGAAAAAAAGACAAGATGAATATAGCAATTATTTTAGATGAGCCGTGGAATAGCTCTTTAACTTTTTTAGGCAAAACTTTTTTAGAAATCTTAAGTAAATCTCACTTTGTATCACTAATATGCCAAAAAGACAGCTATATAGACAAATCCGTAAAATCAGATAAATACTACGTACAAAACTTACGTACCAAAAATCCCATAGTTTTTTTTAAAAATCTAAATCAAATAAGAATGCATCTAAATGCAATAAAACCAGACATTGTACTTACAATTAGAGGAGATGCAACTTTTCAGGCATGTCTATTAAAAAATCACTTTAATTTTAAACTCATTAGAATTTTTGGTGAAAATAGAAAACCTTCTCTAAACAGACATTGCGTAGATTATGTTTTCTTAAGCACAAAAAGATATGAAAATATAGTTAAAATTCCTCATAGCATAATTAATGGTGTTGTCGATACAAAAAAATTCACATTTAAAAAAGAAGGTGCTCTAAGGATTAGAAAAGAATTTGGTATAGACAATTCGGATTTTGTTTTTGGGTTTATTGGTAGAACTTCAAAGGTAAAAGGCATATTTATGCTTTGCCAGGCATTTGCAAAACTTGAGTTTAGCGCAAAACTATTTATGCTTGTCTATGAAACAGAAATAAAAATTAGCGAGATCTTGGAAATAATAAAACAGCTAAACATAGAAAACCGTGTAATTATAGAAAGCAAACTTCGAGATGATGTAGAAGATATAATCAGCGCATTTGATGTGGGTGTTGTAAGTTCAATTGATTCAGAGGCTATTGCAAGGACAACGCTGGAATTTCTTGCGTGCTCTAAGCCTTGTGTGGTAACAAATGTAGGGTGTTTAAGTGAAGTGGTTGACGACTCATGCGGAATTATTTGCAAGCCAAATGTTTCAAGTCTACACCAAGCATTGACTTGCATACATGATAAAGATTTAAGCCTGATGGGAACATTTGCTTTAAAAAAAGCACAAAAGTATTCAATTGAAAGCTTGAGCGATCTGATAAATGATACGTTCAGTAATATATTTAAAAAATGATTAGTTTTTTAGGAGGCTATATGGATGTTTTTGAACAATCAGATAAATACACAGCAAATACTTACAAAAGAGCTAAAGTTTGTTTTGATCATGGAAAAGGAATATACTTATACGATAATAATGGAAACGCTTATTTAGACTTTTTAGCAGGCATTGCTGTAAATATTCTCGGGCACTCACATGATATTGTAGTAAATGCAATTTGCGAACAAGCAAAAAAACTCATACATGTATCAAACCTATATTACATAAAAGAACAGGCCGAAGCCGCACAGTTACTCGTTGAGCATTCATGTGCAGATAAGGTATTTTTTTGCAACTCAGGTGCAGAAGCAAACGAAGCGGCCATTAAACTTGCCCGTTTGTATGGAAAAAGCAAAAAAACAATACTGACATTTGAACATTCCTTTCATGGAAGAACAATTACAACACTTGCGGCTACTGGTCAAAAAAAATACCAGGAAGGTTTTGAACCTATAACACAAGGCTTTGTGTACGCAAAATTTAACGATATAGATGATTTTTATAGCAAAATGAACCCAGATATATGCGCTGTAATGATAGAATTCATACAAGGAGAAGGTGGAATTAATCAAGCTGATGCTCAGTTTATTAAAGAAATAACAGATTATTGTCAAAAAAATGACATATTGCTTATAGACGATGAAATTCAAACCGGGATGGGCAGGACTTCAAAGTTTTTTGCTTATGAGATGTATGATTGCAAACCAGATATTATTACATTGGCAAAAGGATTAGCAGCTGGTGTACCAATTGGTGCTATGCTTGCAAAAGATTATGTTGCAAGCGCTTTTACGCCTGGTTCGCATGGTTCTACATTTGGAGGTAATCCACTTGCCACAAAAGTTTCAAGCGAAGTAATAAATTTTATATTTAACAACAATATTTTATCTCATGTAAAAGAAACAGGCGAGTATTTTATAAACCAGCTTTTGCACTTAAAAGAAAAAAAAGCCTCAATAAAATCTGTAAAAGGCATAGGTTTAATTGTTGGCATATCCATTGACAAACCATGCGAAGAAATAGTAGAAAAAGCTTTGGAAAACAAAATTTTAATTGGCAAAGCTGGCAATGACACATTGAGGTTTGAGCCACCTTTGATTGTTAAAAAAGAGCACATAGATAGACTCATTGAGTTTTTAGATTCTGCATTATGAAGTTTGAAGATGATATACAAAAAATTGCAGATATAATAGCTACAGTGTTTGGGATTGGCTATACCGCGTATGCACCAGGTACTATGGGCTCTTTATTTGGCATTTTAATATATATGTTTTTAAAAGAAACTTCATTGAGTATTTATGCATTAACAGTATCATGTTTATTTGTAATAGGTACAATCGCCAGTGAAATTGTAGAAAGCGCCTATAATATAAAAGACCCTTCATTTATAATTATCGATGAAGTGGTAGGCATGCTTGTTACGCTTATGTTTGTAGGTTATTCTTTTTGGGCTGTGTGGCTTGGATTTTTATTTTTTAGAATTATTGACATATCAAAAGTACCCCCACTGAATTTTTTAGAACGCATAAGCGGTGGTCTTGGGATAATGCTTGATGATTTAGTGGGCGGGTTTATGGCTGGCATTTTGCTCTATATTATATTTAGATGAGTTATTCTGTAGTATTTTTAGATGTACCCTATTCCCATAACTATTACTTAAGTCGCATAAGAAATATTGGTGAAACTTGCTCTGTGACTTTATCTTGCACAAGCGATTTTAATGACATGCGCAAATCAATAGAGTTTGCATTCCAAAATTCAGATGGCTTATTCATTGTTTATTCAAAAAATTTATGGCATAAGCTACAAAAAATTATGCTTGTTAGTTTTGAGCGTCCAAGCGTATTTAAAGAAGAAGCCTATATTGTAGCTTCTGGTTTCAAAAAATTATCAGATGGCATATTTTCAGATATTGTTTACGGAAAGCCTGTTGTTTTTGTGCCCCAAGAGTTAGATGACAGTTTTGATTTTTCTGAACTAAAAAAACTATTCAATATTAAAAGCCAGGTAATAGGTGTTTTTGAAGGAAATATTAACACACAAAACACAATTTTTTCCGATGAAGTTTTAAGCTATATAAAGCTTGAAAACACCAATATGTTTGACTCAAAAATTCAAAAATCAAAAATATTTACATATAGTGCCCAGGATTGCAATCAAGCATTAATCGAAGTACTGGAAAAAACTTTAACAAAATTATCCATTGCTGATTTGTCAACAAATGGTTGTTTTACAAGCAAATTAATGTCACAAGAAAAAAGTAAAAATTATATTGCACTTTGCATTGACAAATGCCCCATAGAGTCTTTATCTTACTTTTTTGGTATAGATCAAAAATATATAGAAAAATATGGCTACTTTAGTCAATCAATCGCAAAAGAGATTTCAAACGCTTTGTTGCAATTTAGCAATTCAGATTGTTCTATTACAATTTTGAATAATAATCAATATAATAGGTTTTTATTTTTTGTATTGTATAAAGATGAAACTTTTGATATGCTAATTAGAGAATTTTATGGTACGTATAATATTGTAAGGCAAAAAGTAACTAATTTTGCCATACTTTTTTTAAGAGAATTTATTCTATCAAGAAGTTTATGAGAGCTTTTGTTGCAATAGAGTTACCACAAAATATTAAAGACAAATTAAATCTTTTAATGGAGCGCTTGCCAAAATCAAGCGGCATAAAATTTACAAAAATAGAAAACTTGCATATAACGGTTAAGTTCTTGGGAGAATTATTAGAAAGCAACATAGAAACAATTGCAAAATTTTTAGAAAATATTGCTTCAAAACACAAAAAATTTGATATAAGACTTGATAACAGTGGTGTTTTTAAAAGCCTTAAAGACCCTAGAATCTTTTGGGTGGGCCAAGATAACAATATTGATTTTTTAAACATTGCTTCAAGCCTTGACGCCCTATTTACAAAAGAAAACCATGTTTGCCATATTACACTTGCAAGGCTAAAGACTGTACAAATTTTCCAAGTAAAAAATCTTATCGAAATTGCAAATAATTTTTTAAGCCAAAATACTTTGAACTTTAGTGTGGAAGAATTTTGCCTTTTTGAGAGTATATTAAAATCCCCAGCACCCATTTATAGACAAATAAAAAAGTTCAAACTTAAAGCATAAACTTATATTTTTATTGACTTTTTTAGAAAAATGTAGTATTAATTATACGATTGATTAAAAAGTAGGGATGTTTATGAGTACCAAAGAAAAAATTTTGGAAAAAGCCAGTGAATTGTTTGCTCAATATGGGTATCAGGAAACTTCTATCAGAAAAATTGCAAAAGAAGCAAAAGCCAATAGCGCAATGATAAGCTACTACTTTGGTAGTAAAAAAGCCCTTTATGAAAGTGTGTTGTCTACCAATATGGACGAATTTTTAGAAAGTGTATCTAGAATTAAAGCTAAAGATGAAAAAGAATTTTTAAAAAAGTTTATTAAGATTCATATCGGTGTCTTAAAGAAAAGAGGTAAATATATTTCATACTTAATGTTGAAAGAAAGTGCAACAAATTTTGAACAAGTTAAATCTCTAAAAGATAAATATTTTGATCCACTAGCAAATATTATAACCAGGGTTTTTAAAACTGGAATCGAAAAAAAAATATTCAAACCTTACAATGAACAGATTATGCTTCAGCTACTTATAGGTATTAATGTTATGATTGCTTTAAAAAATCCCCAAAATAGTATAGAGGAATTATCAAACATTGCTTACGATGTTTTTATGCATGGTATATGCGCTTGAAAACTAACATGTTGTTTTACAATAATCATCATAGCAAAAATTCTTATGTTAATTATTATTGCAAAATAAATTCTTTGGATACGATAAAGGCAATATATACTCTTTGTTTACATTTGATTTACATTTCATTTATAAGCTATTTACACTTAACCTTTAATATCAAAATGAAAAATTTTGGTATTAGGTGTATTTTTGTGAATCAGGCATATTTATTTAAAATGGAGATCAAATGAAAGGACTTTTAAAAATCGCCCTTAAGCTTCTTGCAAACGATAGGGGTAAATTTTTTACACTTATTTTAGGCGTTACATTCGCAGTGTTTCTAATGAACCAGATGACTTCTATGTTTGCCGGCATTATGAGAAAGTCCACATCAAATGTAATAAACATAGGCGCAAAAATGTGGGTTATGGATCCATCCGTAGAAAACGACAGAAGCTCAATCCCATTACCAGATTATGTGCTTGACTATGTAAGAAGTATAAAAGGTGTAGCTATGGCTGTGCCAATTTACTTTGGCTCTGGACTTGTAAAGCTGCCAGACGGCACCTACCAGGGCGCAAATATAATAGGTTTAGACGACACTACACTATTTGGCAGACCACCTATTATAAAAGGCAACCTAAATAAAATTTACAATTCCGATGCTTTTATAGGTATTGTTGATTCTGATTACAGGAAAATTGGCTCACCAGGCATTGGTTCAGTTCTAAGCATAAACGATCACAGGGCAGTAATTGTTGCACTGGCAAAACCAACAAGTGGTGGATTGTTTGGTACTCCCACTCTATATACAACATACACACGTGCTACGAAAGATTTACCGCAAACAAGGTATTCTATGTCATACATACTACTAAATCCAAAAAGTAATGCCGATATTCCATACATACAAGAACAAGTTAAAAAACTTGGCTATAAAGCATTGACTCAAAAAGAATTTGAAAAAACAATAGAAAATTTCTATAAATACAAAACAGGTATGGGTACAAACATAATGATTATGACACTAATCAGCTTTATTGTAGGCTTATCCATTGCAGGACAAACTTTTTATGCTTTTGTCCTTGAAAATTTAGAAAAGTTTGGGGCTCTAAAAGCAATAGGAGCAAAAAAGTACGAGCTTATGTCTATGATACTGTTTCAAGCCTCAGTTACAAGCTTTATAGGATACGGCTTTGGCATCATGTTTTCATCACTTATAATCGCTTTCTCCAAAGCAAGGATACCAAACTATGCAGCTATTGTTACCTACCAGAATATGCTTATTGCTTTTTTGATGGTGGTGGTAATTGCAGGATTTTCAAGCTACATTGGCATTAGAAAGGTTTTAAAGATAGAGCCTTTTGATGTCTTTAGAGGATAAATTTATGAAAGCAATATTGGAAGCTAAAAATATAGTCAAGTATTTTGGTGTTGATGAAAGCAAAACATATGCGCTAAAGGGTGTGAATCTAACTGCTTACTACGGAGAAGTACTCTATATTGTAGGCCCATCAGGATCTGGCAAAACTACACTTTTGAGCATAATATCTGGCATTTTGCGACCAAATGAAGGCACAGTAATAGTAAAAGACAAAGACATATGGAAAATGAAAGATGATGAACTGGCTGATTTTCGCTTAAACCACATCGGTTTTGTTTTTCAAGATTACCACTTATTTCCAAAATTAACCACAACAGAAAATGTCAGTATACCTCTTTTTTTAAAAAGACAAAACTGGGATAAATCCTTAAAAGAAGCCAAATACTACCTCGATGTTATGGGCCTTGGCTCAAAAGCAGACCTTCCTGTCTATAAACTCTCAGGTGGCGAGCAACAGCGCGTTGCTATTGCAAGGGCTATTGTATCAAAACCAGATATATTGATATTTGATGAACCTACCGCATCACTTGATGGTGAAACAGGCAGACAAATTATATCGTTTGTAAAAGAACATCTTTTAACTCAAGATAGAACAATCATTATAGTCACACATGATTCAAGAATATTTGAGTATGCAAACCGTATACTGCATATGGAAGATGGCAAATTAAAGCAAACTACAAACAATCATTTTGATACTGAAAAAAATAACACAAGCGTTACTCAGTTGGAGGCACAATGAAAACAAAGATTATATTTTTAATAGCAAGTATTGGCATATTAATAGGCCTTGTAAGTGCTTATATTTACAACAAACGCACCACAGCTTTACCTCCTGTCCATGTAGAAAAAAACCCTTATGAAGCTGGCATATATGCAACAGGTATTATTGAAAGTTACCAAACAAACGGTGAAAATATAAATATTTTTCCTGATGTATCTGGAAGGGTTGTTAAAATTTTTGTAAAAGACGGCCAAAATGTCAAAAAAGGCGAACCTCTTTTTAAAATAGATGATACACAGCAAAAAAACATAACCCAGCAAGCCTACTATCAAATGCAAGCTGCCCTTGCCTATCTGCAAGAATTAAAAGCAGAACCTAGAAAAGAAACGCTTGAGGTATCAAAAGCTCAACTAGAATATGCAAAAGCCCAATTAAAGTCCGCAAAAGACCAGTGGGATAAAGTAGAAAAAGCTTTTAAGCTAAACCCAAATTCTGTAAGCAAAAGCTCTTATGATAGTGCAAGAGATTCATACGACACAGCACAGGCAAATTATCAGTTAGCTCTAAAACAGTATGAACTAACGAAAGCTGGAGCCTGGAGTTACGATATTAAAAACGCACAAAGCCAGTATGAATCAGCGCAAAAAGCTTACCTTGCAAACAAAGCACTCCTTGATAAATATACTGTTAAAGCTCCGGTAGATGGTGTTATACTAAAAATAGCCACAGCTGTTGGCAGCTATGTATCGCCATCTGGATCATACGGCACATACACGCAAGGCTACGGTCCTGTTGTTGTGATGGGTAATATTGAAAAAGAAATGGAAGTTAGATGTTATGTTGATGAGATACTTGTCCCAAGACTCCCAAAACCTCAAGATATGCAGGCTATCGCCTATATAAGAGGCACAGATAAGAAAATACCACTTGAGTTTGTAAATTTGCAACCATATACCACACCAAAAATAGAACTATCAAATCAAAGAACAGAACAGGTAGATGTAAGGGTATTGCCTATAGTATTTAAGTTTAGAGTACCAAAAGATATAACAATTTATCCTGGCATGCTAGTTGATGTGTATATAGGAGAAAAGAAATGAAGAACAAGATAATTTTAGCTTTGGGTTTGGCAACATTTTTATCATCGTGCGCGCTATACAGCTCGCCTAAAAATGTAAATGTGCAAATACCAGATCAGTTTAAGTACTCAACAAATTCAACTAACTCGACACTAAATCAAAGTTGGTGGGAAAATTTTAACGACCAAAAGCTAAATAATACAATTAAAACTGCTTTGGATAATAACCTAAACTACAAAATAGCCATAAAAAACATACAGATTGCACAAACCTATGTAGGCCAAAACCAATCAGCATTGCTACCTACAATAAATGCTACCTACTCATCAACGCGTAATCAACCTTCAAAAAATGCATCCAATTCACCTTTCTCAAACTCTCAAATATACAATTTGCACCAGGCAGGTTTGTCTGCATCGTATGAGCTGGATGTGTGGCATCAAATCCAAAACAGTATAAATCAGGCAAAGGCCAATGTTAATCTTTCCAAAGCCGATGCAGATGTTGTAAAGCTTACACTTATATCAAATGTTGCCCAAACCTACTTTCAGCTTGCTGCACTTAACCTATCAATAGAAAATTTTACACAGCAGCTTGAAGCGGCAAAAGAAATACTAAAGTTAAACGAGGACAAATATAAAAGCGGTCTTATAAACATAGAGCCCGTTGAAGATGCAAAAACACAATTAGAAAATATAAAAACAGTTTTAAATAACCTCATTAAGCAAAAACAGCTGACGCAAAATACACTTGCATATTATTTAGGCAAATACCCAGAAGACTTTTCCTTAAACCCAAACACCAAGGATTTTATGATAGAATCGTACGCAAAGCTAATACCTCCTCAAATACCTTCAAGTATTTTAACCCAAAGACCAGACGTTAAAGAAGCCATGTACAATGTACTCTCTTATGCATATGCTCAAAAACAGGCGCTTGCAAACTTTTTTCCCGTATTTAATTTAACTGCAAATTATGGTTATGCCTCAACAAACCTTTCAAACTTTATAGAAAATGCAAGCAACGTCTGGAACTTTGGGTTAAATATCCTTGCACCACTGTTTAACTATAAGAAAAATACAAGCATCTATGAGCGCTCAAAATTACAATATGAGCAAGCCGTACTTAACTACAGAAATACAGTGATAAACGCTTTTAAAGAAGTTGATAATGCTTTAGCTTCGTATAAAAAAGATAGCCAGGCTCTCATAAGCTATCAAAAAAACTATCAATCCGCTAAAAATCTATACGATATATACAAAGCTCAATACGAAGCAGGCACTGTTGACTACATCACATATCTAAACTACAAAATAAACTTACTCAATGCTTACTACAACCTGATAAACCAAAACTTGCTTGTAAAAGAAGATGTCATTAGTATATACAACGCGCTTGGTATAGGACTTTCAAATTAGCCAAAACCCCCTATTAAATAAAATGGGCAACCTCTTTTGTAAGGTTGCCCAAGCTTTTAAATTTAGTATTTGACTTTTTTAAAAAAGTGGTTATAATAGTATCCTGTTGACGCGGGGTAGAGCAGTCCGGTAGCTCGTCGGGCTCATAACCCGGAGGTCGGAGGTTCAAATCCTCCCCCCGCTACCAAATTAAATCCCCAGTTTATTACTTAAGCTAATGTGATAATTATTTAAAGTAATTTGACAATAAAAGCAATCTATAATAATATCAAAAATTAGTAAAATTTTTGACGGGGGTATTATGGAGTTATTTAGAAAAAAAACTGTTGAAATGATTGAAGATGAAACAAGAGACGGTCAACCACATTCACTTAAAAAAGCACTTAACTGGTTTGACTTAATACTGCTTGGTATTGGTGGCATTATTGGCACAGGAATTTTTGTAATAACTGGCGTTGCTGCTGCAAAGTATGCAGGACCTGCTCTTATTATATCATTTGTTATCGCTGGTCTTGCAAGTGCATTTACAGCTTTATCATATGCAGAATTTGCATCAAGCTTTCCCATTTCTGGTTCTACTTACAGTTATAGTTATCTAGCTTTAGGAGAAATTGTAGCCTGGGTTATTGGGTGGGATTTGATATTAGAATACGCATTTGCCCTGCCTGCTATTGCACTTGGCTGGTCAGGCTACTTTACTGCGCTTTTGCATTCTTTAGGTATAAACGTGCCTGCTCAAATTGCAAACTCATCTTTTGCAGCAGCTGGCGGGGTAGTTAATGTTCCTGCTATGGGCATAATACTGTTTCTTACCTGGCTTGTTTATTTAGGCATAAGAGAAAGTGCTACATTCAATAACATAGCTGTTATATTCAAAGTATCTGTAATTCTATTTTTTATAGCAGTTGCCGTATGGCATATAAAGCCTGTAAACTGGCATCCATTTATGCCGTATGGATGGCATGGCGTAATGGCTGGTGCTGCAATTATATTTTTTGCCTATATTGGCTTTGATGCAGTATCAACAGCCGCAGAAGAATCAAAAAACCCTGCACGTGATATGCCTATTGGCATTATTGGCTCATTAGCTGTAAGCTCTATTTTGTACATAGCTGTAGTTGTAATATTGACTGGTATAATACCATACAAACTACTAAACGATCCAGCACCAGTTGCAAAAGGTTTAGAATACCTCGGCATGAGTTTTGGATCCGGTCTTGTTTCGATTGGCGCACTCGTTGGTATTACAACAGTGTTATTAGTAATGCTTTATGGACAGGTGAGAATTTTTTTTGCTATGTCAAGAGATGGTCTTTTGCCAGCTTTTTTTTCAAAACTGCATCCAAAACATAAAACGCCTTATTTAAGTACATGGTTTGTTGGAATAATTACTTCCATTCTGGCAGGTTTTTTGCCAATTGATGTTTTAGCTGAACTTGTAAATATTGGTACATTATTTGCATTTTTACTCGTTTCTCTTTCTGTAATAATTTTGCGATATACAAGACCAGAGTTAAATAGAAAATTTAAATGTCCATGGGTTCCCTTTATCCCTATAATGGCAATTTTGTTTAGTGGATACCTTATGATATCTTTGCCAATTGAAACCTGGATAAGATTTATTGTATGGTTTATTATTGGCTTTATAATTTACTTTACATATTCAAGATACAATAGCAGACTTGCTAAACTTCAGCAATAGTATATTTATTTTTTCCTGTATTTTTTGATGTGTAAAGTAACTCATCAGCCACTTTTAGGTAATCTTCCTGCGAAGCATTGGTAATGCCCAAGCTGCAGGCAATACCAATGCTTATCCCCACACTCATTTGGTACGTATCAATAATAAATGGTTTTTTTATAGTATTTAGTATTCTTTTTGCTATTTCTTCCAATTCCTCTTTAGTTTCAAAACTATCCGTAAAAAGCAAAAACTCATCTCCACCAAATCGTGAAAGCGTATCTTCCTGTCTTACAACAGATTTTAATCGTCTAGCTACGGCTTTTAGGAGTCTATCACCTATATCATGACCAAATGTATCATTTATTGCCTTAAAACCATCTAAATCCATAGAAAATAAAGCTACATTGGTCTTAATTCTACGGGATTTAGCAATTGCTTGATTGAAACGTTCAATAAAAAAACTTCTATTATTTAAACCTGTAAGCTGATCATGGTATGCAAAGTATCTGGCTTTGCTTTTGCCAGATTCTTGAAGTTTTTCAAGTTTCATAAGTTTGAGTTTGTTTTTAAAATTATCCAGAAACTGCATTAAAATGTTAGATATTTCGCTTGAATGCAACACAATACCATTTTTACCTGCAATAATTAAACTTCCTATAATTTTATTTTCAAAAACAACTGGGAATACTCCAACGAATTTAATACCACAATGCTTGTATATCTGATAATTTTTTGCATTAATTATACGTGCTTTAAGACTATTTTTTGCTAAATCTAAAAAATAAACACTGCAAAGTTTATCTGATAAAGCTTTTAATTCAAAACATTCCAAGCAATCTTTTTTTGCACTGTAAGATTTTATTTTCATTTCGTTTTTCTCTTTAAAATAAAAAATACAAAGGTCAATGTAGGGACTTTCTACAGATTTTTGTGAAATTTTATCAATAAGTGATCTAAATGAAATCTTATCAATCATTAAAGCATTAACATCATTTGAAATTTTAACAAATGAAATACTCATTTTTTTTAGTTTTTCAAAATACTGCAATTTGTAAAAAACCCAAAACAAAATAAAACTAAATATAACAAAACTTGCTAAAATTATAAGAAAAAATGGCAAAAGGCTTTTAAAAAAATTTTCATAAATTTCTTTTTTTGAAATGCTAACAAACAGTATCCTTCCGGTATTTTGAATCTTAGCGTAAGACACAAGATGAGAAGCTGTCTTAAAATAGCCACTTGTGTGTTTTGATAGTTGTATATAATCTTTATAATCAGGTAAATCTATTTTTTTTAAGCTGTCTTGAAGCTTACCGTCTTTTTTTAATATAAACACATTAAACGATTTATATTGGATATTTATTAAAGGTTTTACAAGCATCAAAACAGGGACTCTACCTACCAACATATAACCTTTAGAAAAAGGTATGCAATCTGCAACCATTAGCATATTATCTTCTCTAAATGCAGTACTAACATTAATTCCACTTTTGCTACATATTGTTATTTGTTTTGCTAATTTGTCTTCAAATTTTTGAGGATAAGAATAGATTATTTGTTTATCGTGTGCAACAATCAATACAGCATAAATATCTGGGTTTTGATCCACAATATTTTTTGTCATTATAGGAATTTTATCTGTATAAAAATTTTCTTCAATAGAATCTTTAAATGAAGTTTCTGCCATATGCAAGAGTTCTACGTATGTTTGTACAGCAAATGCACTTTGTTTGGCGATAGTCGAAAGTTCGAATTCAGTATTAATTAAAACTTTTTCATAAAGCCTTACAAACACGATAAAAGCTATGATAAAAATAATTATGCTTATTGCAGCCCAGCTTAATATAAAATACCTTGATAATTGTGATTTAAAGATTTTTTTACTCATATATTTGGATTTCCTGTTTCTTAATTATATAGAAATAATAGTGGTTAAAAATTTATAGTTCCTTTTTATTACAAACAATCCCCATCTCCACAAATTTTAACAAGTAAATTTATATAAATATATATCACTTTTCAATTTCGAACTATTAGCTATACCTTTTGGGTGCCAAATTTAATTTTAGATCCTGTAATCTGGCCTGCCACAGAAGCCACCAAAAACAACGGTATAAAGTAATAACTGATACCCAGCAAAATCCTCGGAAGTGCAATAAATGGAATTGGTAAATGAATGTAGGCAAACCAGCGCCAGGAAAATTTTTTAACTTTTGATCTCAAGCGCCCAAAAGGAACGTTAATTAAAAAAGCAAAAATTGCAAGAAATATAAACATATCTAAATTATAATTATTTTTATTATGAAATGCAAATTTTTTATATTTTCATTTTATGGTTTGCAAAAAATATTTTTTTGGATATAATTTTGTTATCTTATTGTATTGGAGGAAAATTATGAAAAAAATTTTTTTGAATTTTTTGGGTTTGGTTTTAATGTATTCTTTTGCAAATGCTGCACCAGATTACACTGCAATAGCAAAAAAACTCGTGCCACCAAATGTTAATATTGAGCTAAAGCAAACAAACGATTTTCAAATATCAGGTTTTAAAACATTTATTGCTACACTAAAACCACAAAATGCCTCGGTTACTGTTTATAAGTATCTTTGGATATCAAACGATGGTAAATATGTTATACCAAATCTTTTAGCGTATACTAATAATTCTATAGCTCAGATTGAGCCAAAAGTAAAAGAATCCTATAATACTGTAAATATTGAATGGTTTAATAGAGTTTTGTCAACACTAAACCCAGATTTGAAAAAAAGCTTTGGAAATGGAAAAACTGAAGTTTATATTTTATCTGACCCGTATTGTCCTTTCTGTAAAGAACAACTTGCCCAGGCAATTGAACTTGCAAAACAAAACAAAATTAAGCTTTATGTAATACCTTTTGATGTACATGGAGAAAAATCAACACAGGCTTCAATGCTGTTTTGGGATATAGAATCAAAATCAAATTTAGCTGACGCATTGGCAAAAGTGGAAGCTGCTCCATTTGAAGCTGTTGATAAAATTGTATCTCAAAACCAAAATTTGATTAAGCAACTAACACCAAAATATCAGGCAAAGCTTCATTATTTAAAAGAAGAGTTTTTTAAGCATAAATTAAACGGCACTCCATCAATTATTATAAGAAAAACAAATACAAAAGGTATTGTAATTGTCGGTTTAACAAACTTAGCAAATTTTGTAAAATAACTTATGAAAAAAAAGCTATTAATAGCTTTTATTATCCTGATAACATTTATTGCTTTGATTCTGGCAGGTTATTTTAGCCTGCCTTTTTTTTTAAAAAGTCAATACTTTTTGCACCTTGTAGAAAATAAAACCCATATAAAAATAGACAAAATTGAAAATTACAAAATCTCTCAAACACTAACTACTATAAATGTCAACATATCGCAATTGGAAGTTAGCTCATCTAAATTTAAAGCAAATGCAAAACACTTATCCTATAAACTCAAATTAAGCGAATTAATTTCAAAAAAACCCACATTTGGCAATTTAAAAATACAACAGTTAAACTTAGTTGCATACCGTTCAAAAATTCCTGCAAAAACCAAAACAATTATAAAACCGCTCCCTTTATCCATAGAAATACAACATCTTAGTGCATCTTATGAAAATTATAAAATTGATGGTAAACTTGATCTAATTTTAAACCTTCCAACAAAAAACAATAATTTTTATTTTGAGGGAAGCGTTAACAATAGCCCCACTACTTTATCTGGCGATATAAACCCAAGCAATTTGCATGTAAGCTTAAATATTAAAAAATTTTCACCCCAAAATTTTCCAGCATACTTAAAAGCAATTGACAATTCAAGTGCAAAAGCTACTTTAACGCTAAAAAACAATTTAGAGTTGCAAAGCGGTAATTTAAAGATCAGCGATATAAACTACAAAGGTTTAAAACTTAATAACCCAAGCGCTTCTTATTCTAAAGATGAGCTTTTCGTCAATATACCTTATCTTACATACAAACAAAATATTTCGGGCAAAAGTGCAAAACTCAAGCTTAACACTAAAAATTATAATGGCAGTGTTGATTTGAGCAACATAAACATTGCAAATTTAAATATTGAAAAACCAACAATTAATTTTAAATACAATAAAAATACACATGCATTTTTTATTGATACTTTAAGCAAAAACGGTTATTTCATAAATGCAAAAGGCACTCTTAATACGAAAAACTTAGAAGAAAGCACTATAGCTGGTTTCTTTAAAACACCGTATATTGACTATAATCAAATAAAACCGTTGTTACCAAAGCATATTCAGGAATATATATATTCTGGTCAGATAAAAGCAAAAAAAGTGACATTTAAAGGCAAAATTAAAGATAAAGAAAATTTAATAGATACAGGTGAACTCGTTGCACAGAGTACCAGATTTATTGTAGAAAAAAACACCTACCCTTTTACTATAACATTTGCAAATATTCAAATTACACCAAAAGACGTAATCATTCATGGGACCGGTTATTGCGATAAAGTAAATTTAATAAGTTCAAAACTTGTAATTGCACGAAAAAAAGGCTATCCGGCAGATATGCACCTTGTACTAAATGGAGAATCTACAAAAAACACAGAAGATTTTTTGTACAAAGCAATTTTAAGCCACGAAGATGCAAAGTATATTGATTATGCAAAAGACATCAGAGGTCCATTTACCGCAATAATTGACAT
This sequence comes from Desulfurella acetivorans A63, assembly GCA_000517565.1. Lineage (GTDB taxonomy): Bacteria > Campylobacterota_A > Desulfurellia > Desulfurellales > Desulfurellaceae > Desulfurella > Desulfurella acetivorans. Next base: position 1,398,479 of record CP007051.1, read on the forward strand.
AAAAAACTATTACTGGCACTCATTGCCTCATTTTTACTTCAATGTAAGTATTGATTCCAATTTAAGCTTGCAAGATAAAAAAATATCTCAAAAACCCATAAATTTAATAGGTAAATTTGATATACAAAGAAACAATCAAATACTTAGGGTTAGTGCGAATAACCTAAAGTTAGCCACTGACAATTCCTTTATCAATATTACTGGATATCTAGAACATTCAAATACTGTCTATTATAAAGCTACAATTAGAGCAAAAATAAATCCAGATGAAATTAGAGATATTTCATATTTGAAACCATATAAAAATTATTTGCCAACAAGCGAGGTAACAATAAAGCCCTTATCTATCTCTGGCAATTTGAAAAAAATCAATTTTGATGTCAACATTGAAGGCAAAAAACTATTTAAAGAACATGGTTTTGGTGTGGATGAGATTTCGGCAAAAGGCTACTGTGAAAAAAATCTAATCAGCTTTAACCCTGTAAAACTTGACGATACATTTTCGATTAACGGTTTATACAATACAAAAGCAAAATCATTCAATGGCAATATTAACTTAAAAAATTTCAAAATTTCAACAATTAAAAATTTAGTCAAACTACCTATCGATGAAGCAATTTTAAATGGAAGCGTCAAACTCGGGCTTGAAGATAAAAAATTACAATACATTTACTCAAATAATTTAATTGTATCAGATTTGGTTTATGGTAATGATGTTGTTGTCAAATCTGCCCATGTATCTTTTAATAAAAATTATGCAACAATAGAAAATGGTAATGCACTTATCATGCAAAACCCCGTAAGTTTTACAGGTAATGTTAATTTAGAACCGCTTGTAATTAACTTAAATGCTAAAAGCCAAAAATTTATAATAAAAAAAACAAAAAGCAAAACAAAAAGCTATATAGGAGATATTAAGTTTAAAATACCAAAAGTATCTATTTATGCGCAAGCTGACATTGACGAATTGATAATCGAAGATTCAAAACCTCTTGTATTTAATAATGTTAATGCACACCTGGAGCTTGCAAGTAAACGCTATATTAGCCTGAAAGCACCATATACATCCATATACATAGACATGGCTCAAAACACAATCAATGTCGAGGCTACAGATTCATATATTTTTGCACACTACATTGAAAGTAAAACAAAAAAACCATCAATAACAACGCTTAAGGCTACACTTAACACACCGACTACAGATGAAATAGACTTAAAAAAACTAAATGGAACTATTAAATTTGTTTCCGAAAACGGAAATATTAAAAATTTTCCAGACATTTACAAAATATTAACGCTAGCGGATGTAGTTGGCTTGTTAACGGGTCAATTTGATACTAAAAAAGGTTTTTATTATACCAAAACGGTGGGTATTTTTGATTTAAAAGATGGCATATTAAAAACCCAAAAACCGCTAACTGTAAAAGGTACAGCAAATAACTTGTTTATAAACGGTAATGTCAATCTAACAAATTATCATGTTGATGCACTTTTTATGATAACTACATTTACTTTTTTGAATAGATTAATTTCAAGTATACCCATTATAGGACACATTCTTGGCGGAAAAGAAAAAAGCTTTACGGGTTTAAGCTTTAGAGTAGATGGTTATTTGGATGGAAAAATGAATCTATATCCTGTTCCCTGGGAAAGCTTAGGGAAAGGTTTTCTTGATATAATTACACGCACCATTACTTTACCAGCATATTTGCTTGGTGTGAATGGAAATACCAAAAACACTGAGAAGAAAAAATGAAGGTGCTAATTGTAGATGATGATGAACAATTGAGAATTGCATTGTTTTCTACACTAAAACATTTAGGTCATGAATGTATTTTAGCTCAAAATGCCAAAGAGGCCTTAAATATATTAAGAAAAGAATCATTTGACTTAATTTTAAGCGATCTTAAAATGCCAAAAGTAGATGGCATTGATCTTTTAAAACAGATAAAACAAAATAATATTAACACTCCTTTTGTTATAATGACAGCATTTGGAACGATCGAAACAGCGGTTTTGGCTATAAAGCTTGGCGCATTTGATTTTATAGTAAAACCTTTTAGTAAAGAAACTATAGAAAAAATTCTTTCTTTAACATCCAGTTGCTTAAAATTTGATTGTACAAATAAAACTACATACGATGGAGACTATGTTTTTAAAAGCGAAAAGATGCAAAAAATACTTCAATTAATTAAAAAAGTGGCAAATACAGATGCCACAGTGTTATTAAGCGGAGAAACAGGCACAGGAAAAGAAGTGGTAGCAAAGCTCATACACGCATCATCAAATCGTTCAAAACAGCCTTTTATCAGTGTAAATTGTGCAAGCATACCTTCAAACCTTTTGGAATCAGAATTGTTCGGTTATGAAAAAGGTGCTTTTAGCGGAGCTGTAAAAACCTACAAAGGAAAATTTGAACAAGCAAATGGTGGTACGCTGCTTTTAGATGAGATTAGCGAGATGCCTCTTGAGCTCCAAGCAAAATTACTTAGAGTACTCCAAGAAAAAGTTGTTGATAAATTAGGCTCAACAGAAAGTGTTAAAATAGATGTAAGAATTATTTGTACAACCAACAGAAACTTAGCAGAACAGGTCAAAAATGGCTCTTTTAGAGAAGATCTTTTTTATAGAATAAATGTGTTTCCTATTTTTTTGAGTCCACTTAGAGAAAGAAGAGAAGATATACCCGATTTAATTAATTTCTTCATAAAAAAATACTCAAATAAATTCAAAAAAAATATAAATGGTATATCAAATAATGCCCTTGAAATACTCTTAAATTACAATTGGCCAGGTAATGTAAGGGAACTTGAAAATACAATAGAACGGGCAATTATTTTATCCAAAGGAGCATTGATAGATAAAGAAGATATATTTTTGCATGGAATTTGGAACAATTTTTGCTAGCAATACATTAAGGTTGTTTTGGAGGTATGGTATGATTTTTAATGATTCAACAATAAATTATATACAGCTTGGCATGGATGTTGCTAGTTTAAGACAAAATGTCATAGCAAGCAATATTGCCAATATAGATACCCCAAATTATAAAGAAAAAATAGTCAAATTTCACAATTTTTTAGATAGTAACCAATTACCTTTAGAAATAACAAACCCAAACCATATAAATCCACAAGAAAGCTTAAAAGATATGGTTGTTGTAAAAAGCAATTCTTACCTTGAAAGAAATGACAAAAATAACGTTAACCTAACCGAACAAGAAGCAGCATTAGCTAAAAATCAGATTCTGTATAACGCTTTAGCAGCATTTGCCAAATATAAATTTGGTGAATATAAAAACATAATATCCTCATCTCAAGGAGCCTAAACTATGAGTTTTTTTGGGAGCTTACAAGTTGCTTCAAGTGGGATGCAAGCGCAACGCTTGAGGTTGGATATAATAGCAAGCAATATTGCAAACGCAAATACTGTAACCACTCAAGAAGGTGGACCCTATAAAAGAAAAGATGTAGTTTTTGAAAGTGAAAAATTTTCTAAGTATTTGGAAGGCGTTAAAGTAGCAGACATTGTACGAGACGATACACCTCCAAAACTAGTTTATGACCCCACAAACCCACTGGCAAATTCAAAAGGCTATGTTGCATATCCAAATATTAACCCAATAGTTGAGATGGTTAATTTATTAGACGCTACAAATTCGTATCAGGCAAACATTTCAGCATTTAATGCAGCAAAACAAATGGCTCAAAGCATAATTAGTGTATTAAATGTTTGATTTTTGCAAAAAAAGTTATATTATTTATTAGGTGGTGTTGTATGAAAATAGATTCAATAGTTACAAGTCCAAGAGTAAATAATATAGATGATCCTAATTCAAAAAAAGATAATCCTAGTTTTGCCGAACTCCTTGCTAAATCTTTAAATGAAGTTAATAACCTGCAAATAACAGCAGACAACGCCATAAAAGAAATTGCAACAGGAAAAATGGATAATATTCAAGATGCTGTAATGGCTATAGAAAAAGCAGACATATCTATGAGACTTTTATTGGAGGTTAAAAATAAAGCAGTTCAAGCATATAACCAAATAATGAATATGCAAGTTTAGCCTAGTATGACAATATGGACATAAAAAAGTTTCTTGAAGAAATAAAAATTTTTTATAATAGGATGTCAAAAAAGCAAAAAGTAGTTTTGTTTTCATCTTTTGCTGGATTAATTCTCATTTTGGTGTTTGTTTTTGTTATTGGCTCAAGAGTAAGTTATGGTGTATTGTTTTCCAATTTGAACGATAAAGATGCTTCAAGTATTATAAACTACCTTGATCAACAAAAAATTCCATACAAAATCGTTAATGGCAATACAATTGAAGTACCAAAAGATTCGGTATATAAATTGAGGCTAGATTTAGCTGCAAAAGGTTTACCCAGTGGTGGAGTGGTGGGTTTTGAAATATTTGACAAACAAAATTTAAGTATGACCAGTTTCTTGGAAAATGTAGACTATACAAGAGCTCTTGAAGGCGAGTTAACACGCACAATTGAAAATATATCAAGCGTAGATTCTGCAAGAGTTAACCTGGCTATACCAAAGCCTTCCGTTTTTGTAGATAAAGAACAGCCACCTACCGCTTCAATTGTGTTAAAATTAAACTCACAAATTAGCCACAATCAAGTGTACGCCATACAAAAGTTAGTGGCAGCAAGTGTGCCTAACCTAACACCAGACAATGTAACTATAGTAGATACAAATGGTAATTTACTTTCAAAAAAAGAAAATTCAGACGAGACAATAGCAAGCAGTGAACTTCAATATAAACAATTGATTGAAAAAGAATACGCTCATAAAATAAAAGACTTACTTTTGCCAATAGTAGGTGAAAACCAGATAGTAACAACTGTAAATGTAGATTTAGATTTAAGCAAAGTTACACAAAAAAGCATTAAATATGATCCAAACAGCGTTGTAAGAAGTGAACAAAACGAAGAAGAAAAAAACTGGGCTCAAACTAGTGCTGGCATACCAGGTGTAATTTCAAATATTGGAGCAAATCAACCAACTGCAACACCGCCTTCTACTACACCAACTACACAACAAACAACAACTCAACAAGGGCCTCTAGCTAGTGAAAAGACTAAAAGCACAATTAACTATGAAATTAGTCAAACTGAAACAAACGTTGTAGAACCTCTTGTAAAAATCAGGCGTGTGTCGGCTGCAGTTATTGTCGATGGAAATTACAAATACGATAAAAAAATAAAAAAAACCTTATATCAACCTTTATCCGCTGTGCAAATGGCTGATATTAGGAAAGCTGTTGAGCAAGCAATAGGGTTTGATCCAAAACGTGGTGATACTATTAGTGTTGTTAACATGCAATTTGAAAGTACAAAACCTAAACAGGTGAGTATGATGTCCAATTTAAACCAATTTTATCCTTTGTTAAAATACATTCTAGGCGCTATTTTGTTAATTTTGTTTTATTTTCTTTTCTTGCGAAAATTTATTCAGAATGTATTATCATATAAAAAAGGAGAAATTGCCTACGAGCAGGCTCAGGCTGCTAAAGCATATGCTCAAGGCTCAGTAGAATCAAAAATTGAAGGTAAAAGCATAAAAGACCTCGAAGAAGAAATATCCAAAGAACTTGACAGCGAAAGTGCATTAAACGAAGAAGCCTTAAAAGATAAACTTATAGAAAAGAAATTAAAAGAAGAAGTAGAAAGAAACCCTGAAGAAGCTTCTGCGGTTTTTAAAGCATATATTTCTTCAAAATGAGGTTAGTCTATGAGTGCTCAAGCACATGCGATAAATTCAATTGATGATTTAACTCCATACCAAAAAGCGGCTGTTTTATCAATTGCACTTGGAGACGAAATCTCTGCAAAATTATTTAAAAATTTAAGCAAAAATGAAATAGAAGCGATAAGTAAAGAAATTGCATTTATGAAAAAAATTGACCCAAATATATATAAAGCTGTTGTAAAAGAATTTTATCAGATGCTAAAAGCAAAAGAATACGCAACATCAGGTGGCATTGAGTATGCAAAAGAAATACTTGTTAAAACCCTAGGACCAGAAGAAGCTAGAAGAATAATCGATAAACTTATAAAGTTACTTGAATCAAATGTAGGTTTTGGCTACCTAGAAAATATTGACCCCAAACAACTTGTAAAATTTATACAAAATGAGCATCCGCAAACTATAGCTGTGATATTATCACATCTTGATCAATCGAAAGCTGCAGAAGTACTAAGTCTTTTACCTAAAGAAATACAAATTGATATTGTTGTTAGAATGGCTTCTTTAGAAAATATTTCACCAAATGTAATAAAGCGTGTTTCAGAAATGTTAGAAACAAAAATGGAAGATTTAAGTGGTAGTAATGTTGAAATTGGTGGTATAAGAGCCGTATCAGAAATTATAAATCGTATGGGAAGAACAGAATCAAAATCCCTAATTGACCAAATTTCAGAAAAAAATCCAGATCTTGCAAGTAAAATACGAGACATGATGTTTGTATTTGAAGATATCATAAAACTATCAAACTCCGATATACAAGAAATCTTAAAGCATATTGATAAAAAAGATTTGACTATAGCATTAAAAGGTGCACCAGAAGAGTTAAGCAAAAAGTTTTTTTCAAATATGTCAAGTAGAGCAGCAGAAACATTAAAAGAAGAAATGGAATTTTTAGGCCCTGTAAAAGTAAAAGATGTAGAGAGAGCCCAAAAAGCTATTGTTGATATTGTAAGGCGACTTGACGAAGAAGGTGTAATATCAATAAGTGGGGGCGGGGAGGAAATGCTTGAATGAAAAACCTTCCCATTGAAGAATTTATACTTGAAGAATTTGATATTAATGAAACACCAAAAGAAATACAAAATGAACAAGAAGTACCAAAATCGCCAACAGAACCATTACCAAATACAGATGAAATTTACCAAAAAGCTTTTAAGGAAGGATACGAAAAAGGCAAAACAGAATACGAGCAAAATTGTCAACAACAACTATTAAATGTAAAAAATGAGTATGAATCAAAATTGCAGGATTCAAAAATTCAATTAGAGCAATCAGTAAATTCAATTGATTTAAAAATTGGAGAAATAAAAGACAAAATTAAGAATATTGAAAACGATATTGTTAACATAGCACTTGAAATTGCACAAAAAATAATAGAAAAAGAGATCCAAAATAAAGATACAATTGTAAATTTGATTAAAAAATCACTATCATTTGCAAAATCTGATAAAGTAAAATTGAGAGTAAATGCAAATATAGCAAAACAAATAGATCAAGACTTTAAAAATATAGAAATTGTTGGGGATTACAATTTACCCATTGGTACAATAATTATCGAAGAAGATTCAAATATTATAGATGCAAGCATAAATACAAAACTGGAAGAATTAAAACGCAGTTTAATCAATGAATCATAACAAAATAAAGCAACTTCTAGATAAAAACAATTTTATAGTAAATTGTGGTAAAATTAAAGAAGTTGTAGGTTTAACAATAATCTCAAGTGGTCCAAGCAATATTAAAATAGGCGATGTGTGTCTTATTGAAAGCGAAAGCGGCTATATAGAAGCTGAGGTAGTTGGGTTTAAAGATAAAAATGTCCTTCTTATGCCTCTTGGAAATATGGATGGTATAAAACTTGAAAGTATTGTAAGATCTACATCAAAAGGGCTAAAAGTAGGTGTAGGCAACAATATGCTTGGAAGGATACTTAATGCTTTGGGTAAACCCATTGACTCAAAAGGACCTATACTAATTGAAAAGCACATGCCACTATACCCAAAACCTACAGATCCAATGCAAAGACAAATTATAAACGAGCCAATTATTACAAAAATAAAAGCAATCGATGCTTTGTTAACACTTGGAAAAGGCCAAAGAATTGGAATATTTGCAGGAAGTGGCGTAGGCAAATCTACACTTCTTGGTATGATAGCAAGAAAAGCAAAAGCAGATGTTAACGTAATAGCGTTAATTGGAGAACGAGGTCGTGAAGTAAGAGAATTCATAGAAAATGATTTGACCCAGGAAGGTTTAAAAAAAAGCGTTGTGGTTGTAGCTACAAGTGATGAAGCACCGCTTTTAAGACGTGAAGGCGCGTTTTTAGCAAGTGCTATTGCTAAATTTTTCAGCGATCAGGGTCTTGATGTAATGATGATGATGGACTCTGTTACACGATTTGCAATGGCTCAGCGGGAAATTGGTCTTGCAATAGGTGAGCCTCCTACAATGAAAGGCTACACTCCAAGCGTTTTTTCGCTTTTGCCAAGACTCATGGAAATACCGGGAAAATTTCAAAAAGGCAGCATTACTGCCATATATACAGTTTTGGTTGATGGGGATGATTTCAACGAACCAATTGCAGATACTGCACGCTCAATTTTAGATGGACACATTGTATTATCAAGGAAAATCGCAGAAAAAAATCACTACCCAGCAATTGATATACTAAAAAGCGTCTCAAGACTTATGAACTCAATTGTTAATAGTGAACATAAATTTTTGGCAAATAACCTTAGAAAACACATGTCAATCTATGAGCAAGCAGAAGATTTAATAAACATTGGAGCCTATAGTGTAGGTTCAAATCCGGATATTGATGCAAGTTTAAGAGTAATAAACAAAATTAATGAGTTTTTAGTTCAGGGTATCGATGAATCGTATGAATTTTCTGAAACTATAGATTTATTAAGTAAAGCGTTAGAATAAATGTTTATATTTAAACTTGAAAAGGTTAAAAACCTAAAAGAAAACTTAATGAATATTGAGATTATGAAATTACACGAAATAAATAACCAAATAAAATCAAAAAACCAATATTTAAGCGAACTTGAAAGTCAAAAAAAATGCCTGATCGAAAAGTTTGACTTACATATTAAAACAAATGTAGATTTCAATATTTTAAAGTATATAGCAGATAGTATTTTATCACTAGACTTAGAGATAAGATCCACCAAAAAAATTATTGAAGAACTCCAAAATAAAAAAATTGCCCAAATCGAAACAATTAAAAACTTCCATAAAGAAATTAAAAAATTTGAAAAATTAAAAGAATACTATAAAGAGAGGTATATATATGAAGAAAAACTCAAAGAACAAAATTTTATTAATGATATTAGCTCTATTTTTTATGTTAGGAATAAATAGGTCCTATGGACAAAACTTAAGTGATATAAACCAAAAAATCAATGAACTAAAAGCACTAGAAAAAATTATTGATGAAAAAAGCGCACAACTTAAATCACAACAGCAAGATATAGTAAACCAAAAAAAACAGTTAGAACAAAATCAAAACGCTCTAAAAAATCAGCTGCAAAACCTTAATAACCAGATAGCACAAGCAAAAAAAGAGTTAGAAAATTTGCAAAAAAATATAGTCACTCAAAAAATTCAAAAGTTAGCAACAATATATGCTCAAGCAAAACCTTCAGCAGCAGCTCAGGAATTATCAAACATGGACCCACAAATAGCAGCAGAAATTTTAACATACATGCAATCACGACAAGCAGGCGCAATAATTTCAAAAATGGATCCTAAAACAGCAGCAAATATATTTAGCTTATACCTGAAATCAAAACATCAATAAGAGTTTTTTCTAAATTGGAAAATACTTGCCAACCCTATTAAAAGTATAAAAATAAGCAATGCACTAAAGGAATGCCACCCAAATTGTTTGTATACAAAACCTGGAGCATAGGAACCAATAACACCTCCACTATAATATGAAGCTATATATATACCATTTACTATACCTTTTTTATCCTTTGCTAATTTATTTAAAAAGCCACTTGCCACAGAGTGTATCAAAAACATACCGCCGCAAAAAATAAACATACCGCCAAAAATAATGTAGATATTTGGTATATTTAAAATCAAGATAGCGCTGATATACACAAAAAAACCAAATATCATGGCTTTAATCTGGTTGCCAAAAATTTTAACAAACTTTGTAGCCAAAAAAGACACAAATATACCCATTAAGTAACCGCTATAGGCAAGTCCTATTGTAATCTCGGAGCTACTTTTATCTATACTTTCAATTCTAAATGGCAAAAAGTTTGTCAAAGCAGCAAAAACAAAAAACATACAAAAAACCGCCATATAAACAAAAAAGTAAAGTTTATTTTTTACTACAGATAAATAACCCTTAAAAAGACTTTCATGCTTTACCACATCAGAAACTACTAAATTTTTTATATCTTCAACAAGATATAAAGCTAATAATGCGCCAATAATAAAACTAAGTGTAACAAAATAAAAACTAAACCTCCATGACAAATAATAAGCAATAATACCGGATATTAACCTACCTGAAAAACCACCCATAATGGTTACCGCAATGTAGTATGACATGTATAGCGCTACCTTGTCAGTTTCCACACTTAAAGATATATAAGTCATATTTGATGTAAGCACGGCAGATATTAAAAAACCTTCAATCAATCTCAAAAAAATTATCAAATATATGCTCTGTGAAATTGATATAAAAAGGTTTACAAAAACAAGAATAATCAAAGATATTAAAATTAATCTTTTTGGTGTAAAAAAAGATAAAATATAACCATATACAATCGGAACGATCGCCAAAGGAAGTAGAGCCACACTAATAATTAAAGATACAGTATTCATGTTGCAATCAAAATATCTGCTGATTTCTGGCAAAAGTGGCTGTGGCACATATATTGCGCCAATTGTAATAATGGTTATGTACATCAAAACAAAAAAAGCTTTGGAACTCATATTTTTATCATAAGCAAATACCGTATTTAATCAAGTTTTAAATTACAATTTCATATTTATTTAATTTTATAATGTACTGTTGAATTTAACAATTAAATTATATATAATATAATTGCTATGTTTAATTAGGAGGATTAATATGAATAATACTGAAGAATTCAAATTAAAAGAAACAGGAAAACTACTTAATACTTTGCGTTCTATTCAAGATAATCTTGGTTACATACCTCAAAAGTCAATTAATGAATTATGTAAATCTTTTAACTTATCTTATGCAGAGTTGTATGGTTTTATAACATTTTATAAAGATTTTCGCTTGGAACCAAAAACATACAAACATCATATACGGGTTTGCCAGGCAGAGAGTTGTCAGGCAAAAAATGTTAAAGATATTGTTGATTACATAAAAACTACATTAAATTTAAATATAGGCGATCACAATGAAGATTTCTTTTTAGATAGTGTTTATTGTCTTGGAAATTGTCCACGTTCACCTTCTGTTATGATTGATGGTATAGTATATGGTGATATGAATAAGGAAAAGTTTGATAATATATTGACACAATTAAAGAGGAATATATGAATATTTATATATCTTTAGATACTTGCGCTCAGTCCGTTGGTTCGTTTGAAATTTTTGAAAAATTAAAAGGTATAAATAACCCGACATTCACTCTCAACAAACGTTCAACACGTGCATTAATGTGGCTTGAACCACTTTTGGAAATTGAGCAGGATAATAAACAAATTGCAATTACAAATGTAGAAAATTTCGATATTGAAAATATTTTAAAAAATCCATTTAATTCAAAAAATCTTATAGATAATATAGACAATCAACCTTATCTAAAAAATCAACACAGAATAATATTTAAAAATCTAGGCAAAAACAACCCAACAAGTATCGAAGATTATAAAAAACTTGGAGGGTTTAGGGCTTTAGAAACAGTTTTAAAAATGGAGCCAAAAGATGTTATCGAAAAAATAAAGATTGCGGATATTAGAGGCAGAGGGGGTGCATTTTTTCCTGCCTATATAAAATGGCAAACTGTGTTAAACGTACAATCCGATATAAAATATGTTATATGCAATGCTGATGAAGGTGATTCTGGTTCTTTTGCAGATAGACTAATTATGGAAAACGATCCATTTAGTTTAATTGAAGCTATGATAATAGCTGGAATAACAGTTAATGCAAAAGAAGGTATTGTATATTTAAGGTCAGAATATCCTAATGCAAAAAAAGTTCTTCAAAAAGCTATTGATATTGCTTATCAAAATAATTACCTGGGTAAAAACGACAGTTACGAATTTGATTTATATATTGTAACTGGCGGTGGCGCCTATGTTTGTGGAGAAGAAACAGCTCTGATTGAGAGTCTTGAAAATAAAAGAGGCCTCGTACGCCCTCGTCCACCACTACCAGCTATAAGCGGTCTTTTTAATAAACCCACACTGATTAACAATGTATTAAGCTTTATTGATATTGTAAGGTTATTTGAAGGTTCAAGAGATACTCATACCACGCCACTTCAATTAAGCGGCGCAGTAAAAAGGGGAGGGTTGTTCGAAGTTGCAAATGATATAACCATAGAAGAATTAATAAGCAAATTCGCAGATACACCCATAGATGATATTAAAGCTGTTCAAATTGGTGGTCCACTTGGGGCATTTGTACCCAAAGAAAAATTTTATTTAAAATTAAACAATGATGAGTTAAGCAAAGAAGGCTTTATATTAGGTCATGCAAGCGTAGTAGCGTTTAATAAAAACACAAACATGAAAGATATATTGCTCAATTTAATCGATTTTTATATCCATGAGTCATGTGGAAAATGTACACCTTGCAGAATTGGTCAGGTAAGATTAAAAGAAATTCTAACCGACTTACACCTAAACACGCAATCAAACTTAATTCTTCTGTATGATTTACTGGATACGCTAAAAGAGGCATCTTTATGCGGACTTGGGGGATTAACACATTTAAGTGTGCTAAGCAGTCTAAAATATTTTGGCAATGATTTTGGTATAGGAGATATACAATGAATGAAATAAACTTAGTTATAGATAGCAAAAAAGTTAAAGCTTTTGAAGGTCAAACAATACTGGAAGCAGCCAGAAATGCCGGTATAAAAATTCCGACACTTTGTGCTTTTGAGCATTTAAAACCTTACGGCTCATGCAGATTATGTATTGTTGAGATAGAAGGCAAAAAAGGATTTTCTGCAAGCTGTACAACATTGGCCCAAGATGGCATGGTTGTTTGTACTCAATCAGAAAAAATTAACAAAATAAGAAGAAATATTTTAGAACTTTATTTAAGCGAACACAACTTTGATTGCACAACCTGCTCAAATAATTTAAGATGCGAGCTTCAAGAAGCTGCAAGTCTAGTTGGCATAAGAGATGTAAGATTTAATACAAAAACACATATAAAAAGCTACAAAGATAGTTCAAATCCTTATTTTGGGTTTGACTCATCAAAATGCATAATGTGTGCAAGGTGCGTGAGGGCTTGCGATGAAATTCAAGGAAATTTCGCTCTAACAATACTATCAAGAGGATATGATTCGCATATTAAACCAGGTATTAACGATTTTATTAATTCAGAGTGCGTATCGTGTGGCGCATGCGTAAAGGCTTGTCCAACGGGTGCTTTAATTGAAAAAAATGTTGTCCAAAATGGCTCTGGTTATAATTTTACAAAAACTACATGCGGTTTTTGTGGTGTTGGCTGTCATGTAATTGTTGAATCAAAAGCAAATACAATAGTGAATATCGTTGGAGACGATAAAGGTCCAAATGAAGGCCATTTGTGCGTAAAGGGGCGATTTGCTTGGGAATTTGTAAATTCAAGTGAACGCATAAAAAAACCACTTATAAGAGAAAAAATTACTGATGATTTCAAAGAAACTACACTAGAAGAAGCGCTTGATTTTGTTGCATGGAAGTTTAAGAATATTAAAGAAAAATACTCAAAATATGCACTTGCTGCCCTTGCCTCTTCAAGATGCACAAACGAAGAAGTTTTTTTGGTTCAAAAATTAGCCAGATGCGCATTTGAAAACAACAATATTGATAATTGTGCCAGAGTATGCCATATGCCAACCGGTTTTGCGCTTGGCTTAGCATTTGGAACCGGTGCTGGCACAGCAGATATTGAATCTCTAAAAAAAGCCGAATGCATAATGGTGGTAGGCTCAAATACAACACATGCACACCCTGTGGTTGGCTCATTGATCAGACAACTTGCAATATCAGGTAAAAAACTCATAGTTATTGATCCAAGAGGAATAGATTTAGCAAAACAACCTCATATAAAAGCTCTCCACCTGCAACCATACCCAGGTACAAATGTTGCTTTATTAAATTCAATAGCTCATGTAATTGTGAAAGAAAATCTGGATGATAAAGATTTCATAGAAAACAAATGCGATATAGATTATTTCAAATTATGGCTGGATTTCATATCAAGTGACGAATACAATCCAACTAATGTATCAAAAATAGCAGGTGTAGATAGCCATTTAATTGAAAAAGCAGCCAGAGAATTTGCCACTTCAAAAAAAGCTACAATTGTTTACGGTCTTGGAGTAACTGAACATACATTTGGCTCAAGCGGTGTTTTTTGTTTAACTAACCTTGCAATGTTGTGTGGCTTTATAGGAAAAGAAGGCTGTGGTGTTTCGCCTTTAAGAGGCCAAAATAATGTTCAAGGCGCTTCTGATATGGGTGCTTTTCCAAATGTATTTACCTTTTATAGGCATATAAGCGACGAACAAACACGCAAAACATTTGAATCTGTATGGAAAAAGATACTTGATACAAACGTTGGTTTTACTATACCTCAAATGTTTAAAGCAGCAATTGATGGTAGACTTAAAGGTATGTATATTGTAGGAGAAGATGTCTTCCAAACTGACCCAAACACTTACCATATCAAAGAGGCATTGAGTTCTTTAGAATTTCTTGTAGTGCAAGAATTATTTTTAAGCCCAACTACACAATTTGCCCATGTGGTGTTGCCAGGTTCATCGTATTTAGAAAAAAATGGCACATTCACAAACTGGGAAAGACGGGTCTCAAAAGTTAACAAAGTTATAGAACCACTAAGCGGCATTGATGAGTATAAAATCATCACTGAGCTTTCAAAAAAGCTTGGCTATCCTATGGATTACAATAGCGAAGAAGAAATATTCAACGAAATTGCTCTACTTAGTCCACAATTTAGTACTTTAACTTATGAGAAACTACAAAATTACGGCTCGCTATTGTGGCCAGTTGATAGTAAAAATCAAACAGGCACACGTATACTTCACACAGACGAGTTTTTAAACAAAAAAGGCAAATTTTTCATAACCAATTATGTAGCAAACCAATTGCCAAACGATACCTACCCTTTTATATTGACAACTGGCAGAAACCTATATCATTACAATTCAAGCAACCAAACACGCAAAACTAAAAATGTTGCTTTTTATGATGCTGATTACCTTGAAATTAACGAAAAAGACGCTGTTAAGCTAAATATATCAAATAATGATCTGGTTGAAGTCAAAAGCGAAAGCGCAAAAATCACATTAAAAGCAAAAGTTACAGATAAAATAAAGCCTGGTGTTTTGTTTACAACATTCCATTTTACAGACCCAAAGACAAATGCCTTATTGTCACAAAATACTGATTGGGCTACAGATACACCAGAATATAAATTTATGCTTGTAAATATTAAAAAAGCAGATAAAGAAACATACGAGATAAATCAAACTAAAAATCCAGGCATTTTGGAACAATACATAAAGATTTTTAAATTTTTTGAAAAATACCCACAAGAAACAAGAACCCAACTAATAGTAAATCATATAAAGAAAAATTGGGACACGGATAAAATTAATACATTGAAAACAATTGAACCAATTGATTATCAACTAAAACAGGTAATAGAAAGAGTTTAAAAATCATTAATAGGAGGAATTTAATGAGTGAGATTCTAACATCCAAAGAAGGTAAAATCGGTTTTATCACACTAAATAGGCCTGAAAACTGGAATACTTTTAATGTGGCTTTTGCAAGACAATTAAATGATGCACTTGTAAACTTTGATAATGATGAAAATGTGGCTGTTGTAATTATCAAAGCAAATGGAAAAAATTTTTCCGTAGGTATTGAGCTTGAAGAATTTAGAAAGGGAAGATCACATAAAGAATATAGGGAATTCATAAAACTAATGGATGAGCATAATCATACAATTGCAAATATGAAAAAACCAGTAATTGCCCAGGTTCACGGTTATGCACTTGCAAATGGCGCAGGACTTGTTTTTGCTTGTGATTTAGCAGTTGCTGCAAAAAGTGCAAAATTTGGCACAACAGCCATAAACGTGGGTTTGATTTGCCTTGGTCCTGCTGTACCATTAACAAGACTTGTTGGTAGAAAAAGAGCCCTTGAAATGGTTTTAACCGGTGAAATTATATCAGCCCAGCAGGCACTTGAGTTTGGGCTTATAAATCGTGTTGTAGATGATGAAAAATTAGAAGAAGCAACACTTGAGCTTGCAAATACACTTGCCAGCAAAAGCCCACTCGCGTTAGAAATTGGCAAAACCGGTATATACAAAATGAGTGATCTTGAGTACCACAAAGCAGCAGACTATATGAGCGAGCTATTTGCAAGTTTGGCTGCTACAGAAGATGCCGTTGAAGGTGTTAATGCATTTATTGAAAAAAGACAGCCTAATTTTAAGAAAAGATAACCTTTATAGTTTTAGATTTTTTGAGTTGACAACTAAAGAATTTTTTTTATACTAGTAATTGCGTGCCGAGATAGCTCAGTCGGTAGAGCAAGGGACTGAAAATCCCTGTGTCCGTGGTTCGATTCCACGTCTCGGCACCATTATTTTCCTTTAAAAACCCTATTTAAAAAGTAAATATTTAACAAAATATATAAAAGTAAAATACTAATTTTCTTTAATTACTTTTAATCATTTTTAATCTTTTTTAGCATTCTGTTGCACCATATTGAGTTTTATGCTTAATTCCGCCATATCAACATTCTTTAAAAATGTATTACACCAAAGCTTAAAAACTGTTAAAATGGTACAATTAATCAATTGGAGGTATGCTAATGATATAATTTGTTTGATCGTTAAATTTTTAGTTTTTCTTTTTAAAAATTATATAATTATATCAATAATGCTTCTGTATTACGTTGACAGATTACAGTTTTAAATATACAGCTAACAAAGATATGCACACAAAAAAATTTGGCTCCTCCGGAGGGACTCGAACCCCCGACCCGCTGGTTAACAGCCAGCTGCTCTACCGACTGAGCTACAGAGGAGCAACACTTTTGTATAATATTACAATAAATTTTTTTTGTCAAGTATTAAAAAACTTGACATTGAATTCCTAATAATTTATTTTCAAAATAACACGGTGCTTTTCAAATAGGAGGCTATATATGAAATTTGTGTATTTTTTTGGTAATGGGTTTGCAGAAGGAAATGGTTCAATGAAAGACATTTTAGGAGGAAAAGGCGCAGGATTGGCTGAAATGGCTCTTGCTAAAATCCCCGTGCCACCAGGTTTTACAATCAGTGCAGAAGTGTGTGATTATTACTACAAAAACAACAAAACATACCCTCCTAACTTAAAAGAAGAAGTAGAACAAAATCTAAAACGCTTAGAAGAAGCAACGGGTAAAAAATTTGGCGACAAAAACAATCCTCTTCTTGTATCTGTGCGATCTGGTGCAAAAATTTCCATGCCTGGTATGATGGACACAATACTCAATTTGGGTTTAAATGACGAAACTGTTATTGGATTAGCCAAATCTACAAACAATGAGCGTTTTGCGCTTGATTCATACAGAAGATTCATACAAATGTTTGGCGATGTAGCTGTTGGCATAGATAAAGAATTATTTGAAGATAAAATTAAAGAAATAAAGAAAAAAGAAAATATAAAATTTGACCACGAAATAAGCATTGAAGGCTTAAAATGGCTAATTAAAGAGTACAAAAAAATTTATGATTTAGCCGGCAAATCGTTCCCGCAAGACCCATTCAAACAGCTTTGGATAGCAATAGATGCAGTATTTAACTCATGGATGAACAAAAGAGCCATTGACTACAGGCGCATAAACAAAATTAAAGACAGTGATTTGCTTGGTACCGCAGTAAGTGTTGTAAGCATGGTTTTTGGCAATATGGGAGACGATAGCGGAACTGGCGTTGCGTTTACAAGAGACCCATCAACTGGAGAAAAAAAACGATACGGCGAATTTTTGGTAAATGCGCAGGGCGAAGATGTGGTTGCAGGTATTAGAAACCCCTACCCACTTGAACAATTAAAGCAAATCTCGCAAGAAGCCTATGATGAGCTGTTAAAAATATTTGATATACTTGAAGCGCATTACAAAGATATGCAGGATGTAGAATTTACTGTTGAGCGAAAAAAATTATACATGTTGCAAACACGTTCTGCCAAAAGAACAGCAAAAGCAGCTGTTAAGGTTGCAAAAGATATGGTAGAAGAAGGCTTAATTACAAAAGAAGAAGCCATCTCAAGAATCAGCACAGACCAAATAGATCAGCTTTTGCATCCTTCATTTGATGAAAAAGCAAAAAAATCAGCCAAACTTATAGCAAAAGGCCTTGGTGCATCACCTGGCGCGGCTTCTGGCAAAGTGGTATTTAGCGCACAAAAAGCTGAAGAAATTGGACAAAGCGAACCGGTAATCCTGGTTAGACACGAAACAAGCGCAGAAGATGTTGCAGGTATGGCTGCTTCGGCTGGTATTTTGACTGCACAGGGAGGCAGGACATCGCATGCAGCGGTTGTCGCACGTGGTATGGGCAAAAGCGCAGTGGTTGGCTGCGAAGAAATTTCCATTGATTACAAAAATTTGCAATTTAGCGCAAATGGCACTGTTGTTAAAGAATTAGACACAATAAGTATTGACGGCTCAACAGGCGAAGTCTTTTTGGGTGAGGTTAAGACCATAAAGCCATCTGGTTTAGATAAAGACCTATCACAAATTTTGCAATGGGCAGATGAGGTAAGCAGGATGTATGTTAGAGCAAATGCAGATACACCTCAAGATGCTAAGGTCGCACTCGAATTTGGAGCAAAAGGCATCGGACTTTGCAGAACGGAGCACATGTTTTTTGCACCCGATAGGATAAACACTGTAAGAGAAATGATAGTTTCAAAAGATACGCAAACTAGACAAAAAGCTTTAGATAAATTAATGCCGATGCAAAAAGAAGATTTTAAAGCTCTTTTTCGAACCATGAAAGGACTTGAAGTTACAATAAGACTTATTGACCCGCCCTTGCATGAATTTTTACCACAAACCGATAGCGCCATAGAGGAAGTGGCAAGAAATCTCAATATATCTGTAGATGAATTAAAAGATACTATTAAAAACTTGCATGAATTTAACCCAATGCTTGGTCACCGTGGCTGCAGATTAACCATAACTTATCCAGAAATTGCTATAATGCAAACAAAAGCAATTATCCTAGCGGCGCTTGAGCTAAAGCAAGAAGGCATTGAGTGCATACCAGAAATTATGATACCATTGGTAGGTATAGATGAAGAAATAAAGTACCTTAAAAATATTATAAAGCAAACAGCAGATGAGCTTATACATCAGAAAAATACATCGCTTACTTACCTGGTAGGTACAATGATAGAAATACCAAGAGCCTGTACTGTTGCAGATGAAATTGCAAAAGAAGCTGATTTTTTTTCATTTGGCACAAACGATTTAACGCAAATGACATTTGGCTTTAGTCGCGACGATGCAGGCAGGTTTTTGTTTGATTATTTAGCAAAAGGCATACTAAAAGAAGACCCATTTAAAACAATAGATACAAAAGGCGTTGGAACATTAATGAAAATGGCTGTAGAAAAGGGTAAGATTGCAAATAAAAACTTAAGACTTGGCATTTGCGGAGAACACGGAGGCGACCCAGAATCTATTGAGTTTGTTCATTCAATTGGACTTGATTATGTAAGCTGTTCACCATACAGAGTACCGGTTGCAAGATTAGCCTGTGCACAGGCTACAATAAATAAAAAAGCCGATAAAGACTAAATAAATTTTGAAGATTTTAATTTTAATACAAGGAGGCTTAAAAATACAAGAGCAAAAGGCAACAAAAGGTAAAAAAGCATTTTGATATTTATAAAGTTTAATATATAGCCAAATATAAGCGGTGTAAGCGTACCAATGATATTAACAGTAGAAAAAAAGTAACTGTTTGCTATGTTTCTTTGAGAAACATCAAAACCTCTTGATAAACTAATAAGGGATAAAACAAATGTAAAACCGTGTGGAAAACCAAGTATAAACAACGAAACCGCAAAAATAAAAGGAGAATTTGAAATAATCATCAAAAAGATACCACCAATTGTTAAAATACCCGAAAATATCATATCGTGAAAAATCTTTTCTGGAGGTTTTATAACTAAATATAGCCTGCCTAAAAATGAAGATGTAAAAAATAAACTAAAGTAAAGATTTATAGTTGAGATATCCAAACCAAACACATCTTTTGCATAAATTCCTCCAAAAGCAATTAATGTTGCAAAAGGTATATTGTAAATCAATATACTAATTATTGCAGCTAAAAAGTACGGATTTTTTGTAACCATTACTTTTTTTGTTTCCGCTTTTGACTTATCAGGAAATTGAATAAAAAAAGACATCAAAAAAGCAATAAAAGGAAAAATTGCAAATATCAAAAATGATTCCCTTAAATTTACAAATTTCAGCAAAAAAGACTCTATAATAGGACCTATAATCAAAGAAGTACTAAGTGTTATTGTGTATATAGCTATAATTCGCTCTCTTTTTAACCTATCTTCACAAAGGCCTGCTGCTGTAATAATATTAGGCATTAATGCACCTAGTGAAAAGCCTGCAATGCTAACTAAAAACCATATATTTACACTATTTGAATAGTAAAACATTATAAAGCTTGCAAAATATAAAAAAGCAGAAAATACAAAAAATTTTTTTCTCGATGAGCTTTTTAGTTTAGCGTTTAAAAAAGCACTAACTAAAAATGGAAATACACCAAAAAGCGAACTCAAAATACCAATTTGCCAGGTAGTGAAATTTAGATAGTATTTTCCAAGTAAAGGTACCATTGTAAAAAGCATATTATTGCTTGCCCTTAGGGCAAATGTCATTGAGATTATTATAAGAACAATAAAAATAAGATTAATCTTTTTTTTCATAAAAATATTTTATATCAAAATTAACTTTTTTCAAACATTTAGTATAAATTTTTTGCAAAACAATACGTTATCGAAAAGTAGAATTAAAAAACAATAAAAAACCTCTATTGGTGGACAGTAGGGGATTCGAACCCCCGACCTCATGCGTGCGAAGCATGCGCTCTCCCAACTGAGCTAACCGCCCCTGCCATTATCATTATTGTGTTTAATTTGATGAAATTGTCAAGTTTTGTTGTTTTGGCTTTACAAAAAATAAGAGCAAGGCACCGCTTATTGCAATTATTGAATTTATGCCAAATGCTATATTAAAACCAAAATTATCTATTAAAAAACCAATTAAAATTGGCGCAATAGAGGCCCCTACCATAACCATGGTATAGCTTACTGCAATGTTTGCATTCATTGATTTACCACCTACTTCTGCAGCTAATGCATGCCTTACAGGTATAGATACACTCGTTGCAAAACCAAGAAGAAAAAGTAAAATCAGATTTGGAAAAAATAAAAATAAAATCAAAAATACAGCCATAAGCGTATAACTTGCAAAAATTACTTCTTTTCTACCAAATTTATCGGATAATTTGCCACCAATAGGTTGAGCAATAATGCCTGCAAGAAGCATGACACTAGCCATGAGGTTTGCATCTAGAATATTCTGGCCTTTATTGTAAAAGTAAGCAGGCAAAAATGCAGAAATGCCTCTTGAAAAAAATGGCGAAACCATAGCCACAAAACCCACAATTAACAATTCTTTTGAAAAAACATGCTTTAAAACTATATCGAGAGGTTTTTCTTCTTGTTTACAAAGCATTAAGATAATTACCATCAAAAAACCTGGTATGGCAACCAAAAGAAATGCTTTCAAGCCAAATTTTGAAAGCAAATAACCCATGCTTACTGGTGCCAGAAAAAATCCAATAGCTCCACCAATACCATTTACACCAAGCGCCATACCTTTCTGATTTTTAAATACATTTGCAAGCAAACCCATACCTTGCGGATGATATATACTAAGTCCCACCCCAATAAGTAATGCTGCCAAAACCATAAGTAAAAAAGAGTTAGAAAAATAAAAAAGGATAAATGATAAACTTAATATCAAAAAACCCAATTTTAAAGCTAAAACACGTTTAGCTTTTTTTTCTGCTAAATATGCAATATATGTTTGCAAAATTGCACTGACTATATAAGGGGTGCTAACAAGCACACCGCTTTGAATATAGCTTAGATGATAAGCAAATTTTAATATAGGTATAGCTGGAGGAATTAAAAGTGAATACCAATCGTTTACTAAATGCGACAGTGTAATTAAAGTTAGTGTCTTAATAGGTTTTGCCATTTATTTGTTGACTCTTTCTACATATTCTCCAGTACGTGTATCTATTCTTATTATATCACCTTCCTTAATAAAAAAAGGGACCTGTATGGTTGCATTTGTCTCTAAAACAGCAGGCTTTGTGCCAGTTGCTGCAGTATCGCCTTTAAAACCTGGTTCAGTTTCTATAACCTTCAATTCAACAAAATTTGGCAAAGATATACCAATTGGTAAGTTTTTGTAAAGTAATACAAAAACATCTTTGTTTTCCTGCAAAAACTTGGCTTCTTCTTCAATTACATCTTTTGGTATAACATATTCTTCATAGTTTGAATTATCCATAAAATGATAACCGTGTTCATCCTGGTACAAATACTGCATGGGTTTTTCTTCAACATCTGCTTTTGGTATTTTAACACCGGATTTAAAAGTTTTTTCAACAACGTTTAAAGTTTTCAAGTTCTTCAGTTTTACCCTTACAAATGCCTGACCTTTACCTGGCTTAATATGCTCGTAACTTATAATCTCGTATGGCTCATTATCTATCTCAACTTTAGAGCCTTTTTTAAATTCACTAGTGCTTAACATCAATTCCTCCTAATTAAATAATTTCCATAAATGGTGCATAACCTAATATTTCAACATCATTTTCTTTTACCAAAATAGTTTGTTCAATTCTAACTCCGTATTTTCCAGGTATATATATGCCTGGTTCAATGGTAAAAACCATATTTGGCACAATTAGCGTTTCGCTTGTAGAATCAATATAAGGTAACTCGTGTATATCAAGACCTACGCCATGTCCTGTAGAATGTATAAAATATTTATCAAGACCATATTTAGCAAGTTCATCTCTGGCTCTTTTATCAATGTCTTTGGCACGTGTCCTGTTTGGTGCAATAAATTCTCTTGCAAAAGTTTGTGCATAAAACACAGCGTTGTAAAAATTCCTTTCTTCGTCTGTACGCTTTCCAACCAAAAAAGTGTATGTGCAATCACTATTGTAGCCGTCTACGCAAGCACCAAAGTCTATCATTAAAAAATCTCCATCTTCAATTTTTTTATCCGTTGGTCTGTGGTGGGGAAAGGAAGTATTTACGCCACTTGCAACAATTGTCTCAAAAGCAGTTTTTTGAGCTCCAAATCTAGCCATCTGATAATCAAGCTCATCTTTAAGTTCTTTTTCACTAACACCTATTTTAATCATTGGGTAAACTTTTGTAAAGGCATTTCGAGCGACTATTGCAGCCCGTTTTATTGCATTTATCTCATTTTGTTCTTTTATCATTCTAACTTGCTTAGAAACATCGGTTGCATCTCTTATTTCAAAGTTTTTGAGTAACGTTTGGTAACTAAAAGCACTTGTGCTTTTTAAATCAAGTGCGATGGAGTGAATCTTATTTTCAATTAAAAACTCTTCAAGTCTTTTAATACCTTGAGTAATTTGGATAACGTCGGCTTTTGGTTTTTTGTTAACAATGTAATCGTAAGAAAGTTTATTTGCAAATATAAATGCTTTTTTGTCAATAATTAATAAAATACCATCCCCATCAACACCTGTAAAATAAAGTACATCTGATTTATCAAACGAAATGAAACAATCCGCACCAAGCTCGTTTAATTTGTTATTTATTTTCTCAATTCTTGTCATAACATCTCCTTTACTGTTGAATTTCTTGTTTTTTTTGCTTCATAGAGCATCTTGTCTGCACGTTCAATTAATGTTTCAATTGTATCTTCCTGTCTAAATTGGGCAACCCCCAAACTTACTGTTATATAAAACTCTTTATCCTTATACTTAAATTTTAATTTTTCTGTTGCTGTTCTGATTTTTTCAGCAAAAATATAAGCTTGATCCAGATTAGCTTCTGGCACAATTATTAAGAATTCTTCTCCGCCATATCTTGTTACAATATCAGATCCACGAGATAAAGATTTAATTGTGTTTGCAAAAACTTCTAATACCTTATCCCCTACCTGATGGCCGTATGTGTTGTTAATTTCACTAAATTTATCCAGATCACACATTATAATTGATAAATTTTTCCTGTACCGCCTGGCTTTTTCTATTTCATGCTCAAGAAAATTCCACAAACCTCTTCTGTTATAAACTTTCGTCAACGGATCAATAATTAAATTTTCCTGAGCTTCTTTTAATTTTTCTTGCAATTGTTGAATTGTATTTTTTGATTTTTCAATTATCTCGCTGAGTTGTTTAATTTTATTATTCATGGATATTGTGCTTTCTTTGATTTTTAAGGCTATGCCGATAAGTTTTTTACTCATTTCATCAACATCAATATTTTCAAGCCCAACAAGACTATCTATCTGATCAATATGTGTTTGAAATTCATCGCCATAGTTACTGATATCCTTTGTAAGTGTATTCATAACATACGTTAGTGCTTTTACTGCTTGTTTTAGTTTTTCTTGAAGTTGATTGAAATACTCTTCTTCAAGTTTTTCTTTTTTTTCAATTAATTTTTTTAAATTTTCTCTAACCGAAATTGTACTCAAAAGTGCACTATTAAAATACAATTCTTTCTTTAGTGCCAAAAGTTCCTGTTTATATTCAACAGCTTTATCAGATTCAACTGCAATATCCAGCGTAGAAAATATTATCTCCGCTAATTCTTTGTATACCGAATTTTTTGTATCTTTGGCAGAAAATATAAGATTTTTCAGTATTGTGTTAATATTTTCAAGAACACTCAACGTGATTTCTGTTTTTAATAATTCTTTTATATTCAAAAAACTTTCCTGCCAGTGTTTTGAAGAGTCATAATCTTTAGCAATTTGGGATAGAGCATTTATAATTGATTTAATTAAATAATCATTTTGCTTTTTTTTATTATCAACGTAATCGCCATATTTTATAGAAAAATTCACTATATTTTCTCTCATTTTATTCATGCTATTTTCATCTTTTATGCTTTTTATCATATCAATGTATCTTTCGATTTCTTCGTTTATACTTGCATCACCTGTTTTTAATAACCTTAAAGCATGAGTTGCTATATTTTTTAAACTATCTATATAAGATAAATTATTTTCTTTTTTAAAAAACACCTTTTAAACCTTCATTGACACTTCAAATAAATAATGCTATCATTATATTACTTTTTTTAGGCGTTTTTGCAAGAAAAATGAGGATAGAATATATTGACAGAATGATACCGCCGATATATCTAAATTTTATAATATTGTTTATAAGAATAATATCTACAGTTGCTGCCGTACTTTGGTGTATATATAATTCTAGAACAAACGATACAATCTATTATGTTTTTTTAGGTCTTATTTATATTTATATACTTTTTTATATTATAAGAATAACTATTGATAGCAAGTATTGTCATTTATTTTGTTTTTTAACATTTTTTGTAGACCAATTTGTAATAACATATTTTATGTATAATACAGGTGGTATTCATAGTGTATTTTACAGTGGATATTTTGTTATTATATCTATTGCTTCAATACTTCTTGGTCTTTCGTATGGGCTTTTTCTTGCTCTTGTTGCGGGTATATTTATACTGTATCTAGGTATAACTATGTCATTCAATGCATTGGATTTAATATACAAAATTATACCGCTTTTTATTATATCCTTGCCTTCTGGAATTATTAGCGAATACGTAGCTTATTATTCTATTATTAGAGAAAATTTAAAAAATGAGCTTGAAGAAAAAAATATACAGCTCACAAAATATATAAAGGAAATAGATGTGCTACAAAAACAACTGATAGAACAGGAAAAAAGAAAAATTCTGGAAAGTTTTACTGAAGATATGTCACATGTTTTAAAAAACCCACTTATGTCCATTGGTGGTATAGCAGATATCCTGGATAGAAAAATCAAAGAAGGAAAACTTGAAGATATAGATAAATACATAGAAAAGATTAAAAATGAAAGCAAAAAACTTAATGTTGTATTAAATAATGTTTTACAAATATCTGATGGTAAAATGGTATTTGAAGATGTTGATATAATAGCACTATTTAATAATATAATGTTTGACTTTAAAAAAAGAATAAAAAACCTGGACTTTGTTACAAATATGGACGAGCGTATAAAATTTGTAAAATTAGACAAAAAAAAATTTACTGTTGCAATAAATAACATTATAGATAGCTTAATTGAAATAGAAAAAGATCCAATAAAAATTTATATACAAACATACCAAAAAACAATTTCGAATAAAAAAATATTGATTATTGAAATCTCAAATAGAGAGCATATAATACCAAAAGCTATATTAAACAATATTTTTGAACCATTTGTATCGGGTGGATCAACAAAAAAAGGTTTGGCTCTACCTGTTGTTAAAAATATAATCAATTTGCATGGTGGCTCAGTTGAGGTTGAAAGCGATGAAAATGGTACTATATTTAGAATAAGCTTACCGCTTATATAAGGAGTTGGATATGAAAGAAGCCTATCTATATAAACATTTAAATAAAAAAAAAGTCAGATGTGATTTGTGTGCTCACAGATGCATAATAGAAGAAGATAAAAGTGGTATTTGCAAAGTTAGAAAAAATATAAACGGAAAACTTTATAGTCTAGTTTATGAGAAAGTTATTGCTCAAGCAGTAGATCCTATTGAAAAAAAACCACTTTATCACTTTTTACCCGGATCAAAAAGTTACTCTATTGCTACGGTTGGGTGTAATTTTACATGTTTAAACTGTCAAAATTATGAAATTAGTCAATATATGTATTATCATGATGAGCCAGCTGGAAAGTATTATTCTGTGGATAATGTAGTTTCAGATGCTATATTTTTTGAATGTAATGCAATCGCTTATACATATACAGAACCCACTATATTTTTTGAATATGCAATAGACATTGCCAAAATTGCTAAATCCAAAGGGTTAAAAAATGTTTTTGTTACAAACGGTTTTTTTACAAAACAGGCAATAGATAAGATGTCTGGTTTGATAGATGCGGCTAATATCGATTTAAAATCAATGAATGAAAATTTTTACAAGAATATAGCAGGAGGTAGACTAAAACCTGTTTTATCAAGCATTGAATATACAAAACAAAAAGGGATCTGGATTGAACTTACAACCCTTATTATTCCTACATTAAATGACTCTGAAAAAGAAATTGAAGACATAGCTAAATTTATTAAATCGGTTGACGAAAATATACCATGGCATATAAGTGCTTTTTATCCTACATATAAACTTACCAGTATTCCTCCAACAAGCATAAAAACTATTCAAAAAGCTTACGATATTGGAAAATCGGTAGGTCTAAGGTATGTTTATGGCGGAAACATACCAAAAAATAACCTTGAAAATACATATTGCTATAATTGTGGTGAATTATTGATTGAACGAAGTGGTTTTGCTATAATTAAAAATGCACTTTCCGGCAACAAATGCCCAAAGTGCAATGCACAAATTGCTGGAGTATTATGAACTTGAAAAAAATTATTGATAAAAATGATATAAAAAGTCGCATAATAGAGGTGTCAAATCAAATAAATAGTGTATTTAAAAATCAAGACATAGTAGTATTTTATATTGAAAAAGGTGGAAAACCGTTTTTTGATGAACTATCAAAATATTTTAAATTTAACTATGAATACGAATCCATTGGCGTCAAAAGCTATGAATATGATAAAAGCACTGATTTAAAATGGACTAAAAAGCCAACATTGGATGTAAAAGATAAAGTATGTTTGCTAATCGATGATATATTGGATACTGGCCAAACAATATCTAAAGTTAGAAACTACATTTTAAGTTTGGGTGCAAAAAATGTATATATTTGCGTTGCGATTGATAAAAAAGAAAGTAGAATTGCAAATATTGAACCGTCTTTTAAGTTATTTGACATCCAAAAAGGTTTTTTAGTTGGGTTTGGTATGGATTATAACGAACAATACAGAGATTTAGAAGACATTTATGAAATTTCGATTTAAAAATAGACAAGAAGCAGGCATAGAACTAGCTAAGAAATTGAAAGATTACATAGATGAAAAAACTATCATATTAGCTCTGCCAAGGGGTGGTGTGCCTATCGCTTCAATTTTAGCAAAAATGCTCAATGTTGAATTTAATATTTACATATCAAAAAAAATACCTCATCCCGACAACGAAGAATTTGCAATTGGTGCTATGGGTGAATTTGGCGAAATGGTTATTGATCCTTTTTTTTCAAATCTAATCACAAGTAAAACAATAAAAGAAACTAAAAACAAAATCGAATCCTACATAAAACAATATAGAAAAAAACCTATTGAAAATCTTGATTCAAAAACTGTTATACTGGTCGATGATGGCATAGCCACAGGTCTTTCTATGGAAGCCGCCATAAAAGACATACAAAAATTACATCCAAAAAAAATTATTGTAGCTGCACCTGTTATAGCAGAGGATACTTTTGAAAAATTAAATAAAACAGTACCTGTGATTGCTCTTATAGTTTCAAGTGATCCTTTTTTCAGTGTCGGTATGTATTACGAAGATTTCCATCAACTAAGTAATCAAGAGGTCGAAGAAATTATATCTGATGAACAATAAAGCTGTTGTTTTATATTCGGGCGGTTTAGATAGTCTCCTTGCTGTACATATAGCAGTAAATCTTGGTCTTGAAATCTCGGCACTTTTTATAAAAACACCATTTTATAAAAAAGATATAAAAACTTTAAAGCAAAATTTAGATAAACTTGGTATTGAACTTAATATAGCTGAAATTGATAGCGAGTATTTAAATATAATCAAAAAGCCTAAGTATGGCTATGGTAAAAATCTAAATCCATGTTTGGATTGCAGGATTTTGATGTTTGAAAAAGCTAAAGAACTAATGGAAAAAATTGATGCTTCTTTTATAATAACAGGAGAAGTTTTAAGTCAGAGACCCTTTAGCCAGAGAAACAAAGCAAATATTATTTTAATAGAAAGAAAATCTCAACTTGAAAACCTTGTTTTAAGACCACTTTCTGCTAAATTACTTCCAATTACATTGCCTGAAAAAACTGGTATTGTTGATAGAAACAAACTATATGCTATATCTGGAAGGTCTAGAAAACCTCAACTTGCCCTTGCCAAACTTTTTAATATTGAAAATTTTGAAACTCCAGCTGGAGGATGCTTGCTTACCGAACCTTACTTTGCTAATAGACTCAAAAACTTATTAAAACTTGACCTTTTAGAGTATTATAAATTTGCCCATATTGGTAGACACTTTGTAATCGATGATAATTTACTTGTTGTTGCGCGTCAAAAAGATGAATATGATATAATAGCAAGTTATAAAGATAAATTCGATTTTTTTGAAACACCTGATCAACCTGGAACATGTGCAGTATTTTTAAAGAAATCTACCAAAGAACAAAAAAAACTTGCATCACAAATTGTTTTAAGATATTCTAAAAAAGCTAAAAGTGTTTTATGTGTTTCAGAAGAAGGCCATCAAATATTTGAAAATCTTAAAAATATAGATGAAGAAAAATTAAATAGCTTAAAGGTAGGAGAGTAGATGATTGATAAATTAGAATCATTAGAAAAAAAATATAACGATATTCAAAAACAAATGAGTTCCAATGAAGTTTTAAACGACTATGAAAAATTAAAAACTCTCAATGAAGAATTAAAAAAAATTACACCAATTGTAGAAAAATACAAACTATACAAAAATATACAAGAACAAATAAAACAAAACGAAGAATTATTAAAAGACAACGAATTAAAAGAATTAGCAAAAGAAGAAATCAAAGATTTGCAAACAAAAAGTTCACAATTAATAGACGAGCTAAAGATTATGTTGCTCCCTAAAGATCCACTTGATGAAAAAGATATAATTTTAGAAATTAGAGCTGGAACTGGCGGTGAAGAAGCTGCCCTTTTTGCGCAGGATTTATTCAGAATGTATGTTAAATATGCAGAAAATCATAATTTTAAAGTAGAAATTTTAGAAAAAAGTCTGTCTGATGCTGGGGGTATAAAAGAAATTATAGCCAATGTTAAAGGCAAAGGTGCATATTCTAAATTTAAATTTGAAAGCGGGACGCACAGAGTCCAAAGGATACCAATAACAGAATCCCAAGGTAGAATTCATACATCTGCTGCAACAGTTGCAGTACTACCAGAAGCAGATGAAATTGAAGTAAATATAAACCCTGATGATTTAAGAATTGATGTTTATAGGTCTTCTGGATCTGGTGGACAGCATGTAAATACAACTGACTCTGCTGTAAGAATAACTCATATACCAACAGGCATTGTAGTTACCTGTCAGGATGAAAAATCTCAATACAAAAATAAAGAAAAAGCAATGAAAATTCTATACGCTAGATTATCCGATTTTTATAGAAGCCAGCAAGAATCAGAAATTGCAAACCAAAGAAAAGCACAAGTTGGCAGTGGTGATAGGTCAGAACGCATTAGAACATACAATTTCCCACAGGGGCGCGTAACGGATCATAGAATTAATCTAACATTATATAAGCTTGATAAAATACTTGAAGGTGAGCTTGATGAACTTATAGAATCGCTATTAATTGCGGATCAAACCAAAAAATTAACTCAGATGGAAGGTTAATTGAACAAAGAAAATTTTTCTAACAGTTTTGTTAGTTTTTTCTTAGTTGCTTTTGGCGTATTAATAGAAAGTTTCGGTATAAAAAGTTTTTTGCTGCCAAACGAGTTTATAGATGGTGGCGTTACAGGCATATCGATGCTTGTTCACTTTATTTTACATATAGATTTGGGATTAGCTATAGTTGCTCTTAATATCCCATTTTTGATATTTGGTTACTTTAATATTTCAAAATTATTTATGATAAAAAGTATTTTTGCAATCTTTCTTTTGGGTTTTTTTGTTTTTTTTATCAATTTTCCAAGCATAACACATGATAAATTACTCAGTGCTGTCTTTGGTGGATTTTTTCTGGGCGCAGGTGTTGGTCTGGTTGTAAAAAATGGAGGTATATCAGACGGCACAGAATTAATGGCAGTTGTTATTGGTAAACAGTTGTCTATAACAGTTGGAAACGTAATACTTTTTTTAAATATACTTATATTTGTTAGTGCATCGTTTTTTTTAGGTATTGACAAAGCTTTGTATTCTATATTAGCCTACTTTAGCGCTTATAAAACAATGGACTTTATTATATATGGTATAGAAGAATATAATAATGTAATTATTATTTCAAACAAAAGCCAAGAAATTAAAAACATGATTATTCATGAATTCAAAAAAGGTGTTACAGTTTACAAAACTTACGGTGGATACACAGGAGTAGAACAAGAATCCCTATCTTGCGTAGTTACGCGCCTTGAAATGATTAAATTAAAAAAGCTAATTTTTGACATAGATGAAGGGGCTTTCATTATAGCCCACCCCATCTCTGCCGCAACCGGCGGAATTATAAAAAAACACATCCGCTCTTAAATTTTTACAAATTTGAAACTTTAGAACTCATTAGTCTTTTTTGTTCATATTGTCTGATAAGCTCTACAAATAAATACGGTACATACTCCATTTCTTCTTCACTTACCACACAGGCAATTCTTGCCTGTGTATTGGCAAAAACATTTTGATTTTTATAAAAACCCCTAATTGGCGCAACTAAAAGCGTCATTTTCTGGCCTGATACTTCAACAAATCCTTCATTTGCGCAATACATTACAAAATCATCCATATCAAAACCTGGCTTTACAATATTTCTTACATCAACAATAGAGTAAATAGATGCTTGAGGTTGAGTTACAATAATATTTGAATCAAGTTTTTTAAAGTTATTGTATAAATTTTTCAGTATTTTTTTATAGTATTCCCTTAAATTTTTAACCCAGTTTTGAAGATCATTTAATGATTCATGAGCCAAAGCGCCCGCAATATACTGATCTATAGCAGACGGACAAAGATAAGTAGTGTTTGCAGCACGTGCTTGCTCAAAAAACAACTTATTATCTGTAACCAAAGCACCCATTCTCAAACCACAGGCATTAAAAACTTTAGAAAGTGTTTCTATGCTTATTCTAATGCCTGCACTTTCTATACCTTTTACATCGTGTTCTGAAATATTCCAAATTGATGGTGCATAATCAATGCCATCTATATAATAAAGCCCCCGATAAGCTTCATCGCTAATCAAAAACATATTGTGTTTCATACAAATTTTTGCATACTCATTTATTTGTTTTTGGGTGGTAAGAATTCCTGAGGGGTTGTCGTATGGAATAATAAGTAAACCGCCTGGCTTATGAGTTTTTATAAGATTTTCTAAATAATCCAAATTAATTTCACTAAAAACACCATCTGGCGTTAAATCCCTTGCTATTGAAATAACGCTTCTACCTATCTCTTCGCCTATTGATACATAATTTGTGTAAACTGGATCTACCACTAAAAGTGGTTTTTCACCACTTAATGGTTTACCACAAACACCTAACATAACAAGTCTCATAATATGAGAGCCACCTGTATCAACCAGGCTATAAAGATTTGGTTTACATTCTGGTTTTAAAAATGATCTTATGATGTTTTTGAAAGCATCGTTTACCTCGTCAATACCTTCTGTTTGTGTATAGCGCCAGATACCTTTTGTTAATTGGTCATCTTTTGGATTTAAAAACCTTCTAAGCATAGCAGGGTGTGTTGGTAAAGATACATTACCTATCGCTACATTTATTGCTTTTACTTGCTCATTTGCATTTTTAGATTGTCTTTGACTAAACATTATGCCAGCTTTTCTAATACATGAAGGCTCAATACAATCAAAAAATTCAGATATTTTTGGATCCATTTTCCCCCCTTTTTTTAGTTATTTGGGTAGTCTATATCACTTTTTATTATTTTGTCAAGTATAAAATTAATTATCATTTAATGGGAAAAAATTGTCTGTTGGTGTTTGTACATCTTTTAGTGCAAGCTGAATTTTTCTAGTTCTAACGCCCACTAAATCTTCTAACTCTTTGTCTGCGGCTTTAATTTTGCTTTGGGCTTTTTCTAAAACATCTCCAAATTTTTCAAACTCTTTTTTAACCTGCAAAAGTGTTTCCATTATTTTATGAGCATTTTTTTCTATTGTTAGCGTTCTAAAACCCATCTGGAGACTGTTTAAAAAAGCAGCAAGCGTGGTTGGACCAGTTATAACTACTTTATATTCTCTCATAATTGACTCAAATAAACCATTAATGCGCAACACTTCAGAGTATAAACCTTCATACGGCAAAAACATTATGCCAAAATCAGTTGTATATGGGACTTCAATGTATTTTGTTTTTATATCTTTTGCAGATTGTCTGATATTTTGCTCAAGGGCCTTTTGAGCATTGCTTATTTGATCAAGCTGTCCTGTTTCATAATAGTCCAGCAAACGTTGATAATTTTCTATCGGAAATTTTGAATCCAATGGTAAATATACAGTTTCATTTTTGTGGTTTCCTGGTAATTTTATTGCAAATTCAACCACTTCATTGCTATTTGGTTTAACTTTAACATTTTTTTCGTAAAAAGCTGGGCTTAATATGTCATCAAGTATTTTCTCAAGCTGTAATTCTCCAAGGATTCCCCTATTTTTTACATTAGTCAAAACCCTTTTTAAGTCCCCAACGCCATTTGCTAAAGTTTGCATCTCACCTAAGCCTTTATATACCATCTCAAGTCTATCGCTTACCTGTTTAAACGATTCTCCCAATTTTTTTTCAAGCGACTCATGGAGTTTTTCATCAACAGTCTGACGCATTTGCTCAAGCTTTGCTTCATTATCAACTCTGATTTTTTCAAGTTTTTCTTCAGTAGTTAGCCTTATTGAATCTAAATGCTTTTCTAATGTTTGAGTTTGAGATTCCAATTTTAATGCAAATTTGTCGAGCTTATCTTCGTTTGATTGTATAAGTTTCTCCTGTTTTATTGACACATCTGATAAAGATTTAGACAACATCGCTTCAATAGCTTCCATTTTTTCTTTTAAATTTCTATCTAGTGCACCAAGGAGCCTATCATTACCATCTAGCATTAATCTAAAGTTAGAATTTATATCATTTTTGGTGTTTGAAAGTTCTCCTTTTAAATTGTTTTCAATTTGATTTTGAATGTTGATTAATTGATCAATTTTTTCTATATAACCATGCAATCTTGAAATCTTAAACAAAATAAAAAAAGCTACTATAATCAGTATAATAAGTATAGTCAATATTGCGTAGTTAATCATTTTACCACTTTGGTGCGAGCGGGGAGACTCGAACTCCCACACCTTGCGGCACTAGATCCTAAGTCTAGCGCGTCTACCAGTTCCGCCACGCTCGCAAATTGAGCTTTTTTAATATAACAAAACACCTTAATTTTGTCAAACAAATGAGAACTCAATCATCTTCTTGACACTTGCAGTCTGATGGTCTTTTGCCTGTATCAACAAAATAATAAAAGTGATCAAGCCATTTTGGGAAACCATCTTTGCATTTTATAAAATCCATAAATGCTAAAATATGATCTATTGTTTTTTTGCTTAAATAGTGTTCGATTTTACAGGCATCATCTTCTGCAAGTGTTTCATCTAAGTATAATACTTTATGCAAAAAATCTTTTAAAAGAAGATGTTTTTTATAAATTTCTTGTGCAAGTATTTTGCCTTTAGGTGTAAGTGTAATAAAACCATACGATTCTTGCTCAACAAGTTCTTCTTTTCTTAATTTTGATATAGCATTAACAACAGAAGGCGCTTTTACTTTAAAGTAATCTGCCAAATCTTTTACCCTGACAACTTTCTTTTCTTTTTGCATAATCAATATTCTTTCTAAATAATCTTCTAAAACAGGCGTGATATTCATTTTTACCTACTGGTTTAGTTTTGGTTAATTATATTAGATAAAGATAAAAAAGTCAAGCCAAAAGAAAAATTTTAAACAAAAATATAATTAGTAGAATAACCATAAATTGTAATATTATATAAAAAATTGAATTTTATTTTAATATATTATATAATTTATAATAAAAATTAAGCTACGGAGGTTACATATGGAATTTGTAAGTGTTGTTAATTGCATGGATGGAAGGGTTCAAGAACCAGTAATAAACTGGATGAAGAAAAAATATAATGCAGAATATGTTGATATGATAACAGAACCTGGACCAATAAAAATATTGAGCGATAATTCTGACAAATGTCTGGTAGAATCAATAAAATCAAGGCTTGTAGTGTCGGTTGAAAAACATGGCTCAAAAGTAATCGCTGTAGTTGGGCACCATGATTGTGCTGGAAACCCATCGGATAAGCAAACTCAGATTAACCAGATAAAAAATAGCATAAATTTAATAAAAACCTGGTTTAACGATGTAGAAATTATTGGTCTTTGGGTAAACGAAAAATGGCAGGTTGAAAAGGTATTTTAAAAGATTTTGCATAAATTAATAAAAAACTTTTTTAAGTAAACAAAATTAAATTACATATTGGATTCAAAATACTTAAGTTCTAACCGGTGCGGCTCTTCACTTGGAGCTTGGTAGACTTTCTTTAAATCCTAAGCCACTTCTTTTCTATCTTTGTAGGATACAAACCTAAAGGAATTTATAAGTTGGTGAACGATACACTTTTGTATGTCTGTTTTTGGGAACACTGCAGCTATTGCCTAACTAAAAGCCATTTAAGCCGTCTGTTGAGCATATTAGGATATCTTTAACGCCCCTATTTTTCAACTCATTTAAAACGCCAAGCCAGTATTTAGGATTTTCAGTTTCGCTTATGGATATGCTCAAACAGTCTTTCTTGCCATATAGGTTTATACCTATTATATTGTAGAGGCAGACATCCTTTGATTGATTATCCCTTTTTTCTTTAAAAAACATAGCATCCAAAAAGACTATTGTGTAGATTTCCTGCAATGGCCTTGATTGAAAGGCTCTTACCTTCTCAAGGACTGAATCTGTAACAATCGCTTATGAATTTTGCAGGATACATAAAAGCTGTAGAGCTCTTTTATTTGGTCTTGTATATTTCTTGTACTAAGCCCCATCGTATACATGGAAATAATTTTTTCTTCTAAACCAGAAATGTTCTTTTGACCTTTTTTACCACTTGGGGTTCAAACTCTGATTTTCTATCCCTTGGCATAGTTATCTCAAATGTGCCAAGCTTAAGAACATAGTTGTTAGAAATAAGCACCATTTTTTGAGTTATCCGTTTGTTTTGCTTTGTAGTCGTATTTGTCATAGCCCAGAGTGTCTTTAAGCTCTTCTTCAAGCAGAATATCTATGGTGTCTTTGAGCAAGTTTTTTGCAAGAGCATTTAAGTCATCAAAGTTTTTCACTTTCTTTTCCCTTACAAGCTTTTTTAAAGCTTCTTTGTCAACTACACTTTGTTCAATTATTTCTTAAAAACCTCCAATAAATAATTTTTTTATTTTACACACCTTGGAGGTTTACACAAAGAATATTATAGTCCCCCAAAAAATAAAAATTACTTGTTTTCTTTTAACGCTTCATTAACAAGCTGAGCAATATGCATAACTTTTACATTACCACCTTTTTTGTCAATTAAACCTTTAATCTGGAGCATACACGCAGGGCAGCCTACATAAACAAGATTAGCAGTAGACTTTATTATGCTTTTGTGTTTTTGATCTCCAAGTTCTTTCGATATTTCTGGAAATTTTAATGAATACGATCCTGCCATACCGCAACATTGATCTGCGTGCTCCATTTCTACAAAGTTTGTGTTAAATGCTTTAGCTATTATGTCTCTTGGCTGGGTGTGTATCCCAAGTACACGCTTTAGATGGCATGAATCATGATAAGTTGCTATGCCATTGTTTTTTAAAGAGTTAAGCTTTATGTTTTGTTTGTTTAATTGTTCATCTACAAAACTTGAGTACTCTCTAATGCGGTTTTTATACTTTTGAGCAAGTTGTAAATATTTTGGATCATCTCTGAAAAACTGTGGGTATTTTTCCCACATTTCCACACCTGTTGGGCAAGCAATGACAATGTAGTCTGGATCAATGCTTTCTAAGGCTTCAAGGTTCTGCATCGCAACTTTCTTTGCACTTTCTTTGTCTCCTGTTAGATACATTGGAGTACCACAGCAGGTTTGATCCTTTGGAAACTCAACACTAAATCCTAAAGCATTCAGGCTTTTAACTACAGCTTCTCCTGTTTCTGGGTAGACAAAATCTATCAAGCACCCGCTAAAGAAGGCAATTTTCTCCTGGTTTTTGGCAGGTTTTTGCAATATAGTATCAAATATATCTCTAAAAGGTACATCTGCTATAGCTGGCAGAGACCTATCTTTTGTATACTTTGAAAAGTAAAGGGGGAGATTTCTTATAAATTGTCCGTTTTTGAAAGACTTTTGACCAAGCCTTGCAAGCTTTAGCATATTGTGAAACAAAGACCTGTTTGATATTATGTTTTGAAATACAACTTTTGGTATAGTAGGCAAACCTTCCTTTTCTATATTCTTTTTGCGCATTTCTATAATCAAGTTTGGTATATCTATACTGCCAGAACATACCTGTGTACAGCTTCCGCATGTTATGCATAAGTTTTGTATCTGGTTTGCAGTCTGACTTGAACCAATAAACGCATTTAGCAATGCTCCAATGCCGCCTGTATATATATTACCAAACACATGCCCGCCTACCAGTGCATATACAGGACAAACATTTGTACATGCTGAACATCTTATACACTGGTAGAGTTCTTTAAATATAGGATCCCTGGCCATTTCAATTCGACCATGATCAACCAGTATCACATGCAATTCTTTTTTTTCTATGCTAAAAGTACCATCAGTATGTTCTACAATAGCCTGGCTTGGGCCCAAAATTATATTTACATAGGATGTAAGTGTTTGAGCTGTAGCATTTCTAGGTAAAATCCTCAGAATGGGTATTGCATCTTCAAAGCTTTCAACAAGCTTTTCATATCCTACAAGTACAATGTGCGTTTTTGGCAAAGACGATGTTAGCCTTCCGTTTCCTTCGTTTGTTAATATAAACATTGCTCCGTTTTCAGCTACAGCAATATTGCACCCAGATATTCCAAGGTCAGCTTTTAAACATTTTTCTCTGAGCTCTGCGCGCGCTGTATGTACTAAAAACTCAATATCTGGCTTCATATTTTTGCCAAGTTGTTTTTCAAAGTAGTCTGCAACCTGTTGTCTGTTTAAGTGAATAGCAGGCATTACCATATGAGAAGGCTTGTGTTTTGCTATCTGTATAATCCACTCGCCAAGATCTGTTTCTTGAGATTCTATACCAGCTTCTTTAAAATGCTGGGCTAGCTCTACTTCTTCTGAAAGCATAGACTTGCTTTTTACCACAAGCTTAACGTCTTTTTCCTTGCAAAGCTTTAATATATAATCAACTACATCCTTATCACTGACTGCCCTGTAAAATACTGCACCGTTTTTCTCTACTGCTTTTTGGAATTTATCTGCGAGTTCTTCCAATTTATCTACCGTGTTTTGTTTTATGTTTTTCACACTATTTCTTAGTTGCTCAAAGTCATAGCCTTCAAATGCCTTCTGTCGGGCCTTTGGGTAGTCTTCATAAAATTTGGTAAGGTTTTTCTTTTGAATCTCATCGTTTAACTTTTCATTTATCTTTTCTTTAAATTCCTTTGTGTTCATTGTTTGTTCTCCTTTATAAAAAACACCACAAGCTTTGAAGGCCCATGAACACCTATAGTCAATACCCTTTCTATATCTGCTGTGATGCTTGGGCCTGTTATAAAGCTAATCTGCGCAACATCTAAAATGTGCTTTTTTAATATCTCAAAAGCTGTTTCAAAATCTTTAGCAATTCTGTCTGCACAAACCAAAGCAATATGCAAAGATGGCATAGCAGACACCAATCTCTTCCATATTGAATCTGATAGCTCAACCAAACTGCCACTTTCAGCTATGGCAAACTCCATTTCGCTTACACCTATATCTGCAGCATTTGCAGTATATTTGTCTCCATCAAAATAAATATTTAAAGATTCATCAAGCAAAGATTCTTCCAAGAAACTCCTTGTTAAACCTGAACTGTCTGCAATGATATTTTTTGCTTGCTGTTTTGATATTATATCCTTAAAAATAGACCTTGCCGTTGAAATATCGGTAAAGTACACCTCTACAGAATCGCCCTTGCCTGCCTTTACTTTTTTTTCAAAAGTATGCAAAGCTTCTAAATCGTTGTTTGAGAATTTATTGTTCCAAAGCTGCATTATCCCTCCCAAAAAGATAAATCTTAACTTAATTCTTAAAAAATTAAGTTAATTATTTTAAAGCAAAAACTGTTCCTTATTGTTTGTTATTTAATTTATGTTGTTAAAATAATATTTAAATTGTAACTAATAATTTACAAAAATAAAAAGTGATAGCATTTATGAGCATACTTAAATTTATATTCTTTTTAAAATAATATATTTTATGTATTATTTTTTATACCGTTTGTTTTATTTATGAACCGATATATTGTATTGCTTTAATTTTCTGATGACAGTTGCTTTAGAAACCCCTAATTTATTAGCCATATCACGCATACTTTTAGAGCTTGACAAAAGCTTTAACAATACTTCCTTTTCGCAATCTGATATTAACTGTTTTGGATTAATTTCGGGTTTTTTTGTTCGCTCTAATTTTAAAAAGTCCTCTTTTGTAATTTCTTTTCGTGGTACCACAACTAGCAACTTTTCAATTACATTTTCCAGTTCTCTTATATTTCCTTTCCATGGTAATAGTTTAAAAAATTCTATTAACTCCCTGGATAATGTTTTTTCAAATCCGTATTTATTATTCATCCTTTGAACAATATATGTTGATATAGGTTCTATATCATCAAGTCTTTCTCTTAAAGGTGGAAGATCTATTGGTATTACATTTAGTCTGTAGTATAAATCTTGCCTAAAGAGGTTTTTTTCCATCATTTCTTCTAGTTTTCTGTTTGTTGCAGAAATAATTCTAACATCAACTTCCACTAATTTTGGCGAGCCAACTTTTGTAAATTTTTTATCCTGAAGCACTTGTAATAATTTAGCCTGTGTATTTAGCGGTAATTCGCCTATTTCATCTAAAAACAAAGTAGAATTATTTGCAATTTCAAAAAAACCTTTTTTACCTCTTGGACTGGCACCAGTAAAAGCACCTGGTTCATAACCAAATAGCTCTGTTTCTATAAGGTTTTCTGGTATTGCAGCACAGTTTACCTTTATAAATGGTTTATTTTTTCTTTTACTTAGAGAATGAATTAATTTTGCCAGCACTTCTTTTCCTGTACCTGTTTCACCGGTTATTAATACCGTTGAATCAACAAGAGCTATATGTGAAACAAAATCTAAAATCTCCAGCATTTTTTTATCGTAAGCAATGAATTGTTGAAAACCATCTATATTTATTTTACTGTCAAAGTCTAGCTCACCTTTATAATCAAACTCTGTCACATCGTATACGCTATTTACTATTAAAGTAAGCTCTTTATTGTTGCCAAATACAGGTTTAGCTCGTGACAATAATTTCTTGCCAGCTTTTGTTATGTAAGTTACAACAGAGGGTTGTTTTGTGTTAAGCGTAAGTACAGTAGCAGATGCAGTAAAATATTTCTTTTTAACTAATTCATTAATGTCGTGCCCAAGTAAATCTTCCTTTTTAAGCAACGATATATCTTCAAATGTTTTATTAATATAAATTGCTTTTCCAAAGCCATCTGTAACATAGATACCAATGTATAAATTATCAGTTATTGCCTGCAGAGTTTTAAAAGAGAAATTTTCTTGTTTCATTCAAGTTTTAACTCCACAATTCATCAAGATTGATTACTTCTTTTTCTTTAGAGACTTTTCAAAGCTTTTTTGTAACTTAAACTTTGCTCAAACATTTTTTAAATAAACCTCTAATAAATAATTTTACACACCTTAACCTGTTTTTTCCAATTTTTTTAAAGTTTAACGCTTTGTATTTTAAATTCATATGGCAATTTATAAAAAGTTTTTTTATATTTATAAATCAGTGAAAATTATAAACTATAATTCTGCAATATCTCTTCTATAAGTCTATCAATAGCCTTTTGTACCATTTGAGAGTATCTTTTTAAGTCTTCAGAAAGCGATTCTGCCTTTTCGAAATTATTTGCAAACACAGCATCTTTAATTTGTTTTCCTATGTCGTGGACTTTTGGGTGAATCTCTCCAAGCTCTCTAAATGCTGGATTTGAACCGTAGTGTTTGGTACCTATAGTATCATACCACTTGCCAAGCCTGCATGAGTGATGATCAACATGATCTTTTGAGCATTTATTTTTATCTGCAAGACAATCAAATACATCAAGAACAAATTTTATATGATCTGATTTGGTTCTTTCGAGAAAAACGGTTTCATAGGGAAAAAACTCAAAGCTTTCTATACACTCAAAAACTGTATTAGCAACATTTTCTACCATCTGATTAAGTTTTTTGTTATCCTTATTGATCATTTCAAAAGAATGCGTAAAACTTTCAAGTGTAAGGGCTATATCGGCAGATGCCTGGGATTGTTCTTGTGATGCAGCTGCAAGGTTGTTTATGTATTCATTGGTTTGCGCCATATCTTCCTGGGACGAAAGCAGTATTTCTTTCAAAGCGCTTATCGACTTGTTTATGTCTTCTATGGAGCTTAAGCTTTGATTTACTTCCTTGCTTACCGTAGTTGATTGCTGATTTATACTGCTTGCCTGTTGAGTAATTTGCTTTGCAGTGCCTTGCGTTTTTTCTGCAAGCTTTCTGATTTCATCTGCTACCACTGCAAAGCCTCTGCCATGCTCGCCAGCACGGGCAGCTTCAATAGCAGCATTTAAGGCAAGCAGGTTTGTTTGATCAGATATATCTTCTACTTCATTTGTTAAAGCTGTAATTGATTTTGCGTTTTCTATAAAATTTGTTATGGCTTCTTTCATTGCATTTACCGTTTTTACAACGTAGTCCATTTTGGCACTTACTTCTTTTAGTGTATCTAATCCGACTTTGGATTTTTCAAAGTTTTTGTTTGAAATAGCAGCAGTTTCTTGAGCATTTTTTGAAATATCTTCTACGGTTTGGCTCATTTCTTCCATAGACGAAGCGATCTCTTGAAGAGATTTTGAACTTTTTTCGATTTCTTGCTCAAAATCTGAAGATAAAACCATAAAATCAGATAAAGAATCAGCAGCCAACACTCCCTTTTTTGCTATAGAGCGGATATGTCTTCTAAACTCTACAGCTTTTTGAAGATCCTCATTGCTTATGCTTTTTTCAAATGCATTTTTGTTTTTTTTGTAGGCTTCTTTTACTTTCAGGAAATCTTCCCAGTTTCCAGAGTAAATTTTGTTTACCATTTCTGCTGAGCTTAAAGAGTCTGATCTTTTAAACATTTTTCCTCCTTTAAATCCTAACTATAGTATAAGTATTCTTTCCTTTTTGTTTTGAAGCATAAAGTGCATCATCTGCTGCTTTGAATATTGCTTCTTTTGTTTGAGGGTGCGTTTTATATATGCCTATGCTGACACCTATGTTTAAATCCATATTGTTTGTAAAGATCAGACTGTTTATAGATTTTATTATTCTTTTTGCAATCATTTCTAAGTCTTTTTGGTCTTCAAATGAATCCGTAAGTATAGCAAACTCATCTCCGCCTACACGTGCAAGTGTATCATGGGCTCTTATGTTTGATTTAAAGACTTTGGCTACTGTCTTTAGGGCAGCATCGCCACTGTCATGGCCAAGCGTATCGTTTATCTTTTTAAAGCCGTCTAAGTCAAGAAGCATGAGACAAACCTTTCTTTGGTTTCTGTTTAAGCCTGCTATCATTTGATTAAACCTGTGTTCAAAGAAGGCTCTGTTTGGTATGTGGGTTAAAATATCGTTGTAGGCTAGATATTCTATGCCTTTTTCATATTTTCTTTTTGTTTCTTCTAAATCAATGGTTTTGTCAAGTATCCAAAGTATTGTAACAAGACTGGCAAATGCACCCAAAAAAGCTATAGCTATAATGGGATAAATAGATGCTAAAAATCTGTCTAAAAATTCGCTTTTTTTGATTGATACAAAAAATGTCAGATTTGATCCATCAATTCTGCTGAAAGCACCTATCTTATCTGTTTTGTAAGCGCTTGAGTAGCCAATATATGAGCCATATTGCTCTTTGGTATTTTTTAGTATTTTTGAGAGTATTCCTGTTTGAATTTTACCTATGCTTTTTGGCGGGATATTTGCTTGCATTAGACTATCATTTCTTATAATTCCAAGATCAAGGCTTTTGTATGGCAGAAATATCTGGTCTTTAATAGATTGCAAAACAGGAGCAGATGCTTTTATAAGAAAAGTTTTATTGCCAAGAGGAAAAGTGACAAAATGTGTCAGGTAGCCTTTGTAGAAATAAGACGGTACAATACAGTATGAGTTTGTATGGAGGCATTCTTTGGCTGCATCAACTATATGGTTTGGATATATTTTAGAATCTAAAGGCAACTTAAATCCTTCCGGGTATGAAACAATGACTGTGCCGTTTTGTTTGGCTATGGCAAAATACTCTACATCTTTATTGTAGAACTCTTTAAATACAGATGTAGCTTTACTTAAAGGCTTGTTTTCCAATTCTTTTTTTATTGCAAAAAGGATATATTTACTTGATTGTATGGATTTTGAAACAAGGCTTGAGCTCTGGCGGGCAGCTGTTAGAAGCTCAAGTTTTGTACGATTTAGTTCATAGCTGTATAGGGTAATTATAGAACCTATAAAGCTAACAAGCATGATAATGTTAAATATGAGCCAGAATATAAAGATGTATCGTGTGGTTTTATAGGCAAAAATTAGTTTAAACTCTATTTTTAAAATCTTCATAAATCAATTTGCTCTATTGCCTGTTTAAGCTCTTGTTTGTCCATTGGCTTATAAAACAGATAGCCCTGAAAGTAGTCGCAGTTCATTGATTTTAAGGCCTCAAATTGATATTGTGTTTCTACGCCTTCTGCTATGGTTTTTATACCTAGAGAATGGGCTAAATAAATTATAGAGTCTACTATGCTTTTTGTCTTTGGGTTGTCAAGATCTCTTACAAAAGATATGTCTATTTTTAGTATTTCTACATCTAGGCTTGCTAAGTAGAATAAAGAAGAGTATCCTGTGCCAAAGTCATCTAAAGAAAATAAGATATTGTTTTCTTTTAGTTCTTTTATGAGTCTTGCAACATACTCAAAGTTGTTTAAGAGGGTTCGCTCTATAATTTCAAGCTTTATTAAGTTGTTTGGGATATTGTGGTATTTTATGTTTGAGATTAGATTATCGCTTAGGTGTCTTTGCTTTAGGCTTTGAGTTGAGAGGTTTATTGATATGGGAACGGGCTTTTTTAGTAACTTTAGGTCTTCTAATACCTGGTCTATG
Source organism: Desulfurella acetivorans A63 (assembly GCA_000517565.1). Classification (GTDB taxonomy): domain Bacteria; phylum Campylobacterota_A; class Desulfurellia; order Desulfurellales; family Desulfurellaceae; genus Desulfurella; species Desulfurella acetivorans. The sequence goes on from CP007051.1 coordinate 1,443,104, forward strand.
ATTAACTCTTGTGCATCTATTATAAGGGAAGTTTGCTCAAGGTATTCTATAAACTCAGCAGGTGGAATTATTCTATTATCTTTTTTCCAGCGCATTAGAGCTTCTGCACCTACTATTTTTTGGTTTCTATCCACATAGGGCTGATAGTAGGCTATAAACTCTTTCTTTAGCAATGCAAGCTCTAAGTCAGCTTTAAGCTGCAATAATCTTGTAGCATCTTTTTCCAATTCTTTTCTAAAAAAGCCTATCTGGTTTTCTCCTTTTTCTTTAGCATCAGATAGGGCAATATGGGCTTTGTCTAAAAGACCATCTGGAGTGGTTGCATCTTTTGGAAAAAGACTTAGGCCAATATTGAACGAGATGGATATACTTTTGTCTTTTGCTTTATAGGGCTTTGTTAACTCTAATAGTAATTTAGATATTACAATTAGTATATCTTCTTCTGCTTTTAAGTCTTTTAAGAGTAGTCCAAACCTATCTGATTCAAGCTTGGAAACTTTATCATAGGGTCTTAGGTTGTCTGTAAGTCTTTTTGCAATTTGCTGTAAAATGCTGTTTCCTGTTTCAAAACCAAAGGCTTCATTTATCTTTTTAAAGCCAATAGGGTTTATTATAGCTACTGCACCTATGGTTTTTTCATAAGTTGCACTTTCTATAAATTGTTCTAATGCTTTCTTAAAAGAATAAATATTAATTAAACCTGTAGCAGCATCATAGTTTAAAAGCTTTTCTAACTCCTGTAAGAGCTCATCATCTTTTACAATCTCTTTGCCTACCGATATGTAGTGAGTTATTACTTTTTCTTCAAAAAAAGGAGTGAAGTTTGCATAAAAGTCTTTTATAGAACCGTTTTTTGTTTTATACTGCATTATGCCATAGTAAACCTCGCCGGATTTTAGTGTATTATAAAAATTCTTTGCAAATTCCTTTGAGTGAGTTTTAGAAGAAAACACAGAATGGTGTTTACCTAAAAGCTCCTGCCTTGAATATCCTGAGATTTCTGTTGCTTTATCGTTTACATAAACAATATTAAAATTACTGTCTGTAATTATTACAAACTCAAAGCCAGAGTTTAAAGCACTTAGTGTGATTTGAGAAAACCTATCGTCTTGGAGTTTATCTAATATAAACTCAATCTGGTTTTGTATTACTCTAAATAGAGAGTAGATTTCTCTGTTAAAGAGGTTAGGCTTGCTAGATTTTATAACTAGAGTACCAATAATCTCATTTTTAGAGACTATGCTAATAGCACAGCAAGATTTTATCCCGCAAGAGCTTACTATTTTTTTAAATGGATAAAAGCCATGTGAGTCAATTTCATTTACTAAATAAATGCCTTTTTTCTTAAAACTTTTTAAAAGAGGTGTATGATAATTTAAAGGCGGATTTTTTTCAATAGACTTAATGAGTATTTTTGCCTTATCTAAATAATTGCTGTATTGGCAATCTCTGGCTAAGTGGTGAGCAATCTCGATATTTCCATCATTTTTTAAAGCCACATATGAAATTTCCATATCCAGATTATCTACAATAATCTTTGGCAGGTTTTGCAAAAACTCTTCTTTGCTTCTTGTCCTAAAAGATAGAAAATTTATCTGGTACAGTGTATTGTATATCTTTGACTTTAACTCAAGCTGATCTTCATACCTTACAAGCTTTGTTACATCCCTTGATAGATCCACAAAACGATAGATTTTCCCATTTTGAATAATGGGTATTATTATTGAATCCAGATAGAATATTGAGCCGTCTTTTGCTTTATTTACGAATCTGCAAGAACAGATCTCTCCAGATAGTATTTTTTTCCAAAGGTTTTCATAAAAAGCTCTATCGTGATAGCCTGACTTAAATACTCTTGGGTTTTTGCCAATTAGTTCATCTTTGGAATAGCCTGAGATTTTACATACCGCATCGTTTGCATCTATTATTGTGCCTTCTTTGTCTGTTATTACTACCCACTCGTGAGATAGGTTTATTGCTTTATCTAAAACAAGCATGTTTTTTTGAGAATCTATCTTTTCTAAAGCAAACGATAAATCACGCGCAAGTTCTTCTAATAAATATATGCGGTCTTGGTCAAATGAATTTGAAAGCGTATCGTGAATTAGCATGATGTATACTATTTTGCCTTTTTTTAGAATTGGTATGGAACAAGCTGAGTGGATATTGTATTTTTCAAAAAAATCATGCCAATAAGAAGTATATGGCAACTTTGATATCTCTGGGATTAGACTTACCTTTTTTGTGTGGTAGGCTTTGGATACTGAGCCTTTGCCATAGGGGGTATTTTTATTTACACCTATTGTGATTTTTTTTAATTCTTCTTCTAACTCTTTTGTTTTTGCCCTTGTGTAGATTTGATTAAAAAGATTATTTTGATCAATATAGCCTACTGCACAGTTTAGATAGCCTACTTCATCAACAATTATATCGCAAGCTTTTTTTAAGAGCTCTTTTTCATCATCTGTTCTTACTATTAATTGATTTATCTGGCTTAGAGTAAAAAATAACTTTTCGTATGATTTTTCTTTGGTTTTGTCTAGAATCAATACCAACCCAGAAGATTTGTTATTGTATTCTACAGTGTAGGCAAATACAGATACGGGAATTATTGCGTTTGATTTGGATTTAAAATAGTGCTCAGTAAACTCAACTGAAAACTGCTTTCCCTGGGTGCGCATATGTATTATATTTTCAATTTTTTCCATATCAACCATGTCCGGTGGTAAAAATTCCGTTATTTTTTTGCCTAAAATCTCTTTTTCTTCTTCAAAATCCAGTAATTTGCAAAACCGTTTATTTGCAAAGACTATTTTGCCTTCTTCCTGATATATAAATACACCAAATACAGAAGAGTTTATAATGGCTTGAAAAGTTTGTAATGTGTGCAAAAAAACCTCGCTTAATTTTGAGTTATATAAGTATTACAATAAGTTTACTTGTCACACTGCATAATCTAAAATTACAAAATAACTAAAAAATATTATATATGTTTTTAATTGAAAATCAATATTTACTTGATAATGAGTTATGCTAGATTAATTAACTACATCGCATAAGCTTGAGTCTTTCGAGTGCAATTGCTCCAAGATGTGCTATTGCATCTATTGCAACTGTCTGGTCAATTGTTACGGGTTTGTTTAGTTGTTTTAAGTTTATAGCGATTACACCAAATACACCGTTTGTTGTAATCATCGGTATATAAAGTGCGGTAGCATTTGAAATTGTATCTGTTCCAAAGCCTGCATTTTTTTTATTGATAAAAGACCAATTAGCTATACCTAAAGTTTCTGAGTTAATTTCAAAATCTTTAGTTTTTGCTCCAACCTTTAATTTATTGTTTTCATCAGCAATAAATATAGCGGCTTCAACATTAAATAACTTTTTTATGTGATTTATTAAAATGGATAAAACCTGTTCTTTTGTGCTTGCCATAACAAGATTATTGCTTAACTCATAAAGACTTAATTCTCTAAGCTGGCTTTCTTTTAACAGATTTACCTTAGTTTTAAGCTTTGTTGCAAGTACAGAAATAAAAACAATAACGACAACATAAACCAAAAAAGAAATTAAATAGTTAAAATTTGAAATATAAAATGTGTATTGGGGTGGTATAAAGAAAAAATCAAATACTAAAACACTAATAACTATTGAAACAATCACTGCAGGTATTTCAAAAATTAAAGCATTTAATACTAAAGCAGCTAAAAATATAGACATCAAACTTGAGTGATTTAAGTGATTTTTTAAAATCAAACTTAGCAGTGTAACAGCACCAATGTTTATAGTAGAATATAAATAATCTTTTATATTTTTAATGCCATACTTTTTCTTTTTTAAAAATTCTTGAGGTTTTTTATCTTTTGGGGCAATCAAATACACATCAATAAATTCAGTTTGCATAATCAATTTTTCTGGTATAGTTGGTGAAAACATACTAAATTTGCGTGGTTTTCCTATAACAATTTTTGTAACGTTTTGAGATTTAGCATAATTGACTATTTCTGTAGTTATATCATCACCTTTAATCCAAACAATTTGGCCACCTAAACTTCTTACTAAATCAAAAGCCTTATTTAACCATGCCTTTTCTTGATCTGTAAAGTATTGATTTTTTTGCGTTTCAACGTGAACTGCTATCCATTGAGCATCTATTTCTGTTGCAAATCTATATGTAGCTCTAACAAGCTGCTCTGCATAAGGACTAGCAAATATCCCAACAAGTACTTTTTCTTTGACTGCCCAAGGTCCTGCTATAGCGTGTTGTTTCATATATGAGCGCATTTTTCCATCAACGCTATCTGCTACAATCCTTAAAGCAATCTGTCTTAATGCAAGCAAGTTACCTGATCTAAAGTACTTTCCAATGGCCGCTTGAGCCATATCCCTTACATAAACTTTGCCTTCGTGAAGTCTTTTTAATAGTTCTTCTGGTGTTAAATCCACAAGCTTTATCTCGCTTGCTTGCTCTATAAATTTATCTGGCACTGTTTCTTTGATGGCTATATTTGTTATTTGATAGACCAAATCATTTAGACTCTCTATATGCTGAACATTTAGAGCAGTATATACATCTATACCGGCATTTAAAATTTCTTCTACATCTTGATAGCGCTTTACATTTTTAAAATTAGGTGGATTTGTATGGGCAAGCTCATCAATTATTACTAATTGGGGCTTGCGCTGTATAATTTTTTCAAAATTAACTTCTTTTAGTTTAAGGCCTTTGTAATCAACAATTAAAGGCTCTATAACTTCAAGTCCTTCAAGAAGCTTTTCAGTTTCAACCCTTCCATGCGTTTCTGCATATCCTACTACAACATCTATACCTTCTTTTTTTCTTAAATGAGCATCTGAAAGCATTGTGTATGTTTTACCAACGCCTGGCGCATACCCTAAATATATGGTAAGTTTTCCTTTTTTTTGCTCAGATGCTTCCTGTTGCTTTGCAACTTCTAATAATTCTTCTGGAGACGGTCTTTTTATATCATTTTCCTGCATAGTCTTTTTCCATTTTTATTAATGCTAAATTCAGTTCTAAAACATTAACCCTATCATGACCCAAAAAACCCAATTGCCTTTTTTTGATATGTTTTGAAACTAATGATTTTAAAACATTCTGCGGTATGTGAGTATACATAGATATTCTAGGAATTTGAGAATAAGCAGCCTGAGGTGTAATATCAGGGTCCAACCCACTCCCAGAACCCAGCACCAGAGATGATGGTATTTGCCCTTTGAAGTCATTTTTTCTTAAATAAACTATTCTTTCTTCAACACGTTTAACAAGTATCTGGTTTGTTGGACCAAGATTTGATCCACCACTACTCAAAGCATTGTATGGAAAATCATCAGTTGAAGATGGTCTTGACCAGAAAAGACCTGGGTTTTGAAATGGTTGACCTATAAGTTTTGAGCCTACAGGTTTATTTTCAATATATATAAGGCTTCCATTGACCTGGCTTTTAAATACAAGCTGACCAATGCCTGTAACGATTAAAGGATATACAACACCGGTTATTATAAATAAAAATGCAAAGACTATAAGGCCACTTTTTAAATTTTTCATATCATACACCTCAATGTATTATGCTTAGAATTACATAAATCAATTTTATAGCTAAAAACGGTAATACTAAGCCACCACCACCATATATAAGCAAATTATATATCAGTAATTTTTCTGCTGGCATAGGTTTATACCATACACCTTTTAATGCAAGTGGTGTAAGTAAAGGAATTATAATGGCATTAAATATAACAGCAGACAAAATTGCAAGATATGGATTAGCCAAATGCAAAATATTCAATACATTAAGCTGTGGGTATATTGCAACTACAGCAGCTGGTATAATTACAAAATACTTAGCTATATCATTTGAAATACTGAATGTAGTTAAAGCTCCTCTTGTCATCAAGATGTGTTTTCCTATATCAACTATGTCTAATAGTTTTGTAGGGTTCGAATCTAAATCAATAACATTTGCAGCTTCACGTGCAGCTTGCGTACCTGTATTCATTGCAACAGCAACATCAGCCTGGGCCAAGGCAGGAGCATCGTTTGTACCATCGCCAGTCATCGCAACCATCAAACCCTGAGATTGATACTCTCTAACAAGTCTTAATTTATCTTCTGGCTTTGCTTCAGCTAAAAAATCATCAACACCCGCTTCTGCTGCAATTGTAGCTGCTGTAAGTGGATTATCACCAGTTATCATAACAGTTTTTATACCCATTTTTCTAAGCTGGGCAAATCGCTCTTTAATACCTTTTTTTAGAATATCTTTTAAATTTACAACGCCTACTATATCATTATCTAAAGTAACAACTAGAGGTGTCGCACCCTGCTTTGATACTTTTTCAACAATAGATTCAAGATTGTCAGGAATTGTACCGCCATTTTCCAGTATGTAAGCTTTTATTGATTCATAAGCACCTTTTCTATACTTGTGATTTTCAATATCTACACCACTCATTTTTGTACTTGCACTGAATGGTATGATTTTTGTTTGTTGTGAAAGCGACTGGGCTCTTAAGTTATATTTTCTTTTTGCCAACACAACTATGCTTCTGCCTTCCGGTGTTTCATCACCGATAGAAGCATAAAGCGATATTTTGGCGCATTCTTCTTCTGTGTGGTTGCCAACAGGTATAAATTCTGCTGCTTGTCTGTTGCCAAGTGTAATTGTCCCAGTTTTGTCTAACAAAAGCACATTTACATCTCCAGCAGCTTCAACAGCTTTGCCGGATAATGCCACTACATTTTTTCTAAATAACCTATCCATACCAGCAATACCGATTGCAGGCAAAAGAGCTGCAATTGTTGTTGGGGCAAGGCAAACAAATAATGCAATCAAAACCACGAATGACACAGGCTCTCCATGCCCTGAAGAGTTAACAGCATAGACTGACAAAGCTCTGAGGTTAATAACAACAAGTAAAAATACAACGGTCAATGATACAAGTAATACTTCAAGCGCAATTTCATTTGGCGTTTTTCTGCGTTTTGCCCCTTCTACCATTGTAATCATTCTATCCAAAAATGTCTCGCCGGGGTTGGTGGTTATCTTTACTATAATGGAATTTGCCACTACTTTTGTACCGCCTGTTACTGCACTTCTATCTCCACCTGCTTCCCTTATAACCGGTGCAGATTCACCGGTTACAGCAGACTCATTAACAAGTGCTGCACCAGCTACTATTTCACCATCGCTTGGTATTAACTCATTTTCTTTTACCAATACTAAATCATCTTTTTTTAGCTGGGTAGAAGGTATATCTGTGTATTCACTATCAAATTTTGCCTCTTTAAGTTTATGAGCTGTAATCTGAGTTTTAGTTTTTTTCAAAGACTCTGCACGCGCTTTACCTCTGCTTTCTGATAAGCTTTCTGCAAAATTTGAAAAAATAACCGTAAACCACAACCACAAAGAGACCCAACCTGTAAACCAGTAGGGTCCACTTTTTAAACCTGAAATTTCTAGTATAAATTCTATTGTTGTTAAAATACTGCCAATTTCTACAGCCAGCATTACAAGGTTGGATTTTAACTCCATAGGGTTTAATTTTTTTAAAGCATTTATTAGTGCAGTTTTTATTAATTCTGGGTTGTATATTGATGTAGTTTTCTTTTGTTCCATATTATGCACCTCTTAACATTAAAATATTTTCCAAAAATGGACCTAATGCTAAAGCTGAAAAAAATGTTAAAGCACCCACAATCAATATTACAAGAATAAGCCATACCATAAAAGGCACTTTATCTGTAGGAAGCGTACCAACGCTTGGCGGAGTATATTTCTTTTGGGCTAAAGCACCACTCATATATATAATTGCCACTGCCGGGATGTATCTGCCAATAAGCATAGCAATCGCTGTTGTGATATTATAAAAAACTGTATCTGCATTTAATCCTGCAAAAGCACTTCCATTGTTGTTTGCAGTAGATGCAAAAGCGTATAGTATCTCACTTAAACCATGTGGACCAGGGTTTAGGATTGAGCTTACACCGGCTTTTGTAATAAAAGCAATAGTTGTAAAAATAAGTACTAATATACCAGATGTTAGAGCAACAATTATTGCCATCCACATTTCTTTTACTTCTATCTTTTTACCTAGAAACTCCGGAGTACGCCCAATCATCAAACCAGCCACAAAAACTGCTATAATGATAAAAGCTATCATAGTGTAAAGACCGGAGCCAACACCGCCAAAAACAACTTCGCTTAACAGCATAAGTACAGTCGGTACCATTCCAGATATAGGTAAAAGTGAATCGTGCATTGCATCAACAGCACCACACGCTACAGCTGTTGTAGTAGTTGCAAACAAAGATGTGCCACCTATGCCAAACCTTACTTCTTGACCTTCAATATAGTGGCCTGTAACACCAAGACGTGATATTAGGGGATCATTTCCTAAAGAAGAAGTGTATTCTATACCCAAAAAAACAACAAACATTGTTAACATAACAAGGTAAATTGCCCAACCTTGCTTTTTATTTTTTATCATAGACCCAAAAGTGTATGTTAAAGCTGCAGGTATTAAAATAATTAAAAAAGCTTCAAAAAAATTTGTGAAACCGTTTGGGTTTTCAAAAGGATGCGCAGAATTTGCACCAAAAAAACCGCCTCCATTTGTTCCAAGTAGCTTAATAGCTTCTTGAGATGCAACTGGACCCATTGGTAAAATTTGATGGCTTACTACCTTGCCTGCATTGATGTAGGGTTCTAAAAGCTGCACCGTTTTATAGCTACTAAAGTTTTGTATAACACCCTGACTCATTAAGATAACAGCAGCTAATACTGATAAAGGCAGTAAAATATAAAGAGTTGTCCTTACTGAGTCTACCCAGAAATTGCCAAGATTTGTCGTTTGTTTTCTTGTAAAACCTCTTATCAAAGCCAGCAAAACAACTATGCCTGTAACAGCTGAAAGAAAATTTTGCACTGCAAGACCAAGCATTTGAGTGAAGTAGCTTGCTGTATTTTCTCCAGAATAGGCCTGCCAGTTTGTATTTGTTATAAAACTCACAGCTGTATTAAAGGCTAAATCTAGATTAAATCCTTTAAAATGTTGGGGATTTAAAGGTAAAAATTGTTGTAAAACTAAAATTAAAAATAAAACCACAAAACCTATGGCGTTAAAAATCAACATAGAAATTGCAAATTCTTTCCAATTCATCTCGTAGGTTTCGTCAATATTGGCAATTTTATAAATGAAAATCTCAATTGGCCTAAAAACTAATGATAATACAGTTTTTTCTCCATTGAATACATTTGCCATGTAAGAGCCTAATGGCTTTACCAGAAGGCTTACAAGCACAATAAAAACTAAAAATTGTATAATGTCGCTAATAGGCATAAACTCCTCCTTTTTGCTAAATCTTAAAGATATAATAATATCACACAATGGCAAATTTAAAAGACGTGTTCGCGTAACCTTCTTTTCGAAGGTTTTTAAATATAAACATAACACACCCCATAAAAGTCTACGAGGTTAGCTGACGGGCTCGAGCTTATGAGTGCTCTATCCTTACAAATAAGGAATTCGCCCCATTACAATTGGGTCCCCCGCGCTTTGCAAATAGCAAAGCTTCGACTATTAATATTCCTTCTAACATTTATTTTTCAAAAAGTCAAGCATAAAATTTTCTATATATAAGAAGCTTTGTAAAACTATAATTGACTTTTAAATAAAAAATATTAATATAAACATAATGAAAAAATTATTTATTTAAGGTTCAATACAATGAATTTTCACAAAGAGGCAAATTATTGTCTAAAGATAAGTCTCATAGTCTTTTTCCTCTTGTAATTTCAAGCGGTGCATTTTTCCTAAGCTATTATACAAGATTAATGTGGAGTATACTATCTGTATATATGCCATTAAAACCTACAATAACCCAGGATGGCCATATTTTCGCACTGTATTTTTTTGGATATGTAGCTGTCCAAATACCTGCTGGTTTTGTATCAGACAGATTTGATTGTGGCAAAATTATTTCTTTATCTTTAATTTTATTGTCAATAATAACTTTTTTTTCTGGTATAGTAACAAATATTTATCAAGAGTATGTACTTAGCCTGCTGATGGGCTTTTGTGCAGGTTGGATTTATCCAGCATCACTATGCGCTATAGTTGGTATTTTATCTTTCGGTCTTAAAAGCTATAAAACTTCAAGTAAAATGAATTTGAAAATAATAAAAAACAAAAATGTTTTACTAATTTCTTTTGGCGGGTTGTTATTTTTTGCTTCATACTGGAGCATTACTCTCTTTATGCTTATAAATATTTTTTAGGTATAGGCATTGATAAAGTAATGTCTGGCATTATGTTTTCAAGTATGGCTGCATCAGGTTTTTCAAATATGTTCTGGCAAACAAGTGGTATATTGAGTCCTTTGTTTTCATCTTTTATCATAAGCAAATTTGGTTTTTCTATCCTATGGGTTACATTGTGTGCAATTATTCTTATTGCAAGTACCTTTTATTTAAAAATAAAAACATAAAACCGACATTACTTTAAAAGTAATGCCGGTTTATTTTTACAGGGGATTGCTACCTTTAACAATTGGAATTTCTGGGTTCCTTGAAGCACTTACCATAGAGCCATTATAAACCCAAACAAGTTTATCATTAAAAAGGGCATTTGCTACAAACCACAAACCACTACCCAATCTAGCTGTATTACAATAAGATATAATGGGTTTGTTTAAATTTATACCATCTTTTTTGAACACCTCTTCAATTTGTTTTTTTGGTTTTAAAATATAATAATTATCGACTTTTTCCATAAAGTTACTTGCTGGCAAATCAATAGCGCCTTTGATATGACCATGTTTTGCAAGCCTTTTATCGCTAATTAGTGCTCCAGTATATTGATCAAGTGGTCTTGCATCTACAATCTGAATTTTATTCAAGTTATTTACACCCCATATTACAAAATTGCTAAAGCAATATGCATTTGTATTATTGTGCTTAATTACAAAATGTGTCGGAGGTAGCTTAGTTACTGTTTTTTGAATTGGTCTTTTTTCATCAACCCACTTTTGATAACCACCATTCATATAATACACATTTTTTATGCCTGCCCAATAAAGCGCAAGCATAACTCTTGTTGCATTAGTTAAGAAAAATGCTGCCTTTTTGCCACCTGCATAAACTATGACTGTATCATCTGGCTTAATTCCCAATCTTGATAACGCTATCTCGATTTGAGTATTTGAAGCTATACTTCTTGCTTTAACACCTGGAAACCTCATTGCAAATAAATCACCTGTAGAAGGTAAGCTTATTGCACCTTTTACATGTGATTCGAGATAGGATTTATAATCTCTTGCATCTACGATAACAACATTTTTCTTACCAATCATGGATGCTACCTCAGATGTAGAAAGAATACCAACTTTTGCCAGTGCCAAATTAAATCCTGTCAGCGTTAAAATGCTGACAATAAGTAAGATACGTTTTAACATACAAAACCTCCTTGCATTTATTAGTAATATAATTAAGTCATTATATTATTGAATTACTATTATTTTTTTATTACAAATAAAATTTAATAATATTTCTGGATTTTTTGATAATAATATTTTATAGAAGAACAGTTAATTAGAATAAATTAATTGTAAATGCAATTTTCCTTCTCTTTTACATAAGCATAATTATAAATAGTCTACAACAAAAAAACAAAAAATTATTTTTACATACAACCAAATATTTAAAGTAGTATAAATACTTACAAATCAATACAAAATAAATAGCTTGACATTGTGCTTTAAATTCAATAAAACATCACTATGAAAAAAGTAATTATCGCGCTTGTACTATTGAGTTTGGTTGTTGCAAGCTGTGGTAGAAAAACGGACATAGTGCCGCCAAGCTCTATTGCAAAAATAGGAGTTATAAAGTGAGAGATTGCATTGTTATAGGTAGTGGTGTAGCAGGACTTAGAGCTGCAATTGAGCTGAAAAGACTTGGCATTGATGTGGCAATATTTACAAAAGATAAAGCCAGTGAATCAAACACAAACTATGCTCAAGGTGGCATAGCAGTTTGCTTATCGAAAAACGATAATTTTGATTTACACATTAAAGATACACTTATTGCTGGAGCTGGTTTATGCAATAAAAAAAGCGTTGAAATTCTGGTTAAAGAAGGACCAGATAAAGTAAAAGAGCTAATAGATTGGGGTTGTCAATTTGATAAAAACGAAAACGGCGAGTTAAATTTTACAAAAGAAGCTGCCCATAGTGTAAACAGGATACTGCACGCAAATGGTGATGCAACAGGTTCAGAAATAGAAAGAACGCTTCTTAATAAAGCCCAAAAAGAAAGCATTGAAATTAATGAGCATTATCGTTTGATAGATTTACTTGTTGAAAACAAAAGAGTTATTGGTGCAAAGTTTCACAACCTAAAAGAAAACACACTTAACTACATATATGCAAAATCCGTAGTTTTAGCAACAGGTGGTTACGCTGCAATTTACAATCATACCACAAATCCTTCATTAACGACAGGTGATGGTATAGCAAGCGCATTTTTAGCCGGGTGCACTGTGGAAGATATGGAGTTTGTACAGTTTCATCCAACAGCGCTAAACTACAAAAAAGCTCCGTCTTTTTTATTATCCGAATCGATGCGTGGCGAAGGTGCAATATTAATAAATGATAAAGGTGAGCGTTTCATGGAAAAATACAGCAAACAGCTAGAGTTAGCCCCAAGAGATATTGTAGCAAGAAGCATCTTTTCTGAGATGCAAAATAACCTAAAAGATCATGTATATCTAGATATATCACACCTTGAGAGCGAGTTTGTAAAAAAACGATTTCCCACAATTTATCACGAATGTCTAAAATATGGTCTTGATATAACAAAAGAACCCATTCCTGTATCACCTGCTGCTCATTATACAATGGGGGGAGTGAAAACAGATGTCGATTGTAAAACAAATATAAGTGGCCTTTTTGCATGTGGTGAGTGTGCCTGCAATGGTGTACATGGAGCAAATCGCCTGGCAAGCAACTCCATGCTTGAAGGTTTGGTTTATGGCGCAAGGGCAGCCATATCAGTTAAGGCTTATTTAGAAAATAAAAACTTTTCTTCAAAAACAGATGAATCCACAAAATTAACAGGTACAACAAAAAATTTTCAAACTAAAATAAAAAATTTAAAGGATAGAATTTTTAAAGATCTTGGAATAGTAAGAAAACTATCAAGTGTAACAGATTTATTTGAATGCAGCCTATCAAGTTTTCAAACAATCAAAGATAACAATAGTATAGATATAGACTATAGAAATCTGCTTATTATAGCAATATTAATATCACGCTCTGCGCTTGAGAGAAAAAACTCAGTTGGAGCTCACTACTGCATTGATACACCATGGCCTCCAACAGATAAATCTCATGTAAGTTTAAATATAAAAGATTTAGAAAAATGGACTTAGAGGAAATTATTGGGTATAAATTTAAAAACAAAGCATTGCTAGATAAAGCCTTAACGCATAGGTCTTACACAAAAAACCCTTTTTACTCAAATGAACTATTGGAATTCTTGGGTGATGCTGTGCTTGAACTAATTGTAAGCGAATATTTAATTAATAACTTTCAAAATTTAAGAGAAGGAGAGTTATCAAAACTGAGAGCTGCTACAGTAAACTCGGATGTTTTATCCGAGATTGCAAAAAATTTAAAGTTGTACGAATTCTGCAAGTTAGGCAAAAGCGAAAGACAAAAACAAGTAGCACTTAATAAAAAAATATTGGAAGATTTATTTGAAGCCTTAATTGGGGCTATTTATTTAGACTCTGGTCTGGAAAGTGCTAAAAATTTTGTTTTACCCCTTCTTAAGCCCAAAATTGAAAAATTTAGTGAATATAAGCTATTTGACCCAAAAACTGTTTTACAAGAATTAACACAAAAAAGATTTGCATTATTGCCAGAATATGTCCTAATTAAAGAAGAAGGTGAGCAACATAATAAAACTTTTTACAGCCAGGTTATAATTGGCAATAAAAGCTTCGGTGTAGGCATAGGAAAAAGTAAAAAAGAAGCAGAAAAAAACGCTGCACTAGAAACAATGGAGATGTTAGAAAATGTTTAAATCTGGATATGTTGCTTTAATAGGAAAGCCAAATGTTGGCAAATCAACTTTTTTAAATTTAATGATTGGTGAAAAATTATCAATTGTAACGAACAAACCTCAAACAACAAGAACACCTATAAAAGGCATTTTAACTACGGATAGCTATCAGATAATTTTTATTGACACACCAGGCATACACGAAAGCCAAAAAAAACTTAATCAAGTAATGCTATCAAGCATAAAATCAACCATTGAAGATGCCGATGTTTGCCTTATTATTGCGGATAGTCCTGGAAATGATTATATAAAAAATTACGAAGACTTACTTTTGAAAAAAAATGTCATATTGCTTATAAACAAAGCCGACAAACTTACAAAAGAGCAGATAGATTCAATAAAAGCCGAATTTCTTATCATTAATCCAAAAAAAATAATTGTAACAAGTTTACTAAGAGATAACCCAAAAGAAGAAATCTTAAATGCTATATTAGAAGAGCTAAAAGAAGGCCCACAATACTATGCTGAAGATGAAATTTCTACACACAATGTTAGATTTATTGTATCTGAGCTGATTAGGGAAACCCTAATAGAAAACTTATCAGAAGAATTACCCTATTATGTAGCAGTAGTAATAGACGAATTTAAAGAACGCAGCGAAAACCTTACATATATAAAAGCAATAATATATACAGAAAAAGACTCACAAAAAGCTATAGTTATAGGTCAAAATGGTTCAATGCTGAAAAAAATTGGCTCAAGCGCAAGAAAAAAGATAGAAGATTTTCTTGGTACAAAAGTATATTTGGATTTATGGGTAAAGGTCAAAAAAGGTTGGACTAAAAATGAAAAACTCATAAAAGAATTTTTAAGCGAATAAGGAGTAATCGTGAAAATTTTTGGAACAGATGGCATAAGAGGTAAAGCAAATATTTTCCCGCTTGTTGGAGATTTAGCCTACAGACTAGGAAAAGCTTTGGTATACGCTCTTGATTCTCAAAAAAATAAAAAAAAGAAAATTATAATAGGAAAAGATACAAGAATTTCTGGCTACATGCTTGAATCTGCTATTACTTCAGGTATAGTATCTATGGGGGCAGATGCGTATTTAGTGGGACCTATGCCTACGCCTGCCATTGCTTTTTTAGTTAAAAGCATGAGAGCAGATGCAGGAGTAGTTATTTCTGCTTCTCATAATCCCTTCGATGATAACGGTATCAAAATTTTTTCGCATGAAGGTATAAAAATATCTGTTGAATTGGAAGAACTAATTGAATCATATACATTATCTAATGCTTTAGACAATATTAAGTTTTTGGGTGCAAATATTGGAAAAGTATTCAGGATAAGAGACACTCTTGGCAGATACATTGTTTTTGCAAAAAATGTATTTCCATATAATCTTGAGCTGGATGGGTTAAGACTTGTTATTGATTGTGCAAATGGGGCAACATACAAAGTAGCACCCATGATATTTGAAGAACTTGGCGCAGAAGTCATTGTAACAAATAACGAACCAAATGGCATCAATATTAATGAGAAATGTGGTTCAACCTACCCTAACAATATAATAGAAAAAACCACACTCTTTAGGGCAGATGTTGGAATTGCTTTTGATGGTGACGGAGATAGAGTTGTAATGGTTGATGAAACTGGCAAACTTATTGATGGAGACGCAATCCTGTCAATTTTGGCAATTGATTTAAAAAACAAAGGGAAATTAAAAAATAATACCGTGGTTGGCACAATTATGAGTAACTTTGGGCTTGAACATACGTTAAAACAAAATGGTATCAATTTAGAAAGAGTCGATGTTGGCGATAAGCATATAATACAAAGAATGCTTGAAAAAAATTACAATTTAGGAGGAGAACCTTCAGGTCATATTGTATTATCTGACTTTAATACAACAGGTGATGGTATAATTACCGCATTGGCCGTTTTATCAATTATAGTAGAAAAGAACGTTAAGCTTTCTTCCCTGTTAACAAATTTTACAAAAGTCCCAGAAAAAACAAAAAATGTCCATGTGAGTAAAAAGGTAAATTTAGAAGAAATTGACGATATTCAAAAAGCAATAGAACATGTAAAAAATAGTTTAAACGGTGAAGGCAGACTTATTGTGCGCTACTCCGGGACAGAACCGGTAGTTAGAGTCACAATTGAATCAAAAGACATAAACATAATAAACGAAGGTATTGAATTAATTTCAAAAACAATTGAGAAGCATCTATCATGAAAACAATAATTTTGCATGATTTTGACCAAGAAGAACTTATAAAGTTTGTAAGACTATATAAACAGCTTGAAAAGGACTCACTTTTACCAGAAGCTATAATTGCTTCAACAACTGAAAGCTCGCTAAACCAGGTGTTAAAAAAATTACTTTTAGATCTTGAAAAAGAACATCTAGAATTTACTTAAAATATGAGTATTATAGGCTCTTTTGTAAGTGGTTTTATACTAGGCGCTGGTGCAAGTGTTCCAATTGGACCAATAAATATACTTATTATTAATGAAGCACTTGTATCTTATAGAAACGCATTTTTGTTAGGACTTGGTGCAATGTGTGCAGATATCACATACTTAACGCTTATTTTCTTTGGCATTTTTGTGAACTTAAACGAACAATCTATTGTTTTTCGTATTATTAGTTTATTAGGCGGTGTATTTTTAATATATTTAGCCTATAGAATTTTTAAATCGCGCATAATAGATAGTGCTAAACTCAAAACACAAATTTATTTTGCAAGTCCTTTTAAATCGTACTCAAAAGGCTATATTTTAACAATTCTAAATCCCTATACAATATTATTTTGGACAAGTATGTTAGCTTATATTGGTCAAAATCATCTGCAATTTAGCTTTACACTCATAGGTTTAATTTGTGCTATAATGATATGGATAAGCTTGATGCCGTTTTTTGTGTACAAAACCAAGTCTTTTTTTAGCCAAAAAGTTAGCGTTTATGTAAATATTCTATCTGCACTTATAATATTTGGCTTTGGTATATCTATATTGCTAAAATTAATTTTACATTACTGATTTAAAAAGTTGAAATGAGCGAATTAAAAAATATATAGAAAAGCCAGCTAATACGAAACCTAAAATAATATTTATCTTGTCAACCAGGCTTGCGTTAAAAGATTTTCTTACATGATTTAAAATTTTGGCAATTAAAAGAAGATAACTCAACAAACCTACACCACTAAATAATACAAAAGCAAAAAGATATATAGTGTTATAATAAGGTATTATACCTATATCGTAGGCAAACTGCACATAAACAATCCAAAAAATTATCATTAGTGGGTTTGTAAATGACATTGTAAACCCTGTTATAATAGACATATGATGGGTTTTATGTTCTAGTTTGGGTAATGAAATATTTTTTTTTATTCCATCCCTAAAAGCCATAATGGACAAGACAGCAAGCAAAATTCCACTGCCAAATAACAAAGCAGCTTTAACTTTTTCATCATCTAAAAAACTTGTAATACTAAAACTTGCCAAAAGCCCATATATTACATCAGAACACACAGAACCCAAAGCCACCATATATGCAGATTTTAAATTGCCATTTATTGCTCTTTTGGCTACTTCAATTTGTACAGCACCAATTGGCATTGCAATTAAAAAACCTACCAAAAAAGCAAAAACAATTATAATTATAAGGTGTTCATAAAACAAAATCATTCAATATACAACTTGCTAATTTTAAATCTTGTCTTGTCGTTATTTTTATATTATACCGATAACCTTCTACAATCGCTACACTTGATATGTAATGTTCCCATAAGCTTGCTTCATCACTAAATACCAATTTGTCTTTTAAAGCCATTTTATAAGCTTTTTTAAGCATTTTAACGTCAAAACCCTGTGGTGTTTGAGCACAATATATAAAATCGCGCTTTACAGTAAATTTTATAAAATCATTTTCCACAAACTTTAAAGTATCTGTACACTTTATAGCAAGAATAGCTGCTTTTTTAGCATAAACAATATCGAGCAATTTGTAAACTTTTTCTTTATCAAGTATAGGCCGTGCAGCATCATGGATCAATACTATACCTTCATTAATTAATTGTAAACCATTATAAACAGAATAGAAACGCTCACTTGAGCCTTGCACAATGTTTGCAAATTTATAGCGTTTTTTTACAAACTCAATATCTTCTTGTGGAACTGTAACGATAATATTAAAACCAAGTTCTTTAAAAAATTCCACACTATAGTCTAAGACAATTTTATTGTTTAGTTTTTCAAATTGCTTTTTTGATCCAAAACGACTACCGCTACCTGCGGCCGTTATTATTGCAGTTTTCATAAAAATAATCGTTTAAAATTTTTATCCCTTTGATAATACTCAAGCTTGGCCTTTCTATCAAAGAATTGTCTATAAACAAAACTCTATTTTTCTTATAAAAATATTCAAAAAGTTTATTTTCTTTAAAAATATCGTTTTTAAAGCGAGAATTAACTATTAAAAACTGAGGATTTTTTTCTATTAAATACTCACTTGTAACAACTGGCCAACCATCTTTTGGTATTATATTTCTACCTCCAGCTACATTTATAGCATTAGAAATAAATGTATCTTTTCCTGCCACAATAATAGGTGAAAACCATATTACAAAAGCTACAGTAGGTTTTTTATCAATTTTATACAATGTTGAAACTTGTTTTACAAATGTATTTATTTTATTTTTTGCTTGATTTATTTTTCCTGTAATCAAACCAAATTTTTCGACATCACTTACAATATCTTTAATATTTTTTGGATCGAAAACAAACGCCTTTATGCCTAAAACCTCGAGCGGCCCTGCAGTATAGCGTTCGTAAATAAATCTTGGCATAATAACTAAATCTGGCTTTAATGATATAATTTTTTCTACATTAAATGTACCAAATGCTCCTACATTTACTGCTTTTGGATTAGGCTTTTTAGCATAGTCCGTATATCCAACAATTAAATTTGATGCATCGATTTCTTCTAATATATCACAAGCAGCTGGGCTTAACACTACAATAGATTTTGCTTTTGATATATTTATTGTCCTTGAAATGTCATCTTTTACAGTAACCGCTAAAGCATTAATGGCAAATACTAAACAAATTACCAAAGCAATTATTGACCTTTTCATAATTTTATTATAATCTTTAATACTAAAACACGCAAGGAGGTTTTTATGTTAGATGAACTAATTATGAAAAACAGAAGTTATAGAAAATTTGCTCAAGTAAAAATTGACTGCAATACTATAAATAATATTTTAAGAATATTGCGCTTTATACCTTCAGCCAAAAATGCTCAGCCATTAAAGTATATAGCTTCTTGCAATGAAGAAAAAAATGAACAAATCTTTAGTACTCTAAAATGGGCTGGTTATTTAACAGATTGGGATGGGCCAGACAAAAGCCAAAGGCCATCTGCGTATATTGTAATTTTGCAAGACAAAAATATTTCCAACGATAACTTTGTTTTAACTGACGCTGGAATTGCACTTCAAACAATTCTATTAAAAAGCGTTGAGATGGGTCTTGGCGGATGTACAATAGCTGCTATAGATAAACCCAGGCTTTCTTCCATATTAAAGTTAAAAGATAACCTAGAAATATTATATGTTGTAGCAATTGGAAAACCTGCAGAAACAATAAAGATTGTTGATGCTAAAAACGATATAAAATATTACAGGATCAATAATATACATTATGTGCCAAAAAGAAGCCTTTCTGAGTTAATTTATGCAATTATAGAATAGATTTTGCTATTTAAGTTAAAGGGGTTAAATATGCTTAATGAAAAAACAATACTAATAACAGGCGGAACAGGATCTTTTGGAAAAGCCTTTACAAAAGAAATTTTAAAATTATACAAGCCAAAAAAGTTAATCATATACTCAAGAGATGAGTATAAGCAATTTCTTATGCAAAAAGAATTTAGCAAATATGATTCTATTTTGCGTTTTTTTATTGGTGATGTGAGAGACAAAGAAAGATTGTATAGGGCATTAGATGGTGTGGATGTTGTAATACACGCAGCAGCACTAAAACAAGTGCCTACAGCAGAATATAACCCATTAGAAGCCATAAAAACAAACATATATGGTGCAGAAAATGTAATTGATGCAAGTATTGACTTAGGCGTTGAAAAGGTAGTTGCCTTATCTTCAGATAAAGCCGTAAATCCTGTTAACCTATATGGTGCAACTAAACTAGTTTCAGACAAGCTATTTGTAGCAGGCAATGCTTATGTAGGCAAAAAGAAAACAAAATTTTGTGTAGTCAGATACGGTAATGTTGCAGCAAGCAGGGGTAGCGTAATACCTTTCTTTAAAAGCCTTATAGATCGAGGCAAAAAAGAATTACCTATAACTGATTTTGAGATGACCAGGTTTTGGATTAGTTTAGAAGAAGGAGTTGAGTTGGTGTTTAAGGCCATTAAAGAAGCTAATGGAGGTGAAATTTATGTATCAAAAATTCCTTCTTTTAAAATAGTAGATTTAGCAAAAGCCATGTGTGAAGATTGCATATTAAAAGAAGTTGGCATAAGAGAAGGCGAAAAATTACACGAAGTTATG
Organism: Desulfurella acetivorans A63; assembly: GCA_000517565.1. GTDB lineage: Bacteria > Campylobacterota_A > Desulfurellia > Desulfurellales > Desulfurellaceae > Desulfurella > Desulfurella acetivorans. The sequence goes on from CP007051.1 coordinate 1,463,772, forward strand.
ATAACACCAGAAGACGCAAGAAACACTTATGAATACGACGATCATTTTATAATATACCCCCAATTTAACTGGTGGGGAAAAAGTAGTGTTAAGCCTGGTGGTAAATTGGTAAAAAAAGGCTTTAGATACTCTTCTGATGCAAATGATAAGTGGCTTAGCGTAGATGATATTAAATCAAAACTAAGATCCCTTACAATTGAATACTAAAAAGGTTAAATTATGCTATGGTTTATTATTATTGTGCTAATTATAATCATTGCAATAATAGTTGTTTTAATAAATAAAAAAATAACAAAAAAACCAAAATTATCTGATAAAGATGCTTATGGAGCAAGTTTTGGCGATTGTAGCTTAGATTTGGAAGAATTACGCAAAAAATCAGAAGAAAAAAAGAATAAGACTCAATAAAAACCTTTTGTTTGACATTTAATTAAAACTCTGTATAAATAAAACTTAAGGAGAGGTGTCCGAGTGGCCGAAGGAGCACGATTGGAAATCGTGTGTAGGGTAACCTACCGCGGGTTCGAATCCCGCCCTCTCCGCCAGTCTCGTCCAACTGTTTGATTTTTTACCAGATAGGTATATTTTTCTCAAAAGGAGGTACACAATGTTTAGTATTACTGTAAATGCAATTGGAAACATTTTAGCAAAACAAGGTATTATTGCTTTTAATGTAGCCAATCTTAACACAAAAGGCTACAAAGAAATTGATTTAAATAACAAAAAACATAAAATTGCAATGACTTCAGATAATAACCAAAACAATGTTAATTTAACAAAACAAATAGTGTACTCAAACATGAATTTAATAGATTTAAAAGCTAATGTGGCTGTATTAAAATCGCAAAACAAAATGCTTGGAAGCCTTATTAATTTGAAAATATAAAATAATGGTATATTTATATTTTGCTTTTTTAGTAATTATCTGGTCTTATTCTTGGGTTGTAGCAAAGTTAGCACTTGAATTTACAAATCCAATAGAGTTTTCTCTTTTAAGAACAGTTATTGGTACAATAGTTATTTTCTTATTCATTGTATCTGTAAAAAAACTCCAAAAATTAAAAGAACCTTTTTTAGTTGCATTGCTTGGTTTAACTCAAACTACAGGTTTTTTTATTTTTGCAAATTTATCTTTAGTCTGGGGCGGTGCCGGTAAGGTTTCTATGTTAATTTACACAATGCCATTTTGGTCGATAATATTAGCAGGAATTATCTTAAAAGAAACAATAAGTCAAGCACAAAAAATTGCAATTGCTGGTTCATTTATTGGTTTGACATTTATTATTGAACCATGGAAGTTGCAAAGTAACTTTTTAAGTGATTTTTTTGCCATATTGAGTGCAATTTCATGGGCTGCAAGCATTACAATCGCAAAAATAATACTTAACAAACAAAAAATGAATATACTCAGTCTTAACGCTTACCAAATGCTTTTTGGCTTTATTGGTATTTTATTATGCTGGTTTTTAATACCACAACAAAAAGAAACAGTCTTTTCTTCATATTTAATATTTGCAGTACTATATGCCGGGATTGTTGCTACAGCACTTGGGTGGTTTTTGTGGCTATATATTTTGCAAAAAATGAGAGTAAACACTGCTAGTCTGAGTTCACTTGCTGTTCCAATATTAACTATTCTGGAATCATGGATTCAGCTTGGTGAAAAACCAGATATATTCGAACTAATTGGTGTATTATTGATTTCCTTGTCTTTGTTTATAATTTATTTGGACACTACTTCAAAAATTAAGAAAGTGACTGCTTAAAAAAGCAGTCACAAAAATACACCTTAATGGGAAGATTCTTCAGTTTCCACTTCTTGAGCAAATTTCTTATTTAGTATCCTGTCGCCTATTAAATATAACAAACCAGCTACACCAAGTGCACTTATAAATAGACTTATTTCTGATAGTGATGGTGTGTAATTTACATAAAATACTTTATCATAATACACGCTATTTACAGGTATAAGTTGACCAGCGATAACTGTATTATACCTTTCAAAAAACACGCCTATAATAACCAAAATAGCAGCAATTAAAGCATTTGTGCTTGATGGTTTTTTGATTAGCATAAAAAATGGTACTATCAAACCTAAAAATATCTGAAAGAACCAGAAATAAAATGATAACTTACCCCATAATAAAGCTATGGCAGCCCCAGAAACTTCTGGCTGATATGCATAAAGTGCAGTTCCAAATCTCCAACCTGTAAAAAACATCATTGCTAGAACAACAAAAAATAATGTCCTTTCCAACACATGGGATACAGTGGTTAGTTTTTCTTCTAGTGAAGGTATCAATTTTTTTGTAAAATAGCACAAAATAAGGCCAAAGCCAGCACCCAAACCTAAAGCAGAAAGTATAAAAAAGATAGGAATATATGCACCAAACCAGAAAGGTCTGGATATATTAGCAGCAAAAACAAAACCCATATTACTGTATGCACTCACTCCTACCAAAAAACTAATTATTGCAATTGGAAGCAACCATTTATGATTTTTTGTAAAAATAAGGTAAATCTCTATGATTATTATTGGAAGTTCTAAAGCGTAAAGTGTAGACATCCACCAGATAGCACTTTCTATATGTGGTGGAAAATAGTTAAAAACAAACCTTAATATTTGTAATTTAAACGGACCACCCAAATCCCAAAAAATTACATAAAAGCCACCCAAAAGAGCTGTAAGGGCAAGTAAAATTAACTTTCGCTCCATTAACTGTACATGTTTTAAACCAAATAAATGACACATAATAACAAGCAACGATAAACCAGTTGTAATACCAACCAAAAACGAATAGCCAATAATTAACAAACCCCACGAAACATACCTTGTTACACCATAACTAGGCTCCTGGCCATAAAAAAACACATGAGCCATACCGTATAAACCTATAGCAGCCATTATAAAAAATAAAATAGTCCAACCATCTACTAATGGCTTGCTAGCTACATTTGAGCTAACCTTCATAAAACCTCCTTTTCAACCCTAAGTACCACTGGTTTTATTCAAACTAAAAATCACTAACTATTGTAATAGTTAAAATATTTTTGTCAATCAAATTTTAAAAAAACTTTTTTATACTTGCCGACTTCCTCTTTAAAAATTTATTTCGTTAGTGCCCCTGCTGCAGCACCAAGACCTGCACCCACTGCAGCCCCAACTGCAGCACCTGCTGCAGGACTACCTGCCGTCAATCCACCTACGACTGCACCACCTACTGCGCCAATACCTGCACCACTTAATACACGCTGTTGTGTTGGTGTCATGGTAGAACAACTACTTAATGTTGCAACACAAAAGAAACCTAAAATAATTTTAATTGCAGGTTTTTTTAAATTATTTTCTAATACTTTTACCATCTCTAACCCCCTCTATTATTTTCTGTTTTCAATTTTACACTTTTAGAAATTATTATCAAGTTTGATTATTGCAAATCTTTAAAAGCCCTTTCTCTTTCAAGATTTAGTTCCTTTTCTTTTAATGATTGCCTTTTATCGTATAGTTTTTTACCTTTTGCTAATGCTAATTCTACTTTAATAAGACCTTTTTTTGTGTAAACTCTAAGGGGCACAAGCGTAAAACCTTTCTCTTTAATTTTTCCAATAAGTTTTGCAATTTCTTTTTTGTGCAATAGCAATTTCTTTGGCCTAAGAGGCTGATGATTGAATTTTTCACTTGCGAATTTATAAGGACTAATATGAAAATTATACAACCATACTTCGCCATTTTCTATATCAGCATAAGAATCTTTGAGATTTGCGTTTCCTGTTTTTATAGATTTTACTTCGCTACCTAAAAGTACAATGCCCGCCTCAAAACTTTCAATAATTTCATAATCATGACGGGCTTTACGATTTATTATTTGAGTCATAAAATTTTTGGTGTTATAAATATGTAAAGTTCGCTTTCTGGTTTTGTTATAGTCTGTGATTTAAATAGCCAGCCCAATAATGGTATGCTTTTCAAAAATGGTATACCATTTTCACTTTTAGACGTAGTAGTTTCATAAACACCACCAATTGCTATAGTTTGACCATTTTTGACAATTACTGTAGAAGTTATATTATTTTTGTTAATGGTCAATTCGCCATTTGGCGCAGGAGCGCCAGGAGAATCTTTCTTTATATCAAGCTTCATTATAATATCTCCATTATTTGTAATATGTGGCGTTACCTTTAAAGAAAGCACCGCATCTTTAAAACTTGTGCTTTGTGTGCCAGTTGTAGTAATTGTGGTATATGGTATTTCTTGACCACTTTCTACCGTGGCTTCCTGGTTATCGAGTGTGATTACTTTTGGCGACGACAAAGTTTTTGAATAATTGTTTATCTCTGCTAGAGAAAGCTTTAAATCCAAGTTATAATTTGCCATAACATTGCCTATCATTAAAGATAGATTTCCAAATTGATTTGCAGCTGGCGTATTTACAATGTAATTACTATTTGCAAAAGCATTATTAACAGAAAATCCATTTGTGCTAACACCTGCAGTTTGAGCTGCACTTGGAGCATTAACGGAAAGCGGCAATGTTGCACCACCAATTGCTAAGTAAGAATTTTGACCGAAAGTCTTTTGAGCATAATTTCCACCCCATTGAATACCTAAGTCTCTTTCGTATCCTTTACTAACAATAACAATTTTTGCACTAATTTCTATCTCTCGTTTTTTAACATCTATAGCTTTTACAATATTTTCAATTTTTTGAATGTTCTGTTTTGTATCATAGCATATTATTGAGTTATTAACTTTGTCTGCAACAACAAAGCCTATACTTTCTTTTTGTTTATTATAGACTAAAGAATCAATAATGTTTTTTGCATAATCTGGGTCTATATAATTAAGCTTAATTATTTTAGCTACCGCATCGTTTTTTCTCTCTAAATTCTGCTGCATAGTAATAGCTTCTAACTGTTCTTTTGTAAGCTTAGCTGCTTCAGATGCTGAATTTATAAGTAAAACATTGCCTTGTTTTTGTACTACAAGCCCTTGTTGTTTAGCTATTAAATCCAATGCCTCATCCCAAGGTATATTCATCAATCTCATAGTAATTTTTCCTTTTACAGAGTCACCAATCATGACGTTTAAATTTGCAGCTGCCGCAATTACCCTCAAAACATCCTGCAAATCTGCATCTCTTACATCAAAAGAAATTTTTTTACCAACAAACTCTTTTTGCTGCTCTTTTGAAACTATATTAAGATCTTCTACGCTTTGCTGTGGCGACAAAACAACAAATATTGACTTATCTGAGCTTGCTATTTCATCAATTTTAGCATTGCTTGTAAGAACTTTTATAATATAATCATTCTTTTCTATATTTGTAACAATATTTTCTATAAGTTTAGAAGAATTGGAAATAAGAGGCTTTGATGGCCCAACATCCTTAATAGTAATTAAAATATTGCCATTTTCGTGTTTTACTTCATAAACAGGTTTTTTAGATGTAGATATTTTAATTTGAGTTTTATTTCGTATTGTGGTTGATGTTATTGATTCTATTTCATTTTGTTTTGAATTAGCGCTGCTATTTGCAATAGCTTCAACTGGAGATTCTACAGGTTGTTTTGGTAATTCATTTGATACAGTTTGGGATTCAATTTTCTTTACATTTTGTGGTAAGCTATTTTCATTAAAAACCACAGTAATTGTATCATTATTCCTATCAATTTGATATTGGGCATTATCTTTTAGATGAAAAACTACCCTTAAACCAATATTTTTATCATTATGTAATGCAAGTTTAATTAAGCTCACAGCATTAGAATCATTTGCTAATATTAGCGAAGGAATAGCGGGGTTATAAGACTTTATGCCAAGAATATCTATAGCCAAAATTTTTGTATTGTCTTTTTCTAAAGCAAATGTTTTATAAAACATATAACCATTGCCTTTAATTACGCATTTATTTTTATCAAAACTTAATGAATTAACACTTGTAGCTTTTTGAAAAGCATAAGAATAATTTATGGTTATTAAAAAGAATAAGATACTTAAAAGATATTTTCTATTCATGGTTTCACCTCATTTGAAAGTGTTTTGTTAGATATATCCTGCACGGATTTATTTTGATTATTGGGTTGGAGTATTATATTGTTATGATTTTTCAAAGAAAGCTCTTTAATGCCGTTTGGTGTTTTTAAAATAACTTTGTTTGGCAATATTTTAATGACCTGGATCTGACCTATTTTTGTACCTTGTTTTGCAACATATACCATACCTGCAGAATCTTGAAGTAAAGCACCTTTTAGACTACCCCACATAACCATTTTAAGTGTAAACTCTGGTGTAATCGTTGCTGGAGTATTTGGCAAACTAGAATATGTTTTTTGCGATTTAACTAAAGGCATAAAAGGATCTCTTGAAACACTAAATGCAAATGTTGTTGAAACTATAGCGAATATAAAGATAATTCCTAAAAATAAATTTTTCATTTTGATTCCCTGGTATTTTTATTTTGTTCGGAATTTTTTAATGAATATGTTTCTGCTTTAAAATCTACATTAAGAATATTTGGGTTACTGGATGGGCTAATAGAAAAATCTACTATTTTAACCAATCTTGGCATGTTACTTAATGCTTCAAATGCCGTGCCTATTTGATTATAAGAACCGCTTATGCTAATTTGTATTGGAACGGTTGAATATGTGGCATTCTGGCTTTGTGTGTTTACTGTTTGTGGTGAAAATCTGTTCATCGATACGCCAACTTTTTTAATCGTAGAATTTATATCAACAAGCAGTTTTGGGATCTCTTCTTTCTCAGGCAACATTTCTTTATACTTTCTTAATTTTTTACTTATAATAGCATACTTTTTCATTTCTAAAGGAAGTTTTTTTTCAAAATCACTAAGCTGAGTAATTTCTGAATTAAGTTTTTGCGCTTTTGAATACAGGTTTTGAAAATAACTAAAATACCAAATTAGTGCTAAACCAATTATTATAATTACACCTATAAGAATCTTTTGAGATTGTGGTATATCACTAAATTGACTTGAAAGTGAATTTTTATTAATAAATTTGTTTTGAGCCATAATCACCTCAATTCACAAATAAGCGTAAATTGATAAATATTTTGTTTTTGATCGTTTGTTTTTGTTACGCCTTGATTGAATCTTACATCTTTAATAATTTTTTGGCTTAGCAAATTATTCATAAAAAGAGATATAGAATCTATATCCAAACTTGACGCAGAAATATTCAAAGTATTGGCTTGCTTTTCAACTCTTGTTAACCATACATTATTGGGCAAAGCATCTGATAATGCATATAAAATTTCAATCGGTAAATTTTTCCCATGCTCAAGCTTAGATATTGTATTGATAAGCTGGTTAGCCTTTTGCTGATCATTTTGAATAGCTTTAATTTTAGTTGAGAGATTACTAAGATAATTTCTTTTTTCTTCCAAGTGCTTTATTTTTGATTTCTCAAAAGCACTAACACCAAACATAACTGCAACCTCGAACAAAACTACAAGCAATAAAATTATCCAAAAATTATCTTTCAAACCTTTTTGTTTTGGTTTTTCTCCTATGCTTGTAAGTAAATTAATCTCTATCATGCTTTCCTCAACGCTAAACCCAAAGCTACATCAAATAAATATTTATTGTCGATATTAAAGTTAGGATCCTGTATGGTTAGTGTCTCAAATGGATTGAGTTTTATAACACCAATATTAAAAACCGTGGCCAAATAAGTCGCTATCTCATCGATAGAACATGCACCACCTGCTAAAACAAAGTTATCAATGTGTCTGTCTGCTATAAGAGAAAAATTAAAATTCAACACATTTGATAATTCATTTTGCAAATTAATTAAATTGCTTTCAATAATACTTATTAAATGAGGATCTTTATTTTTTGACAACAACATATTTACACTTTCTGATTCAGAAATAGAAAGTTTGCTAGCAATATCTAGAACAATTGAATCCAAACTAAAATCAATATAACTAAAATAAATAGGTTCAGTAGAGTCAAGTAATGCTAATTTTGTAGATTTTGCTCCAATATTAAGTATAAATACTAGCTTATTTTTTTCTGGTGCATTTTCTAAATATGTATTAATTGTAGAAAATATATCAACATCAACACACTCAAGTTTTAATTTTGCTTTACTAAACACCTCTTTTAAAAACTCTATCTTTTCTTTTTTTGCAGCAACAATTAATACTTTAATATTTTTGTTTTTTTGATCTATATTTAGAATTTGATAATTAACATTTACTTTATCTAGTTTAAAAGGTATATATTGTTCCGCTTCCCACATTATAGCTTGCTCAATTTCTGATTCATCAACCATAGGTATAGTTAGATATCTTGCTATACATTCTGAAATATTCAATGCATAGGCAATTGGCTTATTTTTTAAATTATTACTTGTTGCAAGCAAAGAAAGAAAATCTTTCATAGCAACTGAATCTTCCATGTTTAAATCTTGCGGTGTACTAATAAGCTGAGCATTAATCAAAAATTTCACACCACTTTTTTCTTTTAGTTGAACTATCTTTGTAATTTTCGAGCCAATATCCAAACCTACAAGATTTTTGCTAGCCATTTTCCTACCTTCTTAAAAAAGTGTTGTTTGATTCTAACATTGCTCAGTAACCGTTGTCAATAAAAAAATAAATAAAATTTCCATTTATAGCTTTTAGCAAATTCTGTTCTAGAACTAAAATTTGATTTTTACTCTTTAAATGTATATATTAAAAAGTATGAAAGAGAAACGTTTTAATATTGATATTGTGTTAAGAAAAACAAAAAGATGGGATTTCAAAGAATTACTTATACAAAAAAATATAATTTATTTTGAGTGGTTTGTAGAATTAAATGAAGATGTGTCAATCATTTCAGTTGATGTCAATATTGATGAATTAGAAGAATTATACAACTTTATATTTGAAAAACTTTCCGAATCAAGAATAGTATTGCCAAATGGTACAAGACTTCAAGCAAAGCTACCATTTGACTTTATTAAAACAAAGCTAACTAAATAGGAGTTTGTATGGGATTTAGAATTATTGAACCTAAAGAAATAGAATTCAGAATAGATATACCAAATAATATAGATGAAGAAAAAGCTGACTACTTTGTTGAACAAGAACGTTTAAATCGTGCGCTAAAACTGCTTGTTGATATGCAAAATCCATACTACAATCTATATATATCTGGAGATATGGGACAAATCAAAGAATATATAAAAGATAAAATTATTGAATTATCCAACAATAAAGAATTTAAGATATATGATTATGCTTATGTAAATAATTTTAAAAATCCAAAAATGCCAAAATTACTTGTTTTGCCAAAAGGCAAAGCAAATATTTTAGCAACAAGAATGAATGAATTTGTAGAGTATCTTGTATCAAATATACCAGCAATTTTTGAAAGTAAAGAGTATGAAAATAGAATTCAAGCTATTAATCTTGAATATAACGAAAAACAAAATCAAATATTTGAAGAATTAGAATCAAAGGCTTCAAAACTGGATTTTGTTATTAAACCAACTCCATCTGGTCTTGTAGTAAATCCTGTTCTTGAAGGTAAAATTATTACAGAAAAAGAATTTTCCATGCTTGATGTTAATATAAAAAAGGAAATTGAAGAAAAAAGAAAACAACTGGAAGTACATATAAATGAATTTATGTTTGCATCAAGAGAATTAGAAAAAGAGCGTATCCAAAAAATAAAAAAAATTAACGACGAAATGGGTTTATCAATCATAAGCACAAAACTTGATAAAATAAAATCTGAGTTTGAAGGAATAAAGTGCGTAGAGGATTATTTAAATGAAGTAGAACATTATACAATAAACAACATAGTAATTTTTCTACCCAGCAAAAACGAGCCTTTCCCGTTTTTAAGCATGCCTTCAAAATATATTGAATACAAAGTTAATGTAATTGTGGATAACTCAAATATTGATATTCCAATATATTATGAACAAAATCCAACATATTCAAATTTATTTGGAAAAATTGAAAAACAAGCGTACTTCGGTATGCTAGTTACAAATTTTACAAATATTGTTGGAGGCCAGATAGTAAAAAATAATGGTGGTTTTTTAATACTTGATGCATTGAGTGCACTTACAAATCCTTTCGTATGGGATAGTCTTAAAAAAACACTAAAATCAAGGCAATTAATAATAGAAGATCCTTTTGATAAATACGGCGCCAACGTAGCAGAAAGTCTAAAACCAGAACCTATAGATTTGAATATAAAAGTTATACTGATAGGTGATGAATTTTTATACGATTTATTGTATGAATACGATGGAGACATGAAAAATCTATTCAAACTTAAAACCAATTTTAATCATATGATAGATGCAAAAACTTCTACCATAAATCAATATTTAGCAAACATAATAAAATTATGTAAACAAAAAAACCTCAAAATACCAACAAAAGATGGCCTTTTAGCGGTTGCAAAATACGCATTTAGACTTGCCGAAAGCTCAAATAAAATCTGGTCTAGAATTGATGAGTGTATAGATATTATTGAAGAAGCAAACACACTAACTACTGATAACATAGAATATAAACACATACAACAAACCATTGAAAACAAAATATTTATAAAAGACCTATATAGAGAAAAAATTCAAGAAATGATCAAAGAAGGGACAATCTTGCTTGATTTGAAAGGTGAAAAAATAGGTCAGGTCAATGGCTTATCCGTTTTGCAAATTGGAGATTTTTCTTTTGGTAGACCAAATAGAATTGTAGCTAAAACCTATGTTGGAAAAGGCGGTGTAATAAATATAGAAACTGAAAGCAAATTATCTGGCAAAATATTTGATAAATCATCATTTATAATTGGTGGGTATATAGGCTCTAAATATGCTTACGATAAACCACTTAGTTTACAGGCTACCATTAGTTTTGAACAATCCTACTCTTATATTGAAGGAGACAGTGCAACATTAGCCATGGTAATAGCTCTTTTGTCATCGATTGCAAAAATACCAGTTAAAAATAATTTAGCCGTTACAGGTTCGATGAGCCAGGATGGACTCGTCCAACCTATTGGTGGCGTAAATGAAAAAATTGAAGGTTTCTTTGATGTTTTAAAAATTTCTGGTAATTTATCAGATGCGGGGGTTGTTATTCCCTATCAAAATAAGAAAGATTTAGTTTTAAGAGACGATGTATTAGAAGCCATGAAACAAGGTATTTTTAAAATATACACAGTTGAAACAATAGATGATGCTATTGAAATTTTTATGGGCAAACCTGCAGGAAAAATTATTAAAAATAGATACGAAAAAGGAACAGTTCACTATATGGTAGATATGGCTTTTCGAAAGACAATAAAGCAATTAAAAGATAACAACAATGATTAGTTACCTTGATGCGGGCGAGTCGCACGGGAATTGCCTATGTGCTATTATAGATGGTCTCCCAGCTGGCCTAAACATTGATGTAAATTTTATCAATAATTTGCTCAGTTTAAGACAAAGTGGTTATGGTAGAGGGGGCAGACAAAAAATTGAAAAAGATAAAATCGAGATCTTAAGCGGTGTGCGTTTTGGTCAGACAACAGGAAGTCCAATTACACTAAAAATAGCTAACAACGATTATAAAAACTGGCAAGATATAATGGCACCTTTTGCTACTTATACAAACCAAAAACAAGTCACAAAGCCAAGGCCCGGTCATGTTGATTTAGTAGGATATTTAAAGTATGACAGAAACGACATGAGAGACTGCTTAGAACGTTCAAGTGCAAGGCAAACCGCTATTAGGGTAGCTATTGGGGCAATTTGTGAGTTATGTTTAAAAGAAGTAGGTGTAAATTTTTATAATTTTGTAAGTGCAATTGGTAATGTAAAAGCAAACATTGACTATTCAAATTTAGATTCGATAAAAAACAATACCAACAATGAGCTGCTATGCCCAGACAAAGAGGCACTTATTGAAATGAAAAAAATTATTGATTATGCATCACAAAATGGTGATAGCCTGGGAGGCGTTGCTGAAGTTATTGTGGAAGGTGTAGTTGCTGGAATCGGCTCTTATAAATGGGACAAAAAACTTGATGCAAGGATTGCTTTAGCTGTTATGAGTGTGCAGGCCATCAAAGCGGTTAGCATCGGTGAAGGAGTCGAAAACGCATTTAAATACTCAAGCCAGGTACAAGATGAAATATTCTATGATAGCCAAACTCAAACCTATAAACGATTTACAAATCGCTTAGGTGGTATTGAAGGTGGTATATCAAATGGAGAAAATATTATTGTTAAAGCATATATGAAACCTATTCCAACCACGCGCAAGGGCTTAAGAAGCGTGGATGTGAAAACAAAAGAAGCTCAATTATCTACTTACGAACGATCTGATGTTTGTGCAACAAGTGCGGCAAGTGTGGTAATAAGAGCTGCAATTGCTTTTGAAATATTAAACGCATACTTAGAAAAATTTGGTGGTGACTGCATAAATGAATTTAAAACCAATGTGAATAATTATAAAGAGTATTTAAAAACAAAATGAATTTAATTTTAATTGGTTTCATGGGAAGCGGGAAAACTACCGTTGGCAAAGTACTTTCAAGGGAACTAAATTGGAAATTTGCAGATACAGATGAAATTATTGAAAAAAAAATAAAAATGCCCATAAAAAAAATCTTTTCACTTTATGGAGAATATTTTTTTAGAAAACTAGAACGCAATATTCTATTAAATATTAATATAAAAGAACCATTTATCCTCTCAACAGGCGGCGGAATGCCTTGTTTTAAAGATAATATTGATATAATGAAAAAAAAAGGTATTGTTATTTATTTAAAAGCTCCAAAAAGCCGTTTGTTTAAAATTGATAAAAAAAACAGACCGCTTCTTAAAAAAGCTAAAATACTTATAAATAAAAGGAAATACTGTTATCAAAAGGCGGATTACATAATAGAAAACTATAAAATTGATTTGTGTATCAAACAGTTAAAACAACTCGTGAGGTGAAATATGGCATTTGTGCATTTACATAACCACTCAGAATATAGCTTGCTTGATGGAGCAACAAAAATCAATGCAATGGTAGAAAAAGCAAAAAACGATAATCAAGAATACATTGCTCTAACAGATCATGGTAATATGTTTGGCGCACTTGATTTTTATAAAACCTGTATAAAAAATAATATAAAACCTATAATCGGATTTGAAGCATATCTTGTAACAGATAGATTTGATAAAACAAACAAAGGCAATTTTCATTTAACTCTTCTTGCAAAAAATAACGAAGGTTATAAAAACTTACTTAAATTATCGACTTTTTCTTATACCGAAGGTTTTTACTATAAACCAAGAATCGATATGGATCTTTTAAGAAAATACTCAAGCGGCATAGTAGCCGGAAGTGCATGTTTACACGGCGAAATCAATTATTATCTTTTAAATAACGACTACAATTTAGCAAAGAAAGCCTGCCTTGAATATCAAGAAATTTTCGGCAAAGACAATTTTTTTATCGAAATTATGAGGCATGACTTACCTGAGCAAGCTCAGATAGAGCCATTGTTACTTAAACTTGCCAATGAAACTAATGCTCCAATTGTTGCCACAAATGATTGTCACTATTTAAACAAAACAGATGCAAAAGCCCAGGATGCACTGCTTTGCATTCAGACAAACAGGCTCATAAGTGAAGAAGATAGGATGAAAATGAGAACGCAGGAATTCTACTTCAAAACACAAGAAGAAATGTATGATAAATTTAAAGACTTAAAAGAAGCACCAGATAATAGCTACCTTATAGCAAAAAATTGCTCAATTGATCTTGAGCTTGGAAAACTTATATATCCAATCTTTTCTGAAAACATGCAAAAAGACAATGAGATGCTTGAAAAACTTGCAAAAGAAGGTCTTGAAAAACGTATAAAAAATTTTGGTCTTGAAAATCAAAAGGATATTTATTATGCACGTCTTGAGTATGAATTAAATGTAATCAAACAAATGCATTTTAGTGGTTACTTTTTAATCGTTTGGGATTTTATAAATTATGCTAAAAGTCACTCAATACCTGTTGGGCCCGGAAGAGGCTCAGCAGCTGGAAGCCTTGTTTCTTATAGTCTTGGGATAACTGATATAGATCCCCTAAAGTACGGTTTGCTATTTGAGAGATTTTTAAACCCAGAGCGAATATCTATGCCTGATGTTGATGTAGACTTTTGCGTTGAACGAAGAGATGAGGTAATAAATTATGTTCAAAATAAATATGGACAATACAATGTAGCCCAAGTTGCAACATTTGGTACGATGCTTTCAAAAGCAGTAATTAGAGATGTAGCGCGAGTTATGGGATTTAGCTATGCAAGCGCCGATAAAATTGCAAAACTTATACCAACAAATGCAACGCTTGATGAAGCTATAAATCAAGTCGATCAATTAAAAAAGATGATTCAAGAAGATAAGCAAATACAAGAATTGTTTGATTTATCAAAAACACTTGAAGGCTTAAAACGCCATGCATCAAAACATGCAGCTGGTGTTGTTATCTCACAAGAACCTATATACAACAGATGCCCGCTTTATAAACCAGCTGGTGAAGATGCTATAATTGCTCAGTTTTCAAAAGAACATTTAGAAGATGTTGGTCTGATAAAATTTGACTTTTTGGGTTTAAGAAACCTTACCGTTATTGATTTTGCAGTTAAACTGATAAAAAAATATGAAGATGAAAGCTTTGATTTACTAAACATACTAACGGACGATAAAGAAGTTTTTAAACTACTTCAAAGTGGTGCCACGCTTGGTGTGTTTCAGCTTGAAAGCTCTGGTATGCAAAAGTTAATAAGCGAGCTTAAGCCAACAGTTTTTGAAGATTTGATAGCTTTGGTTGCACTCTATAGACCTGGACCACTAGGTAGTGGTATGGTAAAGGATTTTATTGAAAGAAAACACGGCATCTCAAAAGTAGAATATCCTTTGCCTCAATTGGAGCCCATTTTAAAAGAAACCTATGGCATAATACTATATCAAGAGCAAGTTATGCAAATTGCTAATGTTTTGGCAGGATATACTCTTGCAGAAGCTGATATCTTGCGCAAAAGCATGGGTAAAAAAGATAAAGAAAAAATGGCTCAACAAAGAAGTGTATTTGTAGAGCGTTGCGTCAAAAACGGCATTGATGAAAAAAAAGCTGAAAGCATTTTTGATTTAATGGAATACTTTGCTGGATATGGTTTTAACAAATCTCACTCAGCTGCTTATGCTTATATTGCTTATCAAACAGCTTACCTAAAAACCCACTACCCTGCGTACTTTATGTGTGCTTTGCTGACAAGCGAAGCAAACAACACAGACAAAGTTGCAATCTATATTGATGAATGCAATAGGCTAAATATACCTATTTTGCCACCAGATATAAATGAAAGCTATACTAATTTTACTGTTGTTTCTCAAAAAGATTCAAATAAAAAAGCTATCAGATTTGGTCTTTCAGCAATAAAAAATGTAGGCGATGCAGCTATAGAAAGCATCATTGAAGAAAGAAAAAAGGGTCCTTTTAAAGATTTATTTGATTTTTTAAATCGTGTAAACCAAAGAAAAGTAAACAAAAAAGTTGTAGAAAGTCTAATCAAAAGCGGTTGTTTTGATTTTGTCGATAAAAATAGAAATCAATTGCTTATTCAAGCAGAAAACCCAAAAAAGGCTTCACTTGATTTGTTTGGAATGGATAATGATGTATCTCTTAAACCTCAAGTCACAACAACCCAAGAAGAAATTACAAGTTACGAAAAAGAACTATTAGGTGTGTTTATAAGCTATAATCCCCTTAAAAAATACGAAAGTTTAATTAAATCTCTTGATATAAACTATACTTCACAGTTGGACAATTTAAATGATGAATCAGAAATAAAACTTATAGGTGTTGTTTCAAGTTTAAAAGAAATTAATACAAAAAACAAACAAACAATGGCTTTTGTTAATTTTTCAGATTTACACGGTAGCATCGAGATTGTAGTATTTCCAAGCTTATACGAACAGCTAAAACAACTAAACAGTATCGAACCAATTTTGATTATTGGAAAACTTGAAAAAAATGAAGAAAAAACATCAATTACAGCTAAGCAAATAATCCCTATACAAGAACTAATAAACCAAATCTCAAAAATAACAATTGAAGTAGACTCTAATGCCTCCGATGCAGAAACTATACTAAAAGATATAAAACAATTAATAAATAGTAATTCAGGTAATGCTCAATTATTTATTTGTTTAAAAAAATCTCAATCAAAACAAACTATGTTTAAAACAAAATCAAGTTTAAAATGTGATTTTGAATTACTGGAACGTCTTAAAAAATATGATATAGGTATAAAATTAGAGTTAGCTTCATGAAAGAAGAAGATTTAGTAAATGATAAATTCTTGCAAGATGCTCTATCAAGACTTGAAACAAATTATTTTCAAAAAAGAAAATATTTAGAAAAGATATTTGACTATGATAATTACAAAAATATTACACAAACAATAAAGCAAAAAAATATAAAAAATCTTAAATCAAACACACTGGCTCTTTTTGAAAATTTAAAGAGAAAAAACATAGATGTTGTATATGCGCAAGATTCGGCTGAGGCTTGCAATGCCATATTAAATATACTGCAAAAACATAATGTAAAATGTGTTGTTAAATCAAAATCGCTAACAACGGAAGAAATACATCTTAATAAATTCTTAAAAACAAACAATATAGATGCTTACGAAACTGATCTTGGAGAATGGCTTGTTCAAATTGCAAACCAGCCAAGCACCCATATGACAGCTCCTGCAATACATATGTCAAGAGAAAAAATTCAAAACCTGCTCAACGAAAAATTTGGTGCAAATCTATCTAATGATTTAGATGAACTCGTTCAATTTTCTAAAAATAAAATTAGAGAATACTTTAATTATACTCATGCAGGCATCTTTGGATCAAATGTTGTAACCAAAGATGGCTTATTTTTTATTGTAAGCAATGAGGGAAATGTAGAGCATGTTTTGCTAAAAGACATTAATATATGTGTAGTTGGAATAGACAAAATTGTAGATAACATTGAAGAAGCATTAACTATTGTTGATTTTTTGCCAAAAGCCGCAACTGCCCAGTTATCAACATCCTATGTAGATTGTTTTGAAAAACCATTTGGCGAGTTTCATGTAATTCTGTTGGATAATGGCAGAAGCAAATTATCAAAAAATAATGAATTTTCATCAATTTTGCAATGTATTCGCTGTGGAGCCTGTCAAAATGCATGTTGTGTATATACAACTGTGAGCGGTTTGGCTTTTAGAGGCGATGCATACGCTGGTCCAATTGGTGTTTTACTATCATATTTGACTAACTACCCTGATATTGGAGAGTTTGCAAACTATTGCCTTGGTTGTATGGCTTGTGATTCTATTTGTTCAAGCAAGATCCCCATACAATCTCTAATACTGAAAATTAAATCAAAAAACCCAACAAATAGCCTGATTAAAGATAAAATATTGGATAGCCTGACAAATTATTCTCTTTTGCGCTTATCTATTGGCATTATGTCAAAACTGTTCAAAGACCAGATGAAATTTAATAATAAAACACTTGATGAGTATTTTGGATTTGATTTTAGAGTATTTCCAAAACCAAACAAAAAATCATTTGATCTAATAAAAACACAAAAATCAAACATTGGTTTATTTGCTGGATGCGCTGTAAACATTTTTTATGATGATTTAGGCAACGATTGTTTAAGCTTAGCAAAAAAACTCAATATCAATATTTCGGTAATCAAACAGAGTGCCTGTTGTGGAGCTGCTTGTTATTACAACGGAAAACAGTCTCAAGCTGTAAATAGCGCAAAAAAAGTTTCAACCCAGATAGAACAATATGATGAAGTTATTTTTTTGGATCCTCACTGCCAACATATGATTGAAAGAGATTACTTTGAGCTTGCAGGCATAGACCTAAATGCTGAGTTAGTTGATGCAAGCTCATATTTTCTTAAAAAAATAGATAAAAATAAGTTAAAACCACTTAACAAAAAAATCACATACCATCATCCATGCCATTTACTAAGAGGCCTTAAAACTTCTTTGATATTAGAATCATTTATCAAAGAAATAGAGCCAAAATTTGTTAATTTAAATGAAAGTGATAAGTGTTGCGGTTTTGCTGGAAGTTATTCTATAATGCACAAAAGTATATCAAAAAAACTTGTTGAAAAAAAAGTAAACAATATTGTTGATACTGATGCAGAAATTGTAATTACAGCTTGTCCTGGGTGCATTATGCAAATACAAGGGTTTATACAAAATAAAGGTCTTAATATTAAAGTAATGCATTTTGTTTCTTATTTGAACGAAATTTTAGGAGGCTAAATGTGAAAGAAAAAGGCTATGTACAAGTATACACAGGAAACGGCAAAGGTAAAACAACCGCAGCAATTGGTTTAACAATACGAGCTTTAGGAGCAGGATTAAAGGTTTTGTTTGTACAATTCGTTAAAGGATTACCCTACAGCGAACACAAGGCGCTTTCAAGGTTTGAAAACCTTACAATAAAGCAATTTGGCAGACCAGAATTTATTCATTCAAAACCTTCAGACGAAGACATTAAAGCCGCAAAAGATGGGTACAATTACGTAATGGATATATTTACCAATAGCCCGAATCTTTTTGATGTTGTTGTGTTGGATGAAGCAAATATTGCCGTGTTTTTTGGACTTTTTAGTGATGATGAGCTTATTGAGCTAATTGATAAAAAGCCACAAAACACCGAGCTTATTATAACTGGCAGGTATGCAACGCAAAAAGTTATAGATAGAGCCGATTTGGTTACAGAAATGAAAGAAATAAAACACTACTATACCCAAGGCGTAATAGCAAGAGATGGCATAGAAAAATAATTAATCAAGTATAATTTTTTTTGTAGAAAAATTAAACGCTTTTGTAGTTATAAGTATTTTGTCACCAATAGATAAATTTGAAAACTGGTTTTTATTTGTAGGTATATAAACTATACTATTTCCTATTAATACCTTTAGTATACCTAAAAGATCACTAGCTTTTTTATCAATTACTGTTCCAAAAATATTTACATTATTTGTATCTATATCAAAAATTGCTTGAGGTTTGCCATGCTTTGTTATTTTGCCATTTTTTATAACAAAAATGTAATCACTTAGCTTTGCTACTTCTGAAATTTCATGGCTAACCAATATAGCAGTAATGTTAAATTTTTTTTGCAAAAACAATAGCTCATCTTGCAATGTTGCCCTCAGTGACCAATCCAAAGCAGACATAGGCTCATCCAAAAGCAAAACTTTCGGTTTTCTAGCTAAAGCTCTAATTAGTGCAAGTCTTTGCTTTTGCCCACCAGATAATAAACTAATTTTTTCATTTTTATACTCTCTTAAATTCACCAGTTCAAGCAACTCATCAACATATCCAGAATCTTTTTTTGATTCAAGCGCAAACTCTACATTTTTTGCCACACTCATATTCTCAAACAAGGCATAATCCTGAAAAACAAAACCTATTTTCCGTAGCCTGACCGGCAAATCTATATTGTCTTTACTTGAATACCACACTTTACCATCAACGCAGATATATCCAGAATCTGGTTTATCAAGGCCTGCAATAAGCCTTAAAATAGTGGTTTTACCAGCACCGGATGGACCAAAAATTGATACAAAATCATTTCCCTGTATAGTTAAATCCACATTTAATTCAAATGTAAAAAGTTTCTTTTTTAACTTAACTTCTATCATTTGATACGAATTTTTTATTGATAAAAAATACAAACATCAAAAAACTCAAAGATACTAATGACAAAACAAGCGAGTAAAAGTTTGCCAATTTGTAGTTAAGCGCCATAGAAGCATCAAAAATAGCTATAGAAGCAACTTTTGTGACACCTGGAATATTGCCACCAATCATTAATACAACACCAAATTCGCCAATTGTGTGGACGAATGTCAAAACAACCGCACTTAAAATAGACGGCTTCATGTTTGGCAATAAAACCTTAAAGAATGTTTCAAGCTTTGTTTTGCCCAGCGTATACGAGGCTTCTTTGAGAGATTTAGGTAAAGCTCTAAATCCTGATACCAGAGGATTTACCATAAATGGAAAACTGTAGAGAATGCTTCCAACAACAAGTCCAGAAAAACTAAATACAAGTTTTATACCAAAATATTCCAGTATTTTACCCAAAAACGAAGCAGGACTAAAAATTACAAGTATATAAAAACCCAAAACAATTGGTGGCAAAAACAAAGGTATATTTACCAAAGCTTCATATACAAAACGTAGCTTAGACTTTGTGTATGCTAAAAAATATGCAACGAAAATACCAATAAAAAATAATACCACTGTGGCAATAATTGCAAGTTTAAATGTCAGGTAAAGCGGCAGTAAAAAATCACTCACATAAAACCTCTATAGAAATAGCTTTTACCAAAAAATAAACTTCGTCGTTAACTTTTATATTAAGTTTTTTAAGCGATTTCTTTGTTACTAAACTATAAATAAGATGACCTTTGTATAAAAGCTCAATTCTAGCAAGTAAGTGGCCATTTTCTATGCTCTTTACAATAGCCTTGTGTATATTTGAAATGCTAATTTCTGAGATTGCATTCTTTGCAATACTTACATCATTTTCACGAAACCTTAACTTTACAGTATTTAGTTTGTCGCATCCATTTTGTAGCTGCAAAACAAAAAAAGTATCGCCTTTTACATTAACTTCAAAAAAGTACACACCATTTGAAAATTCCGTATTTTCTAATACACCTTCAATTTCATTAATTATCATTTCGGGTGTATTATATTGTATATATCGCTTGCAGTCAAGCCAATTAAACTAATTTGTTTTTTCATTTATTTGTTTTAATTCCTCATAAATTCTAAAAACAACAATAATAAACTCAAAATAAACTCTAATAAGCAAAAATAACAAAACAAATACTATTGGTGCAGCTAAGATAAAATAAACTCCTCTTGTCATCATACCTATACTTACAAGCGCAACACCAAATAAGCTTAACCAATAAAAAAATTGCAACAACTTTGGCGTAAGCATTTCCTTTAAAAACAATATACTGTTTACAAAATCATTTGTGTTTTTACTTTGAGGTTTATCAAATCTTGTGCCACAACTTGGACAAAATTTTGAATCATCTGGTATTTGAGTACCACAATTTGGACAAAACATTTACTTGCCTCCTATATTTTCACTAATTTATTGTTAATGAGTTTTAATTTCAAAATTTTGTGAAGAGTAGGCTTGCAAGCCATACAATCGTTAGGTCCGTGCTCATAATAATCCACATATAAAATATTACCTTTTATATAAGCTTTTTTGTAATCTATCCTATCTCCTAAGTCTATATTATTTGAAATCTGTTTGTATTTACCGCCGACTTTTTCCATTACCCTAACATAAGAAAAACAACCGCTACCGCCACCACCTTCACCGCTAACAAGCACCGCAACTCTTTTATTGTTTAAATTACCAAAAACCACATCATATACACTTATGTAGCACCTTTGCAAATCTGATTTGAATTCTCCATTTTTCAAATGTACGGTCAAATCACAAGCACCGCTTTGTATCGTAGAATTTTTAACCAAACTCAAATCATTAGCAAAAGCCTTACTTACAAGAACTAGACATAAACCCAAAAAAACCACAAGTTTCTTCATACTTGCACCTCCATCAAAGTGTTTTCAATATTAAAAACGAATTTTTTGAATTTTTTTGACAATCTAGCATAAAATTTTTTGCTTGACAAATTGTTAGATTTATCTAATATTATTTTATGATTCTATCTTGGAGGTTTTATGAGAGAGTATATAATGCATTTATTGCACAAACAAAAAGGCATAACATTCAATGATTTATTGAAAAAAACAAATTTAAAGCCAGAAGCTTTGATCAAAATAATATTTGATTTATCAAAAAAAGACAAAGTGTATTTTTTGAATTCAAAATCAATAAAAAATTGTTCAGTATGTTTTGCAAAAAATATCTGCAAAAAAAAGGAGGCAAAATGGTTTACTTAAGTGAAACGCAAGAAGATTACCTGCTTGATATCTTAAAGCACACAACAAAAAGTACAGTTGCCCGTATAAAAGATATAGCTAAAACAAGAAATGTAAGTTTACCTACAGTTGTTAGTGCAATAAAAACGCTTGCAGAAAAAAATATTATTAACCATGAAAAATACGGTTATATAACGCTTACAGATTACGGTATTGAACTTGCAAAAAATTTACTTGAGCGCAAAAAAAATATACTAAGATTTTTAACTTTTACGCTGGGAATTCCAGAAGATATAGCAATTATAGACGCTCACAAACTTGAACATGATTTATCCAAACAAACTTATGAACAATTTATAAAGTTAACAGATTTTTTAGCAGCAAATCCGCTTATTAAAGAACAATTTGATAAATTTGCAAAAAGGGAGGCATATATGAAGTTAAACGAGATTAATGTGGGAGAAACAGCTAAAATTGTCAAAATAGAAAACTCTCCAATAAAAAGTAAATTACTTTCTATGGGTACAACGCCAGGTGTGCAGATTAAAGTAGAAAAAGTCGCACCTCTTGGAGATCCAATTGAAGTAACGCTTCTTGGATATCATTTAACACTAAGAAAAGACGAGGCGGAGAAAATAATTGTTGAGAGGTGAAGCTATGTCACTAATTTTAGCAGATGAAAATGCTGAGTATGAAGTTGTTAGAATAGAAGGCGGTCATGGATCGCAAACAAAATTTTTAGAAATGGGTTTAGTACCAGGTGCAAGGCTAAGGGTAATCTATAACGCAAAAGGACCTATAATTATTGCAATAAACGGTTCAAAGTATGCTTTAGGCAAAGGCCTGGCTTCAAAGATTATAATTAAGGAGGTTACATGAAAAGCTTTACGGTTGCCTTAATTGGCAATCCAAATGTAGGAAAATCAGCCATATTTAACGAACTAACTGGCTCAAGCGCACATGTTGGCAACTGGCCTGGTGTTACAGTAGAAAAAAAAGAAGGTAAATTCACATACCTTGATACACAAATTAATGTAGTAGACTTGCCAGGTATTTATAGTCTAAGTGCAAATTCCATAGATGAGCGAATAGCGCGTGACTTCATAGTAAAAGAAAAACCAGATTTAGTTGTTTGCATAGTAGATTCTACAAACTTAGTAAGAAATTTGTATTTGTTTGTATCATTGAAAGAGCTTGGAGTCAAAACATTACTTGTGTTAAATATGATAGATCTAATAGAAGATAAATTGGAAATCGATACAACAAAACTATCTTCCAGTCTTAAAACACGCGTTGTTAAAACCTCAGCTACAAAAAAAATAGGTATTGGTGAACTAAAAGAGGCAATATTTGATGAACTCCACTATCCACAAGAAGAATTGTATGTTGACTATGGGAATGATATTGAACGCTCAATTGAAAGAATAAAAAATTTGCTTAATGGTACAAATTTGCCATACAATAAACGGTTTTTAGCTATAAAGCTTTTAGAACAAGATCCTCTCATTATACAAGAACTAAAACAACAACAAAAGGAAAATATTGTAGAAAATGCTATTTTAGAAATAAACAGTCTTGAAAAAATATACCCTGATTTAGAAACAGAAATTATTGAAAAAAGGTATGGTCTAATAGAAGGCGTTGTAAAAAATTCAACAAAACATTTAGTAAGCATCGAAGATAGACTAACAACATCGGATAGAATAGACAAGATTGTAACGAACAGGTATCTGGGTATACCACTTTTTGCCCTTGCAATGCTTATAGTTTTTGAAGCTACATTTAAACTTGGCGGTTTTTTTGCTGACTACATAGAGCAATTTTTTGGGTGGGCTGGTGATGGATTATCTCAATACATTCACAACCCAATATTGCAATCATTTGTAAAAGATGGACTCATTGGAGGCGTTGGTACAGTAATTGTATTTTTACCCAATATACTGATTTTGTTTTTATTTTTATCGTTTTTGGAAGATGTTGGCTATATGGCAAGGGCAGCTTTTGTTATGGATAGACTTATGCATAGCATAGGGCTTCCTGGTAGGGCTTTTATACCTTTGATACTGGGTTTTGGGTGCAATGTGCCAGCCATTATGGCAACACGCACAATTGCAGATGAAAAAGACAGACTGCTTACAATACTTATAAATCCATTTATATCTTGTACTGCACGCTTGCCTATATATGTTTTGCTTACTGGAATTTTTTTCAAAGAAAACCATCCTGGGCTTATTATTTTTTCACTTTATGCTTTGGGTATAATTGTAGCAATATTGAGTGCAAAACTATTCAGAAGCACAATACCCCAACTTAAAGGTAAAGTATCATTTTTGATAATGGAGCTTCCTATCTACAGAATGCCTACAATAAAAGCCGTCTTGTTGCATGCATGGGAGCGATCAAGAGAATTTTTAAAGAAAGCTGGTACAATTATCTTGCTGGGTGTGATTTTAGTATGGTTATTATCAAGCATACCATTTGGCGTAAAATACGCAAGTGAGCAATCATTTGTAGGCGCATTGGGTAAGTTTTTTGCACCTATTCTATCACCATCTGGGTTTGGTTTCTGGCAAGCCGCAGTAGCTTTAATCTTTGGACTTTTAGCCAAAGAAACCGTTGTTGGCACAATGGGAACACTCTTTGGTGGCGAAGACAAACTATCTATAGCGCTACCTCACCTATTTAGCCCGCTGAGTGCTTATGCTTTTATGGTAATGAGTTTGCTCTATATACCCTGCATTGCAACAATTGGTGTAATTTATAGGGAAACAAATTCATTAAAGTGGACTGCTTTTAGTGTTTTTTACAGTTTATTCATTGGATGGATTAGCGCAACTTTAATTTACCAAATAGGATCAATTTTATAGGAGGTTTTTATGTCTGAAGTAAAAGCTTTAAGCGAATTTTTGCAAAATGGTCACACAAAATTTGAAGTGGTAAAGATTGAGGGAGGCAGGGAACTAAGAGACTATCTTGAGCAAGAGGGCATATTAATTTACCAAATAGGATCAATTTTATTTATAGGAGGTTTTTATGTCTGAAGTAAAAGCTTTAAGCGAATTTTTGCAAAATGGTCNCACAAAATTTGAAGTGGTAAAGATTGAGGGAGGCAGGGAACTAAGAGACTATCTTGAGCAAGAGGGCATATTAATTTACCAAATAGGATCAATTTTATTTATAGGAGGTTTTTATGTCTGAAGTAAAAGCTTTAAGCGAATTTTTGCAAAATGGTCACACAAAATTTGAAGTGGTAAAGATTGAGGGAGGCAGGGAACTAAGAGACTATCTTGAGCAAGAGGGCATAAAAGAAGGTAAAATATTGGTTTTAGAACCAACTATAGTTCATCAACATCACGGACCGTTAGCAGTAGAGTTTGATTCTAAGGAGGTTATTTTAAGTCAGGGTATTGCAGAAAAGATAATTGTCGAAGCATATGGCGCTAAAAAAAATCTCCTGGAGCTTGAAACAAACGACACAGGTATTATTAAAAGTTTTGAGTGCGGCAAAAAGATAAAAGAAGGCTTAGACAAAATCGGCTTAAAAGAAAATATAAACATAAAGGTAAAAGGACACCTAACAGATGAAACATACAATATAGAGTGCAATGGACAATCGGCTGAGCTTTGCACAGGAGAAGCCTCAATGCTTTTGATAAAAACAGGCGAAAAAATCCTGCAACTACCACAACTCAAAACAGGCGACGAAGGCAAACTCGAATACATAATAAGTGGGATTGCACTGGAAGAAAGACTAAAAGATGCAGGCATACAGGTAGGCAAAACCATAAAACTTGTCTCAAAAACATCCGTTTCTGGTCCAGCAAAACACATAGGTTGCAATTTTCACTTTTTAGTAGATGGAAAGAAAGTTTCAATTGGTCATGGTATAACTCAAAAAATTAAAGTCAAACCTGTTGAATAGGAGGAATAAATGGACTGCAAAATATTTGGCTCAAAGGTTTTAAAAGGAAACCTGTTAGTGTATAT
Source organism: Desulfurella acetivorans A63 (assembly GCA_000517565.1). GTDB lineage: Bacteria > Campylobacterota_A > Desulfurellia > Desulfurellales > Desulfurellaceae > Desulfurella > Desulfurella acetivorans. The sequence goes on from CP007051.1 coordinate 1,489,760, forward strand.
AAAAAGTTGCAATACTTGTGTATTAAAAGTTTTATCATTCATTCTATTTTTCTTTTTACCTGTAATGTCTTTTGCAGGTAGTGTTACCTCAAGCGATGATACAAAATTATCTCTTTATGGCTCAATAAAGCAATATTTTGTTTGGGGAAATGGCAACTACGCAGAAGGTTATCCAGCCAATACTGCAATTAGAAAATCCGATCTAACAACATTTAACTCCTATATGGGCTCTACAAAACTTGGTCTTGATATAGAATCTGATAAAATATCTGCAAATATTGAATCAGACTTTGAAGGCGACAAAAATACTCTTATCTTGCTAAAAGCATACTTTGCATACAAATTATCCGATAACCTAAAACTTTTAATTGGACAGGATGAACCACTAGGGGAGTTAAATACATTTTCAGATAACTACTATGCAATGCCTGGATTTGATAAAACAAGACCAGAAGGCGTAAGCCAAATCAGGCTTGAAGGCAACTTTGACCTTGGATCAATAAGTCTAACACCTGCCATTGCAATTGAAAATGTTTACCCGTATATGTTTAGAGACGAAGAACAAGAAGAAAAAAATATCTCTGTAAAAATGCCAGGAATTGGAGCAAAATTAGCTTTAGAATTTCCTTTTTTGCAGCAAAAAGCAAGAATTTACGGATTTTTTGAAACACAAAAAGTCTACTTCCAAAACAGCGAATCTCACTGGCCTTACATTTACGGGATAGGCGTGCAGCTTCCAATAAAGATGGTTACTTTGCAATCAGAATTCCTATACGGCAAAGGTTCAACACACTATGTTGGCTTAATTGAAGCAATAAATAAGTTAGGTATTGAAACAGAAGTGCCACGTGGATATACAGACAATTTAAACGCCAGAAGACTTAGGGCATACAACATAGAAGCTAATATTGCCCTAAATGATGCATGGGGCATATATGGAGGCTTTGATAAGGTAAACTTAATGAATGAATTACACAACGCCAACATACAATCTGCAGATGGCAAGTTTGTTGGCATCTCTTTCAATTTAACAAAATCAACCACGCTAAAACTTGAATATGATAATTTTAAAACACAATTTTACTGCCCAAAACATGATGAACTAAAAAGCGCAACAGCAAACCAGGTATTCTTGAGCGCTCAATACAATTTCTAAACCAGTCATTAAGCATCAGCGAAGAATCTCCTAGCATTCTAAAGCTGTGGGGTTCTTCGCTGTACTTATAATTACAAAGCCTTTTTTTAAACAATGCCTTGTTCAATCATTGCATCAGCTACTTTTTTAAAGCCTTCTATATTTGCGCCAACTATATAGTTATTTGGAAATCCATACTCTATAGCAGCTTGTGAACAACGCCTAAAAATGCCTTGCATTATTTTTTTTAGCTTATTTTCTGTGTACTCAAAATCCCATCTGGTTTTGCCAGCGTTTTGCTCCATCTCTAATGCAGATGTAGCAACACCACCTCCATTTGCAGCTTTACCTGGACCAAACAACACTTTTGCCTTTTCAAACACCCTGATAGCTGCAGGTGTACATGGCATATTTGCACCTTCTGCTATAGCAATAACTCCATTTTTTACAAGCATTTCTGCATCATTTTCATCAAGCTCGTTTTGTGTTGCACAAGGTAGCGCTATATCACAAGGGATTTCCCAGATATTTCCGTTTGGTTTATAAATTGCATGTTTATGATAAGGTATATAGTCTTTTACGCGCCTTCTTTCAACTTCTTTTAACTGTTTGAGTAAATCCAAATCAATACCTTCTTTATCATATATATAACCATCGGAATCAGAGACAGCTATAACTTTTCCGCCTAATTGGTGAATCTTTTCAACAGTATAGATTGCAACATTACCAGAACCAGAAACCACACAAGTTTTACCTTCAAATGTTTCATTAATCGTTTTTAGCATTTCATCAACAAAAAAAACAAGCCCGTAACCAGTTGCCTCAGTTCTAACTGCAGAACCACCGTACCTTAAACCTTTTCCCGTTATTACACCCGCTTCAAATTTATTTGTGATACGTTTATACTGACCAAATAAATATCCAATTTCTCTTGAACCCACACCAATATCCCCTGCCGGAACATCTGTATTTTCTCCTAGGTGCCTGTAAAGTTCTGTCATGAAACTTTGACAAAAAAGCATTATTTCTTTATCAGATTTTCCTTTTGGATCAAAATCCGCTCCACCTTTTGCGCCACCAATTGGTAAATCTGTAAGAGAATTTTTAAATATTTGCTCAAAACCTAAAAACTTAATCACACCAAAATTTACTGATGGATGAAATCTTAATCCACCTTTATAAGGACCAAGTGCACTGTTAAATTCTATTCTAAAACCTCTATTTACATGTATTTCGCCTTTATCGTCAACCCACGGTACGCGAAACACAATTTGTCTTTCCGGCTCTACAATACGTTCCAATAATTTTTCTTCTAAATATATAGGATTTTTCTTCAAAAGAGGAATAATAGAAAAAAACACTTCTCTTACTGCCTGATGAAATTCAGGCTCAGCAGGATTTTTTCTTACAACCTCATTGTATATTTCTTGTACTCTTTGTTCAATATCAATTGTTGCCCAACTACTGCCCATACTACCTCCAATTAAAAATTTATTTCATAATAGTATAACTTATTATATATATTTCGTCAAGTTTTAAATATGTTTTGCCCTTAAATACTGTTGTGGCCAATCAATATCTACATTAAGCACTTTAGCTGCATGCAAACACCAATATGGGTCAGAAAGTAACGCTCTGCCCATAACTACGATATCAGCTTGCTTACTTGAAAGTATATGCTCGGCCTGATAAGCATCTGCAATTAAACCTACAGCAGATACAAGAATATCTGCCTCATGCTTTATTTTATAGCTAAAATAAGTCTGATAGCCAAAATCTGAATCTATTTGAGCGTATGGCACAAGACCGCCACTTGATACATCCATCAAATCTACGCCTAATAGTTTTAGTTGCTTTGAAAATTCAATAGAGCTTTCTAAATCCCATCCATCTTTTGCCCAATCTGTTGCAGATATTCTTACAAATAACGGGATTTCGACAACCTCCCTAACAGATTTTGCTATCTCTAGTGGAAAACGCATTCTATTTTCTAAACTCCCGCCATACTCATCTTCTCTTTGATTTGATAATGGTGACAAAAATTCATGCAATAAATAACCGTGCGCCATATGAAGTTCAATAAAATCAAACCCTATTTTTAAAATTTACGTTTCCAATTGTAATAGGCGAAAATAATAAATTTTTCATAAAACCCCCTTTTTAAAGTTAGCTACAAACTATCTAAAATATATACAACATTCACCAAAAAACAACGCCAAAACTTTTTCTTGATAAAAATACAAATTTTAGTACACTTTGTGTGTATGAAAAGAAAAGAAGTTTATTTAATAGTTTTGGTTGCACTGCTTGTAATGGCTTTTTTTTGGTCTTTGGGGTTAGGAGATGTTCATATAAGTGCAAAAAAAATTATCGAAATCTTTGAAAATCAAATGTTTAATACACACAATAAGGTAAGTTTTACAGATAAATATGTGCTCTTAAACTTAAGACTGCCAAGAATTCTAAGCGCAATGCTTGTTGGTGCAAGTTTATCACTTTGCGGTGTTATTTTTCAAGCAGTACTTTTAAATCCATTGGCTGATTCATATACATTGGGAGCAGCAAGTGGTGCCGCTTTTGGTGCTACGCTTGCTTTTATATTAAATTTATTTTATATAAGTGCATTTTCTGTTTCGTTGTTTGCATTTTTTGGGGCAGTTTTATCTCTTGTTATTGTTCTTTACGTAGCAGGCTTTAAATCAAATCTATCAAGTATCAATTTAATTATTTCTGGTATAATAGTGGCTACGATTTTTTCGTCCGCTATAGCATTACTTGATTACCTGGCATCAAAAGATGTTGCATACATTATGTTCTGGCTTATGGGTAGCTTTGATTCAAGTAACTGGCATAATATACGTATTTTGTTTCTTGTACTTACAATTGTATGGTTTTTTGCCTTTTTCTGGGCAGATGAGCTTGATATAATATCTCTAAATGAACTCTCGGCTCAGAGTTTAGGCGTAAATGTTGTCAAAATAAGATTTATCGCTTTGATTTTAGCTACATTACTTACCGCTGTATGCGTCAGCTCATCTGGCATTATTGGCTTTATTGGATTAATTGTACCACATATTGTAAGATTTATAATCGGACCAAAAAACAGATTACTTTCAATTTATTCAGTTTTACTTGGTGCATTATTACTTTTAATAGCGGATACTTTTTCTAGAAGTTTTTCATTTCAAATACCTATTGGTGTTTTAACAGGTCTCATTGGTGGTCCATTTTTTTTGTACATTTACAAAATAAAGGTGAAAAAGTTTGTATAAACTTAATAATATAAGTTTTTCATATACTAAACCAATTTTAGAAAATATCACTTTAAATATACAAAAAGATAAATTTTACTCAATAGTGGGACCAAATGGGGTCGGCAAAACTACATTATTACTGTTGCTTGCTGGCTTACTAAAACCAAAAAGCGGGAATATTTTGCTTGAAAACAAACCAATAGACTTTTATCCAAAAAAACAATTAGCAAAAAAGATATCTTTGGTTTCCCAAGAAAGAATTTTTTTTGATTATACCGTATATGAAATAGTAAGTATGGGTAGGTATACCCACAAAAAGCGCTTTTATTTTTCTATTCAGGATTGTATAAAAATCGATCAAGCAATAGAAATTTGCGGACTTTCTCATTTTAAAAACGAAAGTATACTAAAACTTAGTAGTGGTGAATATCAACGAGTTTTAATAGCTCGCAGTCTTGCCCAGGATACACCTATTTTACTTTTAGACGAAGCCTTTTCTAATTTGGATTTAAAGTATATTTTAACTATACTTGATGCCTTAATTTCTCTAAACAAAACAATCATAAGCGTTTTTCATGACCTTAGACTTGCACGTTTAGCTGATTATACAATATTTTTAAAAAATGCAAAAATATACAAAATAATTAGTAAATCCGAACCAATTTCTCCTGTTTTTCTTGAACAATTTTACGAAATAGAAACTTCTCAATTTTATAATATTAAAAATTTTACATTAATATAAAATAAATAAAATAAATTATTTTCATTAAAAAAGGGAGGCAAATAAAACCTCCCTATTTTAATTAATACATGTCTGGCATGCCACCTGGCATTGGTGCAGCTGGTTTGTTTTCTTCTGGCATATCTGTAATTAAAGCTTCTGTCGTTAGCATTAATCCTGCAACTGAAGCTGCATTTTGGAGTGCAATTCTTTCAACTTTTGTTGGGTCAATTATACCGGCTTTTAACATATCTACAAATTCGCCTTTTCTTGCATCGAAACCATAGCTTTTACTACTGTTTTCTTTAATTTTATTTACAATTATTGAGCCTTCAAATCCAGCATTTTTTGCGATAGCCCTGATAGGTTCTTCTAATACTTTGAGAATTATTGAAGCACCTATATTTTGATCTTCGTTTTCTAATTTAATATCTTTAAGCGCTTCTGCGCATTTTAGTAATGCAGTACCACCGCCTGGAACAATGCCTTCTTCAACAGCTGCCTTTGTAGCATTTAGTGCATCTTCTACTCTTGCTTTTTTCTCTTTTAGCTCGGTTTCAGTCGCTGCACCTACTTTAATTACAGCAACACCACCTGCTAATTTTGCTTTTCTTTCTCTCAGCTTTTCTTTATCATACTCACTTGTTGACTGTTCAATTTGGGCATCTATTTGTTTAATTCTGCCTTGTATATCTTCTTTCTTGCCAGCGCCATCAATAATAGTCGTATTTTCTTTATCAACTACGATCTTTTTTGCCCTTCCAAGCATTGATAAATCAGTAGTCTCTAATTTCATACCCGTTTCTTCACTAATTACTGTCCCACCTGTTAGAATTGCTATGTCTTTAAGCATTTCTTTTCTTCTATCGCCAAAACCCGGAGCCTTTACGGCTACACAAGAAATTGTACCTCTAATTTTGTTTACAACCAGGGTTGCAAGAGCTTCACCTTCTACTTCTTCAGCAATTACTAAGAATGGCTTTCCGGCTTTTGCAATTTTTTCAACTAAAGGCAAGAATTCTTGCATAGAAGAAATTTTCTTATCAGTTATAACTATAAATGGGTCTTCTAGCTCTGCTATCATCTTTTCTGTGTTTGTGACAAAATACGGAGAAATATAACCCCTATCAAATCTCATACCCTCTACAACCTCGAGCTCTGTTTGGGTGGATTTTGCTTCTTCAACTGTAATTACGCCATCTTTACCTACTTTGTCCATAGCTTCTGCAATTATCTCGCCAATTTCTCTTTCATTATTGGCAGAAATTGATCCAACTTCAGCAATTTCTCTTTTTTCTTCTATTGGTTTGGAAATTTTCTTTAATTCTTCAACAACTTTTTCTACAGCTTTATCTATGCCTCTTTTGAGTTCTATTGCACTAACTCCTGCTGTAACATGCTTTAAGCCTTCCCTGTAAATTGCTCTTGCCAAAACAGTAGCTGTCGTAGTACCATCGCCTGCTACATCGCTTGTTTTGCTTGCAACTTCTCTAACAAGTTGCGCTCCCATATTTTCATAAGGATCTTTTAGTTCAATTTCTTTTGCAACTGTAACGCCATCTTTTGTAATAAGCGGGCTTCCAAATTTTCTATCTATAACAACATTTCTACCTTGTGGCCCAAGTGTTGCACTTACCGCATCTGCCAACTGATTTATACCTTTTAAAATTTTCGATCTAGCAATGTCTCCAAATTCTATTTGCTTTGCACCCATATCTTCACCTCCTTAATAAATTACTCAAAAATACCTAAAACTTCGTCTTCTTTTAAAATAATGTAATCTTGATCATTGAGCTTTAGTTCTGTGCCAGAATATTTGGCAAACAATACAAGATCTCCTACTTTAACATGCTCAACATCGCTACCTACAGCTTCAACTCTTGCTTTTTGTGGTTTTTCTTTTGCAGTGTCTGGTATAATGATCCCAGACTCAGTTTTTTGTTCTTCTTCCTCAATTTTACCTAAAATCCTTTCAGCTAATGGCTTAAACTTCATAAACTCACCTCCCGTTTTTATTAGCAGTAAACTAACACTGTTGCTAATAATACACTTAATATTCAAATTTTCAAGTCTAATTATAAGCATTTACAAGAAATTATAAAAATTTATATCAAATTATGTTAAAATAATTTTGTTTTTTGATAAAAAAATTGCTTGCTTTTTTTGTTGATTTAGTCTAAATTATAGAAAGAGAGTATTTATATGTATAAAAGCGAAAAGGGTCAATATTTAGTAGAGTTTTTGCCATATATTAAAGAATTTTATGGTAATACTTTTGTTATAAAATACGGCGGAAGCGCTATGATCAACGATGAACTTAAAATGGCTTTTTCAAAAGACATAGCGCTACTTAAACTTGTAGGAATAAACCCTATTATTGTCCATGGTGGTGGTAATGAAATTGGCGATACATTAAAAAAACTTGACATAACAACAAAATTCCATAAAGGTTTGCGTATAACCGATGAAAAAACGATGGAAGTCGTTGTAATGGTCCTAGCTGGCAAAGTCAACAAAGAAATTGTTTTAAATATAAACCGCTTTGGTGGGAAAGCTGTAGGCTTAAGCGGTGTAGATGCTAACATTATAAAAGCCAAAAAATTGCTTTTAGAAGATGTAGATTTAGGTCTTGTTGGAGATGTTGAAGAAGTAAACCCAGATATATTAGTTAATTTATCTAAAAATGGCTACATTCCTGTAGTATCACCAATTGGCTTTGACGATGCAGGATCAAGATACAATATTAATGCAGATACAGTAGCTTCAAGCATAGCACAGGCTCTGCAAGCAGAAAAATTAATATACATATCAGATGTTGATGGCGTTTTGGATACAGAAAATAAACTAATTAGCGAAATAAAAATCAAAGACATAGATAAAATGATAGGAAGTGTATTAACGGGCGGCATGATACCAAAAGTTATATCAGCCAAAGAAGCTATAGAAAATGGTGTAAAAAAAGTCCACATTATAAATGGTAAAAAACAACATGCAATTCTAGAAGAAATATTTACAGATGCCGGTATAGGCACTCAAATAGTGAGGTAGACATGAGTGAACTAAGAAAAGACCCTATCGTAGAAAGGTGGGTTATAATATCAACCGAGCGTGGCAAAAGGCCACATGATTTCAAACAAGAAGAGCAGATTAAAATAACCGGTGGTTTTTGCCCTTTTGACCCTGGAAACGAAAAGTACGTGCCACCTGAGATTTATGCTGTTAGGGCACCAGGCAGTCAGCCAAATGATCCGCACTGGACATTGCGTGTTGTGCCAAATAAATTTCCCGCTTTAGGTATAGAAGGTGATTTAGATAAACATGCTGTAGGCTTATACGACGCTATGAATGGAATTGGAGCACATGAAGTTATAATAGAAACACCAAATCATTCTGAAACACTTGATATTATGCCACTTGATAGAATGAAAGATGTTGTATTTGCATATAAAGCGCGCATTGAGGATTTAAAAAAAGATAAGCGCATGAAGTATGTGCTTGTCTTTAAAAATTACGGGGCAGTAGCAGGTGCAAGCTTAGAACACTCTCACTCACAGCTTATTGCATTGCCTATCATACCAAAAAGGCCACTCGAGTTATTTTCGGGAGCAAAAACATACTTTTCATATAAAGATAGATGCCCATTTTGTGACATTATAAGACAAGAATTAAATGATAAGGTACGATTAATCGAAGAAACAAAACATTTTGTATCAATTACACCATTTGCATCAAGATCTCCTTTTGAAGTGTCCATTTTTCCAAAAAAACACAGTGCACATTTTGAGTTTGAAGACGTTGAAATTTTGTACGATTTTACATATATCTTACAAAATACGCTAAAAAGACTAAAAATTGCCTTAGATAACCCTCCGTATAATTTTGTTTTATTAAATGGAGCATTTATATTTGATCATGATGATTATTTCCACTGGCATTTAGAGATTACGCCCAGATTAACAAAAATAGCTGGATTTGAGTGGGGCAGTGGCTTTTATATTAATCCAACACCACCAGAAGATGCAGCAAAATACTTAAGAGAAATTACATTGTAGGAGGTACAATGAATGTAGTTATAGCTTCAAGCGAAGTTTTTCCTTTTTCAAAAACAGGAGGATTAGCCGACGTTGCGGGTGCATTACCAAAAGCTCTTGCACAAAATGGACTAAATATTAGTGTTTTTAGCCCTTTATACAAAACAGTAGATAGATCTTCTTTAACAATTGTTTCAAATGTCGAGGTGGATTTTAACCATACAAAAACCAGTATTAATTTATACGAAACACAACAAAATAATTGCACTTTTTACTTTATTGAAAATCAAAATTATTACAACAGAGACTACCTTTATGGTATTGGTGCACAAGATTATGAAGATAATGCTTTAAGATTTGGTTTTTTTTCAAAAGCTGTATTAGACAGCTTAAAAACTCTTAATATAATACCAGATATTTTGCATACAAACGATTGGCAATCAGCGCTTATTAATGTTTACTTAAAAGTATTTTATAAAAACATATTTACTAAAACCAAAACTGTTTTTACTATACACAATTTAGGCTATCAAGGTATTTTTGATAAAAATTACATGAATAATTTAGAACTTCCGTGGGAATTATTTACTATTGATGGTCTTGAGTATTATGATAAAATTAATTTTCTAAAAGGTGGCATTGTATTTGCTGATGCGGTAACTACCGTTAGCAAAACATACGCTTTGGAAATTCAAACGCCAGAATTTGGTTTTGGTCTTGATGGATTATTAAAAAAATTCTCATACAAGTTAAGTGGTATCGTAAACGGAATAGATGTAGATGTTTGGGATCCAAAATCAGATAAATTTATTGATTACAATTTTAATAATCCAAAAGATAAAATAAAAAACAAAAATGCCCTTCAAAAACTACTTGGTTTACCAATCAAAGAAGTACCGGTTTTTGGTGTTGTGTCAAGACTTGCAGCGCAAAAAGGCATGGATATTTTCTCAAGTAGTGTCAAAGAATTATTGGAATCAAATACTAACGTACAATTTATTATTTTAGGCAGTGGTGAAAAAGATATAGAAGATCAATTATCCCAGCTAGCCAGCCAGTACAAAGACAAAATATCTTTAAACTTAAAATTTGATGAGCCATTAGCACACAAAATTTATGCTTCTAGTGATTTCTTTGTAATGCCATCAAAATACGAACCATGCGGTTTAGGTCAGATGATAGCTTATCGTTATGGAACACTACCAATTGTGAGGGCAACAGGTGGTCTAAAAGATACAGTCAAAAATTATTCCAATCGTTCTAAAAACCCAACAGGCTTTGTGTTTGAAAAATATGATTCTAAAGAACTAACAAAAACAATAAAAAAAGCAATTGAGTTGTTTAACAAAAAAGATGAACTATTAAAAATCGCACAATATGTTATGAGCCTTGATTACTCGTGGAAAAATCAGGCAAAAGAATATATAAAACTTTACAAAAAAAATTTATGGATATAGATAGAATTGTAGAAGAGTGGAAATTATTATACGAACTTGGCATAGCAATAAGTTTAACAACTGATTTAAAAAAATTGCTTCACGTTGTTTTAACTGCTGTAACTATAGGTGATGGTTTAGGATTTAACAGGGCCGCTATATTTTTGTACAATAGGCCAAACAATACAATGGATGGAGTTTTAGGTGTAGCACCAGATTCCATACAAGAAGCTACAACTATCTGGAATAGCTTAAGAAATCTTGATATAAGAGGTAGAATGGCTTCCTGGCTATTAAATGAAATAAACATTGAAGCCCAGCTAAATTCAAACTTTAACAAAACTATAAGCAAATCCAGAATAAGTCTTCAAAAAGATACTATTTTTAAAAACATCAATCAAAAACAAGCCTTTGTGTTTGATGCAAGTAACTTAGGCGGAGATGATCAAATTCTTAGAGAACTCAATTTTGAACAATTTGCATTCGCTCCACTAATTTCTAGAGAACAGCCCATTGGTGCTATTGTTGCCGATAATTTCTATAATAAACGTCCAATCGAACAAGATGATATTACTACATTATTTTTATTTGCTAATCAATCTGCCATTGCCATAGAAAATCTTATGAGTATCGAAACATACAAAAATATGAGTAAGCGCCTAATTGAAGAACAACAAAATCTCATTCATCAAAAGCATATATTTAATTTAGGTAGAGCTGTAGCAGATATCACACATGAAATAAAAAATGCACTCATCGGCGCTATAGGATTTCTTGATAGGGCAAGAAAAATTTCTGCTGATAGTAACCCTCAAGTTTATCAATACCTTGAAATTGTAAAAAAAGAATTAGATAGAGTATACAATTTAACACTTGATATTAACAGATATGCCAAAGGACAAAATAGAAGCGTTAAAAAATTATTCGATCTAGAAAAGCTTATTCTCGATACCATAGAAGCTATAAAAAATATTAATTCTTCAAACATACAATTTATAACAGACCTTTCTGAATTTGCAAAGTATCTTTATGGTGACCCAGATCAGATTAAACAGGTTTTAATTAATCTTATAAAAAATTCTACAGAAGCAATAGCAAATAAAAAAGATGGGCTTATTAAAATCTCTACTTATAAAGAAGATAAGTTTATTGTTATTACAGTGGAAGATAATGGTGGAGGTATTGATATAAAGTTTCTGCCATATGTATTTAAGCCATTCTATTCTACAAAAACTCATGGTACTGGACTTGGCTTATCGATTGTAAGAGAAATAGTTCAAGAACATAACGGCGTAATCAGTTTGGATAATTTTGTTGGAAAAGGAGCAAAATTTATCATTAAAATTCCAAATTTAGTTGAGGAGGAAAAGAATGAAAAAAAAGATAATGGTAGTGGATGATGAAGAATCCATAAGGTTTTTATACGAAGAAGAGCTAAAAGATGAAGGCTATGATGTAGTGTCTTACCCTGATGCACTATCTGCTATTGATGATTTTGATAACCAAAAACCCGATTTAGTTTTATTAGATATTGCAATGCCAAAGATGAGCGGCCTTGATGCGCTAAGAATATTAAAAGAAAAATCACCAGACACACCAATTATTATGTCGACAGCCTACTCTCATTATAAGCAAGATTTTTCCACATGGATAGCAGATGCATACATTGTAAAATCGCCTGATTTAACTGAACTAAAAGAAAAGATAAAAGAATTATTGAAACTTAACAATTAATAGTCTCTAATGAGTAATTTTTCTACACTATCTTGGTCTTTCAAATCAAGCGGATAATATTTACCTTTGGCTGTAGCTATAATTTGTTTGTCATCAGTTATTGTAGCTTGCGTAAAAGCTATCTTTCCTTTATTGGTTAAAAATTGAGCTTTTGTAAAAAATTCCGTATTAGGCTTTGCGATATTCCTGTATTTGACGCAAAGCTCTATGGTATAATAGAAAAGCTTCGTCTTAACGGTGGTTGCCCAGCCCATTGCTTCATCTAAAATAGCTGAGATTATGCCACCATGAATCCTATCTGGATAACCAATATAATGTTCATCTAACACGCAATTATTATAAACAAACTCAAAATCTGTAAAAAACCAAGTTTTTAAACCAAAATCATTTTCATTACCGCATACTATGCAATTTTTATATCGAGGTAACTTTTTATGCAAAGTTTGGTCAAATTCTACCAATGCCATCCCTTTTCAAGCAATGTACGCATAATAGGCAAAACTCTATCGTATGTACCTTCAAAATAACCTTTTATTATACCTTTTTTTGTTAAATCATAATTAATACCTAAATCTTCGAGCTCTTTTCTTACTTGAGCTTCATTTTTGTCGTCTACTTCAGCATAAACATCTAAAGTACAAACACCATCCATAGCCCATTTTGCAGCATTGTAAAACCCTAGTAATTTCTTTTTTGAGTCTTCGTGACCATGATCGTGCCCATGTTGTGTACTCATTTATTACCTCCTTTTAATTCTAAATATTTCTGAATATCTTTTTCAACTAAGTAAATACAAAAACCAATCAATAAATCACTATCAATGTTTTCTTTTAAAATGCTTAATCTTTTAATTTTTTTGCCTATAGCAAAAGTTAAAAGTAATAAAAGTGCAATAAAGGTATTTTTTGGTACAAAGCTTTTTTGCTTTAAAAAATCTTTAAGCAACTCAAACATAATTGTTATATCATTTTTAGATGCAATAACAAAATCAATTGGCTGTTTTTTTATATAGGCAGTTTTTTCTTTCAATAAAGACATAAACTCTTCAATATCGCTTGTTTTTATCAAACCTTCCACGATACTCAATATTTTCTCTTTCATAAGTCTTTTTCCTTTTTTTAAATTCTAAGTTTATGATAGCTAATTTTTTACTTTTGTCAATTATTGTAAAAACAAATTTATTGCAAAATAAAAAAAAGCTGGTATAATGAGTCCCGTGAATTTTAAATGCGCTTTTAAAAAGCTCATTTGTCTTAAGAAAAATACGGGGCTTATTTGTACGTCTTGTCTTGTTATCCAATGACATTTGTGCTTTCCAGCGCAAAGTTAAAAACTCGCTTTTTAGCTAAATAAAAGTTTTTAAACTGTTTAAAATTACAAGGAAGTAGTATGCAAAGGTTAGAAAAGTTTGCAAATTTGGGAATTTCGGAAAATATTTTAAAATCACTTCTAAAAAAAGGCTATGAAGAACCAACGCCAATACAAGAGCAAGTAATACCATTAATGCTAAAAACAAACATAGACTTAATAGCCCAAGCTCAAACAGGTACAGGCAAAACGGCAAGTTTTGGTGTACCAATTATAGAAAAAGCCCAAGAAAAATTAGATCACATACAATGTTTGATACTTACACCAACAAGAGAACTTGCTATTCAAATATCTCAAGAACTTAACTCTTTAAAAGGCACAAAAAAACTCAAAATTTTACCAATCTATGGTGGTCAATCAATAGATTTGCAAGTTTCAAGACTCAAAAGCGGCATTGATATAATTGTTGGAACACCTGGGAGAATATTAGATCATATAAACCGAAAAACAATTGATCTTTCGTTAATCAGCGATATGGTTTTAGATGAAGCCGATGAAATGCTAAATATGGGTTTTATAGACGATGTGGAAGAAATCTTAAAACACACAAACGATACCAAAAGGTTGTTAATGTTTTCTGCTACTATACCTACACAAATTGTGTCAATAGCCAAAAGACACATGAAAAACTATGAAATCATAAAAACAAAAAAAGACGACACAACATCAAACCTTACCCAACAAATCTACTTTGAAGTAAACTACGAAGATAAATTTCAAGCATTGTGCCGCATAATTGATATGCAAAAAGAATTTTATGCACTAGTTTTTTGCAAAACAAAAATTGAAACAGATGAACTTGCAAATAAATTGCAAGACGCAGGTTACAATGCGCTTGCACTTCATGGTGATATGACACAAAAATCGAGGGAAATTGTTTTAAATAAATTTAAAAGAAAAAGTGCGCAAATACTAATTGCAACAGATGTAGCAGCACGAGGCATAGACATTGAAAATCTTACTCATGTGATAAATTATTCCATACCTGAAAATGTCGAATCCTATATTCATAGAATCGGTAGGACAGGAAGAGCTGGTAAAAGCGGCATAGCTATAACTTTCGTCACACCAAATGAGTATAATAGGCTCATTTACATGTTAAAAACCGCTAAACTTAATATAAAAAAACAAGGTTTACCTACTGTTGAAGAAATTATAAGTTTTAAAATAAATAAAATTCAAACTGAGATAGAAAATCTAATTCAAGATAACCATGAAGAAAAATATACAAATTTAGCAAACAAATTGCTAGAACAATACAAACCCACAGAAGTTGTTGCAGCATTGCTAAAGTATAATTTTAAAGAAGAACTTGACGAAAAAAACTATCATGAAATCAAAGAAGTTAAACCCCTTGAAACTTACTCAAAAACACGCCTTTTTGTGGCACTTGGAAGACAAGATTCTATGACACCAAAAAAATTAATAGATTTTATAAAACAACAAATTGAAATCAATGAAAGGGACATAAAAGATATAAGAATATTTGATAAATTTTCGTTTGTAAGTGTTCCATTTGAAGAAGCTCAGGTTTTGCTTCAAATTTTTAAAAAGAAATCAAATACAAAAAGTTTAATTACAAAGGCAAGGGAAAAAAATGACTAAAAATTTTAATGACAATATTAGAAATATTGCAATAATTGCACATGTAGATCACGGCAAAACAACTCTTGTTGATGCTATGTTTAAACAGTGTGGAACATTCAGGCAAAATCAAAACATACAAGAGCGAATACTTGATAGTATGGAGTTAGAAAAAGAAAGAGGTATTACTATTGCAGCTAAAAACTCGTGTGTTTTTTGGAATGGCGTTAAAATAAACATTTTAGATACACCCGGACACTCTGATTTTGGAGGGGAAGTTGAGCGCGCTTTATCAATGGTTGATGGTGCTATATTGCTTGTTGATGCAGCAGAAGGTCCACTACCACAAACGCGATTTGTGTTAAAAAAAGCATTGGAATCAAAATTAAAGATAATTGTAGTAATAAATAAAATTGATAGACAAGACGCAAGAATTAATAAAGTATTGGATGAAATATACGATTTATTTATTGACCTTGATGCAAACGATGAACAATTGGAATTTAGCGTTCTTTATGCTATAGGAAAACAAGGTATAGCCAAAAAAAACCCGGATAGTAATGAAAATGATCTATCAGTACTTTTTGAAGAAATAATAAATCAAATACCGCCACCAATATACACAAGCAAAGAAAGTTTTTCAATGCTTGTAAGCGATCTTGGTTACTCTGATTACTTAGGAAAACTGGCTATTGGCAAAGTTTTTAACGGCTTTTTAGATAGTGTAAAAGGTAGAGCTTTTTCTTATTTTAACTCAAACAACACTAAAAAAACTGCTTCAATTAGTAAAATACAAACCTACGATGGCATAATTTTAAAACCCATTGAGTCAATTCAAGCTGGCGACATAATCGTGGTATCTGGTATTGAGGATATAGCAATAGGAGATACAATATGTACAAGTGATGTGGAAAAACCTCTAAAACGCATTGTAATCGATGAACCTGTTGTTTCAATGGTTTTTAGCGTAAACGATTCACCTTTTGCCGGCAAAGATGGCAAAATCGTTCAATCTCGAAATATAAAAGAACGACTGATTAAAGAAACGCTTAAGAATGTATCAATAAAATTTGAAGAGACAGAAGATACAGATAAGTTCATTGTAAAAGGACGAGGCGAATTTCAAATGGTCATACTAATTGAGCAATTAAGAAGAGAAGGTTTTGAGTTTTGTGTGAGCAGACCACAAATCATTTACAAATTTGAAAATGGTAAAAAATTAGAGCCTTATGAACATTTATTTATTGACTGTGCAGAAGAATTTATGGGTATTATTACACAAAAAATACAAACTAGAAAAGGCAAAATGATAAATCTTTCAAATAACTTTAAAGGACGTATAAGAATTGAGTTTCTTGTGCCATCTAGATCGCTAATAGGTTTTAGAGATGAATTTTTGACCGATACAAAAGGCACTGGTATTATGAATTCATATCTAGAAAAATACGATATTTACGCAGGCGATATCGCAACGCGCTACAGTGGATCATTAGTAAGCGATAGGCAGGGTATTTCAATTGCATATGCATTGTTTAATTTACAACCAAGAGGTCAATTATTTATTGGACCAAATGAGCCTGTTTATGAAGGTATGATAATTGGAGAACACAATAAAGAAGTAGATTTGAATGTAAACCCATGCAAAGAAAAAAAGCTTTCAAATATGAGGGCTGCTGGAAAAGATGATAATATTATACTTTCAAGCCCAAATGTTATGACACTAGAGAAAGCTATAAATTTTATAAAAGATGATGAAATGGTTGAAGTTACGCCGCTTTCTATTAGATTGAGAAAAACAGAACTTAGCGCCCAAAAACGAAAAGTTTTAAGCCATACACATGAGCAAGACTAGCTATTTTGGAAATTTATTAAAAAGTTTAGTGCACAAATGTATGAATATTGACCAAGCCCACTTACTACACCTTGTGCAATATCACTTAGGTAGCTTTTGTGTCTAAATGATTCTCTGCTAAACACATTTGATAAGTGGACTTCTACAAATGGTATATTAACGCTTAAAAAAGCATCTCTTATGGCAATGCTTGTGTGTGTATAGGCACCTGGATTTATAATTATGCCATCAGCATTACCGAAAGCTTGATGAATCTTTTCAACAATGGCACCTTCGTAATTTGATTGAAAAAACTCAACTTCTACACCTAAACTTTTTGCATGGTTTTTAATTGTTTCTTCTATGTCAGACAAAGAGAGCTTTCCATAAATATGGGGCTCTCTTTTGCCAAGCATATTTAGATTTGGCCCATTTAAAATTAAGATTTTCATATTTTAGCAAATAATTTGGAACCTAAAAAATTACCGCCTAATAAATGCATATGTATGTGATATACTTCTTGACCGGAATCTGGGCCATTGTTTATCACAATTCTGTAGCCTGATTTATCAATACCCAGTTTTTTTGCTAAGTTTTTTGCAAGTAAAGCCATATCTGAAATCATACTAATATCTGACTCATCCATATCATTTAGATTTTCAACATGCTTTTTTGGTATAATTAATAGGTGTATTGGTGCTTTAGGGTTAATATCATAAAAAGCCATATATTTTTCATCTTCGTACTCAATTTTCGATGGTAATTCTTTATTAACTATCTTGCAAAATACACACATTTAACCACCTCCTATCTAAAAATCGTATCTGATCTATCTGTACCTGTTGCAATAATTGAGATTTTGGTATCAATGATTTTTTCTATCTCTTCTATGTAAAGTTTTGCTTCTTTTGGTAATTTGGAATAGTCATTTATGCCTTTTGTGCCACTAAAGCCTTTAAATGTTTTGTAAATGGGTTTTACTTTTTCAAATTCACTATTTAAAGCTGGCATGTAATCTATTGTTTTGCCATCTAATTCATAGGCTATACATACTTTTATCTCATCAAGGCCATCTAAAACATCAATTTTTGTCATAGCAATCTCATCTATACCGCTAATCATTATGGCGTATTTTACAACCACTAAATCAAGCCAACCGCATCTTCTTGGTCTGCCAGTTGTAGCACCAAACTCATTGCCGTTTTTTCTTAGGTAGTCACCTTCATTATTCAAAAGCTCTGTTGGAAAATGGCCATTACCTACTCTTGTGGTGTATGCTTTCATAATTCCTATAACTTTATTCAATGACTTATATGGTAAACCCGTACCACAAAATGCACCACCTGAAGTTGGGTTTGAAGATGTTACATAAGGGTATGTACCAAAATCCACATCAAGCAGTGAACCTTGAGCACTTTCAAATAGTATGTTTTTGCCTTTTTTGTATGAATCATTAAGAAAATAAACACTGTCTTTTATATAAGACTTTAACATTTGACCATACTCGATATACTCTTTGTATATGGCTTCTTCATTTAAAGGTTCTATATCGTATAAGCTATATATTCTATTTGCATGTTCTACATTGTTTTTGATTTTTTCTTTAAGCGTTTCTTTGTCCAACAAATCGCAGGCCCTGATGCCTACCCTTGCGTACTTATCCACATAAGCTGGGCCAATACCTCTTCCTGTTGTGCCTATTTTTCTATCACCCAATATATGCTCGCTATTTACATCCATACTTTTATGGTATGGCATTACAATATGGCATCTATCGCTAATGAGTAATTTAGAATCCAGCTTTACTCCTAGGTCTTCAAGTTGTTTTTTTTCTTCAAAAAAGCTTTTTGGGTCAAATACTACGCCATTTCCAATAACGCATGTTTTGTCATCGTGTAAAATACCTGAAGGTATCAAGTGCAAAACAAACTTTTTACCATCCACGCATACTGTGTGACCTGCATTGCTACCACCCTGATAGCGCACAACAATATCAGCCTTTTGGCTTAAAATATCTACAACTTTTCCTTTTCCTTCATCGCCCCACTGAGAACCCAAAACTAATGTGTTCATTTCAAATCTCCTTGGTATATAAAAAATCCATCAACTTATCTAAATTTATAGCAAAGCCTGTAGCTGGTATATATTTACCCATAAGTTGCATTAAATTACCATACCTGCCACCTGTGCACAAAACTGCATTGTTGCTAAATATATCAAAAGACACACCGCTGTGATAGGTAGGGTATTCATAGTAAAAAAAATCCAAAAAAATTTCGCAATCTTTGTTAATTTTATTTGAAATTTCAATCAAATTTCCAACATTTTGTTTTATAGGTTCAATTTTTAATAAAGCGTTTATGTCTCCTAAAAAAAGCGCATCAATAATAGACCCAAATTCACCCAAAGGCATCTGTTTTAAAAACGAGAGGTTTTTTTTGTTAATTAAGCGCAATATTGCTTTTTTTTTATCAAAAAACTGTGGACTTAAATATACATCAAGCAATTTATCAATGATTTGAGAATCAGAAATCCTAACTACAAGATCTTTTATGTCTACTAAATTCAATACATCTATTGCTAAAGTTATTATCTCTATATCTGTTTCAATAGAATTTTGACCAAAAACTTCTGCCCCAATCTGCTTAAATTCTCTTTTTAAATTCGCATGCTGCTTTTCGTCTCGATAAATGTAATGGGCATAAGAAAACCTTGCAGGTAAATCAATATCGGCAAGCAATACCGCTAAAGCTACCTGAAGCGTTACATCTGGCCGTAAAATAATCGTTTTTCCACTATTTCTATCAACAAATTTAAACAATTTCGATTTTAGCGGTTCGTATAGATCCTGATACACATTATCTTCATAAATGAATGTTGGCGTTACAATTTCTTTATAGTCTTTTGAATCAAGATAATCCATTATCTTATTTTCTATGTCGCGTCTTTTGCGAGAATGTGGATAGAAAAATTGCAATACACCTTTTGGAATATTGTGTTTAATACTCAACAAATATCTCCAAAGCTTTTTTTGTACCTACGCCAAGTTTATCTATACCGAGTTTTTTAAGAGCTATTTCAAGTGTCCCTATCGTTAATATAACATCTGGAGGGTAAAAATAACCCAGATGCGCTATCCTAAATATCTTGCCCTTCATAGAACCCTGCCCATTTGATATAGAAACTCCAAATTTATTCATGATATCTATAATTTGCTTCGAATCAATTGATTGAGGGGCTTTAACGGCAGTCAAAGAATTGGATGGCCTTTTTGCAAAAAGCTCTAAATCCATAGCTAAAATAGCTGCTTTAACTGCTTTGGCTAAAAACTCGTGCCTTTTAAAAACATTACCTAAACCTTCTTCAAGCATCATATCAACTGCAGCGTTTAAACCTAAAACAAGCGTAACAGCAGGTGTAAAGTGACCCGCTTGAGCATTAAGCTCGCCTAAAATGTCAAAGTAATACCTTTTGTTTTTATTTTGAGCTGCTATTTTTTTTGCCTTTTCGCTTATAGATAACATTGCAAGGCCAGGTGGCAACATAAAAGCTTTTTGAGAACCAGTCAAAAGTATATCAATACCCCATTCATCTGTTTTTATATCAATACAGCCTACAGCAGTAATTCCATCGACAACAAAAACAACTTCAGGATATTTTTCTTTTAGCATTTTGCCGATCTCATCAATTGGATGAAATACGCCTGTGGAGGTTTCGCATGCTTGCATATAAACAGCTTTAGGAGAGTATTTTTTAACATAATCTTCAATCTCTTGAGCGTTTGCAAAATCTCCGTATTCTTTTTTCAATATTATCGCTTGAGCCCCAAAACTACTAACAAGTTGGCTAAAGCGCTCACCAAATTTACCAGCTTCAACAACAAGTGCTTTATCATTTTCTGATAGGATATTAGAAACTGAAGCTTCCATTGCACCAGTTCCACTTGATGCAAAAATTACTATGTCGTTTTGCGTTTGAAATATTTTCTTTAATTTTTCTCTAACTTTTTCATGTAAATCTATATATTCTTTAGTCCTATGATGAATAATAGGCGCTGCCATAGCTAATGCAATTTTTTCTGGCACTGGTGTTGGTCCTGGTGTCATGAGGTATCTTTTCATGATTTTTCTCCTTTAATTAAAAAGAAATGTCGTTAATATTACCCAAACATGTTAAATGCATTTTTTCTGTGTTCATTAGATTCAATACTTCCATAATATCATTTAAAGTTACTCTGTCTACATTTAAAAAAATATCCTTTGGATCCTGGTATGCATTGTAAGTTAAATAATCACTACCAAGTTTTATCATCAAACTATTTGTACTCTCAAGAGATAAACCATATTGACCTTTAAAATTTGTTTTTATATCCTCAAGCTCACTCTTTGTCATGCCATTTTTTTTAAATTTATTAAATTCTTCAATGCAGGCATCTATTAAATTTTGTGTTTTTTCATTGGATGTTGAACTTGATATATAAAAAATACCACCCTTTTTGAAAAACATAATACTTGAGTAAATACTGTAACATAGAGATTTTTCTTCTCTGATTGACTGAAAAAGCCTAGAACTCATATTGCCACCAAAAAAATTATTAGCCAAAAAAGCAGCGTATTTTCTTTTGTCATAAATACTAAATAACTCACAACCTAAAATTATGTTGGTTTGTTCAAGTTGTCTCTTTATTATGTCTTTGCCGGGTATAAATTTAAATTCATAATCACTTATAAAACTCGATTTTTCAAAATAATCTTTATAATAAAATTCTTGCTTATCTTTTACCTCAATTTTTGCTCCTTCCCCAACATAAGCAACAATCATATTTTCTGGTTTGTAAAACTTTCCTAAAAAGTTAAGTAAATCCTCCCTCGTGTAAGATGCAATTTGCTCTTTTTTACCAAGTATAGGCTTTCCTAAACTCGTAGGAATTGCATTTTCAAAAAATGCATCAAATACAGCTGATTGCGGATCATCATTTGATGCATTAATTTCTTCAATAATTACATCTTTTTCTTTTTCCAGCTCGACATTATTTAAAGTAGGATTTGTAATAATATCAATTAATACATCCCATGCTTTTTCAATATAATCATTTAAAACTTTTACATAAAAACATGTATACTCTTTTGATGTAAAAGCATTTATAATACCACCAAGCCTATCAATTTCTTTTGCAATATCAAAATAAGAGCGCTTATTAGTCCCTTTAAATACCATATGTTCAAGCATATGGGACAAGCCTCTTTCATTATCATTTTCATAAGCGCTACCTACTTTAACGAAAATACCAACACTGCCAACAACACCGGATTTTTTAAGTGTCTGAAGCTTCATTTTTATTGTCTTCTTCTTGATTTTCTTGATTTTCTAATTTTAGAGCTTTAAGGGATAAAGAAATTCTTCCAAATTTATCTATGCCTATAATCTTTGTTGTAACTCTATCACCAACACTCAACACATCAGAGACACTTTTGACTCTTTTTGTGTCAATCTGAGATATATGCATCAAGCCTTCTTGATTTGGAGAAAACTTTACAAAAGCACCATAATCTTCAATACGACTTACTACACCCTCAACAATTTGGCCTTCTTCAAGCTCGCCTATGGATATTTTTATAAGCTGAATTGCTCTTTCTAAATCTTTTGTATTGCTTGCAAAAATATTTACTCTTCCATCT
This sequence comes from Desulfurella acetivorans A63, assembly GCA_000517565.1. Taxonomy (GTDB): domain Bacteria; phylum Campylobacterota_A; class Desulfurellia; order Desulfurellales; family Desulfurellaceae; genus Desulfurella; species Desulfurella acetivorans. Next base: position 1,512,532 of record CP007051.1, read on the forward strand.
TGTTCTATGTCAATTTTTGTATTTGTCTCTTCTATTATAGACTTAATTACTTTACCACCTGGACCAATTAAATCCTTTATTTTATCAGCACTTATGTTTATAACTGTAACCTTTGGAGCATACTCAGAAAGCTGCGATCTGTATGTAGGCAAAGTTTCAAGCATTTTATCAAGTATAAAAAGCCTTGCTTTTTCTGCTTTTTCTAAAGCATACATTAAAAGCTGTTCATTAACACCTTCTATTTTTATATCCATCTGGAGTGCATTTATTCCGTCTTTTGTGCCTGCAACTTTAAAATCCATATCGCCATAATGATCTTCATCGCCCATTATATCAGTTAAAATATAATAGTTATCTTCCGATTTTATAAGGCCCATAGCCACGCCACTAACAGGCTTTTTTATAGGCACTCCCGCGTCCATTAAAGACAATGTAGCACCGCACACAGTAGCCATAGAACTCGACCCGTTTGACTCTAAAATATCAGAAACTATACGTATAGCATATGGAAAATCAGCTTCATCTGGTATTACTGGCTCGATTGCACGCTTAGCCAAAGCCCCGTGACCTATTTCCCTTCTTCCTGGCGCCCCAAGACGTCTTACTTCTCCAACACAAAATGGTGGAAAATTATAATGCAACATAAATCGTTCAAATGTTTCACCACCAATATTATCAATAATTTGCATATCGGATTTTGATCCAAGTGTAGTAACAACTAAAGCCTGTGTTTCTCCCCTTGTAAAAACAGCAGAACCATGAGTTCTTGGTAAAATACCCACTTCACAGGTAATCGGCCTTATGTCATCAAGCCCTCTGCCGTCAATTCTTATACCTGTTGAAATAATTTTATCTCTGACTAAATTTTTAATTGTTCCTTCAAATGCTGCTTTTAACTTTGCTTCAAAATTTTCTTCTTCGCTGAATTCTTCACTTAGCTTTTCTAAAGCTGCTTTAAAGATAGAATCTATCTTTTCATGCCTTGTTTTTTTGTCTATTATATTAAGAGCCTGTTGTAATTCATCTATACATAAAGCTTCCATTGCAGTCATAATTTTATCACTAACACTCATAGGCTCATATTGTCTTTTTGGTTTTGCTGCATCTTTGATTATTTTTTCTTGCAAGTCAATAAGTTTATTAATAACTTTTTGAGCGTAGGAAATAGATTCTACCATTGTTTGAGTTGTTATTTCATTTGAACCAGATTCTATCATGTTTATAGCATTTTTAGTGCCTGCTACTATCAAATTTAATGGAGAATCTTTAAGCTCAGACTGCGTAGGCAGTGGTATAAACTCTTTGCCTCTAAGCCCTATCCTGCAAGCTGCGCAAGGTCCAAAAAACGGTATATCAGAAATATTTATAGCACAAGACGCTGCCAATACTGAAGCAACAACGATATCGTTTTCTTGATCTGCAGAGATTGTAGTAACTATTACTTGCGTTTCTTGCTTATAATCCGATGGAAAAAGTGGCCTAATTGACCTATCTATAAGTCTTGAGACAAGTGTTTCATAATCACTTGGTTTACCTTCGCGTTTTACAAACCCACCTGGAATCTTACCTATTGCGTAAAATTTTTCCTGATAATTAACAGTTAATGGAAAAAAATCCAAAAATTCTTTTGGTGGTTCTTTGGTTGAAACTACAGTAGCTAAAACTACAGTATCACCAATTGATACCACGCAAGCACCATCAGCCTGCTTTGCCCACTTCCCAGTTTGGATAGAAATCTTTTTTCCATATATGTTGTCTTGTACTTCGAAAATCATATTTGACCTTTAACTCTTAAACCTAACTCTTTAACCACTTTTTTAAATTCAGAAAAATTGTGCTTTTCTAGGTATTTTAACAACCTCCTTCTCTGGTTAACCAGTCTTAGTAAACCTCTGCGTGTTTGAAAATCCTTTTTATAGTTTTTAAGATGCTCTGTTAAATAATTAATACGTTCTGTTAAAAGAGCAATTTGTACTACAACCGAACCGCTATCTTTCTCATTAGCACCAAATCTTTTAATTATTTCCTGTTTTTGTTCCTTGGTTAACATACACAACTCCTTCTCTTCATCTTATTGTTATTATACTCGATAAAAGATGCTTTGTAAAGAATTATTAAAACAAACCGTTATTTTTGCAAAAATCAAACAAACTTTTTAATGCTTGCTTTGCTTTATCTAATTTTGGTTTAGAATTTTCAATTAAACCAAAATTAGGTCCCATAGGCTGTAGGTAATCTTTGGGTTGTGTAATATAGTTTATTAAGCCGCCAAGCATGGTGTCTTTTGGTAATTCTAACAAGTCTTTCTTCTCAAGAAGCCTTGAAACATTAATACCAACAAACATACCACTTGCGGCACTTGCAATATAGCCTTCAACACCTGTAATTTGACCGGCAAAAAAAATATCTGGCATATCTTTCAAGTTTAAATATTTGGTAAGCAAATGCTGAGATTGCAAGTAGGTATTTTTGTGCATAGAACCTAGTTTTGCAAATTCAGCATTTTTTAGAGCAGGTATGAGCCTAAATACCCTTAATTGCTCTTTATAGGTGAGTTTCGTTTGAAAGCCAACCAATGATAAAATAGTGCCTGATTGATTTTCTTTTCTAAGTTGAACTACAGCATAAGGCCTTTTATTGTCTTTTAGTAAACCAACTGGCTTCATAGCCCCAAAACGCAGCGTTTCAAAGCCTCGCTTTGCAAGCTCTTCTACTGGCATACAACCTTCAAAAAAGTGCGGTTTTTCAAAATCTTTATATTCAACACATTCAGCATTAACTAAGGCGTTATAGAACTCTTTATATTCATCTTTAGATAATACACAGTTAAAGTAATCTTTACCACTTTCGTACCTGTTTGCCCAAAAACCTTTTGAAAAATCTACACTTGAAGCTAAAACATGTGGAGCTATGGCATCGTAAAAATACAGATTTTTTCTCCCTGTTATTTTTATTATTTCGTTTTCCAAATCTGCTGAAGTTAAAGGACCACTTGCAATAATGACTATATCATACTCAATAGGTATTTTCTTTACTTCTTGTCTTACAATTGTAATATTTGGGTGTGCTTCTATTATTTGCGTTATGGTTTGAGAAAATATGTTTCTATCTACAGCTAAAGCCCTTCCTGCTGGCACCTGAGAAAGCCTTGCAACAGACATCGTCAAAGAACCTAATAGACTCATTTCTTTTTTTAGCAAGCCTGCGGCTGTTTTTATAGATATTGAACCCAAAGAATTAGAACATACAAGCTCGCATAAATTACCTGTCGTATGAGCTGGTGTTTGCTTTAGGGGGCGCATCTCATACAAATCAACTCTAAAACCATTTTGAGCTATTTTATATGCTGCCTCGCAGCCAGCAAGTCCGCCACCAATAACACACACTCTCACAATTGATTAATCCTACATAAATTTTTGTGTTTTTTCAAGGCAAGAGGGGTCTTTGCAGACCCCCGTTTAGATGGGTCGATTACGGCGGCGCCATAAATTCTGGGCCGATAGGATCTTTGATGAAGGTATTTAATATAAGATCGATTTGGTGGCTATCTTGGGGTGATACTTTAAAATCAAACAGTTCCTTTATATAAGACAGTTGAGAAGGTTTTCTTGCTCCAATTAATGCTATATCAGCTCCTTTTTGATCTAAAATCCATCTAATTGCCAAATGTATAACACTTTTATTGTACTTTTCTTTTGCAAATTTATCCAACTCTTGCGTAGCTTTTAAGTATTGCTCATATCTTGGAGGCTGAAATTTTGGGTCAATTTTTCTTAAGTCATCACCACTAAACTGTGTATCTTTTGTCATTCTTCCGCTTAATAAACCCCTACATAAAGACCCATAAAGTAACGTTTTTATATTATTTTCGTAGCAGTACGGTAAAATTTTTTCTTTTGCGCTTTGTTCGTATAAATTAAATGGCGGTTGAGAAGTATGAATTGGCGCATATTTTCTAAAAATTTCCATCTGTTCTACAGAATAATTGCTTACACCAATTGCTCTTATTTTTCCTTCTTTATATAAATTAAGTAATGTTTCTGCAGTTTCTTGAAAATTTACAGTTTCATCTGGCCAGTGTACTTGATATATATCAATGTAATCTGTTTGCAATCTTTTAAGTGAATCCTCAATTTCTTTTTGAATACGATCTTTACTTGAATTTCTAAAAACTTTACCGTCTTTCCATTCAAGCCCAACCTTTGTAGCAATGACTACTTCATGTCGTTTGCCAAAAAGTTTTACTGCTTTACCAACAATCTCTTCAGATAAACCAAAACCATAAACGGGCGCCGTATCAATTAAATTTATGCCTATATTTAAAGCTTCCAAAATTGTTTCAATAGATTGCTTTTCATCGCTTCCACCCCACATCCAACCGCCAATTGCCCATGTCCCAAGTCCAATTCTGGAAGCTTTAATTGTATTGTTAATATATGTAAACTCCATTTTACCTCCTCATAGAAAATTTTCTAATTGCTTATATAAATATAATAAACATAATTTATAGTTTGTCAAGTTACAGGCTTGCTGGATTTTGTTAGCTTGACAAAACCATGTCATTTGGTATTATTAATGTAGATTAATTCAGTAAACTTCTAATGAGAAATAGGATTATTTTTGTGGATACAACAAAGCAAGAGATTTTTGAAAAACTTTTTTTAGCTTTAAAAAATATAAACCAGTTAATCATAAGAGAGGACGACCAAAACAGCTTATTTGAAAAATGTGCGAAAACCTGATAAAAGATTTAGGTTTCAGCATTGTTGTTGTAGGAGAAATAGATAATACAAACCATCTTAAAAATAATACACAAAAAAGGAGAAAATTCACAATTATTTGATGATATTCCAATTTCAATTAATGGCAAAAACGAGTATGGCAAAGGTACGGCTTATTTAGCTTACAAGACAAATACGGTTATTATAAATCAAAATACACTTACAACACCCTATCAAAAGTAAATCATTTGCTTATAAAATCAACATCTAAAAACGAACTAATTGAAAAAATTTGCGATGTTTTTGTAAATTATGGCGAGTTTGATTTAGCTGGATTATTCATTTTAGATGATAAAAACAAACTTAAACTTACAAAATATTCAGGTAAAAATAAACAAGATATTGAGTATTTGTTTTTTGCAAATGATAAATTTCAAAACCCTAATGAATCCTGGCCCACAATTAAATCATTTAACAAAAAAAGTATTTTTATAAATAATGATACGCTGCAAAATAAAAATCTCGCTGTTTTTAAACAAAAAATGCTTGAATATGGTTTTCAATCATCATGCGCTTTGCCTATTATACAAAATGGAAAAACCATTGGCGTTATTAATCTATATTCAAAAAAACCTCACATATTTGATAAAAAAACTTATGAACTTTTGAAAGAAATTGTAGATGACATAAATTATGCATTGGATAAATTCGAAAATCAAAAATGGATGCAGATGTTTTCTGTTGCTTTAAATAGTGGTTTTGATTTTGTAGTAATTACTGATTTCAAATTTGATATTGTATATGTAAACGAAACCACATTACTTGCAAGCGGTTATAAAAAAGAAGAATTACTTGGCAAAAACCACAGGATATTTTCATCAGAGCTTCATTCTAAAGAATTTGCCAAAAATTTTTATACAACGTTAAAAAATAAAAAAGTGTTTGCTGATATTATTTTGTATAGAACTAAAAACGGCCACATAATCCAATCTTACACTACCGTTGTACCATATGAATTTAGTAATGAAATATACTACATTGCAATCGGAAAAGATTTGTCAAAAGACAAGGGTCTTCAATTTAAGCTGGATTACTACATAAACCACGATCCAGTAACGAGTTTATATAATCAAAAATATTTTTTAGAAAATATTGACATATACCTTAAAGAAATCAATGAAAAAAAAATTAAATACGCATTAGTCATACTTGATCCAAAAGATTTTACAAATATAAATACTTACTATGGTTTTAGTGTTGGTAATGATGTATTAAGAGAAATTGTAAGAAAACTACAAAATATCATTAAACCAGGTGATATTATTGCAAGACTTTCTGAAAATAAATTTGGTTTATTTGTTAAAAACCTTTATGCAAAAGAGCAAATACTTGATTATATCGAAATTTTAAAAGATACATTAAGCAAACCAATTACTGTCTCTTATGGTAACATAAATATTGAATTTAATATCGGCGTGAGTTTTTTTCCGGATAATGCCAAAAATGCCCAAGATTTGCTTGCTAAAGCGTATGTTGCCCTAAAACATGCAAAAGAAGGTAACTATCCTTATAAATTCTACCAAAAAGAAGACGAAGAACAGTTAATTAAACAAATTCAATTAAAAAAAGACCTCGAAAAAGCTGTAAAAGAAAATGAATTTACCTTATATTACCAACCTTATGTTAAAAACGCTTCAAGTGAAATTTGTGGCGCTGAATGTTTACTTAGGTGGAATCACAATGGAAAAATTATTGCGCCTGGTGTATTTATAGAAACACTTGAAGCTACAGGCTTAATAGAATATGTTGAAGATTTTATTATTGACAAAGTAGCATATTTTCAAAAAACAATTCTTACGCAATATAAAAAAACTATCCCCATATCTATAAATATTGCACCAAATAGCTTTAAAAGTAAAAGTATAATTAGAAAATTAACAAATGCTATTACAAAGTACGGTCTTGATCCAAAATATCTATCTATTGAAATTTTAGAGAGACTTTTTATTGAAAACTTCGATTACATAAAACAGATACTACATACAATAAAAGGACTTGGAGTATCTATTGCTTTAGATGATTTTGGTACAGGATACTCTTCTTTGTCTTACCTTTGTCTTACCTTTCTCAATTACCTATAAATACCATAAAAATTGATATTTCTTTTATAAAAACATTGGAAACCAATCAAACTTCATACCAGCTTGTCAAAGCCATTGCATCAATATCAAAAAATTTAAATTTAAAAACTATTGCAGAAGGAGTTGAAAATTCTAATCAACAAAAGATTTTAAAAGATTTGGAAATTGATTGCCTACAAGGTTACTTATTTTATAAACCAATGGACGAAGAAAATTTCAAACAATTGCTTAACTCAACAATTTAAACAATTTAGGGGCTTTTTTCCTTCAAATACCCTTTTTATATTTTCACAAACATAAAAAGCTATTGCTTTATAAGAAACATCTGTAACACCTGCAATATGAGGAGTTACAATAACATTTTTCATATCAAAAAAATCTTCTTTATCTGGTGGCTCTTTCCAAAAAACATCCAAAGCAACTCCGCCTAAATGATTCTTATTGAGTGCATCAATTAATGCCTGCTTTTCAACAATATCCCCTCTTGAAGGATTAATTAAAAACGCTCCTTTTTTGAACTTGAATATATTGTTAGAGTTTATAAGGTTTTGTGTTTCTTTGTTTAATGGTAAAGCCAAAAATACATAATCAACCAATGGTAAATATTTTTCAAGATTATCTGGCCTGCCTATTGCTTCAAGTTTATATTGCTCGACTAATTTATTGTCTAAATTTTGCTTAATAGCCCATATATGAACACCAAAAGACTTGAGCCTTTGAGCAATCGCTCTTCCTATACCACCAAAACCTATAATCAAAGCTTTTTTCCCAATCAAACTAATACCAACGGGACATCCCCACCCAACTGCATTATAAACATTATTTTGAATATACGGAAAACCCCTTGCGAGCGCGATTGCAGCCATTATAGACCATTCAGCCACCGATTCGGCATTACCTGTATTTGCTGTAGGTACGTTTGCTACGTATATACCTTTTTTTGTTGCAGCAACAATATCAACACCATCCAGACCAGCACCCCACTGATGTATAAGTTTTAAGTTTTGTGCCTTTTCAATTAAATTTGCATCAATTTTTGACATGGCAGGTATTAACACATCACACTCGTGTATCCTATATTCAAGCGCGCTTTCTGGTATAAACTCAAATTCTAGTACATCAAGACATTCATTAATATAATTTTGAATACCAACAAAATGTATACCTGCTACAAAAACTTTAATTTTTTTCATCTACCACCACCATTTTTGAAAAATTTATGCTTTATTACATCAATAACAAAATTTTTTGTTAACTCAAAACCTATACAAGAAACATCAAGAACAATATCATAATTTCGCAAATCACACCTGTTTAAACCTGTCATCTTTTTTATATACTCATTTCTATTTTTATCCGTTTGGTTTATGAGTTCTATTGCTTCTTTATCGCTTATATTGAATTCTTTTGAAACATTTTTTACTCTATAATCCAAACCTGCTTTTAAAAAAACTGATAAATGTTTTGGATGGTCTTTAAATACAAAAAAAGAAGCCCTACCTAAGGCAACAATGTCATGATTTTGCGCAAAGTTCTCAAGCACTGTTTTTTGTACATCAAATATCTCTGCGTCAGTTGGGTAAAAAGAACCTGCCAATGATCCAATTTCGGGTGTACCAATAGAAAAAACACTTAAAATTTTTTCAAGCAAACTTGAGGTTCTTTCTTCTTTTTTATCTAAATAGGCTACATCTGTTTTTAAAATTTTTGCAGCATGCACAACTAACTCTCTATCAATTAATTTAAAACCAAACTCTTCTGAAATAGCTCTTGCAAGATCATAACCACCGGATCCTATTTGTCTTGTGATTGTAATTACAATATTTTCCATTAATCCCTCTTGATATCTTTAAAACCTTTTAAGAAAAAAGCAAGTGGCAAGGACAAAACAAATATAAACATGATAAGCAAATATACATGATTGTACGAAAGCATCATAGCCTGTTGCATAATTGTTTCATTTAACATTTCTTTTATCTTTAAGTCTGGCAGTTGAAATGGTATGCCAAGAACCTGGTCTAATCTTGCTATATATTCTAAAGTATTTCTACTGAATATAGAAACATTTTGAGTTAAAACCGAGTAATAGGCATTTGTTCCTCTATCAACATATGTAGCAGCAAGTGCAACACCAATACTACCAGTAATAAGCCTAAACACATTGTAAATACTTGTGGCAAATGTTAAATCACTTTTTTCAATTGTAATTAATGCAGAAGTGCTAACAGATACGAATATAAAACCAAAACCGCTGCCCTGTAAAAATTGTGGTATAAATATATCCCAAAAGCTTGCATTTAAATTGAGGTTTGCAAATTTAAAAAAGGAAATAATAACAAGTATTAAACCAAAACTAACAAGGATTTTTGGTCCAAATTTATTGAACAATTTACCCCCAATTGGCATCATTAAAGCCATTGCCAGACTTCTTGGAACCATTGCAACTCCAGCATCAAATGCAGTATATCCAAGCAAATTTTGCAAAAAAACCGGCAAAACAAACAAACTTGCAAAAAGCCCCATACCAAGAACACCACCAAGCAATGTGCCTAGGGTAAAGTTTATATTTTTTAAAATACGCAAATCAACAGCAGGTTTTTTTATTGTTAACTCTCTTATTACAAAAAATATTATACCTGCGCCTGCAATAATTGCAAGATGTGTGATATACTGAGATGTAAACCAGTCTTTATTTTCACCGTCTGCAAGAAATATCTGCAAAGTACCAAACCCAATAGCCATAAAAATCAAACCTAAAAAATCTATCTTGCTTTTTTCTCTTATTAAAAATTCTGGATCTTCTATAAAAATATTTACCATAATTAAAGCCACTATACCTATAGGTAAGTTTATGTAAAATATCCATGGCCAGCTATACCTATCTATTAGCCATCCACCAAGAGTAGGTCCAATAGCTGGGCCCATAACAACACCCATACCATATATGCCCATTGCCATACCTTGCTCTTCTTTTGGGAAGACTTCCCTTAAAATTGCCTGAGCAATTGGTATTAAAACGCCTCCACCTATTCCTTGTATTATTCTAAAAACAACAATGGCATACAAATTCCATGCAATACCGCAAAGCGCAGAACCCAATGTAAACAAAGCTATACCAAACATATAAAAATTCTTTCTGCCAAAGCGAGAGCTTAATAGTGCAATTATTGGCATAATTATAGTATTTGAAAGCAAATATCCGGTAGAAACCCATGTGATTTGTTCAAGGGATGCACCCATTGAACCCTGAATATATGGAATTGCAACATTTACTATACTGGTATCAAGCGAGCTCATTATTGTGCCTATCATTACAGTAATAGTAACAATCCACTTATTCATTTTATACTAACATAAGGCTCAACAGATAAACCAGGATAAAGGGGTGTTTTGGGGTTATAGGGTGTTGTAATATTAATTTTTACAGGTATTCTTTGAACTATCTTGATGAAATTTCCAACAGCATTTTGGGGAGGAAGCAAACTGAATACCGCCCCGCTGCCTGTTTGGAAGCTTTCTACGTAACCATAGAAGGTTTTTCCAGGATAAGCATCAACTTTGATAGCTACTTTTGCACCAATATGTATATTGTGTATTGCAGTTTCTTTGAAATTTGCCACAACCCATACATGGTGGAGATTCACAATATTTAATAAAGGCAAACCTACCTGTGCATATTGGCCTATCTCTACATTGCGCTTTGTAACATAACCATCTATTGGTGCAATTACTTTTGTTCTTGATAAGTTTATGCTTGCTATATCAAGCTGGGCTTTTGATTGCTTTAATAAATGCTCTTGTTTTAAAAGCTGGGTTTTTAAGTCAGCAATTTCTATTTCAAGTTGCTTTATTGCAGCAAGCCTGGCATTAAAATCAGCTAAAGCTACGCTATAGTTCATCTTAACACTATCGTATTCCTGAGGGCTTATTACTTTTTCTTTAAGCAAATTATAATAGCGCATATTTTGTTTTTGAGCATATGTGAGCTTTGCGTCGCTTGCCTTTAGATCTTGTTGCGCTTTTTGTATTTCAGCTTGTTTTTCCAATATGGATAATTTGAGATTTTCCATCTGAATCACATTTGACTGGTAAACATTTTGCGCATTTTTAACCTGTTGAATATAGTCAGTTGGGTCAATTTCAAATAGTATCTGACCTTTTTTAACAAACTGGTTTCTTTTTACATATACCTTAATGACCTTACCAGCAACCTGTGGCGAAATAGGCACAATGGTACCATCAATGTATGCATCATCCGTAGAAACATGATTTAAATCATAAATAAGCTTTGGTATAAAATAGATAGCTAACCCGGCTAATATTAACAAAATAACTAAAAGCTGTATGAATTTTTTGGTTTTTTTGGTCATTTTACTATAGAAACAACAAACTCATCATTTCTATTTTTAGCCCAGGCATACTCATTGTTTTGTGGATCGATAGGCTTTGACTTTCCATTACTTATAGTCTCTATTCTATTAGAGGCAACACCTTTTAGCACGAGGTAGTTTTTTGCTGCATCGGCTCTTTGTTGACCAAGTGCTAAATTGTATGCATCCGTTCCTCTTTCATCACAATTTCCTTCAATAACAACATTAACTTGAGGATGTTGAATTAAAAATTCAGCTATTTTGTTTAGAACTTCAGACGGATCTTGGTTTATGCCCCACTCATCAATCTTTGTAATTGCAGCGCTATTTACCTTAAAATAAATTCTTTGCATTACCTCTTTTGCCTGTTTTTCCAGCTCGCTTTCAAGCTCGTTTTGATTTTGTATGTTGCTTAAACTTGAAGACGGCATGTTAATAATTGAACTGGATGTTTGATTTGCAGATGTTTGTGGAACACTTGACTCAATTGGGGCTTTTGTACCTGGCACACTAGAACAACTATTAATTAAAAATGCAAAACCTGCTAAAAATAAAAACAATAATAACTTATTCATAACTTAAACCTCCGTTTAATTTTTATAATCCTTTTTGTTATAATGTCAATATAAATGCAAAATATAACTATTTTGTAATGCTTTTTATAAATTTTTCAAAATCACTTATACCTTTTTGAATTTCTATGGCTGCTTGAGTACCTATTATGACACCATCTGCAATTTTAGAAGCTTCTTTTATATCATTTGCGTTTCTTATACCAAAACCTAAATACACTTTAGCCTGTTTCCTGCAATAGTTAATTTTTTCAATAGTTTGACTCTCAAGTGAGAAACTACCGCCTGTTATACCTCTTTTTGAAATAAAATAAATAAAATCCTTAGTATTTTTAAAAGCCAAATCTAGATCTTTTTTTCTGCTTTCTGGTGTTGCAAATTTTATAATATTACAATCAAGCTGTTTTTCGAAATTAATAGCTTCTCTAACAGGCAAATCAGCTAAAATAATTCCATTTAAAATTTTATTATAGTTTTTGAGTTCATCTTTTAAGCTATAGGCTATATTTGCATAAGTCATCATATATAGCCTTTTCTTAAAAAGCTTTTTTGCCTCAAAGAGACTTTCAAAAAAGTCTTGCGTGTCGTATTTTGAGAGACATTCGAATGCAGCTTTTTCCAAAATTTCACCATCTGCTATTGGATCAGAAAATGGTATACCTATTTCTAAAAAATCAACATCCAGATTATTACAAATTTCAACTGCTTCCAAAAACATACTTTTTTTTGGATAATTAGAAACCAAATATATACCTACATTCATTGTTGTACCGCCTTTATAATATCTAAATCTTTATCTCCCCTTCCAGAAAGGTTTATTATAATTATTTTGTTTTTAAATTTTTCCTTATTTGCCAAAACGTAACCCAAAGCATGTGAACTCTCAAGCGCAGGTATAATACCTTCAAGTTTTGATAAAGCAAAAAAACCTTCCAGTGCCTGATTGTCAAACACATAATCGTAAATTACACGTTTTGTGTCTTTTAGATAACTATGCATAGGTCCAACGCCTGGATAATCCAGACCTGCAGATATTGAGTGTACTGAAGCAACATTTGCATTTTTTTGAAGTAAATAACTTAATGCACCATGCAAAATCCCTTTTGTACCTAAACTTAAAGTTGCAGAGTGATCACCCAAATTTACCGATCTGCCACCTGCTTCAATACCATATAATTCTACATTATCTTTTAAAAAAGCGCTAAAAATACCGTATGCATTGCTGCCACCCCCTACGCATGCAACTATAACATCGCAAAGTCTATTTTCATATTGTTTTATCTGTCTTTTTGCTTCTTTACCGATAATTGACTGAAAATCACCTACAATTGTTGGAAAAGGATGTGGTCCAACCACGCTTCCAAGTAAATAATGTGTGGTTTTAACATTTGTAACCCAATCCCTCAAAGCTTCGTTTATAGCGCTTTTTAATGTTCCTCCAGATTTCTCCACACTAATCACGCTAGCACCTAAGATTTTCATCTTATCTACATTAATGCTTTGGCGCTCAACATCTGTCTTTCCCATATATACAACACATTCTAAGCCCAATAAAGCACATACTGTAGCTGTAGCCACACCATGCTGACCTGCACCTGTTTCTGCTATGATTCTGTTTTTGCCCATAAACTTTGCCAAAAAACCTTGAGCTAAAGTATTGTTTATCTTGTGAGCTCCTGTGTGTGCCAAATCTTCCCTTTTTAGATAAACTTTAGCACCTACATAATCGCTAAAATTTTTTGCAAAATACAGTGGTGTAGGTCTTCCAACATAAGTTTTCAGCATATCATTTAGCTGTTTTTGAGCTTTTTTGTCTTTTTTAAAGGCAATATAGCCTTCTTCTAACTCATCTAAAGCCGGAATAAGCGTCTCTGGCACAAATTGCCCGCCAAACTCGCCAAAATAGCGTTTTAGTTTCATTTTATTCTCCTTAAGTTTTCCATAAAGTTTTTCATTTTGCCATGATCTTTTTTGCCAGGGTAAGCTTCGATTGAGCTTACCAAATCAACGCCGTAGGGTTTATAGCGTGCTATCTCAAATATATTATCTTCGCTTATACCACCTGCTACAAAAGCCCTGCTTAAATCATTGCAATCTTCGAGAATCTTCCAGTTAAACCTTTGAGCACTACCGCCAATCTGTGGGGTTTTGCTATCAAGCAAGATAAGACCATCGCTTAATTTTTGTGGCAATACATCATCAATTCTATAGACCCTGATGGTATTTTGAATATTAAAGTCATTGTAGACTTGAGCGTATCTTAATCCGCAATAGTTCATTATTGATACAATTTCTTCTTCACTTTCTTCTACAAATACACCAACACTGTTTGTCTGTTTTGGTATTTTCTGGATTATTTCTTTTACATCCTGAGCTTTTATATAACGCGGGCTTTTTTTATAAAACACAAAACCTATAAAATCTACACCTAAATCTAAACTGGCTAACACATCTTCTAAATTTGTCATGCCGCAAAATTTTACATGCATAAAAGCTCCTTAAAAGTAGATTCAACATCATTTGATTTTAAAAGTGCCTCACCTATTAAAAATACATTAGTGTATGGTAAAAACTCCTCTATATCATTTCTATTTCTTACACCACTTTCTGCTATTTTAATTTTAGCATCAATTTTACTTATAAGCTTTTTGGCTAAATTTTTATCTATCTTTAGCGTATCAAGGTCTCTTGTATTTACGCCTACAATTGTTGCATCGAAATCTATTTTATCTAGATCATTTTCTGTATGAAGCTCAATTAAAGCACTTAAGCCCAAAAAGCATGCATAATCATAGAGCTTTCTTAGTTTGTCTTTTTCGAGTGCTCTTACAATAAGCAAGATAATATCTGCACCGCTATTGTATGCCCAATCAATTTGTTTTTTGTCAATTATAAAATCTTTACACAAAATTGGCAGGTTTGTCTTTCTTGATATTTCATGCAAAAACTCAAAGCTACCCCCAAAATATTTATTATCTGTAAGCACACTTATTGCTTTTGCATACTTTGAATAAATTTCAACGATATTTTTTTGTAAGATAAAATTACCATAAGAAGGAGATTTTGACTTGATTTCTGCAATGATATTTATTTTATCATTAAAATTTGGTTTCAAAACAGGCTTTGTCCTCTTATAAGGGCAGACTTTCATAGATTGAACTTCAAGGACTTTATCAGCTAAAATCTGCTCAATCATTTGTTATCTCCATCAGTTTATCGTAAGCCTTTCTATTTTTAATCGCTTCTTTTGCAAGCAAAAAGCCCTGTTTTAAATTATCTTCAACACCAGCTACAAGATATGCAAAAGCACAATTTATTGCTATGGCATCTGATAAAACATCGTGTTCTCCCAAAAAAACCTCTTTGAGAATTTTTGCATTTGTTTTTGCATCAAACCCTTTAACTGAATCTTTTGGTGCATATATTGAAAACTCTCTTGGGTCAAATTCAAATTTTTTAATATATGGGCCTTTCTTTTGATAACACAATGTAACATCCGAAAGGCTCACTTCATCCATATCGGAAGCTACAAGAACTACATTTTGAAAATCCAAAATATCAACAGCCTCCAGGTATACCGGTAAATATTCTTTACTAAAAACACCTATCATTTTGTAAGCAGGGTTTATTGGGTTGCACAAAGGACCTACAAGGTTAAAAATCGTTCGCTTTCCGATCTTTTTTCTAATGGGCATAATTGGTTTTAACTTTGGATGCCAATGCGGAGCAAACAAAAAGGCAAAATTTTTCTTTTCAAGGTTTTCAATTATTTCTTCCTTTTCTTGCTCAATCTTTACCCCAAGCGCTTCAAGAATATCTGCTGCACCAGATAAAGATGACACGGCTTTATTACCATGTTTTGCAACTTTTACATGTAAACTGCAGACAATAGAAGCTGCTGTGGAAATATTAAAACTATTTGAATTATCTCCACCTGTTCCAACAATATCTATGCAATTACCACTGTAGTCGATCAACCGAGCATTTTTTAACATAGCTTTTGCAAGCGCAGCAACACAAGCTGGATCTTCTTTTTGCTGGCTCATTTCAATAAGTGAGTTTTCAATGTCTTGTTCGCTTAACTTACCAGAAAGCATTGCATCAAAAAAATCTAAAGATTCGCTAAAACTTTTCATGGCACAACCTCACAAAATTTTCTATAAAAGTCAATCCATCTTTTGTTTGATAGGATTCTGGGTGAAACTGCAAGCCATAAAGCCCAATATCTTTGTTTTCAATTGCCATAATCTCATTATCACTTGAAGATACAGCGCAAACTTCAAAATCATTGTATACATTATCAACAACTAAAGAATGGTATCTCACCCCCAAAAAAGGTTGACTGATGTTTTTAAACAAAATACTATCACTAATGGGAATTATCCTATCTACTTTGCCATGCATGATTGTTTTTGCTTTTCTTATTGTTTTTCCATATACATAGCAAATAGACTGCATACCAAGACATATACCTAAAATTGGCAACTTTGATCTAAAATATTCTATAGCATCAAGACTTAATAAGGCGTTTTTTGGATGAGAAGGACCAGGGGAAATCACTATGCCTTTTAGATTTTTAACATTTTTTATGTTATCAATTTTGGCATTGTTTAAAATAACTTCAACATCATCAAAATGCTTAAGGTAATCGTACAAATTGTATGTAAATGAATCAAAATTATCAATCAAAACTATCATTTATACCTCCTGCTTGAAGCATGGCACCCAGTTTTGATAAAACCTCTTTATACTCATTTTCTGCAATACTATCATACACAATCCCAGCACCTGCTTGAAATCTTGCCTTATCATTTTCAAAAAATGCAGTTCTTATGGTTATTGCCATATCCATATTACCACTTAGACCTATATATCCAACGCATCCTGCATAAAATCCTCTGCATTGCTTTTCTGTTTCTTCAATCAATTCTATTGCTCTAACTTTTGGAGCACCACTTACAGTGCCAGCTGGAAATGTATTTGTAAGGCAGTCAATTAAATCAAATGAATCATCTATTTGTCCTTCAACTTCAGAAACAAGATGCATGACATGAGAATAATGCTCTATTTGTCTAAATGACTTGACTTTAACACTTAACGGCTTGCATACGCGCGAGAGATCGTTTCTAGCAAGATCAAGTAGCATTAAATGCTCTGCATTTTCTTTTTCATCTTTTAATAAATCTTCTTCAAGCATGCGCGTTTCTTCTAAAGTTTTTGCAATTGGTCTTGTACCTGCAATGGGTTTAATTGTAGCTATATTTTTTCTAACGCTAATGTGTACTTCTGGACTTGAGCCTACAACATAGTTTGAAGCATCTTTTATAAAAAACATATATGGTGATGGGTTAAATTTTCTTAGGTTTCTATAAAACTCAAATGGATTTAAGCCAGCCACTTCAATATAGTCACTTAATACCACCTGAATTACTTCACCTTCTTCAATCTGTTTTTTCAAAAAGTTCACCTTTTCTATAAAATCTTTCTTTGGTATTTTTCTTATTATTTTTGGACTGGATAAGTTATTTTTACTTTCGCAACTTAATAGCTCTTCTTTGAATAACAAAAGATCCTGATGTGCTTTTTGATATGCATCAGGATCTTTTGTTGTTTGCGATTTTGCAAGGTAGAGTTTATTTGTATAGTTATCGTAAACCAAAAACTTATCCACAAAATAAAATACCCCAAGGACATCTGGTAGATATTTAAGTTTTTCTCGTAAAATTCCGCATTCATTCACAAACTCAAAGCTTAAAAGTGCTATAAACCCACCAGAAAAATTACCATATTCTTCAAAGGATGCCGATTGATTTTTCTTTAAAAATTCTTTAATAAAGCCCAAATCTTGTCGCGTGCCTTCTAATTGGCCGTTTTTGTCTAAAACAAACTTTTTTACATTAAAAGCCAAAAAGGAAAACCTACTGTAAATCTTTTTTTGATTGGCACTTTCAAGCAACAAACAATTTTCTTTATCCAGTAAGCTTCTAAGTAAACTAACGGGTGTGTCTAAATCACCATCAATTTCCATATACACTGGTATTCTATCGTAGACTTTTGACAAATCTACAAACTCACTGTAAGTTGGATACATTTAACCTCCTTAAAACAAAAAAGCCGCTTAAACCATCTAAGGCTTAAGCGGCTTAAAAAAAAGCCGCTTAAAGCACTTACTTGGGCTATCCCCAAGTGCGCTTTAAGCGGCACTAAAATTTAAAGGGATAGCCTTTTAGCTACCCCACCACCATATATTTTTTAATGTTGAAATCTTAGCCAATACTTTCATACATTTGTAATGTATCATAAATATTTCAAAAGTCAAGAAATTTTTTCTTTTTTATAAACGTTCAGTACAGCATCAGCTAAACTTACAATTATAGGACCCACAAAAATACCGATTAAACCAAAAAAAACTATGCCACCCATTATACTAAAAAATAAAACCAAAGGATGAATACTCATATATGAGCCAATTAATAACGGTCTTATGTAATTATCAACGCTACCTACAAAAACTCCACCCCATACAAGCAAAAACAAACCTTTTATATATGAGCCAGTAATTAAAAAATACAAACTTGCTGGAGCCCATAAAAGCGCTGTACCAACAACCGGTACAAATGAAACTATTGCACCAAGCCCAATCCATATAAAAAAGCCACTAATGCCTACAATTAAAAAACCCACGGCACACAAAATACCCTGTATCAATGCTATAATAACGCCACCAATAAGTGTAGCTTTAAGGCTTAACTTTATTGTTTGCTTTAATTTTTCAAATGTCTTTTTATCTTGTATGAAACTTTCTATGTAGTTCAAAAATTTATCTTTGTCTTTAATAATGTAAAATGAAACCAATAAAGCAAAAATTAAATCTGTAATAGTTTTGTAAGTGTAAGAAAATATACTTATTGCATTTTTTGTCAAAAAATCCATAATTTGCGCATTGATATTAGCTGTATAATCTTTTACAAAACCAAAAAATGGTAAATTAAAATTAGAATACTCTGCAATAGCTTTTTTTGAAAATTCTAAAATAGAATTTATCTGTGAAGAAGATATGCCAATCAAAAAAACAAATGGCAACAAAATCAAAATAAGCATTATAAAAAGCACAATTAGGCTAGCCCAAAGGTCACTTTTAACAAATTTTTGCGTATAAACCTTAACTGGCATAAATACAATAGCAAGGACAATCCCCCACAAAATAGGCTTCCAAAACGGTATAATTATAAGTACACTTAATATAATTGTTGCAACAAGAGAAAAACTCAAGAAATTAAGCTTCATATTTTCCTGTATATTTTAGCATAAACTCTACTAAGAAAAGGGCTTTTGTAAATTTTAAGTCTTTTATCCAGCCAATCACCACCCCTTACTTCTATGCGTTTTAGCTCAAACAAATCGTCATCAGGCATATTCTGACCAATTTTAAGTGTAAAAGCAGCTTTATAGGCCCTTTTGACATACTCTTTTGATACTTCATCATAACTACCAAATGGATAGCAAAAAAAATCAACGCTTTTGTTAAGTTGTTCTTCTAAAATGCGCTTTGATTCAAAAACTTCTATCTCAAGCCTCTTTATTCGCTCATATCTGGGTTCTATTTGCATATTTAGAGTATTTTTTTTTAAATATTTTTTATATTGCCTGTAGAGGATTTTTTGCGCATTTTTCTTTTTAAAAAACAATATACCATTGTGTTTTGCCACAAAATCGTGCATATAGTCTCTAAGCTTTAAATCATCAATAATGCATTCACATGCACAATCCCATTTTTTTTCATACACAGGTATACCAAGTCTTTTATCGTGAGTATACTCAAAAAACCACTCACCAAGTCTTGAATCATTAAATTTAAACACTTTGTTTGAACAAAAGCATGCTTTATGATTTAAAGAGTGGGACTGTATATCAATCAATTTTGAATCTTGCAAAAACCTAAGTTCCTCAAAACTCAAATAGTGTGATTTTTCTAAAAACTCATTGACAGAATTTGCCATATTTAATTTTTTAAGCTCTTCAATATCCATTCTTTTAATATTTTTTGCAAGTTTGTTCACTATTACAAATATGGTAGCAAAAAACTCGTATTTTTTAAGAATAGGATATGCGTATACAAGGTTATCTGCATATCCATCATCAAATGTTATTGCAACAGCTTTTTT
>CP007051.1:1540000-1816487 GCA_000517565.1 Desulfurella acetivorans A63
AGATTTATCTGGATTATTGTGAGGGGGCGTTGCTAACAAGTTAAAATCGTTGAACTTGTGAAAGTAAAAAATAACCATAATATATTTAAACTCATCTAATCTAAAAAGTCCTTGAGTATACTCATCAAAAATATGCAATATAGCTTGCGTTTTTTCTTTCATACCAATTTCAAAACTTGATTCTACCCAGCCGATAGGCTTTATATCTAAAACCAGATCTTCAAACATAGCTTTCCTCATAATTTTTTTAATTTGTAAATAAAACTAAGTATTTTTGCAACGGCTTCGTATAATTCTTCTGGTATTTGACTATCAATATTTAGTTTATATAGCTCTTGTGTAAGAGCTGGCTCTTTTTTTATGTAAACGTTGTGCTTTTTAGCTGTTTCTTCTATTATAAATGCAAGGTAGCCTTTTCCTTTTGCAATAACTTTAGGTGCTTTATCTTTTTCTTTTACGTATTTTAGCGCAACTGCCTTTTTTGGCTCATCGTTTTTTGAAGACACCAATACCCCTTAGTGATAAAGTTATCCAGAAACCTACATTTTTATTTGCTATATACGTATTACCCACTTGCTGTGGAACTGCATTTTGGAAAACATCCAAACCAAAGCCCCAGCAATCACTTGTGTAATAAAAACCAGCCCTTTTTTGTGGAAAATAACTATCAAGTATATCTCTATTTAAACTGATGTAGGTATAAAGCCTCTTTATAGGATAGAAAAAGACAGAGTATGTAATGCCATTGCTTGTGGTATTAAAATCCGGATCTTTAGCTGTAGTATAGCCAATAGAAAAACCAAATGTATTAAAATTAAAATTTAGGTTATCTGTTGTATAGGTAAACGTACGTTTTTGCCATTGGTAATAAGCCTGAGAAGAAAAATTAAAAAAAGGAAATGGTGAAATTCGCGTTTCTTCATAAATTGGACCATTCGAATAAACATATCGTGGAAAAATATAGGTATCTATTGGATCTATAGGTTTTATTGGTGCATTTGCATAATTTGCAAATCTGTATTCTTGAGTAATTTTATTATAAAAAATTTCTCTGTAATCAGCTTCGCCTTTGTCGTTTACTGTCCTTTTAATTATCGTATTTTCAAGCGTTAAATCAAGTGCACTTTTTTGGGGATATGTGTTTACAAAATCTGGAAATTCCTGTTTGACTTTTGGTACAAAAGTATAGCTAACTTCTGGTGCAATAATATGCTTATATCTATTGCCACTTGATAAATCGTATATTTTAAAAAATGATGTTCTAGCAGTTAAGCTAAGCTTGGGTACAACGCTTGATTGCGAACCAGTTAAGCCATTTGAATAATTAGAAAAAAGGTAATGAATGCCAGCTTTTGGCAAGAAATTTATAAAACCTATCTTAAACGGATAAGAAAAACTTGGAGAAATGTCCAGAACATTTCCTCTTAAACCATCCTGTCTGTAATTGTATGAATAAAGTGAAGAAATATCCAATGATAATTTTTTGTAAATATCTAAATTTGTTGCTCCCATAAATACTTCTGGCAGTTTTTGAAGGGTCTGAGAATTATTTGATGCTACAAGGTTCTGGTAGAAATAATTATTTATATCTAAAAAGTATGGTCCATTTTGCAAAGCATACATAAGCTTACTTGAAGTATACCTGTTGCTTGTAAGCTGCATATTATCATCATTTATAACACGCAAATTGTTCTTGTTGCTTAAATAATGAATATCTGCCTTGAGGTCTCCATACTTTTTAAAATCCGCATTTTGAGTAATATCAAGATTAAGTCTTGTGCGCTTTGTATCGCCTGCTGGAGGCGTTGTGTCTTTAAACAATTCTATATCCCATTGACCTTTTATGTTATCTGTCCAATAATATCTATACTGTGTATTTAAACCAGAGCCAATTTTGCCATCGTATTGTGATGTAAATGTGGCATCTTGAGATTTATTAATTGCCCAATAATATGGCTGATAATATTTAAAGCCATTTGTTTTAGAATAGCCAAAACTAGGAAACAAAAAGCCACTTTTTCTAACAAGAGGTTCTTCTATTGCAGGAAATACAAAAACAGGGACTTTGCTAATATTGAACCACAAAGGATAGCTAAAAACATAGTTGTTTTTTACAATATAGGTATTTTTTGCATGTATTGACCATTCGGGTGCATATTTTGTATCAAAAGATAGACACTCTGGGCAATCGCAACCAGTAATTGTAGTATCACTTGCATAGTAGTGATTTTTATCATCCATAATTATGCGCTTTGCTTTTATGTATAAATGATTTTTTGCAACAAAGCAAATCGCATTATCAGCAAAACCTTTAAAAGTATCAATATTTATGACAGCTTTTGGACCTTTTACCCAATCACCTTCATTATCATAAATTTGTACATTGCCATACAGTTGAACAACGCCATTTGTTTTATTGTAGATGGCTTCATCTGCTTTTAGTACATGCTTATCTTTTTTAATTTCGCAGTTGCCTTTTGCAATATATGTAGTTATGGCTTCATCGTATGTAATATGATCTGCTTTTATAAACGTTGGTTCATCTTTTGCAGCTAATGCTATATTGCACAGCATCAAAATGCCAGTTAAAACTAAAAAAAACTGCTTCAAAGTGCATAAACCTTGTAAGATATTTTTGGGAATATTTTGTCTCTAAATTCAACTATTTCCAAAAAGGTTTTATCTACAGCTTGTTTTTCTAAAAAATCCAAAAGCAACTCAAAGCGTTTTAGATGCAATTTTGTGCGCTTTATTGCGTAGTCAACCATAGTGCCTGTTTTCATAATAAAAGCCCAATCTGAGCTTTGTGCAAGGAGCAATTCGCGAGCCATTTGATTTAATAAACGCTTTATCTTTTTATCTTTGGTATTTTTATAAAGCGTGGCCTTTTCAACCATCTTTATGCCAGCTTCAAATAAAGGCCTATAAATCCACTCGTTTGAGCCCTCGCACCATACATCCCCATAACCTTTATAGCCCCAGCTTGACTCGCATAAATTACTCATCTGGTTTGTTGGAAACTCTCGCAGGTAATCTTTTGCACTAGTAAATTCTACACCAAATTCTTTTACACTATGCGCTTGCCTAAAAATTTCTTCTAAAAAATTTATACCTTCCCACCACCAGTGACCAAAAAGCTCGCAATCAAACATAGCGTTTACTATAGGTTTTCTATCCATTATACTATTTAGGTATTCAAACTGTTTTTGTCTGTTAAACAAAAAGTTTGCAGCATGAATTTTGACTTTATTTTGAGCCCAAAAAGGATTGTATGGCTCTTTGCTTCCTAAATCTGAAAAGCTCGAGGTTATACGGTAATATTTTAGACCAACAAAACGTCTTTGACCATCTAAATGTAAATAAGGCTTTATGTAATCGTAATCTTCGTCATAACCAATATCTCTATAAAATTCCCTGTAATCGAAATCGCCAGGGTAGCCTTCTTTGGCACTCCAAACCTGCTTTGAAGATTCCGGATCTCTGGCAAAGCATGCAACCAGACTCGGTGTATACATTGGTGCATAAACACCATATTTTGGCATTTCGTCTGCATACATAATACTGTGTGTTTCGCCAAAAAAATACTCAATATCGTTTTTTTGCAAAATTTCTTCAATGCCCCTATAATACCCGCATTCAGCAAGCCAGATACCACTTGGTTTAAAACCAAATGTTTGTTTAAAACTATCAACACCCACTTTGACTTGAGCCTCAACCAATTTTGGTAGTGCCTGCATAAAAGGCAAAAAACCATGCGTTGCATTACATGTTATAAGCTCTAAATTTCCACTTTCATAAAATTTTTTAAAACCCTTTGTTAAATCAAAATCATACTTTTCTAAAATTTGATGGTTACTTTCAATCCAATTTTCGTACATTAGAATAGTATTATAAAAAGGTGTATTTGCCTTTTTTTGTTTTTCTTTACTAATAAGCTCTTTTAGCTTATATATCCTTTTTTCTAGTTTTCCAATCAAATAACCATCTTTCATCATGCTTGCAAGCGTTGGTGTAATGCTCATTGTTAATTTAAATGGAATATTGTCTTTGCGAAGTCTTTCAAACATAGACAAAAGTGGCATATATGTCTCAAGGCATGCTTCATAAAACCAATCTTCTTCCAAAAAATCTTCAAACTCAGGATGTCTTACAAAAGGCAAATGTGCATGTAAAACTAAATTCAAATAACCACTCATTTTATTACTCCTTGAGATGTTTGAGTTGGCTCTCTAAAATTACCAAAATAAAAATATGTAATTTTTTCTATCTTTACACTACTTTTTTCAAACTTATCGAAAACCTTTGTTGCCATTTTTATTGTTGTATTAGTAGAAATTGAATTATTTGGCATTCTAACAAAATTTGACTGCAAAAGCCTTACAAATTTATTTTCAGAAAAAACTCCCAGTTGCAATACAAAATTAGCAGATGGTATAAGACCATTAATTCTATATCTTCCACAATAATTTCCTACATATATATCTTTATACCAATTAAACTTACCTTCAAAAAAATTATCTATATTTGTAACATCAAATAGCCTTATATAAAGTTTAGAATCATACTTTTTTTCGTATTCCCAAAATGTAAAAATATCTGTAGGGTTTACAGCAAAAGCAATAAATCTTACAGTATTAAAGCATTCTCTTATGGCAGTATCTTCAACCTGTTGCCAATATGTACCACTATAGTATTTAATACTTTCTACGTATTCTTGTTCATTTAATTGAATATTTAAACCATTCATTGCTACCCTCCTATTTAGCTTTAACATACTAAAATTTAATTAAACTGTCAAATAAATACAGATTTTATCCTATCATTGCTTTAATTTTTAAACAAGTTAGAATATTTATAAAAATTGCTTCACAAAAAAACTTGACTTTATAAAAAATTCTTTTAATCTTAAAGTTTGTTTGGAGGTTGTAATGAAAGCAGAAAAAAGAAAAAAAAGTAAATTACCAGTTTTGATTACAATTTTAATAATTTTAGCGCTGATACAAATACTAAGACCTATTGGCAAACCAAAATTAAAGCTTATCATGGCCACTAACCAAACAACTAGCGGCTCACTACAAATAAACTGGCCGCAAAATACTCAGTGTGCGCTTGCAATACAAAACGAAGGATTTATTGATAAAACACCAAATCAATCACCGTTTCCAACAGCAAGTGTAGCAAAAATAATGACAGCATACATCATTCTTAAAGATCATCCGCTCCAATTTGGCCAAAATGGAGAAGCGTTAACCATAACAAAACGCGATGTTGAAGAATACTTAAAAGATAAAGCCGATGGTCAATCCGTAGTAAAAGTCGAAGCTGGTGAAAAATTAAACGAAAGACAAATGCTAGAAGCTTTGCTTTTGCCATCTGCAAATAATATTGCAACTCTGCTTGCAAGGTGGGATGCAGGCAGTGTTGAAAATTTTGTATTAAAAATGAATCAAACAGCAAAAGAACTTGGCATGACAAATACGCATTATGATGATCCAGCTGGTATTAGCCTAAAGACTCAAAGCAGTGCTTATGACCAGGTTTTACTGGCGCAAAAAGCATTTGAACTACACACTTTTAGATCAATCGTTGGTATGGCTCAAGCTACTTTACCAGTTTGCGGCACAGTGTATAATGTAAACTATGTCCTTGGCAAAGACGGCATAGTGGGTATAAAAACAGGCTCAATGCCACAAATTGGAGCTAATT
The DNA here is from genome assembly GCA_000517565.1 of Desulfurella acetivorans A63. GTDB lineage: Bacteria > Campylobacterota_A > Desulfurellia > Desulfurellales > Desulfurellaceae > Desulfurella > Desulfurella acetivorans. The sequence continues at coordinate 1,545,707 of CP007051.1, forward strand.
TTGTGTTTGCTGCAGATCATTTTGTTGGCTACAAAAAAGCAACTATTATTGGTGCAATATTTGGTGCAAGCAGAAAAGAACCTCTAATGACAGCTTTAAATGGCGCAATAAAAGCTTTAGATAGCCTAAAACCTTACCTTGACTTAAAAGAAATTGTAAAGAAAAATCAGTTAATTGCTACATTGGTTTATCCAAACGGTTTTAAAACAAATTTAATTGCAAAAGATTCTCTTTCATCAATTGTCTGGCCTTCAAAAAATATACATTTACAGATAGTGTTGGACAAAGAACTAAAATTGCCAATTAGCAAAGGTCAAATAGTTGGCAATCTAATTTATAGTGACAAAAAAATACCACTTGTTGCTCAAAGCAGTATAAATAAACCAACACTAATACAGAAACTAACAAGACTATAACAATTTAATCAATCAAAACTAAACCGTACAAAACGCTTTCTGAAAAATCAATTTTTACTAGAGAATCTAACTGTATACCCACAGCATCCAGTGAATAACGTACACTTGATGGCTTTTGACAAACTTTTGTTGTTTCATACGAGCATACAGGACACAAATTGCAATTGCCTGGAAACAATGCATATGCATAAAATTTATTTTGGGAAAAAAAATACTTTTCTTTTTCAAGTAACATTTTAATCATTTCTCTTTTTTCGTGTTCAAACATTGTATTGTCAATGTAGCATTTAATAAATAGTGCCTTTTTGTAGCTTGATATCCATTTGACAGATAAAAAATAATCTGGTGAATTTGGCGGACATGAAGGATTTTTATTATACTGCGGACAATTTGTACATTTTATAATACTTTTTGGTGAAATTTTAATTTTACTTATTTTAACAAATTTTTCGAAAATGATATGCATTTTAAGATTTTTTTAGAATTTTTGAATAGCTATCTTTTAAATCAACAGTTTTATTAAATATTAAATGGTTTTTTGTTGAATCTGGGTCTTTGCAAAAATAACCAAGTCTTAAAAATTGAAAATTTTCAAAATCTTTTGCTTCAAGTAAAGATTTTTCTGCTTTTGCAAACTTTATTACAAGTGAATTAGGGTTCAAATTTGATGTAAAATCTTTTTCTTCTTCTGTTTCTTCAGGATTTTCCTTTAAAAATAGCTTATCGTATATTCTAAGTTCAATATCAAGATAATCTTTTGCGTTTACCCAATGAATTGTACCTTTAACCTTTCTAGCATCCAAACTCCAGCCACCTTTGGAGTTTGGATCATAAGTACACCTAACTGTCACTACATTGCCATTTTCGTCTGTTTCGTAACCAGTGCAAACTACATAGTATGCAAATACAAGCCTAACTTCTTGGCCAACTTTTAGCCTATAAAATCCTTTAGGCGGATCTATAGCAAAATCATTTCTTTCAATAAATAGTTCTTTGCTAAAAGAAACTAGCCTTTTGCCATAAGATTCATCTTCTGGATTATTAACTGCCTCAAGGTATTCTACCTTATCATCCGGGTAATTTTCAATTATAAGTTTAATTGGATCTTGCACAACCATAGCGCGTTTTGCTTTTTTGTTCAAATCTTGCCTGGCACAATGCTCAAGTAATGCATAATCTACAATAGAATTGCTTTTTGTTACACCTATTGTTTTTATAAAATCAACTATAGAATCTCTTGTAAATCCACGTCTTTTTAAACCTTTAATTGTAGGCATTCTAGGATCATCCCACCCATTTACATAACCATTTTCAACCAGATGCAAAAGTTTTCGCTTACTCAATACTGTATATGTTAGATTTAGCCTTGCAAACTCAATCTGCCTTGGGTGAAAAACACCAAGCTCATCTAAAAACCAATCATATAGAATTCTGTGATCTTCAAACTCAAGTGTACACAACGAATGCGTAACTTTTTCTATAGAATCTTCCAAACCATGCGCCCAATCGTATGTAGGATAAATACACCACTTACCTTTTGTCCTATGATGGGGCGTTTTGATTATTCGATACATAACCGGATCTCGCATATTTAAATTGGGGTGAGACATGTCAATTTTTGCCCTTAATACGCACTCGCCTTCTTTAAATTCTCCATTTTTCATCTTTTCAAATAAATCTAAATTTTCTTCAATGCTTCTATTTCTGTAGGGGCTATCGATACCTGGCTGTGTCAATGTACCTCTGTTTCGCCTGATTTCTTCAGTGCTTTGGTTGCAAACATATGCTTTGCCTTTCTCAATAAGTTTTTTAGCAAGCTCATACATTTCATCAAAGTAATCTGAAGCATAATAAACTTTATCACCAAAGTCATAACCAAGCCATTTAACATCGTCTATTATGGCGTTTATATAATCAATATTTTCTTTTGTAGGATTTGTATCATCAAAACGCAAATTACATTTGCCACCAAATTTTTTGGCTATTTCAAAGTTAATCACGATAGCTTTGGCATGTCCTATATGCAAATAACCATTTGGTTCTGGAGGAAAACGCGTTTGAACATAATTAAACCTGCCATCCTGCAAGTCTTTTATAATAATTTCTTCTATAAAATTTGAAGCTTCAAATGACTTATCCATACAAACAATTATTCTACAAAATTTAGGCGCAGAAATCAATACAATTAGCGCAAAGGTATTGATTTAAATACATTTGAGTATATAAAACTTGTTAGCATTGCACTTAACACTAGCATGCTAGCGCCTTTTGCATCCAAAATACCAAAACTTTTACCAAATTGCGATACGGCAACAAGCAAAGTCAAAGGGAAAGAAATACCAATTGGTGCTATAAAAATTTCTTTCAATTTAAAATCAGACAATAACAAAACAAAACTGGACATGTATCTTACCAAAACTATCACAATTGCAACCAAACACGCTTCTTTTATCATATTTAAACTCATCATTGCACTTAAGTCAAAAGACAAGCCCACATTAATAAAAAAAATAGGAACCAAAAAGCCATTGCCAATTATACCAAAACTTGTTTTGATATTTTCATTTTCCTGTAACGATAAAGATAAAATAAGACCACTTATAAAAGCGCCAAGGATTGGTTCTATGCCTAATATATCTGATAAAAATACAAAAACTATAAGATTTAAAAAATTTGTTCTGATGCCTGTTTCTGTAGTGTTACCAGTTTTAAGAAAAATTTCGCTCAAATGAGGAAACCACCACAAAAAAAGCCTAAGAAGCCTTAAAAATAAAATAGAAAGTATCACAAATACGGCAAGCTGTGTTAGTTTTATCAAAGATTCTAAACTAAAGCCAAACTTAAAATATAGGTTAAAAATTATTATAGCAAATAGACTCATAATTTCACCGATACTTCCAAGTATCAGTATCTTTAAACCAAACGGCTTATTAATCATATTATGCTCTTTTAAAACAGGGTACAACAAACCAATAGAAGTAACACTAAATGCCAGTACATAAATTGCAGGTTTATTCATTTGTTTTGCAATAAAAAAAGCAAAACCGATAACTACAAAAAAATACAAAACAAATGCAAATGCATCTTTTTTTGTAACATTCTTGAGCGTTCTTATATCAAGCTCAAGCCCAGCCATATACATGAGCACAATAAAGCCAAACAATGATAAAAAATTTACAATAGCAGAATTATGCCAGTTAATAGGAAACATATTTTTAATTAAAATTCCATAAAGTATCTCGCCAACAGCAAAAGGTATGTTTATTTTTTTTGATATGAAAGGCATTATAAACATTCCAAATATTATAAGTAACAGTCTAAAAACATCCAGATCGCTCATAATGGCACTGCTAAAGCGCTATTTTTTATTTTTTTTACAATTAAATAAGCTATATGAGGCTTTAAAAAAGATATTTTTGAACTTTTTTTATAATTTAGCACCACAAGATGATTTGGGAAATGCTTTGTAAACTCAATTGTTCCCACAACAGGATTTTTAACCTGCGTTTTAAAATTTATCTTTGTTTTATACACACTTTCAAAATCACGAACCAAAGCGGCAGCTTTCCTGATCTGGATTTTTTCGCTCAAAGTAGACAGGCTATCTGGCATAACATTTAACAGTACTCTATACTCAACATTGAATATTTTTGACAATTCAATTGTGGTCTCAAGAACACCAAGCATATCAAAAGAATTCATTACAGCTATTATACCTTTGTAAGGATATGTACCTTTTGCTATTAAAAATGGCTTTGTGCATTTTTTAAAAATCGATTTCAACTTTAAATTTAAAAAATCGTCAAATTCTGGGAATATATATAAACCTACATCTTCTTTTAAGGTAAAAATATCTTTCAATTTATCTACAATTGTATCGGGCGTACTAAGTTTTGGGTGATTTAACCTATCTGATAAAGGAAACTTGTATGAAACAAGCGTAAATTTAGCCGATAAATTTTCTGATAAATACATTGTTTCATTGATTATGCTTTTTGGGCTGTTTTCTAAAGCTATACATTCCTGTCCATACTGTAAGGGAAACTGAGGTATGCCTTTCAGTAAAATATTTGAAATATTTTCAAGTGTTCTTGGGTTTCCTACAAGTATAACCTTATCATTTATCTTAATAATAGAATCGCCATTTGGTATAATTAACTGATCGTCTCTATAGATTGCAGCTACATGCCAACTCTTTGCTCTTAGTTTGCTTAATTTTTTGTCAGTTATGTGAGATTTTGACAAAACGCTAACTTCTATAATCTCAGACTGCCCAAGACCTATATTTATAGCTTTCGAATAATTTCTTTGCAGCCTTCCAATAACAGCCTCAATAGCCATATCTATGGGTTTTATTATTTTAGCATTATACTGTTTAAACTCTTCCTGACGATCCTCACTGTATGATAAAACTATAATTGGTTTATCTGAGTGGAAATTAAGCCTTATTATTCGACAAACCTCAAGGTTTATATCGCTATCTGTAAATGTTGTAATAACTGCAACAAGATTTTTTAAATCCAACTTTTTCCATGTAAGAATACTGCTTGCATCCGCATGCAAAAACTCACAATCCTCAAATTGTGGTTTCAGTGAGTTGATTTTTATTGGATCTATGTCAATTGCAACTACAGGATATAATTGTGATACAGCTTCAAGTAGTTTTACTTCAAAATACCCCAAACCACATAAAATTACAAAAGGCTTATCCATAAATCTTGACCGGTTTTGGCTTCTTTATTAAAATTGAACAAATAATGGCAAAAACAGGCAATGCTTCAATAATATAAAAAACTGCACTTAATCCAAAATGATCACTAACTACACCAAATAAACTAACACCAATACCACCTGTGCCAATGGCAAAGCCTGCTGCTATACCAGAAGCAAGTGCTTTTTTATGTGGCAAAAATTCTTGAGCAAGCACTACAGTTACAGAAAATGTAGATACCAAAACAAATCCTACCAAAAATGCAAAAATAAATAGTACAGTTTCATTTTTTACATTGTTAAAAATTATATTTAAAACAAACGTCATGATCATAGTTACAAGTAAAGCATTTTTTGTACCAATTCTATCTGCTAGCATACCACCAAATATTGTGCCCACAGCACCACCAGAAAGCAAGCAAAACAACAATATTGAAACAAATGAAGGTTGATCTTTTAAATACATTGCGTATTTAAATGGCAAATATGACATTAAACCAAAATAAATCCATGTTCTAAACATTATGTATAAGATAAGCAAAAACAAACTTAATCTGTCTATACTAAATTCAAGCGGCAAATTTATACTTTTTTTGTGCGTTTTTTTTGTTTTTTTGCTAAGAAGCAAAATCTGTATCAAAAAAATAATAGGCAAACTTATTACTAAAACACCTAGTGTACCTTTCATATCAAACCTATATATCAAAAAATAAATCAATGGTGGACCAATGGCAAAACCAATATTGCCACCCAATGAGAATATACTCATACCTGTAGCTTTTTTATCACCTGTATAGTTGCTTGCTTCATTAAAAGCCATTGGGTGAAATGCGCTAACTCCAAGCCCGCTTAGTGCAACAAGTAAAAGCAATAAATAAAAATTGCTGGTTAAACCAGAAAACCCAACACCCACGCTTGCAAGTAAAATACCCTAAACTATCAAATATCTCATGTTTTTTTATCGCCTATGTATCCAAAATATACCTGTATTACAGAAGAAAAAACATTTGTAACAAGCAAAATAATACCTGTTTGTGCATAATTTAAAGCAAACTCTTTTTTAAAAAAAGGTAGCATAGCAGGTACTGCGCTTTGATTGATATCAGTTACAATATGGCCAATAGATAGCAAAATCAAAGCAAACCAATTCACACAATGATTATAACAGATTTTTAAAAAAATGCTAATTCATTCTTTATTAGTTTGTTAATTTATGGTATAATTTTTATAATGAAAAGGCTATTTGCCAAAATAAACTATTACATAAAATACAAACTTTTGTTTTGGTTTGTAGTTTTGATTGTTTTAATTGGATTAAGTGGCTACCTTGTATTTTTTGCAATAAGTATTGGCTATTTTAACCTGCAAAAAAATTATATAAAAAGCCAAATAATTGCTCAAGAAAAACAGGCGCTAAATTCACAGCTTCTATACATAAAAAGCGAAATATACAAAAATACAAACCAAAACCCACAACAAATAATAAGTTATCTAAAACAACTAAAACTCAACAAAAATTACCACTTTTACATAAAATACAAAAACCACATCTTTAATCTTAATAGCACACCCGAAGGATCTACAATAAAACAGTCGATTAATATATCACCTGATATTCAACTAATAGGTACTGTTAAAAAAGACTATATTAATAAAGTTCTCAATCATAACCTATCTTATGCAAAGCAGTTGTTTTATAAATTTCTCATTAAAAGTTTTTTAATAGGACTTGTTGTTTTTATTGTATCTTTTGTAATTTTTTACAATATTTTGTCAAAATTTGACAAAAAAATTAAATTGCTTAAAAAATTATCAGAAGAATTTAAAGACTTAACCAATCCTGCTTTGAAAACCTCATGCTCAAGCGACGAAGTAAGCTGTATTATAAATAATTTTTTAGATTACTCAAACAACATAATTAAAATCCAAAAAATTAAAAATGCACTGCTACAATTTGAAGATATAGATCAAATGTATGAAGCTTTTAGAAAATTATTAAAACAAGAGTATAATCTTTTTGATGTTAATATATTTATTGTGGAAAATAACTTAATTAAAAAAACCTATGCCAATAAGATATACTGTGAAAATTGCAAAATTTCATATAACTATATATCACAGTGCAAATGTTTTCAATCTATAAAAAATGGACTGCAAAGCAACATACAATCAGAGTGCTCAAAAGACTATCATATAGTATGTTTGCCATTATTTGATAAATTTTACAAAAACAATACAACTATAATTGTTCAATTAATAGATAAAAAGCCAATAAGTGACTCAAAGGCAATCAAAAAACTATTTGAACAGGTAAAAGATGTAATAGGCTACACACTAACGATAAACATTTTTAAAAACCAAACATACAAAGATCCTCTAACAAATGCATATAACAGGCTATTTCTGGATGAATACCTATCTTTATTATTCAATGAAACACAAAGAAACAACATTAATTTTGCATGTTTGTTTATAGATATTGATAATTTTAAATCTTTAAACGACACATACGGACACAAAACAGGCGATCAATTTTTGAAAGAAATTGCCAAAATAATAAATCAAAACCTAAGAGAAAACGATGTGTGTGTAAGATACGGTGGAGAAGAATTTGTTGTAATATTAAAAAACGTGCCAAAAAATGTTGCTTTTAGCATTGCAAATCGTATTAAAAACAGTGTTGAAGCATTTACTTTAAATGGCATACGAAGAACTATTAGTATTGGTATAGCTTTTTGGCCTGATAGTTGTAAAAATTTTACAGATTGTATAAAAAATGCAGATTATGCAATGTATCAAGCTAAAAAAAGAGGAAAAAACACAATCGTTGAATTTGAAACTTAAACATTTATTTGGTATATATTTAGGGAGGAAAGAAATGGATAAATTTTTTATTGCAGGACCTTGCGTTATAGAATCTGAAGAAATTGTATTAAAAATTGCCCAAAGGCTAAAACAAGTAAGTGAAAGGTTCAACATAGAAATAATTTTTAAAGCTTCATTTGATAAAGCAAACCGCTCAAGTATTGATTCTTACAGAGGTGTTGATATCTTTAAAGGTATGGAAATTCTGGCAAAAGTTAAGAAAACTTTTAATATGAGACTCACGACCGATATACACTTGCCTAACCAGGCAGATATTGTTAAAGATACAGTTGATGTTATACAAATACCAGCTTTTCTATGCAGACAAACAGATCTTTTGGTTGCAGCTGCAAAAACTGGTAAAATTGTAAATATAAAAAAAGGGCAATTCATGGCACCATGGGATATGAAATATGCAGTAGAAAAAGTTAAAATTTCTGGCAATGACAATGTATGGTTAACAGAAAGAGGATCAAGCTTTGGGTATAATAACTTAGTGGTTGATTTTAGAGGTATGCTTATAATGAAAGAGCTTGGTGTACCTGTAATTTACGATGCTACACACTCAATGCAACTACCAGGTGGCGCAAAAAGCAGTCTTGGCACACCACAATATGCACCATTTCTAGCAAAAGCAGCAGCAAGTATTAATGTTGATGGTTTATTTTTTGAAACGCATATAAACCCAAAAGAAGCACTTTCTGATGCTTCAAACATGTTAAGTCTGGATGAATTTGAACATGCCATACCAGAAATATTAGAACACTGGTATATATCAAAAAAATATGAAACTTATTTATAATTATATCGCAAAGCGGTTTATAAAAATTTTTCTACTAGTTTTTATTATTGCTCTTAGTCTGTTTTATGTAATTGATTTTTTTAATAATCTATCAACAATTATTTCTAATAAAGTAAAACTATCGTTTGCTTTATCTTATTACCTTGCATACACACCAAAAATGGCTTACATTTTGCTTCCTTTTATATTTAGCATAAGCACACTTATAACATTAGGATACATGGCATATACAAACGAAATTTTAGCTATGAAAAATAGTGGCATCAGTACACTTAAAATAGCAAAACCAATTTACACAATAGCTATTTTTTTGGTTTTTTTTATGATTACACTGGATAATTTTATTGTCCCATATACATACGATAAAGCCTTGCTTATTAGAGAAATTTATATAGAAAATAAAAATCAGAACCTCTGGGCAAAAGAAGGTGATACTTTTGTAAAAATTAATTCCATTTTTTACAATCAAAAATTGGCAAGTGATATAGAAGCATATATTGTAAATCCAGATAGCATTAAAAAAGTAATTTTTTCTAATATGGGTAAATTTACTAAATCTGGATTAATCTTAGAAAAACCTACAATCATAGATCTGTCAAAAAGCAGTATTAATTTATCATCTAAGGACAGTTTAAGACTTAGCGAATTTAACTTTATTAGTTTTGTAAAAGGCTTAGAATATCAAACGCCAAACATTATAGAACTCTACAAAAAATACTTAAGCATAAAACACAACCGTTTTTTATATGTCTCAGAAATCGTCTTTAAGATTGTTTACGCATTAAGTATTATTGCAATTTTACCGTGCCTTATATTTATGAGTACAAATATTTCTGCAAGAAAAGACGATTTTGTACGCAAGGTTTTTTTAGGCACACTGTATTCTTTAGCTTTTTTAGGTATATTAATGCTATTTAATGCCATGGCACAGTCTAAAATTATAAACCCAATATTTCCTGTTACAGGTTTTATTTTAATATGGTTTTTCTATTTTTTGAAAAAAGTTTTGGAGAATTAGATGAAGTATATTTATGTAGTCTCTGATGGCACAGGAGAAACTGCTTTAAGATTTGTTAGAGCATTTTTGGTTCATTTTCCAAAATCAGAGATAGTGCTCAGACGTTTTGGAAATGTAAATAACGCAAAAATCAATGAAATATTAAAAAAAGCCTTAATTGAAAAACCGCTTATTGTGGCAACGATTGCAAACAATGACTTAAGACTTAATATAACAAATATTTTTATGCAAAACAATATTGAAGTAATGGATCTATTTGGTTATTTTATAGAAAAATTTGAAACATTTCTACAGGAAAAAGCTATAAAGGCATCAGGACTCTTACATACTATTAGTGACAAATATTTTGAAAAGATAAAAGCTATAGAATACACTGTAATGCATGATGACAACAAAAGTGCAAAGGATCTTGACAAGGCGGATATTATTTTAATTGGACTCTCAAGAACCAGTAAAACACCACTTAGTATATACCTATCACAAGAAGGCTACAAAGTAGCAAACTTTGCTATAGTTAAGGACGAAAAATTAACAGATGCGCTAAATAGAGTTAATCAGGATAAAATATTTTTTTTAAGCATTAGTCCTCAACGATTGTTTGAGATAAGGCAAGAACGAGCAAAAAAACTCGGTGTTAAATCCTATGCACAAATGTCAAAAATCTACGAAGAAATAGAATACGCAGAAAATTTATACAAAAAACACCCATCGTGGAAAAAAATTGATGTTACAAAAAAGTCTATTGAAGAAGCAGCAAGCGAAATAATAGAATATTTGTCTAAAAAAATTTGATTTTTAAATGCTTTCATTATATAATTAGCTAATTAGGAGGTGAGTTAATGAATATAGGTGAGGTTTCACTAGTTATTATAGCGGTTGTTTATTTAGGTTTTGCTATATCGGGATTGGTTGCTTTAATTTTGGTTAAAAATCAATATAATAAATTACAAAAAAAAATTGATGAGATCAAACAAGAAATTCAACCATTTGTAGCTGATTCAAAAGATATGTTTTATAAAGCAACAGATATGATGAATATGTCAAAAGAAATACTTGTTAGTGTAAAAGAACTGTCAAATAAAGCAAAAGAAACACTTTCTGATATTTTAGATGGTGCAAAAGAAGCTTCAAATTCTGTTAGCAATCTTGTAATTGATACGAATAAGAAAGCAAAAGCTCACATTGAGTATGTATTTGATAGGGTAGAATCGATTGAAGAAAAGTTGGATGAGGTTTATGCATATTTGTTTGGTATAGTAAATTTTGTAAAAAAATTCAAAGGAGATAAAGATGAGTAAAAAATACTTACTGAGTATTGCATTAATTGGGGCTGCTGCAGCAAGTGCAGCAATAATATGGTTTTTGAAATCTGAAAAATCTAATGAAGCCAAAGATAAATTATCAACAATAAAAGATAGAAGTATTGAAACATTAAAACAGCAAAAGGAAAATATTGAAGAAAAAATAGAAAATCTGGCTTCAAAAATAGCCCAAAACTCAAAAGAATTAATTGAAAAAGGTAAAGATTATATTGATGAAAAGAAGAAATTTTTAATAGAAAATATAGAAGAAGCTCAAAAAGCTATTCAGGAAGAAAAAGAACGCCTAAAAGAAATTAGGGCACGATTAAGAGAAAAACAAGAAGAAGAGGTTATATAAATTTTAATCAATAACCAGCAAAAGACTTACTTTGAGCATATAGCTTTTTTTGCCCTAATTATTGGGTTAGTTTATTTATTATTTTTTAAGGTAGTTTTTTTTACAGTAATTCTTATTTTTTCATACTTTTTAAGTGAAAGCATTTATCCTTTTGTTAAATTTACAAGTCGTATTGGCATCCCTGTGTGGGTTTCGTCACTTTTTGGTATTTTATTTGCATTATCTTTAATTGTGTTTATATTTTCTTTAATTGTACCTGTTTTAATACAACAGATAAACAAACTGGATAAATCTATACCTCAACTTATTGTAAACTTAGAAAATGTATTGAACCATTTGTATTATTCCATTCTAGCACGCTTTGGTTGGAGAAGAGAAGTTATAGTTTTTCTAAATAATCTTGTTAGCAATATACAAACTTCTGCGCCAAGTTTTGCTTTGTCATCAATGTTCAGTATTATAAAGGGCTTAACTGCTCTTTCGGCATTAGTAATAACACCAATAATATCTTATTTTATGCTTGTTTCAAGAAACTACTATAGATCAAGTTTGAAAAAGTTTATATATTATGTTTTGGGTCAGCCATATCTAAATGTTTTTATACAAATTTACGAAATGAGTATAGGTTATATAAAAGGACTTTTAATTATAATATTGCTTGTTACAATTCTTACATATATTGGCTTTAAAATAGTTGGATTAGACTATTCCATTATATTTGCTATATTAAGCGGTCTCGCCTACATTGTACCATATATTGGAAGCATAGTAGCAATCATACCTCCACTTTTTCTTGCAATAGCTGTAAACAAAAGCTTACTGCTTACACTTGAAGTAGGAGTGGTTTTTATATCAATACACTTTATTATTGGAAATATCGTTGCACCCCTTATTTTTTCTAAAACAATAAACATAAATCCACTTCTTGCTTTGGTTGCTATAATATTTTTTGGCGAATTATATGGAATATTGGGCATAATATTTGCTATACCCATTACAGGCATTATTATGATTGTATATAAAAATTTTGAACCAATCCTAAAAAATCGAAGGGAACCAAATGATTAATTATAAAGATAGCGGAGTAGATATTGATAAAGGAAATAGATTTGTAGAAAATATAAAAAAATTGTCAAAAGATTTGCCAAAAGAAGGTTTTATATCAACGATTGGGGGTTTTAGCAGTCTATTTAGCCTAAAACAGTTTGGGTGCGATTCAGTAATTGCAAGTACAACAGACGGTGTTGGCACAAAACTTAAAATTGCTTTTGCTACAAACAAACACGATAGCGTAGGTATTGATTTAGTTGCCATGAATGTTAATGATATAATAACAACAGGCATTATGCCAACTTTTTTTTTGGACTATATAGCATATAGCCACGTGGAAGATAAAGTATTGGAAGATATATTTAAAGGTATAACAGAAGGTTTAAAACAAGCAAATTGTGCTATTGCAGGTGGAGAAACTGCACAGATGCCTTCTATGTATAACGAAGGAGAGTATGATTTAGCGGGTTTTTGTGTGGGTATTGGAAAAAAAGAAGATTTATTTAAAGGTAATGTTAAAGAAGGTGATTGCTTAATAGGCATCGCATCAAGCGGTTTTCATTCAAATGGTTACTCTCTGATAAGAAAAGCGTTCTTTGAAATTGCAAAATATAAACTTGATACAATTGTAAACAATAAAACACTTGGTGAAATTTTGTTAACACCTACGCTTATTTATGTCTCTACTGTTAAACTTATAAAACAATATATAAAAGCTGCAGCGCACATCACAGGTGGGGGCTTTATTGAAAATATACCTCGCTGCCTTGAAGGGTTTGGTTGCGAAATTGACACAAAAACAATAAAAACACAGGAAGAATTTTTATTAGTTGCTGATATTGCAAAACTTTCAAAAGAAGAAATGTATAGGACATTCAATATGGGTGTTGGTTTTGTTGTAGTGGTTGATGAACATAATAAAGATATTGTACTTGAAACTTTACAATATAACAAAATAATAAGTTATCCTATCGGATATGTGGTTAAAGAAGGTGGAGTTTGTTTAAAATAGTTTGCATGTTATCTGGTAGAGGCTCAAATTTTAAAGCAATACTGGATAACATAAAAAATGGGTTTTTAAAAGCACAGATTGTTTGCGTTGTATCAGACAAACAATGTTCAGGTCTTGAAATAGCAAAACAAAATAATATACAAACGATTTTTTTAGATCCAAGAGGTCTCTCAAGAAAAGAATATGCCAAAAAAATAATAGAAAGCATTATGCCATATGAGCCCGATTTAATCGTGCTTGCTGGTTTTATGCGTATATTAGATGATAGTTTTGTAGATACATTTGAAGGTAAAATTTTAAATATACACCCATCATTATTGCCACTTTTCAAAGGCTTGCACCCACAAAAACAAGCGATAGAAGCTGGTGTTAAAATAAGTGGTGCAACTGTACATTTTGTTACAAATGAACTTGACAGTGGGCCCATTATAATACAAGGTGCAGTTAGTGTGCATGAAAATGATACACCAGAAAGTCTTGCTGATAGAATCTTAAAAGTTGAACACAAAATTTACTCAATGGCAATAAAATTTATTATTGAATCAAAGGTAACCTATATCAAAACACCTCAGGGTTCTAAAGCTCAGTTTAAAGATATTAAACAATCTGAAGATTTTATTATAAACCCTTATTAGAGGAGGCACTGCATGGAATTCGAACCTACAATTGGTTTGGAAGTTCATATACAGCTATTAACAGATAGCAAAATTTTCTGCTCTTGTTCAACAAAATTTGGTTTGCTTCCAAATGAAAATGTATGTCCCATATGTATGGGTATGCCAGGCGTTTTACCTGTATTAAACAAAAAAGTAGTGGAATTTGCGGTAAAACTTGGTCTTGCTCTAAATTGCAATATAAACAAGTACTCTGTAATGGCAAGAAAAAATTACTTCTACCCAGATTTACCAAAAAATTACCAGATATCGCAATATGAACTGCCAATCTTAACAGGTGGTTATGTTGAGATTGAAGATGAGAATGGCTTTACAAAAATACCTCTTGAGCGTATACACATTGAAGAAGATGCGGGCAAAACAATACACACGCACGACTCAAGCCTCGTAGATTTTAATCGAACGGGCGTGCCTTTGCTTGAAATCGTATCGAAACCAGCCATAAGCACACCAAGACAGGCTTACGAATACTTAAGATCTTTAAGAAGGATTGTTAGATACCTTGGCATTTGTGATGGAAACATGGAAGAGGGTTCGCTAAGATGCGATGCAAACATATCAATTAAGCCCAAAGGTCAAACAGAACTTGGCACAAAAGTAGAAATCAAAAACATGAATTCTTTTAAACATGTCGAAAAAGCCCTTGAGTACGAAATTGAGCGCCAAATCCAAATAGTCATGGATAATAAAGAAATTGTTCAAGAAACCAGGCTTTTTGATGAAAAAACTTTTACAACAAAATCAATGCGCTCAAAAGAAGAAGCTTACGAGTACAGGTATTTTCCTGATCCAGACCTTGTTCCTATTGTTATTGAAGACTATTTTTTGGAGTTGATCAAAAGTGATTTGCCAGAGTTGCCTTTACAAAAATTTAACAGATTTATTAAAACTTACAATATCAAAGAAGAAGACGCAAAAATACTAATTGAGTCAAAAGAACTTGCCGATTTTTACGAAGAAGTTGCAAAAAAATCAAACCCAAAATCTGCCTTAAGCTGGGTTTTAACTGAAACATTAGGCTATTTAAATAAAGATAATAAGGATATTACACAGCTTTTAATAAAGCCTGACGACTTAGCTGAACTAATAAATTTAGTTGAAAATAATGTTATTAGTGGTAAAATAGCAAAAGAGGTCTTTGCAAAAATGTATGAAACTGGCCTTTCGCCAAAAATAATTATAGAAAAAGAAAATTTAACGCTTATTCAAGATACAGGAATTATAGAAAAAGCCCTGGATGAAGCAATAGCCAATAACCCCAAAGCAGTTGAGCAGTACAAAGCTGGAAAGAAAAATACAATAGGTTTTTTTGTAGGTGCTGTAATGAAAGCAACAAAAGGTAAAGCTGACCCCAAGATAGTCAATGAACTTATAATAAAAAAATTAGGTGAAATATGAGAACTATTATCCACTCAGGTCTCGTAATTGACCCCGCAAATAATATTCAAAAGATTGCAGATGTTGTAATAAATAACGATAAAATTGAACTTGTTGGAAATGCAAACGGCATATCAATAGATAATGAAATTGATGCAAGTGGTCTTGTTGTCTGCCCAGGTTTTGTTGATTTACACACACACTTAAGAGAACCTGGTTTTACAAAAAAAGAAACTATCCAGACAGGTTCACTGGCTGCAGTAGCTGGTGGCTTTACAAGTATTTGCTGTATGCCAAACACAAACCCACCAATAGATAGTGAGCTTGTGGTATCCTACATTAAAAACAAAGCTTTAGAAGCAGGTTTTTGCGATGTTTACCCAATTGGCGCTATAACAAAAAATCAGGAAGGTAAACAGCTTTGCAATTATTTAAGCCTAAAAGATGCCGGTTGTGTTGCTTTTAGCGATGATGGTAAGCCAGTATTTGATCCTAATTTATTATACACTGCTTTGGTTTATACAAAGGATATTGGAACAGTTTTTGCTTTACACGAAGAAGAACTCGCCTTTTCAAAAGATGGCGTAATAAATGATGGCAAAGTAGCTTTTGAACTTGGACTTAAAGGCATACCAAACATATCCGAAAGCATAATGATAGCTCGAGATATAGAAATACTAAGATCAGTAAGCCAAGCTCGTTTACATATATGCCATGTTAGTGCAAAAGAATCTATAGAACTAATCAAAAAAGCCAAAAAAGAAGGGCTACATATAACATTTGAAGTAACACCTCATCATTTAGCGCTAACAGAAGACGAAGTTTACAATTATAATACATACGCTAAAGTCAACCCTCCACTCAGGTCTAAAGAAGATTTAGATATGATTAAAAATGCATTTAAGCAAGATCTTGTAGACGCTATTGCGACAGACCATGCACCGCATGAGCTTGATACAAAAAACGTACCAATTCAAGAAGCAAGCTTTGGTATAAGTGGTCTTGAAACAGCTTTTGGTGTTGTAAATACCTATCTGGTCAAACAAAATATTATAAGCCTGCAAAAAGCTATAGAGCTTTTAACTATTAAACCTGCAAAAGTTTTTGGACTTGATGCAGGTACTCTATCTGAAGGTTCTTTTGCAAATATTGTTTTGCTTGATGTCAATAAACAATGGGTAGTAGATACAAATGAATTTAAATCAAAAGGCAAAAATACACCGTTTAATAATAAAACGCTGGTAGGAAGCGTAGAACAGACCATTTACAAAGGAAAAATTGTATATAGAAGGTGAGTTTTATGTTATTCAAAAAAAAGAAAAAAAACGAAGAAAAATGGATTAAATGTCCATCCTGTGGAGAAACTACCTATATTGATGAACTACAGCGTAATTTTTGGGTGTGCAAATGTGGCTATTATTTTAGGATATCAGCAAAAAATCGCATAAACATAACGGTTGATCCTGGCAGTTTTAAAGAATTTGATGCAAATATAAAAACAAAAGACCCCCTAAACTTTGTTGATCTAAAACCCTATAAAGATAGAATAAACGAAGCAATTGAAAAAACATCCAATAAAGAAGCCGTAATTTGTGGCACATGCACTATCAAAGATAAACCATGCGTAATTGTTGTTATGGATTTTTCTTTCCTAGGTGGCTCTATGGGCTATGCTACAGGTGAAAAAATAGTAAGAGCTATCGAAAAGGCAATAAAGCATAATCTACCGTTGGTTATTATAAGCTCATCTGGCGGAGCAAGAATGCAAGAAGGTATATTATCTTTAATGCAAATGGAACGCACTTCTTTTGCTCTAACAAAACTTGCCGAAAAAGGATTGCCTTATATATCTGTATTAACAGACCCTACAACAGGTGGTGTATCTGCAAGTTTTGCCATGCTTGGGGATATTATTATAGCAGAGCCAAAAGCATTAATCGGTTTTGCAGGTCCACGTGTTATTGAACAAACTATAGGCCACGCCCTGCCAGAAGGTTTTCAAAGATCTGAGTTTTTACTGGAAAAGGGTTTTATAGATATAATATGTGAAAGAAAAGACTTGCCTGACACCATAGCCAAATTTTTAGAATTTTTTTATAATGGACGATGAAACATTAGCTATTGAAAAAATTGACGCACTTAGAGGAATTAGCGAAAAAGAAGAAAGTTTTTATAGACAAAACAAGCAACCCCAGAAAAAACAATCACAAAAGAAAACCTCAAATAAATATAAAAAGCTTTTTTTAAAAAAATTTAAAAAAAATCTTGATAACTTTGAAATCGACCTAATTATAAAAGATGGTAAAAATATGCTTAGATTTTATTCTAAAAAAAACCACAAAGAATTTTTTCAAGACTATGATTGTATTTGTGAGATTTTAAATTTTTGTCCAAAAGAAGAAAATCAAATAGGCGTAAATATTGATATTAATGTGTAATGTTTCTTTTTTGCGTATTTAAAAAATTATGGGATAGATTATTCTTAATTGAATCAAACAATAAAGAACTATTTGGTTTTGGTGCAGAAAATATTTTGCAAAAATTTTTAATAGAAAAAAATTATAAAGTGTTTTTCAATCGCATACTAAAAAGTCCTTACAACAAAAATCATTTTTTAGAAATAGATGCAATTTGTTATCATAACAACACAATATTTTGTATAGAAATGAAAAACTATAAAGGAACTGTGTATTATGCAGCAAATTTTAAAAATGATACATTCGATTCTTATAAAGAAAATAAAATTATACAACTAAAAACAGATAAACACTTAAATCAAACATATAAAGAATTACCGAATCCATTATACAAAACAATTCTTTTTACAAAACAGTTAAAGAAATATTTATTGCATTTAGATAATCGTTTTTCAACAATAAAGTTTATAAGTGTTGTTGTGTTTTTAAATTTATCAACTAATATTGATAATATAAGGTCATTTGATGGTGGCGTAATATATTTATCTGAGTTAGATAAATTTTTAGATCAAAAATCAGGCAATGAAAAAAATAACTCGTGGGCTGTTCAAATATTAGAACAACTTCCCTCTTTTGACAAAATTATTACAATAAATAACCAGCCAATACAGGGAATTATTAAAAACAATATTATTGCCTGCCATAGACCAAACATAGAACTACAATTAAAAAACATTAAAACAATAAATATAAATCACACACTTACAAGTTGCAAATCTAAATTAAAAATCGAATATGTTGATTTTACAACTCGTGAGTTTGAATGCCAAAAGTTATTTATCAGTCTTGATAAATTTGGAACAATCCAAACACACAGACTATCAAATATTAAAAAAATTATAGTGGGAACACACACACTTAGACCGTTTTAGATTATCTTGGCAAAGCAAATGGTCCTACTACATAACCCCATGGATTTACATGTATTTCGTACTGTTGTTTATTTTTTCCTTCAATTGTAGCATAATAGGCAGTGCCCCTTGGGACCTGAATTTTTTGTATATTTATAATTTTATAATCTTTCATATTATTTGAATCAAGAAATTGTCTTATCATATCTTTTGCTTTTGCTTCGCCAATATTTTGGATCGGATACTGTGCTTGTCCATAACCTTTCATCATTGGACCAGGACACCCACCATAGCCAGAAGGGCCAGCAAACGCAAGACTGCAACTAAATATTACACCACTTATTGTAAGAACTAATTTCTTCATAGTATACCTCCCTGTTTATTTGTTTTTATAGTATAATAATCTATATCTAACAAATGTCAACAAAAATCACTCGTTTTTAAATTCTGGAATAAATTTTGCTAGTATTCGTAGCAGGAGGTAGGCTATGAAGTTTAAACATCTTGGTTTAATTGGTATAGCTTTTATGCTTGCTTCGTGTTCAAGCGCTCAAATTAAAGCTAATTACGAAAAGATGCCTCAATATGTAAAAGATCAACCATCCGTACAAGAAAGTGATAAAACTGCTTTGGGTTCTTTATGGAGTGATAATTCTTCGAGCCTTGTAAGCGACATCAAAGCTTCTCATGTTGGAGATTTAGTAACTGTAATTGTAAGCGAACAAACAGTAAGCAAAAATACTTCTCAAACACAAACAAGTGAATCCTCCTCGACAAATAGTGGTCTTACTACTTTGCTTGGCTTGCAAAACCGTATTTTTAGCGCTTTGAATTTAGCAAGTGGTGGTGGCAACAATTTAGCTAATTTTGGTGGCTCAAATAGCTATAAAGGCTCTGGTACAAATCAATCCAGCAATACTCTGACTGCAACAATTGAAGCAAGAATCATAAAAGCATTACCAAACAATAGGTTTTTTATAAGAGGTGAAAAACAGGTTTACACAAATGGTGAAGAAAATACAGTTGTATTAACTGGTATAATAAGCAAATATGATATTTCAAGCTCAAACACAATAGATTCCAACTTGATTTCCGATGCCAAGATATACTATAATGGCAAAGGTGTTGTAAGTGATACGCACAATATAGGATGGCTTGCAAAACTATGGCAACTCATAAGACCTTTTTAAAATTTTTGATTATAATAACGGTTATTTTGTATAGTGTAAACTCTTACGCAGCTGAAGTTAGAATTGGTTATATAACAAATGTTAGAGGTGTAAGGCAAAATCAACTTGTTGGATACGGTCTTGTAGTAGGACTTGCTGGAACAGGTGATGGAACAAACGCAAAGTTTACAATACAATCCGTTATTAATATGCTAAAGCGTTTTGATGTAAATTTACCACCAGCTTTAACAGCAAGTCTACAAACAAAAAATATTGCAGCGGTAATGGTAACAGCTAATCTTCCACCATTTATTAAAGAAGGTTCACGTATAAATGTAAATGTAGCTTCGATTGGAGATGCCAAAAGCTTACAAGGTGGCACACTTCTTATGACTCCATTGGTTGGAGCAAATGGTAAAGTTTATGCTGTAGCTCAAGGCCCATTATCTATTGGTGGTTTTAGTTTTGGAACAGCGGGGGGCAACGTAAGGCAAAATTTCCCTACAACAGCTATTATACCAGATGGAGCCATAGTAGAAAGACAGGTTGAAGTCGATTTATCCGGGATGGATAAATTGTATTTTGATTTGAATCATCCGGACTTCACAATGGCAAATCGAATACAGCAGGCAATTAATTCCCACTTTAAACAATATATTGCTCATGCAAATGATTCTGGAAGTGTTGTTGTTGATGTTCCTGATTTATATAAAGGCGATATAGTAGGTTTCGTATCAGCAATAAACCAATTAACAATTCAAAATGAAGTAAAACCAAAAGTAGTTATAGACGAAAGAACAGGTACAGTTGTTATTGGTGGTAATGTAACAGTTAATCCGGTAAGTGTGTCACATGGCAATCTAACCGTAACAATAAGCCCAAACAGGCAAGTTTCACAGCCTCCACCACTTTCAGCCGGTCAAACAACTGTTACACAAAATCCAACAATTACGGTTAATCAAGAACAAAGCCATTTCTTAAATTTTTACAAAGGCGCAACAGTAAAAGACCTCGTTAATGCTTTAAATAAAGCTGGCGCTACGCCAAATGACATTATTGCTATACTAGAAGCATTAAAACAAGCAGGTAGCCTGAATGCATCACTTGAGGTAATGTAGATGAATGTTGAAAGTATTGGAACAATAAACCAAAACAATAATCATAATTTAGAAAAATTAAAACAATTATCAAAAGATTTTGAGGCAATCTTTATTGAAATGATGTTGAAAACTATGAAAATAGGAGAAGATAGCACACTTGGCAATTCGGCTGAAAATAGTATTTATAGGTCTATGTATCAAAATGCTTTGGCAAATAAACTTGCCGATACAAGTAGTTTTGGAATTGCAAATCTAATTTTCAACTCTTTAAAAAAAGCTATTGAAGAGACAAAATCTCCTAAAATTCAACAACCAATACCTCTTAATCAAAATAACTATATTCCTTTTAAAATAAACCTACCAAAAGACATTAAAGAAATTGTAAAACAGGCTTCTTTAATGTTTAAAGTACCAGAAAAGTTAATACTAAGTGTTATCAAAGCAGAATCAAACTTTAACCCAAAAGCAGTTTCTCCAAAAGGTGCAGCAGGATTGATGCAACTTATGCCCCAAACTGCTCAAAGTCTTGGTGTAACAAATCTATTTGATCCAATACAAAATATTATGGCTGGTACTAAGTACTTAAGTGATTTGATCGCAAATTTAAAGAGCATTCCACTTGCTTTGGCAGCATATAACGCAGGTATTGGCAATGTTAAAAAATTTAACGGAATACCTCCATTTAAAGAAACTGTTCAATATGTTCAAAAGGTAATTTCTTACTATGAAAAAGCTTAAATTTTTATGCTATCATCCGATATTTAGACTAAGGAGGTGAAAAATGAAAATCATAGATGTGCTTGGTTCAAATATAGAGGCTCTAACAAACCAGAACAAAATTCAAAAAAATAAAATTCAACAAA
This sequence comes from Desulfurella acetivorans A63, assembly GCA_000517565.1. GTDB lineage: Bacteria > Campylobacterota_A > Desulfurellia > Desulfurellales > Desulfurellaceae > Desulfurella > Desulfurella acetivorans. The sequence continues at coordinate 1,567,750 of CP007051.1, forward strand.
ATAACCAAATTGATAGCGATAAAAGAAGTGTATCGCAAGATAGCATCGATATTTCGCAAGTAGCAAAAGTTTTAGCAAACATATCAAATATTGAAACAAACCATCAAAAACGCCTTGAAGCAGTTCAAAAAGCTTATGAAAATGGCACATATAAACCAAACCTTACTGAACTAGCAAAAAACATACTTGAGGAATTAAAAAATGGATAAACAAATTGAGTTATGCATTAATACTATAGTAACTAGCTATGAACGTTTAATAGAGATTTCACGCAAAGAAAGGGCTTGCCTTATTACAGTTGATACAGATGGAATTTTGTCAATTCTTCAAGAAAAAGAAACTTATCTAAATATTATAAATACAAATCTCAATAAACTAAAAGAATTAGGCGTTTCAAAAGCTATTATATCAAAATATGAAAGCAAAATTATTGAAATTTCAAGTAAATTTCTTTACGAAAATAGCATAAATGAGAAAATTGCAAAACAACATTTAGCTTTTTCAACTTCCATGCTAAATTTGTATGCAAGCTTCATGCAATTGAATCAAACATATAATAACAAAGCTTATATACCATACAAATCAAATTTTACAAGGACTATATAAAGATGCCTTCTATTTTTGACGGTCTCTACATTGGAGTAAGTGGACTTAATGTCTCACAAAATGCGCTAAATATAACAGGTAATAATATGGCAAATGCCAATACGCCAGGATATACTAGAGAATCACCAAATATAGTTGAAAAATACCCTCAAATAACTCAAATTGGTGCTTTTGGTTTAGGGGCACAGATTAATTCAATTACATCTGCAAGAAACCAGCTTTTAGACAATACGCTAAATCAACAATTAAATTTACAATCCTACTATCAAACATTAAATGACCAACTTACGCAAGTGCAAAATTTATTCAATGAACAAAACAATACCGGTTTAAATACAGCTCTAAATAATTTTTTTAATTCTTGGCAATCACTTTCTTCAAACCCAGATCTGGCGACAGCACGCCAGCAAGTTATCCAAAGCGGTTTGACACTTTCTCAAACTATTCAATCAACATATAATTCACTACAGCAATTGCAAAATAACCTTTACTCACAAATGACATCACATGTAAATCAAATTAATACTTTAGCTAAAAATATAGCAAATATAAACTACGAAATAAAACTAGCCACTCTTGCACCAAATCAAACTGCAAATACACTTATAGATCAAAGAAATCAGTTAATTCAGCAACTCCAAAAGATTGCAAATGTAAATGTATTTAACACATATGCTCCATCTCAGCAAAACCAAACCCTCTCAACTTCTCAAGAAGATCTTACAATATTAATTGGCGGTTTACCGCTTGTATCTGGAACCACTTATAATAAACTTATAACGAAAACCACTAATGGTCAAAATAACAATGTTTTTTTTCAAGATGCAATTGGAAACCTCACAGATATAACAAACCAGATATCCCAAGGAAGCCTTGGGGCTGTTATACAATTGGCTTCAAAAAAGCTTCCAGATTATATGAATAGTCTAAATACCCTTTCAAACTCTATTATAAACCAAGTAAATATTCTACACTCAGGTGGAAGCGGATTAAGTGCATATACACAAACGCAAAGTACATACGAGCTTAATAGTGCATCAAATTCAATTACCGAATCAGAAGAAGCGGGGGTAAATCTACCTCTAAAGAGTGGGACATTAAGTGTAAATGTCTATGATTCGAATAATAATCTTGTAAATACAGTTTCTATACCAATAACTTCAAATGATAGTTTTGATAATATAAGCAAAAACTTTAATAATATTCTTGGTCAATATGGCATTTCGATGAGTTTATCTGGTATAAATCAAGGCTATGTACAAATTATATCTAACAATGGATATACGTTTTCATTTGCTGGCGATACTTCTAACTTTTTAGCTGCTGTCGGTATAAATACATTTTTTACTGGCACAAACGCTTCAAATATAAGCGTTAATCCGATAATTGTAAATGATCAAAGCAAAATTGCTGCAGGCAAATCTATGTTGCCTGGTGATAACTCAAATGCTTTGGCTATAGCAAACTTACAAACGCAAAACGTAATGATTTCAAACACGCAAACAATAAACCAATACTACAATGCATTTTTAGGCAAAATTGGCTCTGATGTCCAGGCAAACCAAAACCTTTTAAGTGCCCAAAACGCTCTTGTTACACAAACACAAAACTTAGTATCATCTCAAGAAGGCGTATCATTAGATGAAGAAGCTGCAAATCTAATTAAATACCAGATGGCTTATCAAGCATCTGCACGATTTATAAGTGTAATTGAACAAGTAACGCAATCTTTAATCAATATGGTGCAGTAGGAGTGTGTTATGAGAATAACACAAGATATGCTATATAGCAACTTTTTATCAAATATAAACAATATAAACACTCAACTGTATAACACACAAACTCAAATGGCCACTGGGAAAAGTGTCAATAACCTATCAGATAACCCAATAGCACTTTCGCAAATTTTAACTATAAGCGATATACAAACACGGTTTGATCAATATAAATCGAATATAAATTATGCAAACTCTTTACTTTCAGCTCAAGATACTGCAACACAAAATATCAGCCAGCTTTTGCAAAATTCTGGTTCTTTAATTATTCAAGCTGCAAATGCTACAAACGACATAGCAAGTAATACTGCTATCGCCCAACAACTCCAGGCAGTAGAAGCAGAAATTAAAAACAGTGCAAATACAATGTTTGGTGGTAACTATTTATTTAGCGGATTTTTGACAAATACAGCACCCGTGCAAAATATTACGCAACAGGCGGCGATTATAAATAATCCTTCAAACAATGCTTTTCAGATTACTACTTCAAAAAACTTTGGAGATTTAAATCAGTTTCAAAGTGGTACTTATACAGTTAATATTACTTCAGGAAAACTCTCAATTACAGATAGTAATGGCAATGTAATATCAATAAGCTCAGACGGCATTGATAGATCAAGCGCAGGCGGCGATGTTCTATCAAATTCTGCAGACATCACAAACCTTTTACAAACTGGAGGTTGGTTTAATACAGGCAGGGGAATAAAAATTTATATACCAAAAGGCGCAAGTGGAAGTTTTACCTTTTCTTATTCTCCAGGTGGAAACAATGTCTACGTGGGAGATAACAACAATCTAGCTATAGCTTACTCTGACGGTTTAAATACACCAATAACCATTAATGCAAAAGACATGCTCTATATGCAGCATCAAACCCTTCAATCAAACAACTTGCTGCTAAACTCTTCAAATGACCCTGCAACTGCTCAAACAAAACTTGTAGATTTGCACTTGGCAAACGCTTTATCAAATGTAGCCCTGCAAACTGGACAAAGGATAGTGCTAACAGGAATAGATCACAACGGTAATATTGTTTCTGGTCCAGCTTTTGTTGTAACTTCTAGTGCAACTGTATCTCAACTATTAAACTACATAACACACCTTAGTACTAAAGAAGTTTTGCAAAACAATACAATTTTGACACTTCCAAATGGCACCATTGCAAATAGCTCTACAACAATTGGCGCACTTACACATGGCAGTGCAGTAGTTGTTAGAGGTTTTTCGCATGAAGGACAAATTGTAAGCATCACTTTTTCTACTAATACTACAATTTCGAGCGTGCTTGCAAGTATTGGGAGAATTTTTAATGCAACAGCTACCATAAACCATGGTATAATACAAATTGCTGAAAATAAAGTAGGCTCAAGCGTATTAAATATAGCAATACAAACTAAATCAAACTCAATACCAGTATTTGGTCTGTTTAACTCAATAAGCCATGGCATTTCAAATGCATTTTTGGGCACAGTATCTGCAAGTATCCAACACGGCAAAATTGTAATACAAGATCTAAGAGGTGGGACAAGTAAACTTAATTTATCCATTAATGTTGTCAGCTCAGCTAATATATTTGGTGTATTTAACACTATACAGCAAGGCGGTGGTATAGATGTATTTGATGCATTTGACAATGCCCAGGCTGCAATACTTGGGCAAAGTGTAAATCAAATCTCAAAAGCAACAGGCTTTAGTGCGGGATCTACACTTATGCCAACTATTTCTGGCTATTATACAGGTAATAATTCTCAAAATTGGACATTTAGCGTATCTGGTAGCTCAAGTGATATTACAGCTTCCCATACAATTACAATTATGGATTCAAAAAACCAAAATATCGGCAAAATTACAATGGGTGTTGCAAGTGGGATATTTAAAATAACCGTTTTAGACTCAAAAAATAATGCAATTGCTTCTTATGCAACAGCTGCAAATTCAAATGATGCTATTGCAAGCTTTTTAAATACTACACAAATTCAGTTACCAGATGGACTAAATTTAACTTTAGCACCACAAAAAATAAATGGCACCTATGTAACCCCTTTATTAAAAAATGGCGATTCGTTTTCTATTAAACTTACAAACATGCTTCAACAATCAATAACTAATATTCAAGATTCTCTATCTCAAGTAGATGCAAATCGGTCGGTTATTGGTGCCTATGAGCAGCGTATGCAACTTGCGCAAAAGCGCATTGATAATACTTCTTTATCTAATGCTCAAACATTATCCAACCTACAAGATGCAAACTATGCAAAAATAATTAGTGATTATCAAAGAGAAATTACGATTATGCAGGCTTTATTACAAAGTTTTGCTAAAATTAACCAATTAAGTTTGTTTAATTATCTCTAAAAAGTTAGGCTACTTGAAAATAACCATCAATACCTAATTTGTAGGCATAATCAAGTATATTGTTCCATTGAGAATTATTTAGTTTTTTTGATAGTTCTGGATATAAAGAAGCTTTGTATGCAGGAAAATACTGCCTCATTAAAGAAATTGTGGGTTTGTCTATATTGTCTACAATCCAATCCAAAACTTTTTTTGAATTTTCGATATTATTTGGCAAAACTAAATGTCTTATAATTAATCCTTTTACAGCCAAATTGTTTTTTAATATTAAAGGACCTTTTGTTTCTTGCATTTTTATAATTGCTCTTGTAGCTACCTTAAAATAATCAGACACACCAGAATACTTGTAAGATAACTCATCATCTGCATATTTTAAATCAGCTAAATAAATATCAACATAATCGTTTAGATATTCAATAACTTCCACTTTATCATAAGAGCTTGTATTGTAACAAACTGGTATGTTAAAACCTTTTTGTCTTGCAATTTCAATAGATTTGCAAATCAAATGAACAAAATGAGAAGGTGTTACCAAATTAATATTGTGAGCTTTTCTATTTTGCAATTCTAAAAAAATATCAGCAAGTGCATATTCATCAATTGTTTTATAAGCGCTTTTTAACTGACTTATTGGATAATTTTGACAAAACACACAGGCCATATTGCAACCTGCAAAAAACACAGTACCACTACCATAATTTCCGCTAATTGGAGGTTCTTCGCCAAAATGTAAATTAAAACTCGCTATTTCAATTTTATTGTTTGTTTTACACAAACCAGTTTCTATATTGCGATTTGTCTTACAGTTTCTTGGGCACAATCTGCAAGAAGTGCCTACAAGTTTTTCAATATCAAGCAAAGCCAAGCCACCTCATGTAATCTTCTATACCAGATTCTATATCGTACTTTGCTACAAAACCCATTTTACTTGCAGATAAATTCATATCAGCCAATGTTTGGTCCTGATAAAATTGAGTGTAGGGATTTTTTATATATTCTGGTTCTAAGTTTGTTTTTAAAACTTTATTTAAAACTTCCACAATTTTATTGAAAGTTGTAGGTTTACCAGTGCCCACATTATAAACACCGGATGGTGATTCCATAGCTTGCAAGTTTGCCTCAACCACATCTTTAACATAAATCTGGTCTCTAAATTGCTCTCCAAATTCAAATATGCGCGGTCTTTTGCCTTCTTTTATTTGCAAAGCTAATTGATAAATCATACTTGCTGCTTTGCCTTTAAAAGATTCCCTGGGACCATAAACATTAAAGTATCTCAAACCCACACATTCTAAATCATAATTTTCTGCGTATTTTCTTGCTATATTTTCCATTATATACTTTGAAAACGCATATGCATTTTTTGGGTCTCTTTGAGAATTTTCACTCATAGGGATAGTACCCTTTCCATAAACACCAGCACTTGATGCATAAATAACTTTGGCTTGAGAATTTATAGCTAACTCTAGTACATTTCTAAAACCTTCAATATTGCTTCTTAGCATCTCTTTATCGTCTGGATATGTTGTATCAGTATTTGAAGCCTCATGAAAAATATAGTCTGGTTCAAAATCTAAATAATGCTCCCAATCAAAATTTTTAATAGATATATCTGCGACTACAACATCTCCTTCAAAACCTTCAAGATTTTTGTAGACACCTTTGGAAAAATCATCAACAACTGATATATTATCAGCCATTTTTTGAAGTGCAAGAGCTAAATTTGATCCAATAAAGCCAGCACCACCTGTAATTAATATATCCACACATCCCTCCATAAAAAAAGGGAGAGGTTTATTTTAAAAACCCCTCCCTTGCTAGATTTTCGCTAAACCTTAAATTACTTAATTCCTGCCCATTTCTCAAGCATATCTGTAGTAACAGATTTTGGTCTTTCAATTGCATATCCAAGTGCTCTATCCCATACAAGGTTGGCAAGAACACCTAATGCTCTTCCGATACCAAACAATACTGTGTAGAAATCATACTCTACAACACCATAATGCCACTGGATGCAACCAGAATGTGCATCAACATTTGGCCATGGATCCTTTACTTTGCCAAGTGAAGACAAAATCGGTGGAACTACTTCATAAAGCATTGAAACAACCTGGAAGATTGGGTCATCTGGCATATGCTTAAGTGCAAATTCCCTTTGGGCCACATAGCGTGGGTCTGTTTTTCTTAGAACTGCATGACCGTATCCTGGTATTACCTGACCGCTTGATAGTGTTTCTTCTACGAATTTCTTTAATTCTTCTTTGGTTGGAACCTTTCCACCTAGTTTCTTATCTATGGTTTCTTGTATCCATTTTAATACTTCCTGGTTTGCAAGACCATGCAATGGCCCAGCAAGACCGCACATAGCAGCAGAATATGCATAGTATGCATCAGATAATGCTGATGCCACAAGGTGAGCAGTATGAGCCGAAACATTGCCACTTTCATGATCTGAGTGCAGTATAAAATACAATCTTGCAACATCATCGTATGGTTTATCAATACCCATCATATTAGCAAAATCACCACCTAAATCAAGATCAGGGTTTGATGGTATATGTGTATCACTTTTATATTTCATTCTATATATATATGCACCAAGTGAAGGTAACTTTGCCATCAGATCCATTGCATCTTCAAACATTGGTTCCCACGCTGTGTTTTTGTTAAATTTACCAGCGTTGTAGTATGCTGCAAATTTTGACTCTCTTTGCATTGCTAAAATACCAGCTGCAAACATGGTCATTGGGTGAGTATCCCTTGGCATAGCTTTTAGAGTATCTTTTACATACTCAGGCAAAGCTCTTCTTTTTTTGAACTCTTCTGCTACTTCTTTAACTTCTTTTTCTGTTGGGACATCACCTGTTAACAGTAAATAAAAATGACCTTCAACATAAGGCATCTCTGCACCTGGAACTTTTGGCAATTTTTCTAATACTTCTGGGATTGTGTAACCACGAAATCTAATTCCTTCTTCTGGGTCCAAGTAAGAAATATCAGTTACCAAAGACTTAATGCCTCTCATCCCACCAATAGCCTGCGAGATCGTAACCTCGTCAATTTTTACATTACCAAACTCTTTGAGAAGCCTAGTAGTGCGTGGCCTGTGCTGAGCGATTTTCTCAGCTAATTTTTCCTTTAAAAAGGACATATCAAACCTCCTTACGTAAAATTTCTAATTAACAATTTACTCTTAATAAATTGTTTGTCAATATGATTCTATCCAAATTTATATGCAACTCCAAAACCACCTCTTGGGTATCTCCAAGTAATATAATCACAGGCTATCCTGCAAGTACCACACTCCACGCATGCATCATAGTTTATAGATAACTTTTGTTCTTCTTCATCATAAGTATAAACACTGGCTGGACACACATATGTACAGGGCCTACCTTGACATTTTTTGCACGCTTCAGGATCACTCACACCTAAATGAGAACCTTCTTCGTCTACATTATAACCTACTAAATATAATTTATCTTCAATTCTCATCCTAATTTCCTCCATAATGTAAACATATCTTTTGCCAAGTTCCAGTAACCAAAATCTTTTTTCAATCTTTCTTTAATAGCTTTAATTTTATCCGGTTTAGAAACACCATCCACATTATAAATATTATACATAGAATCTATAATTAACTGTGGATATTTTGTTAATAGGTATCGTTTTTCTTCAAGAAGATGAGGTAAGTTCCTATACATCTTAAGGTCTTTTAATACAAATGATTCTTCCATTTTTGTTTGATAGGCGCTGAGCGATTTAGCACTAAAATCACCTTTTTCTCTTGCTTCCAGATATGTGCGTGCTGCAAGTTTTCCAGATTCAATTGCAAGGTTTGAACCTTCCCTGTGAACACTGTTAACCAGCATCGCAGCATCGCCTGTTACCATAAATCCATCTGTATAAAGCTTTGGTACAGCGTAATAGCCACCTTCTGGTATCATGTGAGCTAAATACTCTTTTGTTTCTCCACCAGCTATCAATGGCGCAATAGAAGGATGCGTTTTGAATTTTTCAATTAAATCATTTGGATTTACTTTGTGTTCTATTATATCTTCAATTATAGTTCCAACACCAATGGATACAGAATTTTTATTTGTATATATAAAAGCCATGGTTTCCATACCTTCAAAATATGGACCTGTGATTTCAATTGTTACACCTTCTGAATCATTTGACACACCAAACCTGTCATTAATTACGTTTTCCGGTAATCCAATAATCTCTTTTACAGCTATTGCAACTTTATTTGGTGTAATTTTTTCTCTTAAACCTAAAGATTTTGCCAAAAATGAATTTACGCCATCTGCCGCTATTACACAATCGCAGTATAAGTCACCATCTGGTCTATCTGTTCTAACACCAACAACTTTACCATTTTCAACAATTGGGTCTTTCACCACAGTTTCATTTATAATTAGAGCACCTGCTTCCTGAACTTTTTGCGCAAACCATTTATCAAATTTTGCCCTAAACACACTAAAACAATTATATGGTTCTTTATTAAATTTTTCACTCCTAATTCCTGTAGAAAATACAGAATCTTCTGAGATTAACCATAATTTTTGTTCTATAATATGCCTTTCAAGTGGCGCTTCTTTGTAAAAATCTGGCATTAAATCATCAAGTGCTTTTCTATAAAAAATTCCACCCATTACATTTTTTGAACCAGGAAATGTACCACGCTCAATAATTGCTACATTAACTTTTGCTTTGGCTAAAACGTACCCTGCAGCCAATCCAGCTGGTCCTGCACCTACTATAACAACATCAAAATCCTTTTTTCTCATATCTACACTCCCTATTTAACCAACTTTTGTTTAAACATTTCTGTCATTTTTGGTAATACTTGTAAACAATCGCCAACTATCCCATATGTAGCCACTTCAAATATCGGCGCTTCTGGATCTGTATTTATTGCTATTATAATATCTGAGGATTTCATGCCAGCAACGTGCTGCACAGCACCAGAAATACCTGCTGCTATATAAATTTTTGGGTGGACAGTCTGACCAGTTTGTCCTACCTGTCTTGATTGTGGTGCCCAACCAGCCTGAACCACTTTTCTTGAAACCGCCCAGGTACCACCAAGAACATTTGCCAGATCTTCGAGCAATTTTAAATTTTCTTTTTTGCCCATACCTTTGCCGCCAGCAACAATTACTTCATAAAAACTCAAATTTACCTTTTCTTCACCTGTTTGGACTTTTTCGATAATTTTCTTTACTATTTTATCTTCTGTAATATCGTATTTCTCTTTTATTATCTCTGGTTTTGTAGGATTTTTTACAGCTTTAAAAACACCTGGTCGCACTGTTGACATTTGGGGTCTGTTATCTGGGCAAAATATTGTTGCCATCAAGTTACCACCAAAAGTAGGACGCGTCATTAAAAGGTTTTTATTGGATGGGTCAATATCAAGGGCTGTGGTATCAGCCGTTAAACCAGCAGAAAGCTTTGTTGCAACTGTGCCTGCCAAATCTCTGCCAAGCGTTGTCGCTCCTATTAAAGCTACTTCAGGTTTATATTTATCGATTAAATACACGATTGCATCTCTCCATGGTTCAGTTCTATATTCTTTTAATACAGGATTTTCAATAATATAAAACTTTTTTGCGCCATATTCTCCAACCTCTTTTGCAAATTGCTCAACTTTATCTCCAACAGTAAATGCACATACTTCGCAACCAAGATCTTTTGCAAGTTCTGCACCTTTGCTTAGCAATTCAAGAGATACTCTCTCAATTTTGCCTTCATTGTGTTCTATAAAAACCCATACATTTTTATATTGTGTTATATCTTGCTTAATCATCTATCCACCCCTTAAACTTTTCCCAACTGCTTAAGCATTGGCTCTATTTTAGCATAAACTGTATTTACAATTTCGTCTAAACTCCCTTCGATCATCTCTCCACGCTCTCTTTTTGGTGGCGTAAATGCCTTTTTAACCTTTGTAGGCGAATTTTTCAAACCGCATTGAGATGCATCTATCGTCGTATTTGAAGAATTAAGCAAAACCACAGGTGTTCTGGCAGCTTTTATAAGGTATGGCAATGGAGCAAACCTTATGTGGTTAAGTGTTTCTTCCGTTGTTATCAAACATGGCATTGGAACTTCAACGGTTTCTGTACCACCTTCAAGCAACCTTACTATTTTAATTTTTCTTGCCTGTGGGTCAACCTCTTTAATTTCAACTGCATATGTAACCAAAGGAACATCAAAGCGTGTTGCTATACCTGGGCCAGTTTGAGCTGTATCTCCATCGATTGCCTGTTTTCCTGCCCAAAATATATCAACCGGACCAACTTCTTGTATCACTTTTTGTGCACCAGCCCATAGTGCATAGCTTGTTGCCAATGTATCGGAACCTGCAAAAACCCTATCACTCAGTAAAAACACATTATCTGCACCCATAGCAAGCGCTTTTTTTAAAGCTTCATCTGCCATAGGAGGGCCCATACACAAAACAGATACACTACCACCAAATTTGTCCTTTATCTGGACTGCTGCTTCAATAGCATGCGTATCAAACGGGTTAATTATAGCTGGTACGCCTTCTCTTATTAATGTACCGGTTTCATAATCAACCCTAACTTGAGCCGCATCTGGAACTTGCTTAATAAAAACTAATGAATGCACTCAAAACCTCCTTTTTGATTTTGCCATATAGTTATTTTATTTTTATACAAAAATAAAAATATGTCAAGCACAAAGTGGAATATTATCCGATTTTTGTAAACTTTACTCCAATATCGGCTGGTTTTGCAAAATACAACCAGGAAGTAACAATAGAATCAACACCGGTTTTTGCGTATTCTACTACATTGCTGTCGTTAATGCCGCCAGCTACAGCAATTTTTATGGAATTATTCATTTTTCTTAAAGATTCTGTGGCTTGTTTGGTTTTTTCTATATCAAATTTATCAAGTTGTAAAAATTCAATACCAGCTTTTGCCAAATAAATTGCTTCATCAAGATTTTCAACTTCAACACACACCGTTTTATCGTAAGCTTTGCGTTTAATCTCGTCTACTTTGGTAAGTAACTTTTCAAAACCACCCATAAACATGATATGCTCTTTAAAAATCAAAATACTTTCTGATAAACCAAGTCTGTGGACACTTGCTCCACCGCTTAAAATTGCTTTAATTGAAAGTTTTTTTGTAAATGGAAAGGTCTTTCTTGTTGTGGCTACTCTGATACTTGGATTTTGACTTTTTGCCAATTCTACAAAATTTCTTGTTTTTGTAGCCAAACCACTGGCGTGTTCCATTAAATTGGAACAAATCCTGTAGCAACTCTGTGCATTTTTGAAATTTCCATATGCTGAAAGCAACAATTGACCTTTATTGACAAAACTCCCGGAAGGCACAAGTGTTTCTATCTTTAAATCAAACCTTTTCAATACACTTTTTGCTTCTTCACTTGCACAAACTACCAGATCCTGCCTTGCAATGAACTCTAGTTTACAATCACCATCAATATCTAAAATATCAGTTGTCAAATCGCTGTAGGCTAAATCATCGCTAATTAGTTTGTCTATTTCCTCACATGAAAAATAAATCATTGAAACTCCCAAAATTAAGCTTCAAAACCGTAAGTTTTTAATATTTCTTTTACTTTATTTGATTTCATAAACTCTAAATACTTAAATGCGTCATTTTTATTTTTTGACGATTTAAGTATAACCATTGCCTGGTTTATTGGCAAATATAATTTCTTATCTACAATGCAATAATTACCACTTTTTTCATTTATTACCAATGAAAGTGGCAAAAAAGACATAGATACACTTTTTGTCTGAGCAAATTGCAACACTTGAAGCGCATCTTTTCCTTGTGCAAACCTTTTTTGAGTCTCGTATAGCAAATGTGAGTTTTCTAAAGCCTGCATTGCTGCCTTGCCATATGGACCAAGCTTTGGGTTAATTATGCCAATATAGCCTTGAAATTTACTTACGTTTTCTAAACAACTTTGTTTGTTTAGCTTTTCAAGGTTTGAATATAGGGCAAGCACACCTTTTGCATATACAAAGTATGAGTTTTCTAAAGCAAAACCCTCTTCAATAAGTTTTTTGGGATACATTGTATCTGCCGATATAAAAATATCTGCAGGATAGCCATTTTTTATCTGTTCAAAAGCTACACCAGCGATAATAGGTATTGCTGTAATTTCGATATTTCCATTTTGCTTTTCAAATAACGAATTAATTGTTTTTATGGGTCCTTGCATACTCGGTGTATAGACTATCACAAGCTTTGAAGCAAAACTTACATTACAAAAAAACAAAAAAGCAAAAATAACAAATAAATTATGGCGTAGCATACCCAAATCCTTTAAATATTTCTTTTGCTTGATTTGATTTAATAAAATCTACATACTTTTTAGCCAATTCTTTTTCATTTGAAGATTTTATTACAACCATTGCCTGTTTTATTGGTTTGTATAAATTTTGGTCAACTTCACAATAATGACCTACATTTGATTTAATTACCAAAGCCAATGGTATAAAAGCTATTTGAGCGCTACGCGTTTGAGCAAACTGTTGAGCCTGTGATACATCATTTGCAAAAACTATCTTATGCTTGACTTTATCGTAAATATTGGCAGATTCTAAAGCTTCAATTGAAGCTCTTCCGTAAGGTGCAAGTTTTGGGTTTGCAATTGCAATATGCGATACATTTCCATCAAGACAAGTGTTTATACAATCTTTGTCCAATTTTACATTGCTATTTGTCCAGATTACCAGTTTACCGATAGCATATATGTAATAATCATCGCCAAAACCTTTTTTTACCAGCTCTTGTGGATACTTTGCGTCAGCTGACATAAAAACATCTACAGGGTAACCATTTGTAATCTGCTGATAAGCAGCGCCAGATACAAGTGGTATGGTTACTACTTTAACACCCTTATTTAACTTTTCAAACTCTGCATTGATTGGTTTTATTACTTTGTCAAGGTTTGGCGCAATCACAACTTTTAGTTCATTTGCATAAGACATATGAACAAAAAAAATAACAAATAACACAGTAAGTAACTTTTTCATCATACACCTCCTTTTTGATATATAGTATTTTATATAACGTTAATTGTCAAGCAAATATTTTTTATATATATTAAATTTTAAGCTAACGTAAGACTTGAAAACTAAATAAAACTTTTCAGTCTATCTTTAATAAATTCTTTTGGTATTACACCAGATTTTTTGCCACCTATATCAAAAGTCCTGCAGGCATTATTAACTTCTTTTGGTTTTTGCATTGTATAAATATCAACACCATCAATATATATGGATGGTGATCCCAAAAAATTTACTTCATTAGCTTTTTCAAGTGTTTCCACATCAATTTTTTTCAACATTATTACTTAAATACTTAAATTTAATTCTTTTAACGCTTCCATCAAATTGTTATAAGTAGGCTCAGAATTTGGACAACCGCTAAAAAACAAAAATTCTATCTTTTTCATAAGCTCTCCTGTATATTTTTACATGCATGCAAAAAACTCTCAAGACTTTCTTTTAAATTTGTTAAAGATACGATCCAGAGTTTGAGTTCTGCTTTTCCTTTATCTGTTAGCGTGTAGATTTTTTTGTAATTACCTCTACCTTTATCATTAATGTCGCAAGATGAAACAATAAGGTGATCTTTTTCCATAGCGTTTAATGTTTTGTAAATATAGCCAAAGTCACCCACATCTTCATACTTTATACCCATATCCTGGAGTGCTTCTATAATTTTAAAGCCATGTCTGGGTCCTTGAGTTAAAATATACAACATAAATGCCCTCAAAAACCTGGGTGGGCGCTCTGCTGGGTAGTTTTCACACCATCTTTTGATTTTTACTGACGGTTTTGTTTCATTTTCTACATTTTTCATAGCATCATTCTCCTATTAAACGATCAAATTCTTCCTTAGTGATAGGTTTTGATAATAAAAATCCCTGCATGGCATCACAGCCTAATTTTTCTAACATATCAAGTTGCTCTTTATTTTCTATACCTTCTGCTATTGTCTTTATACCTAAATTATGTGATAAATAAATAATTGTTTCAACAATAGATTTTGCTTTTGAATCAAAAAGCATCTTTCTTACAAAAGATATATCTATCTTTATATAATCAAATGGTAGCTCACTCAAATATGACAAAGAAGAGTAACCTGTACCAAAATCATCCAAAGCTAATTTTATATTGTAACTTTTAAGCGAATTCAAAAAAACTTTATAATATGGGAAATCTTCTATAAATGTACGTTCAAGCATTTCAATCACAATCAAAGAAGGGTCAATTGAGTATAAATTTATTATAGAAGCAATTTCATCTATAAATCTTTTTTGTTTAAAACTTATTGGTGAAATGTTTATTGATATAGGTATTTTATTTTTTCTTAAGCTAATACTTTGTGCTATTTCATTTTTTAACCATTCTTCAACATTCAAAATAAGGCCCGTTTCTTCTAAAAAAGGTATAAATTCTAAAGGCGGTATAATTTTATCACCTTTTTTCCATCTCAGCAAACATTCTGCCCCTATGATTTTTTTTGTTTTTGTATCAAAATAAGGCTGATAATATACCAAAAATTCCTTATTAGAAAGTGCTTTTGTTATATTGTACCTAAGTGAGAGTTTTTCTTTTGCACTATCTTCTACTTCCTGTCTGTAAAAACCCAATGCCCCTTCTCCTTTTTCTTTAGCATCGGATACCGCAATTTCTGCCTTTTGTAAAAGTACTTTTGGGTCTTTAGAGTCTTTTGGATACAAACTTACACCTGCATTAAAAGAAAGCTTAACTATAGTACCATTTATATTATAATCATCACAGAGAACTTTTATTATGTTTACCATTAAAACCAAACTATCTTCTTCAAATGAAAGATCTTTAAGCAAAACCGCAAATTTATCCGATTCAAGCTTTGCAACTATATCAATTTGCCTTACTATTTTGCCTAACCTTTCTGCTATTTTCTTAAGTAATTCATTGCCAAATTCAAAACCATACGCTTTGTTGATGTTACCAAAATTAATAGGATTTATAATTGCAATTGCTCCGATTTTATTTTCAATTTCTGCACGTTTTATAAATCTTTCAATGTAATCTATAAAAGCCTGACGTTTTGGCAGATTGGTTAAAGCATCAAAATTAGTTAAATAATTGATCTTTTCATAGAGAGTTTTTTCTTTTGATATATCTTTTGCAATACTCACATAGTACTGTATTTGATTATTTTCTATGAACGGTACAATACTAACAAGTGCACTAAAAAATTTTTCATCTTTTGTTTTGTAAGTTATAACATCGGAAAAAATCTTGCCAGAAGTTAATGTTTTATAAAAATTTATTGCAAATTCTTTGCTGTGCGTTTTAGAACTAAAAATAGAATGGTGTTTACCAATGACCTCATCTTTTGTAAAACCTGTAATTTTTTCAACAGCTTCATTTACATATACTAGTCTAAAGTTTCTATCCATAACACCAATTAAATTTTCATTTCTATCTATTGCAAGCATAACAATATCACGCCATCGTTGAGCTTCTATATTGTCAAGCGCATAGTTTATATCCAGTGTAATTTCTTTTAATAATTCGTATATATTTTTGTTGAAAAAGTTTGCTTTGTCAGATAAAGCTACAATAGCACCAATTGATTTATTTTTTTTAATAATAGGTATAGAACAGCATGAACGCATGCCAATTTTTGCAGCTTCAGCATTAAATGGGCGCAAATCTTTCGTATCAGCATCATTTATTATGTAAACACGTTTATTTTTAACGGATTTAAAAAAGGGAAATCTATGTAGATTAAATTTATCATTATCTTGAGTTTTCAAAATATTGAACTTTTCAGATACAAAATCTAAAAAAACCTGATGGGATGGATTTTCAAAGCTTGAAGCACCTATATAAAAGTTGTTGCTTTCATCGATTAGTGCTACATAGGCGATTTTAAATTTTGCATACTTGATTAAGATTTCGGTTATTTTATTAAATATTGCTTCTTCTTTTTTTTCATACACAAGCAATTGATTGATTTCGGACAAAGTAGCATATATATTTGACAAATTTTCTATTGTTTGAAGGTGCCTTATTTCTTTTGTTACGTCTCTTGAAAGATCAACAAACCGACTTACTTTACCATTAACTTTAACAGGTATAATCAATGAATTAAGATAAAATAATTCACCCTTTTTATTTTTATTTACAAAAGTACATGTACAATTTTTTCCATTAAGCAAACTATCCCACATATTTTTATAAAACTTATCGCTGTGATATCCAGATTTAAAAATAGAAGGTTTTTTATTGATTAATTCTTGTAGATCGTATCCGGAAATATCACTTACCGCTTTGTTTGCGTACTCAATTGTGCCATCAGCAAAAGTAATTAACACCCATTCTGAAGAAGACCATATAGCCTTATCCAGGATGGTTTTGTATTGTTGATCCCTTATTTTCTGGAGCGCAAAACTTATATCAGATTTTATTTCTTCCAATATATCTAAATATTTTTCATTAAATTGGTTAATAATTTTTGAATGTAACAGTAATACATACTCAATACTTTGATTAAACATTATAGGTATTGCGCAAGCTGATAAGATATCATGTTTTTTAAAGTAATCAATCCAATAATTCATTGATTCATCTAAATTAATATTGGCTACAAGTGTAATCTTGCCTGTTTGTATTGCTTTTGCAACAGTACCTCTACCGTATGGTAAATCCTGGTTTGCTGATATTTTTAAAGCTTTAAAATCTTCTAAAATTGATTCATTTTTAGCATTTAAATATTTTATTATAAAATCTCTATTTTCGTTTATACAACCAACACTTGCAAGCTCAAAATCCAGCTTTTCAACCAAAATTCTGCAAACGCTTTCAAATAACTCTGCTTCATCGTTTACAAAAGTAATTAGTTTATTTATCTCTTTTAGTACAAAATAAAGTTTTTCAATTAATTTTTGATCTGTAATATCAACAAGTGTGCCAAAGGCTACATACTCATTTTTGTATTTAATAGTATTTGCAGATAAATTTACATAAATAATACTTTTATCTTTTTTTATCATTTTTATTTCGCTATAGTTTGAAGAGAATTTTTCTCCCTTAAAGCGCCTTTGTAAGATATCATTTATTTTAAGTCTATCTTTTTCTTCATAAAATAAGTCAATGGGGTTAATATTTTTTATTTCATCAAATGTATATCCCAATATCTCTAAAGCCTTTTTGTTTGCATAAATATAAGAATTTTTACCAAGCATGTAAACACCAACAGGCGATTCATCTGATAATAATCTAAACAAACCAAGTGATTGTTGCAATTGTACTTGCAAATTAAATACATCTGTTAAATTTTCTACAAAACCAATATTTTTATAGGTATTGCCGTCTTTTTCAAGTATATAGACATTGTTTTTTAAATATAAATATGAACCATCTTTTGTAAGAAACCTGTAGGTACAGCTTGTTGATTCATCGGTTTTTAAAGCGGATAATTTTTCTAAAATAGTATGCTTGTCGTCTTCGTGAATTTTGCTAAACCAAAATAATGGATCTGATAGTTCCTCTTTTGTATAGCCCGTTAAGGATTCAACATAAGTATTTTCCAGTAAATCAATGCTTATTATTTCTAAATTTTCGCCTTTTATACTAACTATTGATTCATAAATAATTATGGGTAACTTTTTAAACAATACATCTTTCATATTTTTGAACTTTTATTACATAACTAAATTTATTATAGCAAATTTATTGAAATGGGCAAATTTTTAAAATTTAGAGTTGCCTTTCAAAATCACCTGATTTGCCACCACTTTTTTTAAGCAGATAAATATCTGTTATTTCAATTGATTTATCTATGGATTTACACATATCGTAAATAGTTAAAGCAGCTATAGAACAGGCACACAAACTTTCCATTTCAACACCCGTTTTTGCTGTTATTTTTGCAGTAGAAATGACTCTTATTGTACAATCTTCGTCGTTTAATTCAAAATCAATGTTTATTTGCTCAATATTTAATGGGTGGCACATCGGTATCAAATGTGGCGTTTGCTTTGCTCCCATTATGCCTGCTGTACTTGCCACAGACAATACATCTCCTTTTTTAACTGTACCTTCTTTAACTGCAATGTATGCTTGTTTAGATAGTCTAACAATAGCTTGCGCGCTAGCAATTCTAAGCGTTGCCTCTTTGTTTGATACATCTACCATAGTAGGCTTATTTTGCTTATTAAAATGCGTAAATTCCACTTTTTATCCTCCAATATTAGAAAAAGATTGATGGATATTTGTTGTAAGCAATTGATGTTGTTTTGGTTTTTTTGTTATAGACTTTTTTAGTAATTCTTTTATTTGTACTAGATCTTTTTGTTTTAAAACATCTTTAAAATTGATTTTTATATCGTGTCCAAGGCACAGTATAAGATTTCCATCAGAAGAAAGTCTAATTCTATTGCAAAAAGCGCAAAAATTGTGAGATAAAGGTGTAATAAAGCCAACGCGTGTATTTTCAATTTCGCAATATTGACTTGGCCCATTTGTTTTATAGCTTGTTTGTCTAAGACTGTGTTTATTTTTAATTATACTTTTTATTTCATCTATGGATACAAAATTTTCTTTAAAATTTTCATTAAAATCCGTTGGCATATATTCTATAAATCTTATCTCGTAATTTCTTGATATAGCAAAATTCAGTAAATTTTCTATGCACTCAATATTGTAGGTACGCATAATTACGCTGTTGATTTTTGTATTTGTAAAGCCTGCCTTATCAAGTTCATCGAAACCTGACATTACATCGTCTAAATTGCCAAGCCTTGTAATTGATCTAAATTTATCTTTATCAAGCGTATCAAGACTAATCGTAACTCTATTGAGTCCGCTTTCTTTAAGCAATTGTGCATAGTATTTTAGCAAACTACCATTTGTTGTAAGTGATATATCGCTATAGCCAATATCTTTTAACATTTTAATAAGCCTGTATATGTGCTTTCTAACCAAAGGTTCTCCGCCGGTTAATTTAATTTTTCTAACACCAAGATCATATGCGGCTTTTGCAAACAACACAATTTCTTCATAAGTCAAAATCTCGCTCATATCTTTGAAAGGTACACCTTCAAGCGGCATACAATACACACACCTGTAATTGCATCTGTCTGTAACGGATATCCTTAAGTAATCTATTTTTCTACCAAAAGGATCTATCAACTGTTCCACTTTTTTATCATCTCCAAAAAATGCTCATAATCATTATACAGTACATCCATTATGCTTGTAAAGCCATAAGCACCAATGCCTTTTATGCTATCTATATTGGATAACTTTATGCCACCTATAAGGTATGCTGGCTTTTTGGATAAATCAACCATTTGTTTGGCAAGTTGTGGACCAATTACCATTGTGTCTTTTGTGCTTGTTTCAAATATTGCCCCAACACCGATATAATCTACAAAATCAACTTCCGGGCTTAAAACTTGCTCTATAGAGTGTGTTGATAAACCAATGATAAAGTTATTAGGCACGATTTTTCTCAAACTTGATGGTGGTATATCATCTTGCCCCACATGAACACCATCTGCGCCAACAATCAAGGCAATATCTACCCTATCATTTACAATCATCAAAACATTGGCCTGTTTTGTAAGACTTCTTATTTGAAAACATTCATTTAGCATTTGCTTGCTTGATAGATTTTTTGCCCTGTATTGAATCATCTGTACGCCAAAATTTAATAGCTTTTTGCATGTGCTTATACTATCTGTTTCAAGCGTTATGCCATAGAAACCTTTTGGTAAATCCATAGTGCTACCTCATATAAATTTTTAAATATGTAAGATGCTTTTGTTGTTGATTTATACTTTTTGCCTTCTCCAGTTAATACCAAAATTGGCTCAATATCCGCATTTAAGCCTAGCTCAATATCCGTTTCTTTATCACCTATAACATATGAGCCTTCTTTTTTTATATTAAAATCAGCAATTGCTTGATCGATTAAAGCTGTTTTTGGTTTTCTGCAAACACAATTATCTTCAGGTAAATGCGGGCAATAGTAAAAAGCATCTATCAAATTCGAACAACGTTTGTTTATTATCTCGTGGGTTTTTATTACAAATTCTTCGCTAAAATAACCGCGCGCAATACCTGATTGATTTGTAACTACTATAATTTTATAATGCATCTTGGCAAATAACTCAAGAGCTTTTTTTGTGTAAGGCAAAAGTCTAATATCACTAAAGCGCTTCAAATACCCTGCGTCTTTAATAATTGTACCGTCTCTATCCAAAAAAACTGCTAGGTTTTCCATCTATTGTGCATCCATAAGTATTTTGTTGGCTCTTTTTTTATCCAATCTTCAAATTCTGCGTAAATGCTACGCATTATTGTATATACGGCTTGCCTAAATGGCTCATCTTTTGGATATATAGGTTTTTTTATAACTATCTTGTATGTTTTGCCTTCTTCTTTTAAATATGCTGGTAAGATTGGCGTTTTATTTTTGTATGAAAGTATAGCTATGCCTTCTGATGATTTTGCCTTTTTTCCAAAAAAATCCACTTCTAAACCTTTTGAGCCTCCATACTGATCTGCAAGTATTCCAAGTATCTGATTTTTTTTAAGCATATTTAAAAATTCAAAAGTTGAAAGCCTGGATGATACAATATTATTGCCACAAGACTGTCTTAAATTTAAAACAAGCCTGTCAAGAGCCATATTATCAAGTGGTCTTACCATTACATTAATTGATTGCTTTAATACAGCAAAACCACACACAAGCATCTCAAAATTGCCAAAATGGGCAGTTGTAAAAATAACGCCTCTATTATGCGCTAAGGCTTCTTCAAAGTTTTCCAATCCTTCTATTTTAAAATGTTTTTCTATGAATTTTTTATTCCCCAGATATTTAATGTTTATCGCAACCATTTTAGCAAAATAAAGATAAGTTTTAAAAAGTATATTTTTTGCTTTTGCTCTATCAACACCTAAGGCTAATTCAATATTTTTCAAACCAATTTTTCTTCTGCTTGTCAAAATAAAATACAGCAAAATACTTATAATGCTAAAAAAACAAACTAATATATGATATGGTAAAGCTCTAAATAATCTAAAAATAAATTTCATTTTAAAATAAGCCTTTCATACAAGCTTTCCAATTTATCTATTTTTTTTTCTATTGTCAAATGTTCTGTTGCAAATTTATAAGCATTATTTATCAAATTGCTATCTTTGCCAATATAGGCTTTAATTAAGCCATCTGATAAGCTTTTTTTTGTAGGCTCAACCAAAATTCCTCTGTGGTCTTCGAGTAGTTCTGGTATAGCACCAATATTTGTACCAATAACAGGTACTTTTCTAAAAAATGCTTCTATTATAACATTGGATAGAGCCTCTTTTAAAGATGGCACAACCAGATAATCAAACGCGCTCATAAAGCGCCCTGCATTTTCAACAAGACCATATATTTTTACTCTGTCTAATATACCAAGCTTTTTGCATTTGTCTAAAAGATTGTGCGTATCTTTGCCTATTATTGCAAGCGTGGCATTTAATTTTGAAACAGCAAAAGATTCAAGAAGCAAATCATGGCCTTTGTAGCTTGAATAATTTGCAATAATACCAAATACAAAACCATCTAAACCAAGATATTGCCTTGCAGCTTTTCTATCTATATATTCAAGTGAGTTTTGATCTATGGCGCTATAGATTATATGAATCTTTTTTTTACTTATAAAAATCTTTCTTAGTGAGCGTTCAACTGCCATAGCATTTGCAATATACGCATCAATTTTTGGGTTTAGATATTTGAATAAATTTTGTGGCGTAAAAATAACACCGCGTTGGACAACTAGTTTTTCTTTTTTCTGAAACCCAACAGATTTTAAACCTATTGCATGACCTTTTGGGTGGTGTGTATGAATTATATCAATGTGTTGCTTTTTTAAAAAATCCTTTATGATTTTTGCAGATCTGTTATTATCATCAAAAATTTCTATAATTTCACAATATCCATCAAGATTTTTGTAAACATAAGAATCTTTAATTGTTGCTACAAAAACTCTATGGTTTCTTCTAATGAGCTCTTTAGTATTTAATACAACCTGATTTGCACCACCAGAAAGAGAAAATGCTGGTTCTATTTGCAATATATTCATTTTTTCATTTTCGAAACATGCTCGTGGTGTTTTATAAACTCCACAATGCCTTTGTAGTCATCAATGTGCCTTGTTGGTACACCAAAGTGCCTTTGAGGCTCATCTGTTACAACAAGTATAACATTTTCTATACCACTTTGTACAAGGGGCGTATAGCTAAATTCGCTTCTGTAGACTTCAATTTTTGGTATATCCTCAAGCTTATAGCCTTCTACAAATACATAATCGCAATTATCAAAAAAAGATAAAATCTCTTTGAGCGCTTTTTCTTTATCAACATCTTGAATTAATGCCCATTTATTTTGAGAAGATATAGCAACACAACTTGCCCCAGCCGATTTTAATCTATATGTATCTTTGCCCTTGTGGTCTATCTCAAAATCATGCACATCATGCTTTATAGCTCCTATCAATTTATTTTCTTTTTTAAGCTCAGCTATAATATGCTCTATTAAAGTGGTTTTTCCCGCATTAGAATGTCCAATTACGCCTAACACATAACTCATTTTGAAACCTCCAAAAATCATTATATGAGTTAATAAAGATTAGTCAAACTTTAGCTTTTGCTGTGTTGCTAATGTTAATTACAATGAGATTTTTCTTGCAAATTTGTATTTTTTGTGTATATTACCTTAATCTAAGAGTGACATTTGAGGAGGTTTTAGACAATGTCAAACTTATTGAGCAAAAGCTTTAAAACAGCAGCATTAGCAGTGGTAGTAGCATCAAGCTTAACACTTGCGTCTTGCCAGAAAAAACAGGCAACAAACGCAACTAACACTACAAACACTACTAATGTAACAAATGCAACAAACGCAACAGCTGCACCAGCTAATGCAACAAATGCAACAAACGCAACAGCTGCACCAGCTAATGCAACAAATGCAACAAACGCAACAAAATAAGTTGCGTGAAACTTTTTGTGCACAAAAGGCGTCAAGCAGGGCAGCTTTAGGCTGCCTTTTTCTTTTTAATAATAGCTATTGAAAGTAAAATTCCAGTAAAAATTAAATCAAATAAACCAAAAAAGTGTCCAAATTTATCAAAAATAGTTATTTTTTTGTCATCAAATACAATATCAGCCTTTAGTATGCCAAAAGTATAAGGCTTTAAATTTGTTATCATTTTGCCTTGTGGACTAACTATCATACTAAAACCAGTATTAGCACATCTTGCAACATATATATTGTTTTCTACAGCCCTGTAAAAATCATCCCTATAAAATAAATGAAAAGTCGGCGTATTGCCAAACCACGCATCATTTGTTATAACTACGAGCAACCTTGCTCCTAAATTCTTGAAAGTTCTTGCAATATTTTCAAAATCTTCCTCATAGCAAATGATAGCCGCAGTTTTAAGACCATCAACATCAAATAATGTAAATCTCTTACCATGAGTAAAACTACCAAATTTTGTAACAGTGGGTATAAAGCTTAGATATTTCCTTAGTGGTATAAATTCTGCAAATGGTACAAGCTTGTGTTTATCATAATAGTCATACTTTTTATGATTAAAAAAAACTGCAGAGTTATAATAATTATTGCCTCGTTGGGTTTGGGCGCCAAAAATTATGGGTGTTTTGTAATATCCAAGTATATTGTTAAAATCTTGAGCATTAAATAAAAACGGATAAGCACTTTCTGGCCAGACTACAAGATCAGCGTTTGTTTTTTTTGTAGCATTTACATAAACATTTAAATTATTAATCAACATAGCATTGTCCCACTTTTGAGATTGTGAAATATTACCCTGAATTAATGCTATGGATTTTTTCATTGAACCATTTTTTGTTGGAAAATTAACAACAAAAAATAAACAAGCAATTGAACCCAAAATTATAAAGGCATACTTTATTTTATTTTTGTACAAATAATATATTGCAACATTAACAAATAAAAGTTTTAACCCCACAAAATAAGAACCAAACCAAGTTGCATCTTTTATAAAAAATGGCATATTGTAAACAAACATGCTCACATTTCCAATAGGATCTCCATATAGCACAATGGAACGCAAATATTCGAAAGCTATATAAAAAACAGGCAAAAGCAAAAAGCTGATATTAAATTTTTTTATTAAATAAAACGGTACTATTGTATATATTAACTGGTATATACAGACACCAAAATACATAGAAAAAGCTAAAAAAAACGGTACATTATTGTAAACATAAATACCTTTTAATAAACCAATATACAAAAAAAGGAAAAAAGGTAAAAAAGAAATACTGATTATCAAAAAAACATCTAAAAATACTTTTGCGCTTTTTTGTGAATTTAGAGAAATTAAAAGCGGCACAAATGCAAAAAAAGAAATAAAAGAATAATAAAAAGATAGAATAAGCAAAAATGGTGCTAAAATAAAAGCAAAACGCTCTATGTTATTTTTTGACCACATTGAAATTTGTGTCCTGCTAAAAATGCTTCAATTGACATTGCATTCTTACCTTCGGGTTTAATTTGCTCTATACTAATGCTTTTGTTTTTACAAGCTATTATAAGTGAGTTTTTGCTTACTTTCACAACAGTTGCTGGTGTTGCGCTAAGATCGCAAACACTTGCTTTTAATATTTTATAAATTTTTGAATTGTAGTAAAAAAAAGCATCCAGATAACCAGCAAAAGCTTTTACCTTTCTAACTGCAAAACAGGCGTCATCAGTTTCAAAATTTATTAAAGCATCATTTTTGTTAAATTTTTTAGTGTATGATATATTGCCTTTTTGGGGTTTTGGTTTTAATAAACCATCTTTATAAAACTCAATAGCGCAAATAATCATCTGGCTTGCCAGGTAAGAAATTCTATTTGACAGTGTAATATTATTGTCGTCTGGTGTTATTTCAATAATCTTTTGCATTAAACAATCACCTGCATCCAGATCTTTGGTAAGCTTTATTATGCTTATGCCTGTGTATAAATCACCGTTTAAGAGCGCGCTTATGATTGGAGAAGCACCCCTGTATTTTGGTAATATGCTTGGATGTATATTCAAAATGCCGTATTTAAAAGCATCAATGACATTTTGAGGTATTATTTTGCCATAAGAAAACAATATACCCATCTGGCAGTCTTTTATCTGGCTTAAAAAATTATCATCAAACTTTTCTGGTTGAAAAAAATTAAGACCGAGCTTAATTGCCTGTTTTTTGATAGGGCTTTCAATTAGAATTTTGTTACGTTTGCCTTTTTTATCTTTTGTTGTAATAACTGCTTTTACGGAAAAATGCTCATTTATACTTTTTAACGTTTCAATGCCAATATCGCTTGTACCAAAAAAAGCTATATTCATTTATTTTCTTTTAAAAATTTTTTAAATCTTAATTTTTCAACAAAATTAATCCTGTCAACAAACAAAATGCCATTTAAGTGATCTATCTCATGTTGAATAACAACCGACAAAAAATTATCGAACTCAACTTCTTGCACCTGTTCTTTTAAATCAAGGTATTGAACTTTTATATATCGCCTGCGATCGTTTACTTTTCCGTAAAAACCAGGAACACTCAAACAACCTTCATCATGTTCTTCATAAAAACTCTCATATGAAACAATTTTAGGGTTAACCATTGCTATTATGTTACTATTTGCACCAATTGCCCTTTCATCCACTATAATTATTCTTTTTTTTATACCTATTTGAGGTGCTGCAAGACCGATACCATTGTTTTTTAACATGATCCGGCCCATAGAATCAATAAGCTCTAAAATACTATCATCAATCTTGTCAACTGCACTTGAAACTTTTTTTAGCTCTTTATCTGGATAAGTTAATATTTTATAATCCATAAAATCGTCTCCTTTTTTGAAATTATACTTTTTTGTCTATCTAAGTCAAGAAAACATTTTTAAATAAATAATATATAACAGTTGACTGATATTTAAATTTATGGTATATTTGATTTAACGTTTACGTAAAAAGAGGAGGAAGAGAATGTTTGAAACACAATTTACAAAAGATTTTAATGTAGAATACCCTATTATGCAAGGTGGCATGATGTGGATTTCAAAAAAAGAACTTGTTAGCGCTGTATCAAATGCTGGAGGTTTGGGTATACTTTCTGCCCTTAGTTTTGAAACTCCAGAGCTACTTGCAAATGAAATTGAACAAACAAAAAAATTAACCACACGGCCTTTTGGTGTAAATCTTACATTTTTACCCACACTAAAGCCAGTAAATTACGATGCCTACATTGATGCTATAGTCCAAAGTGGTGTAAAAATAGTAGAAACTGCTGGCAGAAACCCTGCTGATTATATTGAAAAATTAAAAAACAATAATGTAAAAATTATACACAAATGTACATCAATTAGACATGCTATAAAAGCACAAAATATAGGCTGTGACTATGTCAGTATTGATGGATTTGAGTGTGCGGGTCACCCTGGTGAAGATGATGTAACTTCTTTAATCTTAATACCAAGAGCAAAAGATGAACTTAATATTCCTATTATAGCTTCAGGCGGTTTTGGCGACGCAAGAGGATTTGTTGCTGCATTATCACTAGGCGCTTGTGCAGTAAACATGGGTACAAGATTTATGATGACTAAAGAAGCACCTGTGCATGAAAACATTAAACAAGCATTACTTAACGCAAAAGAAACCGATACGGTTTTGGTAGAACGTAGTTTAAAAAATACACTTAGAGCTTTCAAAAATAAACACGCTTTAAAAGTTTTAGAATTAGAAAACAATAAAGCTACACTAGAAGAATTAGCTCCATATCTAAGCGGACTAAATGGTAAAAAAATGTTAGAAGAAGGTTCAATTGACAATGCTTTACTTGCATGTGGCCAGGTAATTGGGTTAATAAATGATATACCAACTACAAAAGAAGTTATAGTGAATATAATTAACCAGGCAAAGCAAATTATCGAGCAACAAGCCAGACTTATTTAGCCTGGCTTTTTTATCCCTTCATATATAACTTCAATTGGGTGCATAACTTTGGTATCTAAGTTTTCTTTTATTAAAACATCACTAAGCTGCATAGCACACCCAGGACATGGAGTAAAGAGTTTCTTAAAACCTTTTTCTTTAATTTCCTGGGTTTTTGATTTCGGGATTTCACCTGAATCTTTATAATATTTTATGTTAAATGTTCCACCAAAGCCACAACAACTTTGATTTTCTAGACTTGAAAAGTCTTTTGCTATATTTTTGCTCATAAATTCTTTTAGCATATTGTCTTTTTCTCTTTCATAATGGCATGGTATGTGAAGTGTGGATTTTTCTTCTTCTTGAGGTTCTATATTTATAGACAACACTTCTTTTAAAAACACAACTATATCCATCATAGGAACTTTTGCTTTTCTTTTGGTAATTTTTTGCCCCATATCATTTAAACCATACTGACATGTAGGACAGGCTGTTATTATGTAGCTTGCGTCTTCAATTGAGTCAAACCAGTCTAGGTTTTTGTTTACCATCTGTTTGTATAGATCAAGATCTCCCATAGTGGCAGCAGGTATACCACAACATTTATTTGTTTTTGGTACATAAACACTTACACCGTAATAATTCAATACTTCTACTATAGCTTCTCCCCAGTTGGTATAAATGTATGTTATTGCGCACCCTGGATAGAATATTACACGCATTTTTTCTTCTTTTGCTTTATTCAATCCACCATATTTGGAAGTAAAAGGTCTTGATTTTATAGATACTATGTTTCTTTGCGAAAACTCTTTAAATAGGGGCTTGAACACATCTTCTTTAACCTGTTTTGAGCCAAATTTCAAACCAATGTGCATCAAAGGTGCTGTTTTTGCTACAAGAGTAGGTTTCTGCATGATAATTTTAAGCACAGCTTTCTGCCAGTTTGGAAGTTCTTTTATTTTTCGCAATATTGATTTTGCCCTTAAAAATATTTCATCTGTAGATACACCGCTTGGGCAGTACTGTTTGCACCTTGTGCACATTACACAGTAGTCTAGATGTTTAAATATCCTTTGTGCTTCTTCTATACGCCCTTCATATATCGCTTCAATTAAGGCAAGCTTGCCTCTTGCTACGGAAGTTTCAATTAAATCTTTATCGTATATGGGACAAACTGATTGGCATGTACCACACTTTGAACATTGCATTATCAAAGGCTCTAGCTCTTTTAGTTCTTTTACTATTTCATCTACTTTATTATCCTTCATAAAGCGCCTTCTTATAAACTCATTTTGTGAGGATTTAAAATATTTCCTGGGTCAAGCCCAAATTTTAGCTTTTTCATAAAAGCAATTGTGCTTTGTCCCACTTCGCTTTCCAAATACTTTGCCTTGGCTATGCCAATACCGTGTTCACCGCTTAGTGTACCTTCGAGCTTAAGGGTTATTTCAAAGATTTCATCTATGGCTTTTTCTACCCTTTTCATTTCTTCTTTATTGCGCTTATCCGTTAGGATTGTTGGGTGAAGGTTGCCATCACCTGCATGACCAAATGTACCAATAAGCAAATTATACTTTTTGGCTATCTCGCTAATTGCCTGCATCATAGCTGGTACTTTGCTTCTTGGTACCGTTGCATCTTCCAGTATCAATGTAGGATTAAGCCTTGCAAGAGAACTTAGCGCATCACGCCTTGCCTGCCATAAGCTGTCGCGCTCTAAGTCATCCTTTGCTATATAAATCTGGCCGCCTAAAGATTTGCATATATCTGCTACCTTTTTGTACTCATCTTCTACTGCAGCTTCATGTCCGTCTACTTCTATTAAAAGTATTGCTTGAGCGCTTGTTGGAAGACCCAGGTGGTGGTATTTTTCTACTGTTTGTATAGTAAAGTTGTCCAATATTTCAAGTGTTGCAGGTACAATCTTTGAACTTATAATATCTGAGACAGTTTGAGAAGCTTTTATTAAATCATCGTAAACAACAAGCAGCGTTTTTCTTGATTGAGGTGGCGGTACAAGCTTTAGTATAAACTCAACCATCACACCAAGCGTACCTTCACTGGAAAGCATCAAACCAGGTAGATTGTAGCCTGTTACAAGTTTTACAGGTTTTCCGCCACCTTTTATTAAATTGCCTTCATTATCAAAAAACTTTACACCCATTAAATAGTGGCTTGTTACACCATACTTTAGAGCTCTTAGACCCCCTGAGTTTTCTGCTACATTTCCTCCAAGCGTGGATACCTTTAAACTTGCAGGGTCTGGCGGATAGAGCAGGCCTTTTTTGGCTACAGCGTCTGCAAGCTTTTGCGTTACTACACCTGCTTGAACTATAGCGTATAAATCATCTGTGTTTATATCAAGTATTTTATTAAAGCCAGTCATTAACATCACACAACCACCACTAACAGGAAGTGTCCCTCCGCTTAAGTTTGTGCCACTGCCCCTTACAATCAAAGGTATAGAGTTTTCATTGCAAAGTTTTATAATCTGGCCTATTTGTTCATAATCATTGGGCTTAACCACAATATCGGGCGCTTTTGGCTCTTCTGGAAAAGCATCATAACTGTAGGCCATTGTATCTTCGATTTCACTAAAACAGTTTTGTTTTCCAACAATACGCTCAAACTCTTCAATCAAAACTTTCTGCATAGGCTAGCCCTCCTAAAACCAACTAATAAAAAAACCAAAGGCTTAGACTATTATAGCCTAAGCCGATAAAATTAATATTGTTTTGCGCCTTGAGTTGCTTCTTTTGGCAACAGAGCAAGCAAGATAACAGAAATCAACAAAGACACGCCTACAGCTGCTAATCCATAATAAACATTGCCAGTATGAGATTTTATAAAACCTATTATGTAAGGTGCAAAAAATCCACCTAAATTTCCTATAGAATTTATTACTGCAATCCCAGCTGCAGCTGCTGCTCCTGATAAAAACTTGTTTGGCAGTGCCCAAAATGGTCCAAACGCAGCATATGCTCCAGCCGTAACTATTGATAATACTATTATTGATGGAGCGGGTGTTTTTATAAATAACATTGCAAAAATTGCTATAGAACTTACAAGCAAAGGAATTTGAGTATGATAGCGCCACTCAGCTTTTTTATCCGCTGATGAGCCATTAACAACCATCATTATAGCTGCAAATAAAAATGGTATCATAGCTAAAAACCCAACTGTCTGAGCACTATAAGACTTTGACAAACCTTTTATGATTTGTGGCAACCAGAAACTTATTGAATATAATCCCATAATCAGTCCAAAAAAATAAATAAAAGCAAGCAACCACACACGTCCATTTTTCATAGCTTCACCCACTGTCATTTTTTGTTGTTTGGCTTTTTCTGCTTGCTCTTGAGCTATCTCATTTGTCAGCCAATCTCTTTCTTGTTGAGTTAAAAATTTTGCCTCAGATGGTTTGTTTGGCAAAATAAAGAAAGTTAATATGCCAAATATAACAGCTGGTGCTCCTTCTAATATGAATAGCCATCTCCAGCTTTCAAGCCCAGCCCAATGGACATGATCCAATATGATACCTGATATAGGAGAGCCAATAACACTGGAAAACGCCAAAGCAGTCATAAATAGAGCCACAGCCTGTGCAAGCTCACGCTGTGGGAACCAGTATGTTAAAAACAAAATAACACCAGGAAAAAATCCAGCTTCTGCAAGACCCAATAAAAATCTAGCAATATACAGATGCACTGGTGAATTTGCAAAACCAGTTAAAGTAGCAACAAAACCCCAAATTACCAAAATTAATGATATCCAAACCCTTGCGCCAATTTTGTGTAACATTAAATTGCTTGGCACCTGAAATATCAGATAACCTATAAAAAAAATACCAGCAGCAAAACCGAATTGTTCAGCGCCTAATCCAAGATCCTTGTTCATTTTTAAAGCGGCAAAACCTAAATTAACTCTGTCTAAAAAATTAATAACATACAACAAAAACATGTACGGTATTAAAAACCGTTTTACCTTTGAAATAGCACTTTTTGCAACGGCTTCGGCCATACACACCTCCTAAAAATTGGTCTAATAATCAGACCATTGTCTAAAATTATAGTATTTTTTTATTAAATGTCAACTGAATTTTTAAATTATTAACTCATATATTGATCTTATAATTTATGAAAGTTAAAATAAAAACAGAAATAAATTATCATTAAATGTTTTGCTTGTTAAATTTGTCAAGGTAATTTTTAAATTCTTGGTCTATAAAAGAAAGGTGTTTTGACATACTTTGTTTTGCAAGAAAAGGATCATTTTGTAAAATTGCATCTAACACAGCTTTATGTTCAAGTAGCAACTCTCTTTTTGATAAGCCTTTTATTTTTGTGACGTATTCTCTGCCTACTTTTACAGTATCCTTTAGCAGGTTAAAAATCGACATCATCATATGGTAAAGTACAGTGTTTTTTGAAGCTCTAATGATAGATAAATGAAACTCTGCATCTTCGTATTCACCAGAATTTGATTTATTGCTTATTTTTTCTAATTCTAAATAAGCTTCGCTAACACATTTTTTTGACTCTTCATCGGCATTTTTTGCTGCCATCTCAACTGCCCAAACTTCAAGTGTTTTTCTAATTTCCATAAGCTCCCAGGTTAACCTTGGGTCTTTAACAAGTAAATTGTCAATACCCTTTAGTATATCTTCTCCAACAGATTTTACAAATGTGCCATCACCCTGAATACTTTCAATCAAACCTTTTGCTTCTAAAATATTTAACGCTTCTCTAACAGAACTTCTGCTTACTTCAAACATCTTAGCCAAATCACGTTCTGAAGGTAATTTTTCATTAGGTTTTAAAATACCATCTTTTATATAAAGCTCTATTTGATCCACGATTTCTTCTGAGATCTTTTTTTGTCTAATTGGTTTGAAAATCATACCATTATTTAATTTATTCTTTTTTTGTTATACATAATTTACATATTGTTTGAGCCAATTCTTCGGACCTTGACGACAAAGAATAAGATTTATTGTTCAAACGCCATTTAAGTCCGTTGAAAATTATGCTACCCAAAATGATATCAGCAATAACCTGATTTTGTGGGCAATCATTAATTAAATTAATAATATTTTGCCTATAATCAAATACAATTTTTTGCAATTTTTCTTTTTTTTGAATATCACCAATATGAATTTCATCAGAAAAAACCATTACGGGAAGAACTTCGTTGTTTTCAACCATTTTAAAATGCTCATTTATAAGCTTAAAAATTCTTTCATACAAATTATCTTCTTTTTCTGCTGTTTTTATAATATTATTCAAAAGGATTTCTATATTATCCAGAAAATACAATATTAGTTCGTCTCTATTTTTAAAGTATTTATAAATTGCTGGTTGCGAAACTTGCAATATACCAGCTACCGCTTTTGTTGTTACATTATTAAAACCTTTTTGAGCTGCAATTTTACCTATAGCTTTAAATACTTCATTTTTTCTTTCTTGTTTTGACTTTCTCACATGATTAATTATAAACTTTTTTTAACCTCTTGGCAAATGTTTTTTAATCGCCTTTTAATTTAAATTCCCATTTAATCATCTCATCTTTTACTGATTGAGCATCATTTGCATTTGGTAGCAACGCAAGGTAGATGTTCATATGAGAAATTGCTTTTTGATAATCTTGCACTTGAGCATACAACAAAGCTATATCGTGATGTAGATTTGGATTAAATGGATTACTTTCTATCACACTATTTAATTGTTCTATGGATTTATCTAACTTGTTTTCCTGATAATACACTTGAGCGTGTATAACAGTTTTTTTAGAATTTTCATTAAGTTCTACTGATGAGGAATTTTTTGCAATAATGTTTGCTACAATCGAGCATATTTGCGATTGTTTATTAGCATCAAACCACAGCCATTGACCATTTGGGTCAACTTCCAAAAAATAATAATCTTTACTGTCGTATAAAAAATCAAGCTTCCCAAAATGCAACTTTAATTCATCCATAAACTTAAATATATTTTTATACCAAAATTCTTTTTCAATATATTCTTCATAATCTGATAATTTTTCTTGCTTTATCAATAGATCATGTTTTAATGAGGGCTTTCTCCATAAAACCTTTTTAATGTTAGAACTATTCGTAATTCTGCCAATTGGGTCTTTAATTTCAAAACCGCTATTATTTAATAAAATAATATTGTAATTTTCAAAACAATCTGAGTTAAGTCTAAATAAATTATTCTCTCCAATATAATAAATCAGCATATCAATTGTCGTATCAAATATAGTAGAATAAATTAATAGATTAAAACAAGCCAAGCCCAATAGCTTGGCAATAATTTTAAGTATCTGCTTTGCTTGTAGAACTTTCGCCGTCAAATATTGTTGAGCTTTTTGTGCTCCAATTAATCAAATCAAAATTTGACCCTATAAAACGTCTTTGTTTTTTGAAATTGTAATCGCCCGTTTCTTTAACCAAAGTTTTAACACTAACATTCTCTTTCTGCCTTGCAAAATATTTTAAGGTTTTCATATGAGCCTCCTAATTTATTACTTAAATAAATTGAAATTTAATTCAGGTCAAATTATTTTTTTATTGTAATTTCAACTTAAATTAATTTTTTTAATCATAAATATATAATACATGGTTAACTATTTTTTTTAAACTTAATTAT
The DNA here is from genome assembly GCA_000517565.1 of Desulfurella acetivorans A63. Taxonomy (GTDB): domain Bacteria; phylum Campylobacterota_A; class Desulfurellia; order Desulfurellales; family Desulfurellaceae; genus Desulfurella; species Desulfurella acetivorans. The sequence goes on from CP007051.1 coordinate 1,602,163, forward strand.
TAACTTTTATTTTAAATTTTTTTAAAAAAATTTCTTGACACTAAAAATAAATTCTTATATTATTTTAAAAGAGAAATATAAAATTATACAAAGGGGGGATAGAATGAACGGTCAGACTTCAAAAGGTGACGATTTATTAATCAAAACATCAGAAGAGTTTCTTCAAAAAGCTAACTTAAATCCGAAGCTTTATGAAGAATACATTCAGTGGGCCAAAAACGATTGGGAAGGCTTTTGGGATTATTTTGGAAAAAATGAAATTACATGGTTTGAACCTTTCAAAAAAGTATTTGATGATTCAAATGCTCCATTTTATAAATTTTTTGTAGGTGGAAAGTTAAATATTAGCTATAATTGCATAGATAGGCACCTTTCTACATGGAAAAAAAACAGAGCCGCTATAATATGGGAAAGTGAAATAGGCGAAAGCAAAACAATAACATACAGAGAACTCTATTATCAGGTTAATAAATTTGCAAATGTTTTAAAAACTTTAGGTGTTAAAAAAGGCGATAGGGTTGTTCTTTATATGCCAATGATAGTAGAGCTTCCCATTGCTATGCTTGCATGTGCTAGAATTGGAGCTATACACAGTGTAGTTTTTGGCGGTTTTTCGCCAGCTGCACTAAAAGAGCGCATACTTGATGCAAACGCAAATGTAATAGTAACAGCAGACGGCGGAAGAAGAGGTGGTAGAGCCATACCGCTAAAAGATAGCGTAGACGAAGCAATTAAAGATTTAAAAAACATAAAATATGTGGTCGTTGTAAAACACATAGGCAGAGATGTTTTTATGAAAACGCTCAGGGATTTCTGGTGGAATGACCTCATGAGTGACCCGGATTATGCTAAAAACTATTGCGAACCCGAAGTTATGGACTCTGAAGATCCGTTTTTTTTGCTTTACACTTCAGGATCAACTGGAAAGCCAAAAGGCGTTTTACATACAACTGCTGGTTATTTAATATGGAGAATTCTAACAGCTAAATGGGTATTTGACTTAAAAGACGAAGATACATTCTGGAGTACAGCCGATTTAGGTTGGATATCTGGGCATTCATATACATTGTATGGTCCATTGTCAGTAGGTTCAACAACATTAATTTACGAAGGGATTCCTATTTATCCAGATCCAGGCCAATGGTGGCGCTTAATTGAAAAATATAGTGTAAATGTCCTATACACAGCACCAACTGCCATCAGGGCACTTATGAAATATGGCGAAGATTACCCTAAAAAATACAATTTATCTTCTTTAAGACTTTTAACAACAGGCGGAGAAAGGCTAAATTCAGCTGCCTGGTTGTGGTATTACAAAAATGTAGGTAAAGAAAAATGTCCTATAATAGATGCATATGGCCAAACGGAAACAGCAGGCCACATGCTCTCATCTTTGCCAATATTACCACAAAAACCTGGTTCTGTAGGTATTCCCGTACCTGGTGCGTTCCCGGAAATTGTTGACGATGAAGGCAATATAATAACTGAACCATACAAAACAGGCAATTTAGTATTTACAAAACCATGGCCATCAATGGTCAGAACACTCTGGCAAAATGACGAATTATACAAAAAAACTTACTGGAGCGCATTTGATGGTAAATATTACTTAACAGGAGATATTGCATACAAAGATGAAGATGGCTATTTCTGGATGGAAGGCAGAATTGATGATGTTGTAAATGTTTCGGCTCATAGAATAGGGTGCGCTGAAATTGAAAATGCACTTACAAGCTATCCAGCCATTGCTGAAGCTGCTGTCGTTGGTGTACCAGATGATGTCACAGGCGAAGCGATTTTTGCATATGTAGTTCTAAAAGAAGGCGTAGATTTAACACATCATGATGAACTTGTCCGAGACATTAGGGATCATGTAGGCAGACAAATTGGACCAATTGCCAAGCCATCAGAAATTGTGTTTGTTGACCAGATGCCAAAAACAAGATCTGGAAAAATCGTTAGAAGGCTTTTAAAAGCCCTTGCAACAGATAAACCCATAACACAAGATATTTCAACTTTAGAAGACACAACAGTAATAGAAAAACTCAAAAAAGCTCTCAAAGAAAGAAACGATTAAGATATATCTGGCTGGCTATTTTGCTAGCCAGATATCTACTCAATCAAATCTTTACAAATTTTTTTCATATTCTTGAAGATTTATTTACACTTTAAATTATACACTTTCAACAAATAAAAAAAGGAGGAAAATATGGCTGAATTGACTCGCAGAAAAGCAATTGAAATATTTGGGGCAACGCTTGCTACACTTTTAATTAACCCAAAAGTTTATTCAAGTCAGATTGATCAGATAGGACAGCCAATTACATTTGAAAAAACTGACACACCAGGTATAATATTTATAGTTGGCGATGGAATGCCCATTTCTACACTTACAGCCCTGCAGAGCCTAAGAAATAGCATTGACAAAACAACAACTTTTTATAAAAAGTTTCAAAGCAATGACGCTACAATCGCATATATGGGCACAGAATCTCTAAGCAGTATTGTAACAGACTCAGCACCTGCAAGTGCTGCATGGGCAACTGGCACAAAAACAGTAAATCATTTTTTAAGTGTATTGCCAAATGATAAAATTCTTAAAACAATAGCGGAACTTGCAAAAGAAAATGGCTATGATGTTGGTTTTGTAACAACAACACGCGTTACACACGCAACGCCTGCTGCATGGTATTCTCATAATAAAGACAGAGATGATGAAGCAAATATTGCCCTTGAAGCTTTAAGGTTAAAACCTGCCGTGCTTATGGGTGGTGGGTTAAAGTATTTTAGTAAAGAAGCAAATCCTAAACTAAAAAAAGATACATTGTCAGATTTTAAAAAAGAAGGTTATGCTGTATACACAGATAAAAAGCAGCTAAAACAAATCGATTACAACAAGCCAATACTTGGTTTATTTGCAAAATCTCATATTGACTATTACATTGATAGGTTAAATGATAAAAATCTTGAAAGTCAACCTTCTCTTGCTTTAATGAGTGCAATTGCCCTAAAAAAACTGCAAATGGCAAAAAAAGGCTTTGTACTGCAAATTGAAGCTGGCAGAATTGACCATGCAAATCATGCAAATGATTGCATGGGCGCGTTAATGGAAACAGCAGAGCTTGACCAAGTTTTAGATGTGGTTGATGAGTATTTAAAAACTAACCCAAAAACGCTTGTTATTGTTACAAGCGACCATGGCACTGGAGGGTTTAATGTATTCGGTACTGGCGCAGATTATAATGACTCAACAGAAGCCTTTTTAAAATATAAACAAGTAAAAGCAAGCATACCCTATATTACAAAAAAAATTGAAAATAAAGGCTCAAAAGAAGTCCAGGACATTGTAGAATACTACACTGGCTTTAAAATTGAACCCTCCGAAGCTCAATTAATAATTGACTCACGAAGCCCAGATTTTACAGGAATTACTGGAAATTATCTGTATAGAGCCTATGATTCATGCGCGCTTGGTGCTGTGCTTGCAAAATGCGCATACCCATTATCAAAAGATGGAGATCAAACTGGTAAAGCAAATTTGCGCAGGGGTAATGTGTATTTTGTTTCAACAACACACACAGGTGAAGACCAAGTAATTTTATCTTACGGATTCCGCTCAAGGGAGCTAATTGCTTCAAAAAGGATTGAAAACACTGACTTATTTAACGCCATGGCATCTTTTTTAAATATAAAACCCTACAAAAATCCCACTATGACAAAAAAAGAAGCAAAAGCTATTATGCAAGCCTATTACAAAGACTACACATATGAAAAATTAGCTAAAAGCTTTCAATTGCATGTAACTTAAAGATTGGATTTGGTAAATATAGTTTTTTGTAATTACTTTGGCTTAAAGCCAAGGAGCAAAATATGAAGGAGACAATAAATAAAATGCTTGATAGTCTAACACATGCATACCAGCCAATAGTAAATATTCATACAGGTAAATCCATAGGTTTTGAAGCACTATTGAGAAACTTTTTAGAAAGTGGTTTTGAAAATATTGATGCGGTATTTAACTATGCATACGCAAACGATAGCTTGTTTACGCTGGATATTAATTTAAGAAAAAAAGCTATACAAAAAATCAAAAACAGCGATATTTTTCAAAATGATACTTTGCTTTTTTATAATCTTGACAATAGAACATTAACTTCAAAAGATTATGAATTTGGAAAAACAATAGAATTCTTGGACGAGCTTAATATATCACCATCAAATATTTGTTTTGAGGTTTCTGAGAAACATTATCTTGAATGTTCTGAATATTTAATCAATCTTTTAAATAATTATAAAAAACAGGGCTTTAGCATATCGATTGACGATTTTGGCGTAAAGTTTTCTGGTTTAGAGTATGTTTATAACTTTGAACCAGATTATGTAAAAATTGACAGATTTTTTATAAGCGATATAAATAAAAATCATAAAAAAAGATTATTTGTAGAGCATATTATAAGCTTGTGCTCAAAACTTGGCATAAAAACCATAGCAGAGGGCATAGAAACACTTGAAGAAGTAAAAGAATGTAAAGAAATGGGTTTTAATTTTGCCCAAGGCTATTTTATAGAAAAACCGCAGATTGATCTATCTTCATTAAAATCTGTTTATGAACATATAAATGAGATAAAAAGCACAAGATCGCAAACAGACACAGATCTAATTTTAGAAAATTTAAAATCAATAGAACCCATAAACATTAATGAAAGCATAATAAATTGTTTATACAGATTTAAAGACGCTTCCGTAAATTTACTGCCTGTAGTTGACAATAAAATGCGACCCATTGGTGTTATAACAGAAAAAGATCTTAAAAATTACGCTTACTCACCTTATGGAAAAGATTTGTTAACAAATAAAACATACAATAAACCCCTATCTGCGGTTATTACAAAAGCTCCAATCGTATGCGCTACAAGCAAAATAGAAGATATAATTGAAAGTTTTGTACAAACAGGATCTGTTAATACAAAAGAAATACCGCCAGTTTTAGTAGTACAAAATGAAAAATACATAGGTTGTCTTGATGCTGCAACTATAATAAATATTGTCCATAAGTATAATTTAGTACGCGTTTCAAACCAAAATCCGCTTACAAAACTACCTGGTAATAATCCTATAAAAGATTATATACAAGAAGTTATAAACAAATCCAATCAGGCAGCTTTTATTTATTTTGATATAGACAAATTTAAAGTTTACAATGATACGTTTGGTTTCAGACAGGGAGATAGAATTATTTTATTCTTATCAGATATTTTACAAAAAACCTTTTCTCAAAAACATTATTTTGTAGGTCACATTGGAGGCGATGATTTTTTTGTAGGTTGTGATTTATCAAAAATTAGTTTTGAAGAGGTTTTTGAAAAATGCATAAAAGCACAAGATGATTTCAACTACGGAAGTAAGGTATTCTACCCAAAAGAAATTATTGATCAAGGCTATATCAAAGCAAAAGACAGGGATGGAATTGTTAAAAACTTTGGTTTTGTAAGTGTAAGCTTTGCTATTTTACACATTGCAAAACAAAGTGGCAACCCAGATGAAGAAAAAATTTCCAAACTGCTTGCTCTTTTAAAAAAACAGGCCAAATCTCTAAGCGCATTTAGTATAGCAACATTGCTTGAGCCAAATATTAATTTATTTGATTTTTACGAATTTAAAAAATCGCATGATTTTAGTATTAAACAAGCTAAGTGAGGTGTAATATAAAAACAATAAATGAGATCTTAAACTACCACAAAGAAATTTTGAAAACAGCCACAGAACAAGAAAAAGGGGCTTTATACAATAGCATTGGTCAAATCTACTACTATAAAGGAAAAATAAAAACAGCTATAAAGTTTTTTAACCTCGCTGTAGAAATTGATAAAAAATACGATTTAAAATCCAATTTAGCTGTAGATTATTTAAACCTCGGTAATGCATATAGGGTTATTAGTGATTTTGAAAAAGCAAAGGAAAAGATAAAAAAAGGTTTGCATATTGCATTAAATCTTAAAGATGTACACTGGATTGCTTTGGGTTATAAATACTTAGCTTTATATCACCAAGCAAATGGCAATTTAGATATGTCCAAAGCCTTTTTAGATAAATCAAGTGAATTGCTTACTACAATTGGCGAACTTGCTGTAAAAAGAAAAATCCACAAATACCTTTACTTAGAATAAAATAAAAGAAAGGGCTTCAATAAACCCTTTCTTTTATTAAGGTTTAAAAGCCGTTGTTACTTAAATATTTAAGTATTAAATTTTTTGTAGATTTAGGCAGAGGTATATAGCCTAAGCTTTCAGCTGCTTTGTCGCCATGTTCAAAAGCCCATTTAAAAAATTCTACAGCCTGTTTTTGTTCTGCTTTTTTTGTATTTGGGACAAGCACAAATGTACCAGAAACTATTGGCCATGTTTTTGCTCCGCCTTGGTTTATCAATACTTCACAAAAACCATTTTTTTCCTGCCAGTTAGCTTTTGCTGCAGCCTCTTTAAATGCCGCTACACTTGGCTCTACCCATTTGCCTTCTTTATTTTGCAATACTACGCTTGTTAGGCGATTTTGTAACCAGAATGCATATTCAACATATCCAATTGCACCAGAAATTTGTTTTACATAGTTTGCTACACCCATATTACCTTTGCCACCTACACCTACTGGCCAGTTTACAGATAAACCGTAATGAATTTTTTCATCCCACTCTTTGCTTACCTGGCTTAGCCAATAAGTAAAATTCCAGTTCGTTCCAGAACCATCTGCCCTGTGTACAATGGTTATTGGCAAATTTGGCAATTTTAAGTGGGGGTTATCCTTTTTAATTAGAGGATCATCCCAATTTTTAATCTCACCCATAAAAATTTTGGCTATGGTATTATTTGAAAGTCTAAGTTGATTATCCTTGATACCTGGTATGTTTACAACAACCAAAATTCCGCCTACAAGTGATGGGAATTGTAATAGATTCTTTTCTTTTAATTCATCTGCTTTTAGACACATATCGCTTCCACCAAAAGCAACAACTCCCTGCGTTACCTGTTTAATGCCAGCACCTGATCCTACCCCTTGATAATTCACTTTATTACCCGTTGCCCTTTCAAACTCATAAGCCCACTTAGTATAAACTGGGTAGGGAAATGTCGCGCCTGCTCCATTAATTGACCAGCCTGCTTGCGATACCTTTGCATCAAATAAAATACAACTAACCAAAAATACTGCAAGCATTAGCAGTTTTAACCACCTTTGTGGTTTTAACATAAACACCTCCTACAAAATAATGACTTTTTTGTCATCTTTTTTTTATTATGCAATTTTTTTGTTAAATAATCTTCAAGATAATGTTAAATATTTGTAATGTGTTATTTTGATTCGATTAGGAGTGTGTTTTTGCCCATTAGATATTTTTTACCACGCCAATAAACTTTTGTATTAAAAAATGGCACAAACCATATAAAACCTATTATTATGTCTTTTATTGGAGAAAAAAAATAATATATAGATTTTATATCAGAGCTAACTAAGTATCCTGTATAATAATCAAGCATGGCTTTAAAGATAGCTGAACCAACAAATAAATATAAAAAATCTTTTGAAAAACCAGAAATAATAAATCCAACTAAGGCTAAAAAGACAGGGTTTGATAATAGTTCACTCAAATAATAAAACCTGCCAATTTTATATCTCATCTTTGCCCAGCGCGTGTGTCTGTTTAAAAATTTTTTTGTATCCCAAAACTCATTTACATTATCAACAAAATAATTTGATATTGCTACTTTTTTATTCTTATCAGTTGCAAGTTTTCCAATCATAAAATCTTCTGCTAAATAATCTTTTAAATGCCAGAATCCTCCAGATTCTTCTAAATCTTTTTTTCTAAAAAGAATGGATTTGCCAATTACGCATGGTATATTTGTTTTTGTATTCAAAAAAGCCATACCACAAACTACAAATGTGTTTAATTGAAGATTTTCAAGCAATGATCCAAAAGTAAGTGCTCCTTTTCCTCTAACCAAATTTGTAACAACACTAACTTCATTATTTTTTAAGTATTTTGCCGTTTGTTGAATATAATTTTTATCTACAATCACGTTGCTGTCACTTATGATTACAAAATCATACTTTGAGTTCATATAAGCTTTAAACATATTGTTTATTTTTGGGTTTAATCCTACGCTGGTATCATCTATTACAATTGAAATGTCACAATCTTTGTACTTATCTTTGATTTTTTTTGCAATTTTATATGCAGGATCAGTGCACGATGATAAACAAAAAATTAACTCATATTTTGGGTAATCCAGGCTACAAAAGCTTTCAAGATTACTAAACAAATTATCATCAATTCCCTTTAGTGGTTTAATTATAGAAACACCTTCGGTAAATGAAAATGATAGCTTTTGCTTAACTAAAGAGGCAAGTGCAAGAATTTCTATAAAATATGCAATAAAACCAATAGCAACCAAAACCAAAACCACATAAAGCATTTTCACACCTCCTTACTTTCTAAAAAATTTTATAGCAACTTTTGTATTATCTTTGATGCATTTTTTCACACACTCAATTTCTTTTTTGCAATAAAGCAGCGTGCGCCATGAGTGTATATGTGAAGGTTTATGAAAATCACTATTTGCAACAAAAGGGTACGATTCAAGACTTACCACATTGAACAAGTCTTTGTTGCAACCAATTTCCCATGCATCAATATACTTTGAAAAATATTTTCTATTATTCCAAAGATAAAGCGTTTCTTTGTCTAAACCCAAAACATGATAGGGATGAGCCGCTATTATTAAAGCATTTTGTTTTTTTGCTTCTAAAAATAGTTTTTTATAGCTTAACTCTGGCGGTATATATTTTTTAATATCAATAAGCAAAATATGCGCTGATTTAGCGGCACTTATGTGGTTTTTTGTTATTTCAACACCAGGTATAACAAGCATATCATATTTATCCAGAGCCCTTTTTGATTCATACGCTATGTTTTCTAAATAATCTTCAAAGTTTTCTTCGCTTAAGCTTGCATTGATTGTATGTGCAGCCATGCCCATAAGATTTGTTTTATCTACCAGGTGATCTGTAATTGCAATGATATCATGACCTGTCTGGCCATAAATGTCTACAACTTTGCGTAAATTAAGAGATCCGTCTGAATAATTTGTATGAATATGAAAATCGCACAAAAGACTTTCTTCTTTACAATTATCCATCAAACATTCTCCAGTTTTTGACAATGTACGCATAAAAGGATGCAGATAGGGTTGGTTTTCTTTTAAGCGTTTTTTCATCAACTCTAAAAAGTCCAAATTTGGCATTTAAACCTACAAACCATTCATAATTATCAATTAAAGACCAGTAAAAATAACCTTTTATGTTGATCCCATCAGCAATTGCTTCTTTTATTTTTTCAAGATGTGCTCTTATGAACTGAATTTTTTGAAAATCATTATTTGTTGCAATGCCATTTTCTGTTATTATAAGCGGTACTTTCAGTTTTGAAGCATATTTTAAAACCTTTAATATACCTTTTGGATAAATTTCCCAGCCCATATCAGTTATTCCTATACCTTCTTTGTTCTGGTATATAATATCAACAAACTTATTTTTAAAATTAAATGGATTAAATTTTAGAAAAATTCGTGTGTAATAGTTTATTCCAAAAAAGTCTAGCTTATCTTTTACGGGTAAATCTATTTCAAAAGATTTTGAAAAAGGTAAATTAATAGATAAATGTCCACTTAAAAAAGCGTTAATTATTGAGAAATTATAAAAATGTTTGGCAACTTTGGTTAGCAACATATCAAATTTATTTTTTCTATATGGTTTAAAGACTGCCATATTGTGGGCTATACCCACATAAGGTTGATCTATGTAAGTGTGTATAATATCGTAAACTTTTGCATGTGATAAAAGTATATTTTTTAGAGCTTTTTGAGCTAATTCTTTGTTTTTAATATTTGGTGGCATACAACCGTCCAAATAACCACCAAGCAATAAAATATACGGTTCATTAAATGTAATCCAGTACTTTACATTTTTTATCGTTTTTACCAATTTCTCAACATAAAAACAAAATTTATCCACGCTATTATCATTATGCCATGGATAGTTTTTAATAAACCATACAGGATGCGTAAAATGATGTATTGTAACAAAAGGTTCTATATTGTTTGATAATAATTCATCAATAATTTCCTGATAATGGGCAATACTTGCTACATTAAATATATCCTGACTTGGCTGAATCCTGCTCCACTCAATTGAAAATCTGTATGCATTTACACCAAGCTTCTTTATTAAATATAAATCTTGCTCATACATAGAATAATGATTTACAGCTTCTGGTTTTTCTTCAAAAAAGCTATCAAACAGGTGCCAATCTGCATAAGGGCTACCTTCTAATTGGAATGCACTTGTTGCAACGCCCCAAAAAAATGTTTTAGGATTTTCTAAAATATAAATGCCACACACTCCTTTTGTCATGAATGGATATCATAGTAATTGTTAAATAATCTTCTGATTTTGGTAAAAAAAATGTAAAAGAAAGATCCTTTGTTTCATTCAGTATGGCCGACTCACTTGCGCTTTTTGAATAACATACCCTATTGTCATTCTAAGAAGCGAAAGTGTTGCGGGGAATCTCCCTTGCTTGCTGCTGCCGTCATTGTAAGCACACGAAAGTATGCGAAGAATCCTATTACTTACTGCCCGCCTGTCATTCTGAAGCGTTAGCGAAGAATCTCTACTCTTGAAAATACATATCAAATATTGTGCTAACTTTATCTTGTAGTTTTTTAATTTTAAATTCTAAATTATCTTGTTTTAGTAAAAACTTTAAAACTACCAATTTATCTTTTATGTCATTTGGTATGAGTCTTGTTAAATTAAGTATTTTTGTAAAATATTCGTAGGTAGCTTTTAGAAATCTAACTTCTTTTATATAGGAAATTTTATCAATCATCTCTTCAATGCTTTTTCCAAATTCAAAACAACTATTTTTAATGCATAAGTATTGCAAAATGAATTCTATGTCTACTATACCACCTCTTTCATTTTTTATATCAAAACCTTTATGTTTTTCTATTAATTCTTTCATTTCTCTTATACTTTTTTTATCAATAAAGCGAGCAAATTCATTAATTGAATCTGTTAAATCACAATCGATATCACTATAAATTATTCTGGCTTTTTGAATGGCAAGCTTTTCCCAATCTTTAGCATATTTTGCCAGGTAACTTTTAAAATAATCAACCTCACTAACAATCAAACCTTTTTCTCCAAACGGCCTCAATCTTAAATCAACACTATAGATTTTATTAAGCTCTCTTACGAGATTTGAAACCTCATAAATTTTTTTATCATCAACGGTTTTTGCAAGAAAAACCAAATCTAAATCACTATTTACAAACAACTCTTCAATACCAAGTTTGCCATATGCCAAAACAATCAAATCTTTTATTTGCAACTTTGTTATTGTGTGTTGTATATACTTTTGTGCAAAAACCGATAGAATTTTTTTATTTTTTTTATCTAAATTGCCGCTTAAAAGTTTTAGAATCAAATTAAACTCTAATCTTTCTTTTTCTTGTTTTGAAAGCTGAATTATTTCTAAAGGCTGGTCTATATAAAAAAACTCGTCAATTAAAAACGGATATTGATTTAATTTTTGATACAACCCAATAGAAAATGCCAAAAGTGCTGTTTGAAAAATAAAATCACTACCAAAAAAAGTATCGTAATAGTTTGGCAATATACTGTTAAAACCTGAAATTACATTTAAAAAAAGTTTACTGTTTAGGCTTTTTGGCATATTTTTTAATTGAAAATAAGCTTTTTCTATAGAATTAGTCAAAAATGTTGGATTGGTTTTAGCAAACCTTGATTTCCTTGCAATATCGCTCAATTGAATAGCTATCTGTTTATAATCGCTAAATTCCTCTTCAAAGAAATCTTCCAAAATTTCCATCGGTGAAAAAATAGGTATATTGTGTGCATAAAAAATTGATTTATAAATTTCATGTACAGAATCTGTTATTTGATTGTATATTCTTAAAAATTCGTCCGCCTTCAAATTAAATTTTTTTGCAAAAATTTCTAGCTCCTCTTTATTTAATGGTAAATCTGCTGTTTGCTTCTCATCTTTTAGCTGTATTTTGTGTTCAACTAATCTTAAAAACAAATAGCAGGCTTTGAGTTTTTTAGCTTGTTTAAGGTATTTTTTAGTGTATAAAATATCCAAAACCTCAAGCGTTGAGCTAGTTTGCAAATCAGTATCCTTACCAGCATATATAAGCTGAAAATATTGGGCTATAAACTCAATTTCCCTAATCCCACCAAGTCCTAATTTTACATTTATTTTTAAAGGATTTATAAGATTATTTTTATAATTGGATAATTTTTCATGTTTGATTTTGTAGCGCATTGAGCGCACTTCTTCAATATAGTTTATATCTATATTTTTAGTATATACGAAAGGTTTTATAACTGAAAAAAACTTATTAGCTGTGTTTTTATCTCCAGCTGAAAATCTAGCTTTAGTTAAGGCAAACTTTTCCCAAACCTGTCCAAAACTAAAATAATAATTTTCATATTCATCAATACTTAATGATAAACTAGAGTTATTCCCAAAAGGGCGCAGTCTCGTATCTACCCTAAAAACAAAACTACCAAATTGCACATCAGAAATAATTGATACAATGTTTTGGGCAATTTTATTGTATTCTTGGGCGTCATCAAAATTATCATGAACAAACATTATGTCTATATCACTAGAAAAATTAAGTTCTTTCGCACCCAACTTTCCCATGCTTATTATACAAAACTTTTTTTCTTTAAGCTTTTTTTGGCAAAAAGCAATATCTAAGGCTATTTCTAAACAGGCATCAGCTAGTTCAGATAGCTCTAAATACACTTCTTGGGATTTGCATACTTTTGCAATTTCTTTTGAAGCAATACGCAAATATTCCTTTTTTCTGTATTCTCTTAATATGTATTTTTTTTCATCCAAGGTTTTCTTTGACCTTATAAGCTTATATATCTCTTGTATAAATATCTGCTTTGTTTTATTGGTTACCAAATCTTCTAAAAGCCAGTAAAAGTATTCACTGTGGTTAATTAATAGTAAAGAAAGACTATTGCTTTGGGCGAATATGTTAAAAAGCAAATTTCTATAAAATTTGGAGACTTTTATTATCTCAAATAAAGTAGATTTAGCAGTCGTATTTTCCAGAAACCTCTGGAAAAAATCAAACGCCTGATCTGGATCCGCACAAACACTTAAAGCATCTTTTATTTCTTCTATACAATTATAAAAATTCTCCAAAACTCCTAACTTTGAATTTATATATAGAAGTGATTTGTACGCTTTGCGTTTGTTTTTAAAAAGAGCTAAAAAATTTTCAAGACTAATCACTCAATTTTATAGGAACGTTTAAACATTTCTTCAGATGCAACTTCTTGCTTTTTGGCTTCTGGTAGTAATGGTCCCTTGAATAAAAACAAAACTGGTGGTGCAATAAAAATAGATGAGTATGTACCAGTAATAAAACCTACAAGTAATGCAAATGACATACCTCTAAGCACACTTCCGCCAAATAAAAATAAAATTAACGTTACCACAATAACAGTGCCTGATGTTATTACAGTTCGGCTTAATGTTTCGCTAATACCCATGTTTATAGCATCAATTTTGCTAAGCTTAGGATTATTTCTTAGTTTTTCTCTTATCCTGTCAAATATAATAACGGTATCGTTTACAGAATATCCTACAATGGTAAGCAAGGCAGCAATTACATCCAGTGTTAACTCATAATTAAATAAAGATAAAAAACCTAATGTAATAAGCACATCATGAACTAAAGATACAACTGAAGCTACAGCGAAATTAAACTTAAACCTGATTGCAATATAAATCAATATACCCAATAAAGAAAGTACAACAGCTATAATTGCTTTTTTTGCAAAATCACTACCAATTTTTGGACCAATTACATTTACTTTTAGTATTTGGTACGAGCCAGGACCATACTTTTCAAAAGCCTTTGCAATTTCTGCATTTAAGATATCGTTATTTACTTTACTAATAGGTATTTCTATCAGATATTGACCGTTTGTGTTACCATAATTTTCTATTGTCATGTGTTTAAAATAATTAGATTTTTCTAATAAAGACCTTACTTCACCCGTACCCAAATTATTTTTTACTTGCAGTATTAGAGCTGTTCCACCTTTAAACTCAATACCTACTTTAAATCCATTTTTTACAATTAATGAAGCTAAACCTAAAAAAATTAAAAATAAAGAAAAGAAAATTCCCCATTTAAACTTCGATACAAAATCTATTTTTAAGTCTGGTTTAAAAATGTGCAGCATTATTTACTCCTAAATACTCAACTTCTTCAACGATTTATTAGAAAATAGTGCATCATAAATAACTTTGGTAAATGTTATTGCTGTAAACATGTTTGCAATAAGCCCTATTGCTAGTGTTATAGCGAAACCTTTTATGGTTTCTGTTCCAAACTGGTAAAGTATAAATGCAGTAATTAGAGTTGTTATATGTGTATCAATAATCGTAATTAAAGACCTATCGTAACCAAGTTCCACTGCATCTTTTGGTGTCCGACCATGAAACAATTCTTCCCTTATTCGCTCAAATATAAGTACGTTTGTATCTACACTCATACCTACAGTTAGCGCCATACCTGCAATACCAGGTAAAGTAAGCGTAGCACCAAGCATTGCAAGAGTTCCAAGAATTATAAGTAAGTTAAACATTAAAGCAAAATCTGCAAGCAATCCAAATAGTCTATAGTAAACTACCATAAATAAAAACACCGCAATACTGCCAATAATTATTGCAAGCGTTGCACTTTTTATTGAGTCTTTTCCAAGTGTAGGACCTATTACAGTTTTTTCCAATACTTTAACAGGTGCTGGCAAAGAACCACTCCTTAAAACAATAGCCAGGTCATGCGCCTGTTTAACAGTAAAATCTCCGCTTATTTCACCACTGCCATTCAAAATAGGCTCTCTAATGACGGGTGCTGAATAAACAGTGTTATCCAAAACAATAGCCAATCTTTTACCAACGTGAGTTGAAGTAAACTGTGCAAATGCCTGAGAACCTTGAGAGTTTAGCTCAAAAGACACTACAGGTTGATTTGTTTGGCTACTAAAACTTACATTAGCTTTTTTTATCATACTTCCTGTAACTACAGGTGCTTTTTTTACAACAATAGGCACTTTTGTTATTTCACCAGTTGTAGGATTTTTAATGATTTGATACAAAACTTCATCATCTGGGGGTAATTGACCATTTAAGGCGTTTTCTACATTTACAGAATCATCAACTAAATGAAGCTCCAAAACAGCCGTCTGCCCAATAAGTTTAATTGCACGCTCTGGATCTGAAATACCTGGCAATTCAACAACAATATCTCTTGATCCACTTGTTACTACTGTGGGCTCTGCTACACCAAATTGGTCTATACGGTTTCTAATAACGCCAACTGCTTGATTTACAGCTTCTTTTTGCATACTTAAAGCTATTTTTGGCTTAAGCGTCATTATTATAGAGTTATTGACGGTTTTTGTTTCAAAATTACCAAAGTTACTTTGTATTAAATCCAATGCCCTATTAATATCATTTGGATCCATTAAAGTAACATCTATAGAGGTTTTTTTTGCATTTACTTCAACTGTATTATAAGCTATTTTGGAATTATCAAACTGCTTTTTAAGGTTATCTGCAGCTTGCTGTAAAATACCTGCAATTGCTTTATCTGTTTCTACTTCCAGTGTTAAGTGCGTACCACCCTTTAAGTCAAGACCTAAATTTATAACCTTCTTGGGCATAAAACTAGGCAGATTCTCAAGTGTTTGTTGTGGTAAAAATGCATCAACCGCGTATGCGCCAAATATTACAAAAACAACGATAACTAAAACGAGTTTAAACCAGTCTGATTGCTTCATATCTTAAACCACTCAAAATTTACGCTTTTGAGATGATGTTGTCTTTTAGAATTTTAATGTTTACATTTTCAGCTATTTCAATAGTAAAATCTTTTTCGCCTATATTTTTAATTTTGCCATAAATACCACTTGAGGTTATAACTGTATCGCCTTTTTGTAAACTTTCTATAAACTCTTTGTGCTTTTTTCTTTGCTTTTGCTGTGGTAATATAAGAAATAAGTAAAAAACAACAATAATTATAGCAAATGGTATAACAGTAGATAAAATAGGGTTTGGTGGCTGTGCAGGCTGTGCTGCATATGCAAGAGAAATAAAATGCATGATGTCCTCCTTAACGTTTGTTCAAAAAATACATAATAACTGTAAGTATTATACTTAAAAGTATACTTGTTGCAAGCGGAAAATAAAATGTAAAGTTACCTTTCTTTATAATAATATCTCCTGGCAGTTTTCCAAAAGGCAACTTTGAAGAAAAACTAAATAACAAACCAAACAAAATAAGCATCACGCCAGCAAAAATCAAAAGCTTTCCAATTGGTTGCATTTAGCCCTCCAACAAAACAACTACATAAGATGCGATAGCTAAACTTTCTCCAATTTCTCCAATTTTCTCATTTGTTTTAGCCTTTATATTGACCAAATGCTCGCTGATATTAAGCAAGTTTGCAATATTTTTTTTTATAATCTGCTTATAATTGACAAGTTTAGGCTTTTCAAGCAATATTGTTGCATCCATATTTATTATTTTAAAGCCGTTTTTATTGATTAAATCTAGCGTTTTTGTTACAAAAAAGCTACTACCTACATTTCTAAAGCGCTCATCTGTATCTGGAAAATACTCACCAATATCTCCAAGGCCAGCTGCACCAAGCATAGCATCTACTAAAGCATGCAACAAACAATCACCGTCTGAGTGAGAATATGCGCCAAACTCGCTATTTATTTCAATACCACCAATAATTAACCTGCAATTTTTTTTAAGTCTATGCAAATCATAACCTATACCTACTCTAATCATAAGTAATATTATATCATTTTAAAAACTAACTGTAAAACTCTTTGGTAAATTTTCATCTTTTTTTATTTTAATTATAGCCCTTGTAAAATATAAACCTTCCTCTGATACAATTAAGTTAGGTAAGTCAAGTTGTTTAATTTCTGGTATATTCAAAAAAGTCTCACTGAGTCTTTCAAATAAGTCTCTTAAATCATTTTTAATATGCATTTTTAATATTTTTTTGTTATCTATTGCGTCTATTATTTCATCAATATCCCAAAGCGTTAAAGGTAAAATTCTAACAATTGGAGACTTGTACGCAATATTATTTTCTAACGGATAATAAGAAACTCCAATAATCGCACCAAAAATTTTATCATACGCAATTCCAATGCTTATGTTATATAAACCCTCTTTGACGGTAGAAGTTTTTACACCAATCATCTCAAATAATGTCTTGGCTTCTATTTGCGTAAGTTGATATTGTTTTGAACCATACAATAAACTTCTAATATAATTGCGTGCTTGTTTTAAATTAAAGTTTTGCAAATCTTGTGCGTAAAATTCAGGCTTTTTTTTGTAATTTGCATACCATATGAGTTTACCTAAAGCTCTAAGCGACCGCTCGACAAATGGAAATACGGCTATCTTTTTTTTAAACCCAGCTTTTTCTAACACTCGATTTTTATAATGAAGGTAAGATAGCACATTTACTATAACAGTTTTATCGTGATCAATTGAATTTACGATATATAAAATTTCATTTAAAAAATTATCTAAAAATTCGTACGTAATATCTTTATACGGTGCAAAAATTACTACAATATAGTATGATTTTGAATTTTTCAAAACCTCAATTAAAGCTTTTTTATAAAAATCAATATCCGTACTATCAATATAAACGATTTTGTCAAGCATCAAATTGTTTGCTTCAAATGTGTCAGTTGCCATAAGGTTTGCACCAATAGAGTTTGATATCAACGATACATAGTTGGATTCTGATAAAAAGTCACATGCATATGCAAGTAACACATCGTCTAAGAGTTCTTCCAATGTCTCTGCCCTTATAATACCCGTCTGCTTAAATAAGCCATCTACTGTAAAATCTGTATTTGAAAAAATAAGACTCTCGTGTCTTGAAGCACTTAAACTGATTAATGTTCTTCCGGCTTTAACGGCAAAAATAGGTTTATGTTTGGAAATTTTTCTTGAAAGCATTGAAAACGTTATGGGATCGCCAAAAGAATCAAGGTATAAAACTATGATATCAATATTATTATCATCCTGCCATACATAAAGCAAATCGTTTGCAGACACATCAGCTTTATCCCCAACACTAACAAAACACCCCACACCTAAGCCAATATAATCAAAATAGCCCACAAGGCTTATACCAAGCAAATTAGAGTGCGTAGCAATCGCAATACTGCCTTCTTTTGGTATAACAATAGGACTGATGTTTATTTTATTATCTTTAGTGTTATAAAATAAACCCGTAGAGTTTGGGCCAATTAATCTAATACCCTGTTTTTTAACTAGATTTACGACTTTAGATTTAATTGGTTCATTTAGTTTTGCTGTAATGATAAGCACTTTTAGGGTTTCCAGTTCAGTAATGTGAATTATATTTTCACAATCAACAACATCAACAATAATCAAATCAGGTTTTATAGCTCGTATATTTTTAATTACATTATTATCTTTTGCCAATATAACAGCATCATTACGAAATTGTTTAATATTTTGCCAAAGTACATTATCCTCGCCAATATAAACAATCTTTTTTGGTTTAAATGCAGCAACCAAAGAAGCCTGTGTAGCTAGTTTTTCTCTTAGTAAATGCTCAGACATCACTTTGCTAAACTTAGCAAGTGGTAATTTCAAATGAATACTTGTTAAATCAAGTTTTTCATGCATTATTTCAAATCCGCTATTTTTAAAAACGCTAATCATATTGTAATTGTCTGATAAAACAAATGCTTCAAGCTCTTTTATTCCCCTAAGCCACGCATGTTTTGCAAGCTCTTCAAGCAGTAGAGTCCCTATGCCTTTGCCTTGAAACTCATCCTTAACCATAAAACTAACTTCAGCAGATTGCAAGTCCTCTGTGGCATTGTAATTTGCAATACCTACAATACTGCCCTTTACTATACACACAAGCGAAACATTGTAGGCATCATTTTTTATCAATGAATTTAGCAACTTATCATCCAACTGGCTTGTTGCACCAAAAAATCTGTAGTAACGGCTTTCTGGTGAAGTTTGCAAAAACAATTCTCTTACTTTTTCTTTTTCGCTTAATTTGACTTTTCTAATGCTACATAGTGTACCATCTCTTAAAATCAATTTTTTCATGCAACTTTATCTTTTATAAATTCTAAGATATATTAATGCATACTTATTTTTATTTGTCAATTAATTAGTGCTAAAAGGTTTAGCTTGATAAATTTGATAGATAAAACTATAATGTTTGTTTATAAGGAGGTGTTTAATGGATTACAAAATAACGCAAATTTCTGTATTTATAGAAAATAAAAAAGGCAGGTTTTATAATGTAACAAAAATTCTCAAGGAAAATAATATAAATATAAGGGCTTTAAATCTTGCAGATACAAACGATTTTGGCATATTGAGGTTTTGCGTTAATAAGCCAGAAGTAGCATACGAAGCTTTAAAAAAAGAACATTTTATTGTTAAAAAAAACGAAATACTTGCAGCTTTAATGGAAGATAGACCCGGTGGTTTAATGGAATTACTTGAAATTATAAATGAAGCCGACTTAAATATAGAGTATGTTTATACTTTTGTAAATGCAAAAGCAGGTCACGCTGTTATATTATTAAAATTTGAAAATATTGATGAAGCATATGAAAAATTAAAAAACAAAATACATTTTTTAGACCAGGAATACTTTATTGAAAATTAAAAGGAGTTAATCTTATGTTTGAACCCGAAGTTGAATTGTTAAATAGAGAACAAATTGAAGAGCTTCAATTAGAAAGATTAAAAAAAACGGTTCATTATGCTTATAATAATGTAAGAGCTTACAAAGAAAAATTAGACAGCATCAAAATAAAGCCACAAGATATAAAAAGTTTACAAGATATTATTAAACTGCCTTTCACAACAAAAGAAGATTTTAGGCAAAATTACCCTTACGGTATGTTTGCCAAAGATGTAAAATCACTTGCAAGGATCCATGCTTCAAGTGGCACAACAGGAAAATCAACAATAGTTGGCTATACAAAAAAAGATCTTGATACTTGGAGCAACTTGGTTGCAAGACTAGCTGCATGCGCAGGTGTAGGCAGCGATGATATTGTTCATATAGCTTTTGGATATGGTTTATTTACAGGTGGCTTTGGGCTTCATTATGGACTTGAAAAGCTCGGTGCAACCGTTATACCTGTCTCAAGTGGCAATACAAGAAGGCAGATCCAACTTATAACAGATTTAAAACCAACTGTGCTTGTATGCACACCAAGTTATGCTTTGCATATCGCTGAAACCTTAAGGAAAGAGAATATTGATCCAAACAGTATTAGTTTAAGAATAGGTCTATTTGGTGCAGAGCCTTGGAGTGAGCAAATGAGAAAAAAACTAGAAGAAGCTTTGCCAATTAAAGCATACGATAATTACGGTTTAAGTGAGGTTATGGGTCCTGGTGTTAGTGCTGAGTGCACCTATCAAAACGGTATGCATATTTTTGAAGATCACTTCCTGGTAGAAATCATAGACCCGGACACTCTTGATCCAGTAAAAGAAGGAGAATATGGAGAACTTGTCATTACTACACTTACAAAAGAGGCTTTGCCTGTTATAAGATACAGAACAAGGGATATTACAAAACTGGATAAGTCAAAATGTGCCTGCGGTAGATACATGGCTCGAATGTCAAAACCAATAGGAAGAAGTGATGATATGATGATAATAAGAGGCGTCAATGTTTTCCCTACACAAATAGAAGAAGCATTGTTTAATATTGAAGGTGTTATGAGTGCTTACCAGATAGTTTTAGAAAAAGAAGAAGCTTTAGATAAAGCTACTTTACTTGTAGAAGTAAATGAAAATATCTTTTTTGATGAAATGAAACAACAAAGACTTATGCTCGAAAAAATAAAATATGAACTTAAAACTATACTTGGTATAGAACTTGATGTAAAACTTGTAGAACCATACAGCTTGGAGCGCAGCGAAGGAAAAGCAAAACGTATTATTGACAAAAGAGGGATATAAATTATGAAAACTCTATGGGCTCCCTGGAGAATGGCTTATATTTTAAGTGAAAAAAAACCAGGAAGTTGTGTTTTTTGCGATGCTTTAAACCAACAAAAAGATGAAGACAATTATATATTATACAGAAGCAAACATTGTTTTGTTATTATGAATATATTTCCATACAATCCGGGACATATCATGGTAGTTCCAAATAGACACATAAACCACATAAAATTATTAACCAATGATGAAAGTATTGATGTTTTTAAAACTGTTCAAAATTTTTGTGATATTCTAGAAAAAGCATTTAAACCAAATGGCTTAAATATAGGAATGAATTTAGGTAGCGCATCAGGAGCTGGTATAGCAGATCATATACATTTTCATATAGTGCCACGATGGATTGGAGATACAAATTTTATGAGCACAGTTTGCGATACAAAGGTAATATCCGAAGGTTTACGTGCTACATATAACAAAATTAAGGAGTTTATTTGAAATTACTCAAAAACTTGAGTTTTCTGGTTATTGGTGCTTTTGCTTTTATAATTAGCTATTATAACAAGCAAATTGAAGTTAATTTAAATATATTTGGTTTCGTAATACAATGTCCTATATGGCTTGTAATAGGTGTATTTTTTTTATTAGGTTTGATTGCAAGTCAAATTGTGTGTCTTATTGATGATATAGATTACACTAAAAAAATAAAAGAATACAAAAAAGAAATAAAACAACTAAAAGACGAAGTTATTGCACTAAGAAAACTTACACTAAATAAAGATGAGTAATTTTTTTAAATTTAATGATATATTACTTATAAGCGCAGCAATAATGCTAATAATAGTTATATACTACATAGTAAAAGAACAGAAAAGAAAAATTGAAAAAAAGAAGATTACCGCTTATTTAAAAGGCATAAACTATATAATTGAAGATAAAACGGACAAAGCAATAGAAGAGCTCACAAGCGCAATAGAGCTTGAACCAGATATTGTGGATGTATATATTAGTATTGGCAATCTTTTTAGAAAAAAAGGAGAAATCAATAGGGCTTTAATTATCCATAAAGGTTTACTTGCAAGAAAATTAGATAGAGAAAAAAAAATTGAAGTTTATATAAATATAGGTATAGATTATAAAAAAGCAGGACTCTACGATAGAGCGAAAGAAACATTCAAAAATGCTTTGTCTTTAGATCCAAAAAATAATACATTAAAAAAGTACTTAGAAGAGGTGTATGAGGATTCAAAAGATTGGGAAAGTGCACTTGTATGGCAAAAAAGATTTGGTGAAGATAAAAAAATCACGGCACATATTTACTGTGAGCTTGGCAAAAAAGCTTTAAGAGAATCAAATGATTACAATTTAGCTTATGATTACTTTAAAAAAGCATTTGTTGAAGATAAAAACTGTTTTGATGCTTTGCTTAATCTGGGTAAAATATCTTATGCAAATCAAGACAAAAAAAGAGCTTTTCAATTTTGGTTTGATGCAGTAAAAGTAAAAGATGAGTTTTTTAATCTTATTTTAGACAATATAATAGACAAGAATGATTTATACGAATTTTTAAAAAGCATACTCGTTTACAACCCTAAATCATACTATATACTTTTTTTTAGTTCAATGTATCTTTTAAAACTTGGAAAGTATAAAAAAGCTTTATCTATTTTAAATATTATTTTAAAATCAGGTCACTATACACAAAGCGCTATTGTTTTAGCTGTTAAGTGTCTTTCAAATCAAACTGATAATAAAAAACTTCAAATACTTGCATCCAAATTACAGGTTAATATAAAATACACATGTAAATCGTGTGGTTACTCAACACATTTATTTTTCTGGAAATGCCCAAAATGCAGAAATTGGGACAGTGCAAAAGTGGAGCTTTAGATGTTTTATGCATTAGAAGGAAAAATAACCGATAAAAAAAATGGTTTTGTTGTAATGAACATATCTGGGATACATTTTAGCATAACAGTAAGCTTGATCACTTACTTTAATCTCGAGCTTGGAAAAAAGGTAAAGTTATTTGTAGAGTTAATCGCAAGTGAAACTGGTTTTAGACTGTATGGTTTTTTAAACGAAGAAGAAAAATATTTATTCAACGAACTAAGAAAAATATCAAAAATTGGTGCAAAAACAGCTATATCTATATTATCAAAATTTTCACCACAAGAATTTAAACATATCATTGCAAATAAAAAAGTAGAGCAACTCATAAGCGTACCGGGCATTGGTAAAAAAACAGCCAGTGCAATTATATTTGAATTATCAGATAAGGTACTTGAAACAGATGAAAAGCTTATTGAATTGTTGGATGTTTTAACCAATAGTTTAGGTTTTTCAAAAGATCAGGTTTTGCCTGTGTTAGATAAAATATACAGACAAAATCCGAATTTAGATACAGCTGAGCTCATCAAAATTTGTCTTAAAAATTTGCGACAATGAAACCTTTAAGTGTTTTTGAACTAACAAAACAAATTAAAGATTTGCTTGAGTGGAATTTTAACGAAGTATTTGTAGAAGGCGAAATATCAAACTTGAAAATTTCAAGCGCTCAACATGTGTACTTTAATTTAGTTGACCAAAAAGCCAGATTAATGTGTGTCATCTTTAAATCAAATATTGATGAAAATGTTAAAAAACAGCTGGTAAATGGTCAAAAAGTTATAGCACTTGGAAGAATCAGCCTATATGAGCCTCATGGACAATACCATTTAGTAATTTCTTATATTCAAAGCATTGGTGATGGTCTAAAGTACAAAAAACTTGAAGAAGACAAAAAATTCTTACTTGAAAAAGGCTACCTTGAAAACAAAAAACCGCTACCATTTTTTCCTAAAAAAGTAATTATAATAACAAGTCTTCAAGCTGCTGCACTAAAGGATATTTTAAATATACTAAAAAGACGCAGCCCTGGACTCGAAATACTGATATATCCTGCAACAGTACAGGGTGAAAATGCAAAAAAAGAAATACTAAAAGCAATTGAGTTTGTCAATGAAAATTATGCCAAACTATCTCTTGATGTATGTATTCTAACACGTGGCGGCGGTTCTGTTGATGAATTGTGGATATTTAACGATCTGGATATTGCAATCGCATTTAAAAATTGTAAAATCCCTACCATAAGCGCTATTGGCCATCAAATAGATCAAACATTATGCGACCTTGTAGCAGATAAAATAGCAGAAACCCCATCTGCGGCTGCAGAAATTTTAACAAAAGCTTACGTAGATCTACATAAAACCGTATTAATGCTAAAAAAATCCGTTTTTTCAAATTTTTACAGGATTTTAAATTCAAAAAAAGCAAATTTTGAAAGCTTAAAACTTACAAAAATAATTAAATTAGTAGAAAATTATATAGAAGTTAATATGTTAAAAATCGATAATTTTAGTGCTTTACTTGAGCACAGAATACAAAACATTATATTCAACAAAAGTAAAAAAATTAAATCTCTAGAAAACAGGATAAAGCTTCAAAATCCAATAGCAAAGCTAAATACACAAAAAATTACTTATTTAAAGTTTCAAAATTTAATTGTTTCTAATATGCAAGTACTGCTTGAGAAAAAAAAACATACACTTTTAAACTTAACCGCTAAAATTACAGCTTTAAGCCCAAAAAATGTTTTAAAAAGGGGATTTTCGATAACATACACAAAAGATAAAAAAATTATAAAAAGCATAAATGATGTAAAAGAAAATGACTATTTATATACAGTTTTATACGACGGCAAAATTGAGTCAGTTGTATCAAAAAAACTTTAATTAGTGCACACCAAAATACACGCTAAAAATTAGTATTAATAAAACTAAAATAGAATAAAAACAAAAGCGCAAATCACCTTCTATAAAATATCCAATTGCCAAAAACAAAACTCTTACAACTGGTGTTAACATTAAAATTACAATGCCTGCAAACAACGTAGCATTGGGATCAAGCGCTATTAATCCATTCATTATACCAAAAAAACTTCTATCCAATACATTGCTTTTTTTGAAAAAACTTTCAATTATTGCAACACAAAACAAAAACATGCTTGAGTAAACACCAACTGCAAGCGTTTTTGCAATAAATTTATTTAAATCAAATTTCATTTTACACCTTTCACAAACATTTCAATTGCCAAATATATCAAAAATAGAATAAAAATATTTTTTACCCTTGCAGGTGATACTTTTTTAATTATAGGCATAGAAAGCTTTGAACCCAATATAACACCAAAAACGATCAAAGCCACATAAAGCGGTTTTTCTATGTATCCTTTTCCAAAATATATAAAGGCGCCAGCAGCTGCTGTAACACCAATCATGAAGTTACTAGTTGCAGCAGCAACTTTTATGGGTACTTTACAAAATGCATTCATAGCAGGCACTTTTAATACACCACCACCAATACCCAACATACCAGAAAAAGCACCGGCAAAAGCACTTATAGCCAATCCTGCGCCTAAATTTTTAACATCATACTCTATATTTTTATTTAACGCATAATCAAAATAACTGCTTGCATAAATACTTTTTGTTTGAACGATGGATGTAGCCTGTTCATTGTCTTTGTGAAAATACATAAAATAAGCAATAAATGCCATAACAAAGGAAAAAATGAGGGCAATTACATTGCCTTTTAAAAAAGTTCCAATAAAGCTACCTGCAATAGCACCAAGCGTTGTAGCTAGCTCCAATGTTACCCCAAGCCTCATATTTGTTATTTTATTATAAACATTTACACTTGCAACAGAACTACTTGTTGCTATTATAGAAATAAGACTTATTGCTACAGCCTGATGTATGGGATAATGCAAAAAAATAACAAGAAGCGGAACAACAAATGTGCCGCCACCAATTCCCAATAAAGCGCCAAAAATACCACTGAGCATACCCATTAAAACAAGAGCTATTTCAAACATAAAGTTTTTTCCTATACACTATTTTAGCCACAAAATAAGAAAAAAAAGCAAGCAACAATCCACAAACATCATCTATAAAATAATGGTATCTAAGAGCAAGCGTTGAAACAATTAATACAATAACTATTAACAATACAGCATATCCAGCATTTTTTCTAATATCAAATATTAGCATATCCGTCAAAACAGATATTGCTACATGTCCACTCGGAAAACAATCTTGTTTAATATGCTCAAATCTATCCAAAAATGTGGATATAAAATTATATACAATACCTCCCTGGATAGGCTGGCTAAATACAATAGAGTATCTAGGTCCAATTGCAGGTACAAGTATGTAGCCAATGTATGAAATATAATAAGCCAAAGAAAGGGCAAATAAAGAATATTCAAGTTTTAAATAGTATTTTTTCTTATACAAAAAATACAGTAAAATTAACGGCAAAAAATAATAAAAAGTATAAAAAATAGAAAAAATATCGTTGAAAATTGGTTTGTTAAATATATAAAAATATTCTGCAATAGGTTTTGAAAAAAACATTTTATCAATCCCAATCAAATAACTGTCTTTGTTTCTTGGTTGTATAAAAGGTACAATTAATGCAAGTGATTCAAATATAAAGCCTAAAAAAACTACAGGGTAAAAATACCTGAATATAGATAAAAAGTAGCTTTTATCTGGCTTTAATAATATAATAATAACAATGATTATAATAAAAATATATGAAAAAATTAAAAATAGATAAGATGGTATTTGAGATCTGAAAATAAATACCAGACATATTATAAAAAAATAATAGGTTAAATTTACAACATCAAACGGTTTTATATCAAAACTTTCACGCATTTTTTGCTAGCCTTTATCTTTGCTGGAGAAAAACCTGCAAAATCACCATCTACCTGTATTGGTATATCAAAAGTATCAATAGAAATTTCATCAGCAAAAAAACATTCATGCAAATTTGAATTAATGTCAAAAAACAAAAAAATTGCAGTTTTTGTCATATTCCATAGACTTTTTTTTGTGTGAAACAAGCAAACATATAAATTTTTCTCAAAACAATTTGCTTTCTTGAAAATGGGAAAATTACCACCGTATTTTTTAGCATTTGTAGCTATTACACTGTAACAGCGCTTTTTCCCAAAAGCCGTTTTAACACTTATTAGTTTATCAAATGATTTTACACTTTTTATGCCACTTAAAATATAGGATAGCTTTCCTGAATATTCTTTTAGAGAATGATTTACATCAAGTACAGCAGCAGCATCTATACCAACACCTGCCATTAACACAAAGTACCTATTATTTAACTCTCCCAAATGAACATTAACATAATTTTGCTTTAAATAACGCTTTGCACATTTTAGGGCATTTCTTGGTAAACCAAGCTCCAGTGCAAATACATCGGAAGTCCCACAAGGCAACACACCAAGTTTAATATCTTTATCTACAATACCATTTACAACTTCATTTAGCGTACCATCACCACCATAAGAACACACAATTTTATATGATGAATTAATTTTTTTTGCTATCTCAAAACCATCCATTGGCCTTTTTGTGTAAAAAATATCCACTTTTTTAAATGATTCATTAAATATCTGTTTTATTTGCATAAGTTTATTAATTGAAAATCTACGGGCTTTTGGGTTGGCAATTATTGCTATCATATATTTTCTAACTCCACTATCATATTATCCCATGCTGCAATTACATTTGTATTTGTCTTTTGGGATATTTCTTTCGCAACAAGGTGAGGGCTTTCATTTAAAAAACCCATACCAAAATGTGTTAAAATCAATATTTTTGGTTTAAAAATTTCCAAAAACTTATACATATCGCTTGCAGATAGATGCATATATCCTGGCATCTGATTTTTAAAAACTGTATTTACAATAACAACATCGGCTCTATAATCTATAGCTAATTGATCAGTATATAAAGTATCTGCAATATATGCAAACGAGTAACTATCTGATTTAAATACTGCACCAAATGTTGGTGTAGTGTGTAGGTGGGTTAATTTTGTAGAAATTTTAAGATCACCAATAGCATAATCTGTATATTCTTTTAAATAAAGTATATTAAATTTGTCTCTATTGTAATGTAAAACTACAGGATCTTCATCCAATGCTGCAGATGGCGCAAACAAATACCTGGTGCGTTTTCCAGATATTACCATTGACTCCATTATAGAATTAATATCTGCGCAGTGGTCTAGATGTCTGTGACTTAAAAAAATACCATCAACCTTAGACATGTTAATCTTATTTTTCAATGCTGTAACCAAAGCACCAGGTCCTGGGTCTATAACAAATGTTTTACCACCTAAATGAAACCAAATCCCGCCACTTTTGCGTATCTGGTAAAATACACTAAATCTTCCACCTGCCGTGCCTAAAAAAATAATCTTATCTTTGCCATTTTTAAAATTTCTATCTTTCAAAATACGCATAAACACCATCAAAATTAGTAATCTTTCCTTCAATTAAGCCTTTTTCCTCTATTTTTGTCAACACCTTAAAGTATTGGCTTGCAAGGGCTAAATTATACTCATCATTTTGAACAAAGGTGCGCTTTTGTTGTACAATAATTTGTGTACTTTTATTTATAAATTGTTGCATTTTTTGTTTGAACTTAATATTTATGAGTTCTTTAAGTTTATTTGATCTTTCTTTTAAAGTATTATTATTTACGTAATTTGAAACTTCTTTTGTAAAAGGTCTATGAGAATATGTAAAAATATGTGCAAACACAATATCATTATTCTCAACAAACTTATATGTAGTTAAAAAATCCTCATCAGTTTCTTCAAAACCAACAATTATATCTGTCCCTATAAATATACCCTTTTTTGAAGCATAATCTACAATTTTTTCAAAATCATAAGCAGTATAGTTTCTGTGTGCTAATTTAAGTATCCTATCACTGGCTGATTGAAGGGGTATATGTAGATGCTTTGCAAATTTTCCTGAAGCTATTATGTTAATAAGCTCTTTATCAACATACATAGGCTCAATTGAGCTTAACCTGATTCTAAAATTATACTTTAGTGAATCAATTTTTCTAAGCAGTTCTTTTAAGTTTTCATATGAGCCTATGTTTGTGCCTGTTAATACTATCTCGCCAAATCCTTGCTTTATAAAGTTTTCTATTTCTTTAATAACCAAAGAAGAATCTTTGCATCTTTGAATACCTCTTAAGTGAGCCACAACACAATAAGAACAAAAATTGCTGCAACCTTCTTGAATTTTTACAAATGGACGGCTTTTTTGCCAAAAAGATACAACTTTGTCTATATTGTAAGTTTTTGTTGGTAAAGATGTATCTACACTACGCTGGATAGCGCTTAATATATCGTATTTGTACTTATTGCCTACAATATGAAGATTATTTGCATCAAAATAATCGTCTTTGTTAATTAGGTAACTATCGCAACCAGTGTAAATAATATGTGAATTCGGATTTTGCCTTTGAAGTTTTCTTAAAGTATGTCTTGATTGATCAGAAGCAGACTTTGTAACCGCGCATGAATTAATAACATAAATATCCGCTTTAGTCGACTTATCAACAACTTTATATTGATTAACAATAGACTCAATCATTAATTGCGTTTCATATTGATTTGTTTTGCAACCAAAGGTATAAAAAGCTATTGTTTTCATCTAAAGCGTAAGTTTTGTTGATAAAATTTCAGTTGAAGGCATACAGGCACTCTTTAAGCTTTTTGCTACAGATTTAAATACAGCTTCAACAATATGGTGTTTATTGTAGCCAGCAAGTTGCTTTATGTGCAAAACAATGCGAGCATTGCTTACAAACGCTCTCCAAAACTCTTCAATGAGTTCTACATCAAAATTTAATATAGCTCCACTTACTTGGCAATCATACATTAAATAAACCCTGTTTGCCAAGTCAACACTTGATAATACCAAAGCATCATCCATAGGTATAATGCTATAGCCAAATCTCTCAAAATTGGCTTTCCTTGTTTCTTCAAAAAAAGCCTGACCTAACACAATACCAACATCCTCAACTAAATGGTGGTAATCAACATCAATATCACCGCTTGCTTTCACATTTAAATCGAAATTGCTATGTCGTGAGAGTGTTTCTAACATATGATTAAAAAAACCAATACCTGTATCGATATTATATTTAGCAGAACCATTAATACTAAGCTCGATTTTTATATTAGTTTCTTTTGTTTTTCTTTCAATCTTTGTCATCTAACTAGCCCTTTTTACAATAAATTCAGCTAATTCAATTAATCTTTCATGACCTTGGATATTTTTTAATGCATCAATCGCCAAACCTTTAAGTTTATTTGCTAGATCCAGACTTTTTTCAATACCATAGACTTTCGGGTATGTAAGTGTGTTATTGTCAATATCCTTTTTATCTTTGCCCAAAACTTTTTTATCGGATACTATATCTAAATAATCATCTATGATCTGGTAAGACATACCCAAATATAAGCCAAATTTTGAAAAAGGGCGTTCATCTTGATCTGAAAGAATAGCTCCAATCTCACAGCACGCTTGCAAAAACCTCGCGGTTTTATTTTTATGTATAAAGTTAACAAGCCATTTTTGTGGTTTATTCAATTTGTTTTTACTTGAAAGGATATCTGCTGCCTGACCTAAAACCATACCATAAATGCCCGTTTTTTCGGATAATGTTTTAATTATCTTAACAATTTTCTCAGGTGATATTTTGGCGCTTGAAATCATATAAAATGCATTTGTATTCAAACCATCACCGGCCAAAATTGCCAGATCTTCACCAAAAACTATGTGATTAGTAGGTAAATTTCTTCTAAGTAATGCATTATCCATAGCAGGTAAATCATCATGTATAA
Source organism: Desulfurella acetivorans A63 (assembly GCA_000517565.1). Classification (GTDB taxonomy): domain Bacteria; phylum Campylobacterota_A; class Desulfurellia; order Desulfurellales; family Desulfurellaceae; genus Desulfurella; species Desulfurella acetivorans. The sequence goes on from CP007051.1 coordinate 1,633,110, forward strand.
GAGAATACGCATGCAACATTTCAAGGCCCATAGCAATTTTATAGTCATCTTCGCTAACTTGTCTTTTTAACTCTATGATGGTTAACATTAAAAGAGCCCTTAAGCGTTTCCCACCATTCAAAAGGCTGTAACAAAAGGCCTCATTAAAACTTTCTATATATAATCTTTGTTTACTACAATACTGACTTAGCTTAGAATCAATGATTTGTTTGTAACTCATTCTAGATCTTCCATTTCAACTTCACTATCTTTCATAATAACTTTAACTTTATTTTCTGCCTTTTGAAGTGTCAAAGAACAAAACTTTGACAATTCCATACCCTCTTCAAAGTATTTTAAAGCATCTTCCAAATTTAAATTTTCTTGTTCTAATTTTTGAGCTATTTCTTCAAGGCGTTTTAGAGCCTGTTCAAAACTAAGTTCTTGATTCATCTATCCTGCTCTTTTGTACTTATATCTTTTAAAAACGATGCGTTTTCTACATACCAATCGCATAATCTTTTTATTCCTTCTTCAATAGTTACCTTTGGTGTAAAGTCCAGCATTGAATTAATTTTTGAAAAATCAGCACGTGTGGCTAAAACATCTGCTTTGTGAAACTCTTTGTGCACAATTTTTGCCTTTTTACCTAAATTTTGTTCAATGAGACTTATTATATAATTAAGAGAATAAGAAGTGTTTGCCCCTACATTGAAAGCTTCGCAACCAACTTTTTTTAGTCCTTTAATTGTTGCATCCACTGCATCATCAATATATGTAAAATCTCTTGACTGACTACCATCTCCAAAAATAATTACTGGTTCTTCTTCGTATATCCATTTTATAAATCTAAATATACTCATATCCGGTCTGCCATATGGACCATATACTGTAAAGTATCTTAGCATGGTAACATCTATACCATATAGCTGGTAATAGGAATAAGCAATTGCTTCCATTGCTTTTTTACTTGCAGCATATACTGACAATGGTTTGTTTACGCAATAGTCTTCTCTAAACGGTAATGACTCACCTGCATAAAGCGATGAAGTAGACGCAAGCACTACTTTTTCAACACCAAAACGCTTTGCAAGCTCAAATAAATTCAGCGTTCCGAGTGTATTTGTAGATAAATAAACAAAAGGATTTTGCATAGAATATCTAACGCCAGCACGGGCAGCTAAATTTATTATACTATCAAACTTGTGCATTTGAAATATGAGCTTTAGCACATCAAAATTTTCAACATCTGCTTCATAAAATATGAAATTTTTATAACCTTTTAATATAGATAGTCTTTTTTGTTTCATTTTTACATCGTAGTATTGATTTAGATTATCTATACCTACACAGGTTTTTCCTTGCTCAAGCAACGCACGCGTTGTAGAAAATCCTATAAAACCAGCACATCCTGGTATAAAAATCACTTTTTAAAGCCTCCACAAATAAACTGTGTCTGGTAAGTCTTTCTTGTCAACCACACTTTTTACATCTATCAAGCATGAGTTATCCTTCAAACATTTAAGCCATAACTTTTCTTTTATAAATTCATCATGCTTTACAGCTAATATCACACAATCATATTGCTTTAGCAATGGTGAGTCTATAAGGGCAATATTGCCATAATGGGATAACACTTCTTCTTTTATAACATGAGGGTCATAGACTTCAACATTCATATTGAAGTTTCTAAGCTCTCTATATATATCAAATACCAGGCTGTTTCTTGTATCTTTTATGTTTTCTTTAAATGTAAAGCCCAGTATCAAACAATTATGGCCTAAATTTTTTTGCATAATAAGCTTTACTGATTCTTGAGCAATATAGCAACCCATAGAATCATTAAGTCTTCTTCCAGCTAATATAACCTGGGGTAAATACCCTAATTCCTGAGCTTTGTATGTTAAATAATACGGGTCAACACTTATACAATGGCCACCAACAAGACCTGGTTCAAATTTTAAAAAATTCCATTTAGTCGCAGCTGCATCAAGGACTTCTTTTGTATCAAGTCCCATTTTATGAAAAATTAAACTCAGCTCGTTCATTAATGCAATATTTAAATCCCTTTGTGTATTTTCAATTACTTTTGCTGCTTCTGCTGTTTTTATGTTTGGGGCTTTGTACACATTTGTAATCTTACCGTATATTTTTGACAAAATCTCCAAACTTTCTTCATTTGAAGCTGATACCACTTTAGTTATATTTTCAAGTGTGTGTAACCTATCGCCTGGATTTATACGCTCTGGCGAGTAACCTACAAAAAAGTCATTTAAGTAGCTTAAACCTGAAGTTTTCTGTAGTATTGGAACACATATATCTTCTGTTACACCAGGGTATACGGTTGATTCATATACAACAATTGAGCCTTTAGCCAAATTTTTTCCAACGATATAACTTGCGCTTTCAACAAGGCTTAAATCTGGCAATTTGCTTTTTAAAATAGGCGTTGGAACTGTAACAATAATAACACTTGACTCTTTTAAAAAAGATGCGTCGTTTGTGTAAAAAATATTTGGTGATTTTATAGAACTGCTATCGGTTTCACCTGTTATATCAAAGCCTTTATTAAGTTCATCTATACGTTTTTTATTTATATCAAAGCCAATTACACTAAAATATCTAGCAAGGCTTACTGCCAGAGGCAAACCAACATAACCAAGCCCTACAACTGCAATTTTTTTTTGTTTTTTTTCAAACCCCTCTATGGTCATTTACATTTTCACCACTAAAATAGGTTTCTTTGACATTCTTAAAACTTTTTCCGTAGTTGAACCAAAAACAAATCGCTCAAGCGCACTTTTGCCTTGTGCACCCATAACTATCAAGTCAATGTCATTATTTGTTGCAAACTCAACAATTTTCTTTGGAGCATCACCAACTTCAATGTGCATATCAAAATTATCAAAATCTTTCAAAATCTTATTTTTTATATGTTCAAAGTAGTTTTCTGCCTCTTGCCTCATTGAAGCTTCTATTTTATCAAGTGGCAGAGATGGTACATAGCCAAGTGCAGCTTGTAAATCAGTTATTACATAATAAATGTGCAATTTTGCACCATAGGCTTTTGCCAAACTAAGCGCGTACTCAATAGCTTTTTGAGCATTTTCACTCAAATCTGTAGGAATAAGTATGTTTTTTGGGCTAAAACCTTGCATAGAAAGCCTCCTTTATAAATATTTTTCGATCAAAATCTGAGCTATCTGCACAGCATTATAAGCTGCACCTTTAAGTAAGTTGTCTGCTACTACCCACAGATTAAGTCCATTTTCGATTGACTCGTCACGTCTTATGCGTCCAACAAATGTCTCTCCTCTGCCGCTAACTTCTATAGGCGTTGGATAAATTAGGCTTTTTGGATCATCCATAAGCACACAACCTGCAGCTTCTTTTATAAGTTTTCTAACTTCGTTTATATCAAATGGCTTTTTGGTTTCAACATTGACAGATTCTGAGTGTCCCCTTAAAACAGGAACTCTAACGCATGTTGCGGTGACTTTTATTGAATCATCGTGGAAAATCTTTTTAGTTTCGTTAACCATTTTCATTTCTTCTTTTGTGTAGTCATTTTCTAAAAATACATCTATGTGTGGTAAACAATTAAAAGCTATTTTTTTTGGGAAAACCTTTGGCTTATATGAATCATACTTAAATTCAAAAAACGCTTTTGTTTCGTCAATTAATTCTTCCATTGCCCTTCTTCCTGCACCGCTTGTTGCCTGGTATGTGGAAACGACAATCCTTTTGATGCCAAAATTATCATATATTGGTTTTAGCGCTACAACCATCTGTATGGTAGAACAATTCGGGTTAGCTATAATGCCTTTGTTTTTATACAAAGCAATATCTTCTGCATTTACTTCCGGTACAACAAGCGGTATATCTTTATCCATTCTAAAGTAACTTGTATTATCTACCACAACCGCTCCAGATCTTGCAGCAATAGGAGCATACTTTGCACTAACGCTGCCTCCAGCACTAAAAAGCGCTATATCTATATCTTTAAACGATTCTTCATTCAACACTTCTACAGGTATTTCTTGGCCTTTGAAAGTGACATTTTTACCAATCGAACGCTCTGAGGCAAGAGGTAAAAGTTTTTTTACAGGGAAATTAAAATCTTCAAGTGTTTTAATCATATCCTCGCCAACTGCTCCTGTTGCACCAACAACTGCTACATTGTAACTTTTCATTGCAAACCCCCAAAATTTGCGCTTATTTGTTTATGATTATAGCATTATTATTGTAAAAATCAATTCAAATATTTGTTTTTTATATAATCAATAGCTTCTTGCTTGCTTGTGAATTCACCTTCAATTTGTTTTTCAAAGCAATCATTAAGAATTTTGCCAAAAATTGCTGAAGGTTTGAATCCTAAAGTAATTAAATCTTTACCTGACACGAGAGGTTTTATAAATTGTAAATCCCTTATATAAGAAATTAGCGCTTCTTTTACATAATTACTTTTGGATATTGCAAAAGCAGCAATTTGTGCTTCAAGAGCCATAGGCTTTAAAAAAAAATAAATCTCGCTTTTTTTTCTTCTTTTTGATAAAAATACATTTATCTGTATCATCTGGCTGTATATTTTTTCTATTTTGCTATCAACAATGCCTAAAATATTTGTTAAATTGAACTTTTTTCTAAAGCAAAACTTCAATATTGAAAAATAAATAGCTTCTATCCTGAATTCTATAGGGCAAAAAAAAGTGCACATTTTAACAAAATCTTTACCAGTATTAATTAAATTGAAACAATTTTCATCAATATAAAATTCTTTGTGAAGATATTTAAAAATTTTATAATCGTTGATTTTCTTTAGAATTTCTACAACTTTTTCTTCTTTTAATACTAAACTAAACTCTAGAAATAACCTATTTTTAGAAACCGTATTCAAAACTCCAAGCTCTAAAGCATTTTTCATTAGTTTTTCTGTTTGTTGACCCAATAAAAAATTAAACTTTTCTGCAAATCGCAAAGCTCTAAGTACCCTTGTTGGATCCTCTATAAAACTTAAATTATGTAAAATTCGTATCTTTTTATCTTTGATGTCTTTTACTCCACCAAAATAATCTATAAGCTCGCCAAAATTTTCATTCAAACTTATAGCAAGTGTATTGATTGTAAAGTCTCTTCTATATAAATCTAATTTTAGCGAACTTTCCTCGACATGTGGCAACCCAGATGATATTTCATCGTAATACTCTTGTCTAGCCGTTGCAAAATCAATTTTTTCACCGTTGATAATAACGCTTGCTGTTTTAAACTCATTGTGAGCAATTAGTTTTCCACCAACAATTGTTGAAAATTCTTTAGCAAATTCTATAGCATTACCTTCAATTACTATATCAATATCTTTAATGGGTATATCCATAATAAGATCTCTAACCATTCCACCTACTGCATAAGCTTTCATTTTTAACTTTAGAGCAACTTCTGATATAATTGTAAAGAAATTGTAAATTTTTTCGTCTAATTTATTTTTTAGCTTCAAATCAACCTTTAGTGTTTTGCGCATGAGTTTTTGTTCAGTTTGATTAATTAAATTTAAAATATTGGTCCTTGTCAAAACACCAACAACTTCATTGTTCCTAAGCACAGGTATTATGCGCTGCTTTTCTTCAATTATTATTGTTTTTATTTTTGCTAATGGTACATCTTCATTTACAGTATAAAAATCGGTTACCATAAACTTTTCTACAGGCTCATCTGCATAATTATGATAAATTGCCCTCTGAAGCGTTGGTCTTGAGATAATACCTGCTAAATTTCCTTTATCCAACACAACTAAAGAGTTTATACCATATTTTGCCATTATTTCGTTGCAGGAGGCAACAGTGTCTGTTTTTTCAACGCATTTAGCAGGTGTGCTCATAATATCTTTTGCTTTTGTTATATACAAAAAACTATCTCTTATAGCAAGTGTTGCTTCATCAAGCGTTTCAATAAGGGTAAGATCTTTTACTGTTGCACTTGCTGCCAAACTATGTCCACCACCATTGAATGTTTTTAAAATCCTTGCTACATCAACTTTCTCGTTTATAGAACGACCAATGATAAAAATTCGAGACTGCATCCTGAAAACACAAATAGCAGCATCTGCTTTTTTCATACTCAAAAATGTATTTACTAAGTTTGCTGCTTCTGACACATATTCGCTATACTGAGCAAAACTTAATACAATACTAATATTGTTATACTCAAATATACGAGCATTATGTATTAACTCATTTAATAGGTATACCTGCGATTCTTCTATTGTTTCTTCCAATACACTCGATACTACATCAAGCTTTGCCCCTTTTTCAAGCAAATATGCACATACTTCAAAATCATATACTGTTGTGGATGGGTATAGCAATTTTCCTGTGTCTTCATATATTCCAAGCATAAATAACGTTGCTTCTTCTGCGCTAAAATCTATATTGCGTTCTTTTAACTTCATGACAACCTGTGTTGTGTTTGCACCAGTTTTTTTGCAGTAAAACTCATGACAGTTTATATCGCCATCTGGATGGTGGTCAAAACATATAACTTTAACTTTATCAACTATCTTTGCAAATTCACCTATTCGTGACTTTTGACGCGTATCAACAACAATCAATGTATCAATACTTTCAAGGTCCACCTTTTGAAAGTCCGCATAAGCGTATATTGTTGACTGGATAAGAAAATTTTTTTTTGAACGTTTTGGTAAATTTGGAAAAACAATTGTAGCGTCTGGATAAAGCAGTTTAGCTGCTATTGCACTTGCTATTGCATCAAAATCAGGTTCAACGTGGCATGTAATTACCTTCATTTTATTCTTTGTAATAATCAGTTTCTTTAAAAGCTTTATTTAAAGCCTCATCACTAACAAAAGTATAGCGTTGAGTTGTATTTAAACTTGAATGACCAAGCAACTCTTGAATAATTTTTATATTGGCTCCTCTTTCAAGCAAATGCGTAGCATATAAGTGTCTCAAGCTATGGGGGTGTAGGTCAAAGCCCTTAGCCCTCGATTCTTGTTTTATTATTTTCCAGATTGCTGCTCTTGTAAATGGCCTGCCTTGCCTGCTTAGAAATAAATAATCCTTTGATTCGCTATTTAAATAATTGCTACGTGTATTTGCTATGTAATCTTTAATCTTTGAAAGAACATCCATTGACACAGGTAAAAGACGCATTTTAGAACCCTTTGTTACAACACGTATTAAACCTGCATCAAAGTAAATATCGCTTATTTTTAAATTTATCAGTTCGCTAACCCTTAAACCTGTAGCATAAAAAAAAAGCAAAATCAAACCATTTCGTGTATCCGTAAAAAGAGTTTTTAAAAACTCATAATCAATTGGTTTTTCTATTTTAAAGTTTACTTTTACATTTTTTAGATAACTTAAATCAATTTCAAGCTGGTAATGCTTTCTTATAAATGTTAAAAAAGCTCTAAGACTTGATAGTTTTCTATTTAAAGAAGCTGGCTTGTATAATTTTTTTAGATTATTTACATAATCAAACAAATTAATATTGTCAAGTTGTCTATCTTTAAAATATTCACAAAATGGTTTTAAATCGCTTTCGTATGACTCAACAGTTTTTACTGACAAACCTTTATTGGCACTTAAGAATATGCAAAAATCAGATAAAATCTGTTTAAGATCCATATTATCCAAATACATCAAAACCACTTGAAAAACATCCACCAAGTGACATTTGAAAATCACTTTTATCTTTAAGTTTCAATTTTAAAAAAAATTGTAAAATATAAGGCAAAACGAGCACAATAAGTATACCAACTAATAAAAGCTTCACAAAAACCTCTTTTAAATTTTTATCTTTAAAAAATTCTCTAATTCTTTTAAGTAATTTTCAAATAAAGGCAATAGTTTATCAAATGTAGGTCTTTTAGGCATAAAAAACAACTTCTTTGTGTTTTCAAGGTTTATCAAAAAATGCTTTTCCACGTCTTCAAAAACATTTTGCGATTGTTTTATGTTCAAAAGGTAAAGTATATACTTTGAAATCAAATAAAAATTATATAAAGACCTGTATGCAATATCTTCTACAGTCTTTCTCTCAAGTGTAAGTTCTAAAAAACTCGAGCGAACTGCTAATATTTTACTTGCTATTTCTCTTTTTATTTGATTCCTTAATGCTTGTGATTCTATATCAATATTTTGGACAGGGTTTTTACCATACAAAACCTTGATATTTTCTTTCAATTCCAGGATTTCCATACAAAAATAGTCTTTGTTTTGTTCTAAAAAGTCAACTTCAAAAAGCAACGGAGAAATATAAAGTTTTTTAAATTTTTTTAAATGTTGCTTTAGTAATTTTATGTCATCCACCAACACTCTATCAAGAACTACCAAAATGCCATTTTTTGAAATACTTGCACTTATTCCTAAGTTGTGAAGGCAAACAGACTGCAACCTTTCTTTAAATAAATTTTTCAAACTCTCAACTATATCCATATTTCCTCTTGTCTAAAAAACTTTTGCTAAACTCAGCAAAACTATTATTTTTAATAGCTTGCCCTATGCGTTGCATCAAATTATAATAATAACTTAAATTGTGAATTGTTGCAAGCGTATAAAAGCTTAATTCCTTTGATTTATAAAGATGCCTCAAAAAAGCTCTTGAGTAGTTTTTGCACGTATAGCAATCGCAGTTTTCATCTATAGGGGATTCATCTTTTGCATAAGCAGCATTTTTTATGTTTATATTACCAAAATCGGTAAATAAATAGCCATTTCTTGCATTTCTTGTGGGCATTACGCAATCAAACATATCTACACCAAAACCAACAAGCCTTACAATATCTTCTGGCCTACCAACTCCCATGGCATACCTTGGTTTATCTTCTGGTAAATATTGCATAACAGAAGCCACAGTGTCATACATTTCTTGCGTAGACTCTCCAACACTTAAACCACCAATAGCTATACCATCAAAATCCATACCTGCAATCTCAAGAGCGCTTTTTTTTCTTAAATCTTCAAATACACCACCTTGCACAATACCAAAAACAGCAGTATGTGGTGGCCTTTTTATTACAGAAGAGCGTTTTGCCCAATTTAGTGTTATGTTTAATGATTTTTCTACAAAGCTTTTATCAAGGCTGTATGCTGGACACTCATCAAGAACCATAGCAATATCGCTTTTAAATCGAAACTGTATATCAAGCACTTTTTCTGGTGTAAACAAGTGATAAGACCCATCAATGTGCGATTTAAAAACAACACCTTCTTGGGTAACTTTTCTTAAATCCGACAAGCTAAAAACCTGAAAACCGCCGCTATCTGTTAAAATAGAACCCTTAAAATTTGTAAATTTATGCAACCCTCCAAAAGCTTCAATTATTTCAACGCCTGGCCTTAAATACAAATGGTATGTATTGGACAACATTAGTTTATAACCAATATCAATAAGTGTATCTGGCAAAAGCGCCTTTACTATACCTTGCGTACCAACAGGCATAAACGCAGGCAACTCAATTTCATCTTTTAGCCACAACAAAGACAGTCTTGCATTATCTGAAGTTTTCAAACACTTAAATTGCATAATTACCTAATTATTTCTGATGTAGATTTTATCTAAATCGCTTGAACAAACAAACAATTTTTGGTTTGAATAATATGCAAATGTTGGTTTTTCAAATTTAAATGATTTTACTAGCATTAAATCTTTATTTAAAATAAAAACTCTGTTTACTTGTTGAGATGTTACACTTAAATAACCATTATTAAAACTAATATAATCAATTGGTACACTAAAATCCTTGCTTGTCAAAACTTGTTTATTTATATTGTAGGATTTAATACTGTGTCCTACAACTACAAAAATTTCATTGTCATTGGTTGCAATTGACGAAGCACCTTTAATATTAAATAAAAATTTTACTTTATAATTTTGTACTTTTAAAATATCCCCTGTATCAAGCAAAACCAAAATATCATTGCCAAAGTTTGCAATTTGTCTGATCTTTCCAGAAAACTTAACTACTTTTAAAAGCTTAGATGGCCTTTGGTAGAAAAATAAATTATCTTTTGTTGATACTACAATCATATTTTGATAGGTTAATATGCTTGATGGATCATTTAAATCCAAAAACTCCAATTCCAATATATGACCGTATTTATCTAGCATGCTTATATAGCCATCTTTTTGGACAACATACAATATACCATTGCTGTATGAGAGACTCAAAGGTTTTTTTAAACCATACACACTATAATCGTTTCCAAATTTAAAACTTGTTATAACAATAAATATTACAATTCCAGCAATACAGGCATACTCTTTTTTGGACATTACAAATCTTCGTTAATTTTGCGTATATTTTCTTCTTCTTTTTTAATGTAATCAAGTAATTTTTGCTTTAAATCAGGGTCTTGTTGCGCAAACATCCTTGCTACAAATAATGCTGCGTTATGTGCACCTTTTTTGCCAATACCCATAGATGCAACAGGTACACCTTTTGGCATTTGAGTAATAGAAAGCAGTGCATCAAGCCCAAACATCTCACTATCAACCGGTACACCAATTACTGGCAAAATTGAATATGATGCAACAAAACCCGGCAATGCTGCAGAAAGCCCTGCTATTGCGATTATGCAATCAAATTCAGCATTTACTTTTTGAACTATTTCTTTTACATACTCTGGACTTCTGTGGGCACTTGCAATGTAAACCTTATATTCGATACCAAACTCTTCCAATGTTTTTTTTGCTTCATAGATAATGTTTTCATCGCTTTTACTGCCGGATATAATTGCTACTTTCATAATTTTCCTCCTTTTCAAAAGTACTTTAGTGCTTTTTTGCCAATATCGCGTCTAAAATGCATTCCATCAAAGTGAATATTCTCAATTGCCTTATAAGCCTTTTCTATAGCTTTTTTAAAGTCTTTATCAAGTGCCACTACATTCAACACTCTGCCACCGTTTGTATATATTTTTGAATCTTTTTTGTATGTTCCTGCATGAAACACAATTGCGTCAGTAACATTTTCCAGGCCATATATAGGCTTGTCTTTCTCGTAAGGCCCCGGATAGCCTTTGCTAGCTAAAACCACACTTACGCAGAATTTATCTTCGAACTCTATTTTATAATCACCTAAATTGCCATTTGCACATCTAAGCATAATATCTAACAAATCACTTTTTAATAAAGGCAAAACCACCTGAGTTTCTGGATCTCCAAACCTGCAATTGTATTCAAGCACATAAGGCTTGTTATCTACAACCATTAAACCTGCATACAAAACTCCCCTGTAATCAATCCCTTCACTTTTTAAAGCATCTAAGGTTTGCTCTATTAAAGAATCGCACTTACTTTGTATAGCGTTTACTATTGGCGCTTTTGCATAAGCTCCCATACCGCCCGTATTTGGACCCAAATCATTATCAAAAACCCTTTTGTGGTCTTGCGAAGCAACCATTGGGACAAATTTTTTGCCATCACAAAAAACCATATAAGACAATTCTTCGCCGTCTAAGAACTCTTCTATAACAACTCTACTTCCTGCTTCGCCAAACTTTTTATTGGCAAAACAATCATTGAGGTGAGCAAGAGCTTCGTATTCATTATTGGCAATAGCTACACCTTTTCCTGCTGCCAAACCATCTGCTTTTATAACCAATGGATAAATTGCCTTTTTTATATACCTATACGCTTCATCAAAATTATCAAATGTTTCATAGGCCGCCGTTGGTATAGAGTATTTTTTGCATAAATTTTTGCAAAATATTTTACTTGACTCAATTGCTGAAGCTATTTTTGTGGGGCCAAATGCTAGTATGCCAGCATAATTTAGATAATCTACAATACCTTTTGCCAAAGGCTCTTCTGGTCCAACAACAACAAATTCAATCGAATTTTTTTTACAAAACTTTGCTAAAGCTTCAAAATCAAGCACTGATATATCAACATTTGTTGCCAATTGTGATGTACCAGCGTTTCCTTTTGCGCAGTAAATTTTCTCACAACGCTTGCTTTGTGAGAGTTTATAACAAATGGCATGTTCTCTTGCTCCATTACCAACAACAAGTACATTCATTTTAACACTCCCAATAACCATTCATTTAGGTTTTCTAAAAATTCCTGTGTTGCTTTACCTGCTGCATCCAGCATCGATTCATTTGTATTCTTTTTAAAATCCTTTTTATAATCAAACATTTTGCTTGCTAAAAGCTCATATTGAGAGTTATACAAAAAAGCCCTTGCTTTAAAGTAAAAAAAACTTTCTTTATTATTAAAATGTGGCTCATAATTAAAAAGTAGAATTTTAAGCCTGTATTTTGCATAAGGGTCTTGCTTGATATATCTTATATTTTCAAGTATAAAATCTTTTAGCATTGTTGGGGGAGAATTTATCCACTTAGAGTAAGCAAAATAATTATAAACACCATTTGACTCATACAAAATGTAGTTGTTTTTAAGTCTATTTGACTCTACGTTATCTAAGTTAACCGAATTTATCTTTATTTCATTTTTTTGGCTTACATTAGAAACCTCAGGCTGCAGGTAATTATATCCGGTATTGTTTACGTTTTTAACCCTTACAGAACAAGAAGCTAAAAATAAGCCTAATAAAATAAAAAATACAATTTTTTTCATTGATTACTCCTTTCAGTTGGCGATGGAGTTTTGGGTTTCCCATATATTATGTAAGTAGGATTTGATCTTAATTCATTAACAAGCTCATCAGTAGTTTTTACTGTTTTATTGATGTTTTCTATCATGCGATTTAAATTATACATACTTTCATGTGTAAAATAATTTATTTGATTTTTATTTTCATTTATTAACTGACTCAAATCAGAACTTATCTGGGTAAGATTTTTTGAACTTTCCTGCAATGTGGCTATGAGCTTATTTGTAGATTGAAAAGCACTATCTGCGCTTTCTCCTGCCTGTTTTATAGATTGTATAGCTTCGTTTGCTTTATTTAATGTTGAATTTAAATTTTGCAAATCAATAGATAATTCTTTGCTTGCTTTGTTTGTGTTGTTTAGAATTGATGATATTTGCTGTCTGTTTTCTTTATTAAAAACTTCATTCATGTTTTTAATAAGGGTGTTTGCACTATCTAATACATTTGGTAAAGCTTGAGAAATTTTTTGCAACTCACTCATCTGTGATTTTATAATTGGGTACTCGTTGTGGTCAACACTGGTTAAAAGAGGTGCGTTTTTTGTCCCACCCGTTAAATCAATAGAAGCAAGGCCCGTTAAACCCTGAGCTGAAACTGTGGCTACTGTATCAGTTTTTATTGGTATATTGCTTTTTACTTTTATAAAAATTCTTACAATTTCTGGGTTGTTTGGGTCTATATCTATTTTTTCAACATTACCAACATTTACACCTTTGTATTTTACAAGAGAATTACTGGATAAACCATTTACAGAATATTTTGTTAAAATAAGGTAAGTCTTGTAAGATTCATTTGTCCTGTAGCCAAACAACCAAAGAACTATAATTACTATTGCAAAACTCAATATAATTACAAAACTGCCAACAAGTATATAATTAGGCTTTGTTTCCATCCAAAAACCTCTTACCCCGCTCTCCCATAAACAGCTCTTTTACCCAGGCATCGTCTACAGTGTGTATTTTATCTGGTGTATCACAAAAAATAATTGTTTTATTTGCAATAATGGCAACTCTATCAGCTATTAAAAGCGAAGACAAATCGTGCGTTATCATAATTACACTAATACCTAAAAGCTCAACAAGTTTCTTTATCGTTTTGTCAAACTCATCTGCACTTATAGGATCAAGACCGCTAACTGGCTCATCCAAAAATAGAATCTTTGGGTCAACAGCCAGTGCACGTGCAAGTGCTGCTTTTTTTTTCATACCCCCTGAGAGCTCACTTGGGTACAACCAGTAAACGTCTTCGTCTAAATCAGAAATTTTTATCTTTAACATAGCCATATTTTTTGCCGTTTCATCGTCTATATTATAGCGTTTTTTTATCACATATACAATATTTTCACCAACACTTAAGCTACTAAACAATGCAGCTGACTGAAACATTACACCAATCTTGTTTTTTATAGCCTGTTTTTGTTTAAAACTCAATTGTTTAATATTTATACCATCTATAATAATATCACCTTGTTTTGGCTCTTTAAGTAAAATTAATTCTTTTAAAAGCGTAGTTTTGCCAGAACCAGAACCGCCAATTATGGCTAAAATTTCCCCTTTGTAAACATCAAGGTTTAAATTTTGGTGTATTATTCGCTCATTGTATGCACTTTGCAGGTTTCTAACGCTAATTATTATATCTTTAACCATCTATAAATCACACTAAATATTGCATCTATTACAATCACGCTAAATATACTTTTTACAACACTCGCGGTTACATGTGTACCTATACTTTCTGCTTTTTGCTCAACTTTAAATCCTTCACTTGTACCAATCAATGCTATTACAATACCAAACACAGGACCCTTAACTATACCGGATAAAAAAGATTTTATCGTAACAACACGGCTTGCCCTATCTAAAAACTCTGCGTAGTTTACACCCAATATAAGATTTGATATAATCATCCCGCCAAAAATCCCAATAATATCGGCAAATACTATCAAAAGTGGCATAACGATAAAAAGTGAAAGTATGCGCGGCAACACCAATAGCGTATATGGCGATACGCCCATTGTATCAAGTGTATCAACTTCTTCCTGGACTTTCATTAAGCCAAGCGTAGCAGTATAGCTGCTTGCGCTTCTGCCTGAAACAATTATTGCAACAATCAATGGGCCAAGTTCTCTAACAATTGAAATACTAACCAGATCAACTATAAAAATATTTGCACCAAACTGCCTTAGTTGAGCAGCAGACTGATATGCAATAACAAGACCAATTAAAAAAGACAAAACACCTACAATACCAATTGCACCCACGCCCATATTTTGTATATCTTTTATAAAAGTGCGAAATTCAAAATCCGAAATTTTTGAGATAAAATCAATTGTTGATTTGCCTATAAAATTCAAAAAAAACAAATAATCTTTAAGTTTTTTTTCTAAATAATTACTAAAGCGCAACAAAAGGCTTTTCTTTTTTACCTTCGGGATTTTAGCAAGATTGTTTAAAACAAGCTCAAGTACACTTTCTACTTTTTCATTTTTGCCACTTAACTTTGATTTATCAAAATTTTGTAATATTAAAAGTCCACCAAATGTGTCTATCTCATCAACTAGCGAGATATCGACACGCTCAAAACCAACAAAATCTGAAATTTTTTTTTGAATGCCTTTTGTATTTTCAACAACCCACTTACCTTTTAAGTATAAAATTTTATCTTTTAATTCAAAAAACTCGTGATTTTGACCCATTTACTTTGCGCAATTTGGGCACAGACCATAAAATATAGTAGAGTGATAATCAACTTTGTAGCCTTTCTTGTTTAACTCTTCATCTAAAGCTTTATTGTATAGTATGTCTAAATCTAGCACAGCCCCACACTTTGTGCACTTGAAATGATAGTGTGGTTCTGTTTTTGCATCGTAGCGCAAAATATTCTTGTCACTTTTTATCTCTATTACTTTGCCCTCTTCTGCCAAAATACGCAAATTTCTATAAACCGTTGCTATAGAAATCTTTGGATACCTGGGTTTTATCGAGTAATAGAGTTCTTCTGGTGTAGGATGATCATAGCGGGATTTAAGCTCTTCATACACCATGGCACGCTGTTTTGTATTTTTTCTCATGTGTTTAACCCCCTAATATTTAAGGCCCCGGGATATACAAATTTCCGTAGGGCCTTTTACTTTTCGGCGTGATTTTTACAAACTCATCTTTTATTATCTTATCGCAATCAAAACCAAAAAGATCGCAAAATTTCTTTACATTTGTTAAGATTTTTTGCATATCTTTGTCGTCTGGCTTGCTTATTAATACTTCGCTAGAGCAAAGCGATTCATCTACGCCATGTCTTACAAAAATAGCTCCACCATGCATACCTGTACCTAAATAATTACCAGTTAAGCGTTTTTTATCTCTATTTAGTCCAAGCAGTATTAGTGTGCCGCCTGCCATATACTCACCCATAAAAGCACCGGCGCAACCGCCTATTACTACTGTTGGGCTTACATCTTCTTTGTAGGCTTTCATGTGAATACATGCCCTATAGCCAACATTGCCTTTGACAAATATTGAACCACCTCTCATGCTATAGCCCAATACATCGCCTGCATTACCATGAATGATGATTTCTCCAGAACTCATAGTGTTGCCTATACCATCTTGAGCATCTTCGTTTACAATAATGGTGGGTCCTTCCATAAATGCACCTAAATCATTTCCTGGTACGCCGTTAATTACTATTTCTACGGGTTTTGCTATACCACAACCAATATAGTATTGTCCGCAAACACCATCAATTATAATTTTATTTTCACCTTCTTCAATTACACGCCTTATTATATCATTTAAAACATTGTATTTAAGATTACTTGCATCAATCCTCTTCATCTTGTACCCCATAATAAACATTATAAGCTTCATCAGTAAGTCTTGCGATAACAGGTTCACCCGCATCTGGAGAACTTATATCTTTTATATCACTGCAAATATGCTTTATAGCTGCTTCTTCGCTTGAAAAATAATATACATCATCCTTTTTTCCTACAACCAGCGGTCTTAATTTAATTCTATCATTTAAAGCCATTATACCACCTTTAAATGTCAATAAAATTGAAAAAGGACCGTTAAGAAGTGCTCTGCCATATATTATCCTTAAAGCTTTGTAAAGTTTTTTCTGATCTTGTGGCATCCTTTCTATCTCTTCCCACAAAGGAGCACTGAATATTTTGGCTAACAACTCTATTGGTATCTTATGTTTTCTTACAATTAAATCTGCCAGATAAACAATTGCTTCTGTATCAGTTTTTTGAGTGCACTTATAACCATGCATCTCCAAATATCGCTTATTGGCACCGTAGGATGAAATCTCTCCATTGTGCACAACTGTCCAATCAAGCAAACCAAATGGATGTGCGCCACCCCACCATCCAGGTGTATTGGTAGGAAAACGGTTATGGGCTGTCCAGCAATAAGCCTTGTAACGTTCAATCCTGAAAAAGTTTGCAATTTCATCGGGATAACCTATACCTTTAAATATACCCATGTTTTTACCGCTTGATATAACAAAAGCACCATTTATATTTTCGTTTATAAAAAACACAAGCTTGTTTATAAATTCATCGGCATCAGTTTCGCTCATGTACTCGCTTTCTGCTTTTGTGCCCTGGGCTCTTGGCAATACAAAATATACAAAAAACATAGGTCGTTTCCTATTTTTCATTCCCCTTGTGGGAATACCGCTGCGTTCTGCAACCATTACTCTGCGCTCTAAAAAATCCTCTACAGCACGCTTTGCTAAATCGTCATCAATCATCAAATGTAATGCATAATAATTTTTAAATTCTGGGTATATACCATATGCGGCATATCCTGAGCCCAAACCATTGCCTCTATCGCGCATTATATCAATTGCAGAAACAATTTTATTGCCATCTATAAGATCACCTTTTGTGTTAAAAATCCCAAAAATACCGCAACCCGAAGCATCTTTTGGATCATTGGAAATGGCAAAACTTTGAATCTTTTCTATCTCAACCATATATACCTACCTTTGTAATTTTCTATCAAGCCTTAACACTCTAAAAGCTTTATCAAAATATTTCCACCCAAAATCATTGTTTAAAAATGTATCTTTTATCCATGAAACGTCAAACTTTTTTTCTATCATCCAATTAAACATACCTGCTTTTTCAACATTATTTACAAGAATAACACCAATTAATTTGTTATCTCTAATAATAAACTTTCTATATTTGTCATCTTTTTTGTATTCAAGTACCTCATCAGTATCGCTTTCAATCAGCCCCATAGAAATAAATCCAACTTTACCAATTTCAATTGAATTCATCGCAAAACCACCGCCAAACTTTACCTCATGTCCGCTTGCATTCAGGCCTGCAATATAGCCTTCCCTGGCTGCAAGCGGCAAAATAGGAATAGGCCTTCTAACATTTACTACAATATCATAAATACTTGCAACATCACCAGCTGCATAGCAATCATCACATGCTTTTAGATAATCATCAACCACAATGCCTCTATCAAGCTTTATGTTTTGATCAACAAAAGCTACATTTGGCGCAACACCCACACTAAGTAAGCATGCATCGCATAATATTTTTTTACCACTTGAAAGCGTAACCTGACTAACAGTTTTATCACCATCAAGCTCAACAACAGAGTCATTTAAAATTATATCTACTCCACTTAGCTTCAATTGTTCCTGGATCAACACTGCCGCATAATCATCAAGTGCTGGAAACAATACTCTTTTTGCAAGCTCGACCAATACTACCTTTTTTCCTATTTTTGACAAATCATAAGCCATTTTTGTGCCAATTAAGCCAGCCCCTACTATAACAATAGAGTTTATTTTGACTAAATCCTCTTTAAGTTTTTTTGCCCCTTTAATATTTGTCAATGTATAAACACCATCTAAATCGATACCTGTAATATTTTTTGGCATTATAGCATTTGCACCACTTGCAATAATAAGCTTGTCATAGTTAATGTTTTCTTTATTGGATAAAATTACTGTTTTTTGTTTTGTATCAACTTTTTCAACAGTTTGTCCAAGTAATGTTTGTATATTATTTTTATCAAAAAAATCATTTCTTCTATAAAACATTCTTTCTTCAGAAAAACTTACTTCTCCAATTACCCAATTTGGCAAAAGCGGTCTAGAATATGGCCTTGTTTGTTCATCTGATATTATTAAAATTTCACCTTGAGTATCATTTTGCCTAATGGCAGTGGCTGCGTTAATACCTGCAACAGAATTTCCTATTATTACATACTTCATTTAACTCCTCACAACTCTTCAAAAGTTAAAGCTTCATTGGGGCATGCTTCAACACATGCTGGAATACTTCTATCTGGACATAAATCGCATTTGATAGATAAACCCCAGTCATCATTTTTGCCTTGTTTTATAACACCATACGGACAAACCATAATACACATCCAACAACCTACACATGTCTGAGTATTAACAACAACATAACCTCTTTCATCCCTATGCATAGAACCATTCTGGCAGGCAAAAATACATGGCGCATCATCACAATGTCTGCACATTATTGAAGCAGAATATGGATAATTAAATTCCACTGTGCATCTTGATAATACATTTTCTTTTTTTACAGCTTTGATAATATCTTTTGATACAGAATGCTCTGTTTTGCAAGCTACCTCGCATAAATGACAATATACACAATTATCTTCATTTATTTTAACAAGCTTCATTTTATTATTCTCCTGCGTGCAATATACCTAATATTTCCATTTCTTTTTCACTTAAATCAAAACCTCTTAAGGCGAGCCTGTTGCCTTTTAGTGATTCTATAGAGTTTATGCCCATAGCGCCAAGCGTTTCTTTTATCTCTAAAGCCCAAACATTTACTAAATTAACAAGCCTTTGAGTAGCAATGTTTGGATTTTGGCGCTTTGACAAAAATGGGTCTTGTGTTGCAATACCCCATGCGCATTTTCCAGTGTGGCACTGCTGACACATAGTACAACCTATAGCAATAAGCGTAGCTGTGCCAATGTATACTGCATCTGCACCTAATGCAATTGCTTTTATTACATCCATCGAGTTTCTAATCCCGCCTGATGCAACTAGTGAAATCTTGCCTCTTAAGCCTTCCTGTCTTAATCTATCATCGACGCTTGCAAGGGCAAGCTCTATAGGAAGTCCAACATTATCCCTTATAACCTGGGGCGATGCGCCTGTCCCACCCTTAAAACCATCAAGGACAATTACATCAGCGCCCGCTTGGGCTACACCACTTGCAATTGCAGCAATGTTATGCACACATGCAATTTTAACAAAAATAGGCTTTTTATACTCCGTAGCTTCTTTTAAGGCGTATATAAGTTGTCTTAAATCTTCAATCGAGTAAATATCATGGTGCGGAGCAGGACTTAGCGCATCGGTTCCTTTTGGTATCATTCTCGTTTGGGCAATAGAAGCTGTAACTTTTTCGCCGGGCAAATGACCACCTATGCCTGGCTTTGCACCCTGGCCAATTTTAATTTCAATTGCGCTTGCTACATCAAGGTACTCTTTGTAAACCCCAAAACGTCCACTTGCCACCTGAACTATTATATTGCCTTCAAATTTATAGTGGTCTTTGTGAAGGCCACCTTCGCCAGAGTTGAAGTACGTACCAAGCTCAACTGCTGCCCTGCCTATAGCTTCAATAACGTTGTAATTCAGCGCACCATAGCTCATTGCAGCAAACATTATTGGTATTTCCAATTCAAGCTGAGGGTATAAAACAGTTTTTAATTTACCATCTTCTATCTCTAAATAATCAACTTTTTTACCTAAAAATGTTTTTAACTCCATTGGTTCCCTTAAAGGATCAATTGATGGGTTTGTTACTTGTGAAGCATTTATAAGCATATGATCCCAATACACAATATACGGTTTATCTGAACCCATAGAAACAACTGGTGCCCCGCCAAAAGCTGCCCTTTTTTTGACACCAACCACATTCCATTTGCCCCAGCTTTCGTTAATACGATAAGGGTTTTCGCGGTTTTCTATTGTAATGGCCTCTGTTGGACAAAACGCAGCGCATCTATTACAACCTACGCATTTCGCATCCCAGTTCCATATTTTATCTTCTTCTTCATCGTAAAATGTAGCATCAAAAGAGCATTGCTCAACACACGCTTTACACTTAATACACCTATCTGGATCCCTTATAACATGAAAATCTGGCGGTGTATAAGTTTTAACATCTTTCATCCACTTCACGTTATTACTCCCCTTAAACAGAAATATAATTTAAGGATAAATACATACAATAAAAAATAATCATTGTCAATACTGTTAATTATTTAAATAAAAATATTAAAAAAATGTAATATATTTGATATGCACTATAACTTTTTAATCAATATTACAATACGCCTGTTAACCGGATCTTGGGGCAATGTTCCTGGCATAGGCCTTGTATCACCATAGCCAACAACACTACTAAAGCGCTCCGAAACAATACCTTGAGATTCAAGTATCTTTCTTGCTTCATTTGCTCTACCAATAGATAAATCCCAATTAGATAAACCAGAAACAACTGGTGTATAATTTGCATAACCTTCTATGACAATTTTATTTGGAAGAGGTCTGATATTAGAAGCTATTATCTTCAATATATCAATTGTATATGGTTCTGGTTTAATGGAACCATTTGCAAACATTGGTCTATCATTTTTATCAAATAGAATAATATTCAAACCTTCTTCATTAATCGAATATTTTATCTGCACACCATAAGGAGCAATTTCTTTATTTGACTTAATAGCTTCTTGAATTTTACCCAGGATTGATGTCATTTGATTTTGCATTTCGTATTTATTTTCATATCTTTTTATTTGGGAAGCTTGATTATTTATAGTTATGGGTTTATTCTCAGAAGGCACCTGTCTGACCACAAGCTGTTTTGAGCCTATATCAAATACTCCTTTTGATGGATTTAAACCGCTTCCTTGAGATACGCTTACAGATTGCATAGGGTGTGTAAAGTAATACTCAATAATTTTTCTTTGCTTTTCGTTTGTTGCTGCAACAAGCCACATAACAAGGAAAAAAGCCATCATTGAAGTCATAAAATCGCCATAGGCTATCTCCCATACGCTTGATTCTGGTGGTTTTGACTTCTTGCATTTCTTCTTTCGCACTAAATTGGTACTGTCTGCCATTTAGCGCCTCTCTTTTGCAAGCTTTTCTACCTCATCAAATTCAGTGCGATATACTGGCGGTACAGTTTGTCTTACTGATTCCATAGCAATAATAGGTGCGTCACCTTTTGCAATAGAAATAATGCCAACTTTAAGTGATTTTAAATATCCCACAAAATCTTCATTTTTTAGTTCCTGTACGGTAGCCATTGGACCAATCACCACATAACAAAGTAGTAAGCCCAAAAAAGTACCTGTAAGCGCACCTGCAACATGGTGACCTACTTCTAAAATAGAACCCCCCAGTGCGCCCATGGTTAAAATAACACCCATAACAGCTGCAACAATACCCATACCAGGCATACTCTCGGCAATTTTTGCCACCATTTTTGGTGCTACAGATATCTCTTTTTCTACAACTTCAATATTAGAGTCAAGCATTTCATCAAGTTTTTCTATTTCAATACCTGTTACAATGTTTCTTATTGCATCAATCACAAATTCTCTTATTTCTTTGTTTTTGAGCAAAAAGGTATTAGACTGCATAATAGGGCTTTCTTCTGGCTTATCAACAATGGCTTCAAGTGATAATATGCCATCTTTTCTTACTTTAACTGATAAGTTGTAAATAAATAGTAATAATTCCAAATATACTTTTTTATTAAAAGGGTTTGGCTTTGCAAACCCAACAATAACCTTTATAGCATCCTTCATAATAGAAGGTGTAGTAGAAGCAACAAGTATACCCGCTGCACCGCCAAATAAGACGATATATTCCGATACCTGTATTAAAACAAGTGGCTTTCCGCCGCCCAAAACAAAACCTGTTAAAATAGCAGCAATGGTAAGTACAACACCGATTACATTCATTTATACCCCACACTAATACAATCGGAATATATGCAAAAAAAATAAGTTATTTCTGTCTTTTGTCAATAACTCTTACCATTTTGCCTGGCATTCTTTGTATTGTATTTTCTGGAACAATTTGCAATATGCAATGAAAACCCAATAAATCATAGAGAGCGTTTTCCAGCCTATTTCTTGCTTCAGATGAAAAACCATTTGTTTTTTCTAAAATTATTGTAATCTCATCTTTACCTTTCGTGTTTTCAAGCACAATTTGATAGTATGGGCCAATTGTTTCATACTGAAGTAAAATCTGTTCAATTTGAGATGGATAAAAATTAACACCTTTAACTTTTAACATATCATCCGTGCGTCCTTTTAGTCGAGAAACTCTTAAATGTGTCCTTCCACAATCGCACTTGTCTCTTGAAACAATTTTTGTTATATCTTTTGTACGGTACCTTATTAGCGGCAAACCTTCCCTTGTTAGAGTTGTGATAACAAGCTCGCCTTCTTTTCCATCATCAAGGGGATTTAGTGTATTTGGGTCTACAATTTCTGCAATATAGTGATCTTCCCATATATGTATGCCAGATTTTGCCTCACAATCAATACCCATGCCAACACCACCAGTTTCCGTCATGCCTATAATATCAAATGTTTTAACCCTCATCTGACTTTCAATGCGAGCCCTAAGTTCATCTGACCATGTCTCTGCTCCCAAAATGGCTACGCGTAAATTTGTTTTAGAAAAATCAAAGTTGTTTTGTTTTGCAACTTCTATTAACCTTTGTGGGTACGAAGCAATCGAGCAAATGGCAGTTGTTTGAAAATCTTTTATGAATTTAAGCTGGAGTAGAGTCCTACCTGCACCCATTGGTATAATAAAAGCACCGATCTTTTGAGCACCAAAGTGGAATCCAAATCCACCATTAAATAAACCAAAAGATGGCATTATCTGGATTCTATCTTTTTTGTCAACGCCAGCTGCATAAAAACACCTTGCAACAATTTCTGCCCAATTTTCCACATCGGACTGGCTCATAGCATTCACTACAGGCGTGCCTGTTGTGCCTGAGCTTGTATGTATTCTTACTATTTTGTCTGTATAGGTAATATGATTCAGAGGGTAAGCTTCTCTGAGTTCTTCTTTTGTTGTAAAAGGTAATTTTTTTAAGTCATCAAGGCTTTTTATGTCATCTGGCTCAATTGAATCATACTTTGATTTAAGAGATGAATTAGAGTTTTTTATTAAAGAAAGTGTTTGTTTTAAGCGATCAAGCTGAAGTTTTTGGATCTCTTCTTGAGGCATTGTCTCAAAATGTTCATTGAATATCATTATTAAACCCCTTGTTAAAAAATTCTGCATCATTTTTATTAATTAAACTAATGGCTTTTTGATAATCAATATTTAATACCTTTGCTAATTTGGCAAACATATAAATATTTAACATTTTTGGGTTGGATTTTAAAATATACTCCTGTTCTTTTTCAGACAAAAATATAATATTTTGCGAATATAAATAAGCAAGCTTTTTGAGTGAGTTATTTAACAAAACAACTAAATCTGCCTTTTTGTAACCAATAGTTGGGCTTTTGTAATCACCAATTTTTAAGTGTACCTCTACAAGACCACCTTTTTTTGCCATACCATGGATCTCGCTTGATAGTATATTTTGACCATCAAACGATTTAATAATCAGCCTTGATAGATAAAGTACACCTTCACCGCCCCTTCCCAGTAAAACAATTTTCATTTTAGTACCTTTATGGAGCCAAATGGGCAACTATATATACACTGAGCACAATCGATGCATGTTTTTCTATCAATTTCCACCTGTTTAGTATCCTCATTGAATATAAGCGATTGACACTCAAACTCATCGATACATAATTTACAGCCTTTGCAATCATTATCCACAAAAACTTTAATAATTGGGTTATTTTTTAAACCTTCATCTGTATTGACACACAAATGTCTAAATATAATAACAGCTATTGAAGAATTTTTTTCAATATAATCTTTTGATTGTTTTAGTACTTCAATGCTTTTTTTAAAATCATACGGATCTACAATTTCTAAAAAACCAATATCTAAATTTCTAACTATTTTTTCTATAGATATAGGTTTTACTGCCTCGCCAAGAGAATTAACCGGACTTGATAGTGTTTTTTGATTACCTGTCATAGCAACTGTAGAGTTATCAAGTATTACAAGCAAAAATTTAGCATTATTATGAATGGCATCAATCAAAGCACTAAGTCCTGTGTGGAAAAAAGTGGAATCCCCAATAATTGCCACTACATGATGGTTTTTATTGGAAAGCTTAAACGCTTTATTAAAACCAAAAGCAAAAGATACACTTGCGCCCATACAGAAAACAGTATCTGTTACGCCTAAATTTACACCAAGCGTGTAACAACCTATATCGCCGGCAAAAATGGCATCAGAATAAACTTGCTTTATCTCAAAAAAAGCGCTTCTATGGGCACAACCCGGACACAAAGAAGGCGGTTTATCTTTAAAATCGATATTAACTGGCACAAAAGAATCCAAAACGCCAATATTGTATAAAATTTGTTCACATACATCCATACTAAGCTCGCCTTCTTTTGGCACAATATTGTTTCTTCTGCCTTGTGTATTTAGCTGTAACTCTATTAATGGATAAGTTTCCTCAATAGCTATAGCTTTTTCAAATCTTGATAAATCAATATTTGGCAAAGGATAGGGCATGTCTGCCTTGGCAAGTGTAACTTTATCTTGTAATTTATGCTCTTGTATTAGCTCATATAGGTTACTGTAGACCAAACCACTTGATACAAGTAAAATATTTCCAAAAAAATCGAATTTTAATGAGTTTTTCGAAGCAATACTGAAGAGTTTTTCATTTAATTTTTTATGTAATATAAACCTTAATTTGGGTGTTGCAGCAAACCTAGCTGGGTCTTTTTTAAACTCTGCATTTAAAGTAATATTTTCAATATTGTCTTGCACAACAATATTTTGTCTTCCATGCGAGATACGCGTTGTGGTCCTAAGCATTACTGGTAGTTTATAGGTTCTGCTTAACTCAACAGCTTTTTTTGAAAAGTCATAGGCTTCTTTTATATCTGATGGATCAAAAACGGGAATTTTTGCAAATAAAGCTAACATACGAGAATCTTGCTCGGTTTGCGAAGAATATGGGCCTGGATCATCTGCTGCAACTACTACAAATGCCCCTTGTGTACCCACAAGAGAAGCGCTCATTAATGGATCAAGTGCAACATTAAGGCCTACCTGTTTGCAAAAAAAAGCTGAATCAATACCCGTAAAACTTGCGCTTAAAGCTTCTTCCAATGCTACTTTTTCGTTTATAGACCACTCAATATAAGCATTCAAATTGTATTTTGATTTTAAATATAGGCCGTAGCGCAAAATCTCGCTTGAAGGCGTTCCGGGATAAGCACTTGCAAACCTCACATTGCTCTCTAAGAGCGCCTGAGCTATCGCTTCATTGCCAGACAAAATCTCGATCATGAATATACTTTTAGCAAAAAATACAAATTTTGCAAGCACCTTGAAAAAAAAGCTTTTTTTAATAAAATGTGTATAATAAAGCAACAAGGAGTTAAAATGTTAGAAAAAAACGCATTGGTTATTGATAAAAAAGCTACATACTTAAAGAAGTTACTTGAAAATATAAATCCAAAACCAATTCAAGTAAGTAAAGAAATCTATACAAAGCCTCAATTAAAACACGAAGATGTGGTAGTATTGTCTGGTTTTGGAAGTGGACATATTGCAAAACGTTTGATTGAAGATTTTCCAAAAAATACGATTATTTGTTATGAAACGGATTTAGAAGGCCTAAAATATGTTCTTGACAATGTTGATGTATCGGACTGTTTTGTGCATGATAATTTCTTTTTCTTTGCAAGCGATGAAGAAAACATAGAAAATACCATAACCGCAACATTTAATTTATTTGTCGGAAAATTTAACTTTGGAAATCTCCAGATCATTACAAACCCACTTTTAGAGCCATCAAAATCTCAAAAAATTAATGATATTATTCAAAAGCTATATACCCCGATACTATTAAACCGAAACACACTTTTATTAAAATCTCAGTACATAATAGAAAATATTGTAAAAAATATATCCGATGTTGCTTTAGGCTTTAATCTTGATTATTTAAAAAATAGGGCCAAAAATAAGCCTGCATTAATTGTTGCATCTGGTCCATCTCTATCAAACGATATAGAAACAATAAAAAAATACCACAATAGATTTATTGTAATTGCAGTTGATTCTGTAATTAATATTCTAGAGCAAAACAACATCAAACCCGACATTATCTGCGGCCTTGACTATCAGCAAGTTACGCTTGAAAAATACTCTCCTTTAATGAAAAAAACTCAAGCTGACGATAGTATCTTTGTATTTGAGCCAGCTATATTTTACCAGATACCAAAATTATTTAAAAATAAAGTTTTCAAAACGGAAGAAAACAGCTTTTTGGAGTTGCTCGATATAAAACCTAACTACGAAGTTTTTCCAATTAATGCCGTAACGCACTTGGCTGTAAATGTTGCCTATATTCTTGGTGCAAACCCTATTGTATTTGTTGGTCAGGATTGGGCATACACTAAAGCCCAGCATCACGCAAAAGGCACTATTTTGCCTCAGGGTCTTCCAGAAAAATTAATCTGGGTAAAAGGCAATTATGAAGAAAAGGTCCCAACAGATGAAAATTTATTTTCAGGTCTTACCATAATGTCTGAGATTGCAAATTTTTTAACCTCAAAAGGCATACAGGTTATAAACGCAACAAGTGGTGGTGCATATATAGAAAATACACAAATAGAAAAACTTGAAGAATTTGCAAAAAGGATCAAAAAAAATGCTACTATAACAATAAAATTCACTAAAAAGCCATCTTTGTCAATATACATTAAAAAACTGAAAAACATACTTTTAGAAATGAACAAAGCGATTCATAAAGCAGATAAAGCTCTAAAGATAAACCAAAACATACAAAAAACATATGAAAAAACTAAAAATATGGAAAAAATCAGATCAAAAGTAGAAGAATCCAATAAAATCAATAATGAATTATACAACAACCCTGTAATGACCAAATTTGTATTTTTTTACTATTTTCAAGAATTTTACAATTATTTCAAAGAAGAAATTGACATAGAAAACCAAACTCTGGAAAAAAGATTAGAACAGTCAAATAAATACTTTGAGTTAATAAAAACTCTCACTCAAAACCTGATCGAGCTTGTTCAAAAAACAATTAAATACCTTGAACTAAAAAATGCTTTTTTGCAAAAATTTGAAGAAAATGTAAAAAACAATGATAAAGTGTTTGACTTACTGATGAACTGCTATGATTTTAGCGATATATACTTTGGTCTTGAAATATTAGATAAAATAAATATACAAAACAATTCAAAACTCATATTTGCAAAGGCAAAACTTTTATCAAACTACAGATATTTTCACAAACATGCGGTGGAATTGTATGAAAAAGCCATTGAAATTGACCCGGATTTTGAGTTAGCCAGAAACGAGCTTGCTGTTGAGAAGTACAAAATTATTTCTCATCTCATTCTTGCAAAAGATGCTATTTTAAACAGAAATGATTTTATTACTGCAAAAAGACTCGTAGAAAGAGCAAAAGATTATGACCCAGACAATGAGCACACCATACAGTGGCTATCAATGATAAACAACTTAGAACAAATGCAAACAATGCAAGAGCGCCAAAAGGTAATAAAAGAACAGCTCAAAATCGAAGGTACTATACCCGAATACGATAAAGCAATTGAATTATTAAAACAAAATAAAATTGATGAAGCCTACAGTGTGCTTGAAAATCTAAACAAAAAATACCCGGCTTTTGGTGATGCGCTTTTTTTAATGGGAAGCATTTTAATCGACAAAAAAGATTTTGATAAAGCCCTTTATTTACTCAATCAGGCGAAAAACCTTCTTCCGTACCATCCATTTGTTTATGTTGCACTTGCAAAAATTTATATGTCAAAAGAAATTTACGATAAAGCAAAGGAAGCATTAGAAACTGCATTGAGTCTAAATCCTGCCTTAAAAGACGAAATTGGAGAAAATCTTGGAGATTTGTATTACGAGTTTGGTGAGTACGAAAAGGCTTTATCACTTTATGAATCACACCTGCAAATAACTCAAGATAAAATAAAATTACTTATGAAAATAGCACTATGCTATAAAGGTTTGGGATTGATCCAAAGCTACAATCAGATTTTATCAAAACTACAAGAACTGTCAACAAATGCCTAAAAAACTTTAAAAAATAAAAATGAAAAGATGCAGATTTTGATAAATTTACCCACTGACATTGCTGTCAGCAGGTAAATGCTTTGATTTTTACTTTTTCTTGCCTTTAGAAGCAGGTTTTTCTTGTTTATTGATTTCTTCTTTAAAAACTGCACCTACTTTAAATGCAGGCAATTTAAAAGCAGGGATGGTTATTGCTTCGCCAGTTTGAGGATTTCTACCTTTTCTTTGAGCTCTATTTGATACATAAAAACTACCAAAGCCTGTAAAAAGAACACTCTCGCCAGATTTCAGTGTTTCCACTATTGTAGATAGAGTAGCATCTAAGAATTCTTTCGCTTTTTCCTGAGAAATATTGGTTTTCTTAGCCAATACTTTTACAAACTCGTTCTTTGTCATAGAAACCTCCCTTTATTGGATAAACTCTTCATAGTTTAATGAGTTTATATTGATTTGTCAAAGAAAAATTAATCATTTTTTAGCTTTTGGTTTCTACCAATAAAAAAATACAAAATTGATCCCAAAAATGGCAAAACGATAACAAGAACAAGCCATATAACTTTGGTTAATCCATCTTTAAAATCGCTTTTTAGTATATCTATTAAAGCAAAAAGCCACAATGCAACTGCAATTAACGATAATAAACCCATAACAAAAAAACCTTCAAATAATCCCATATCAACTCCACTAAGTAAATTTGAAAAATTGTAATAAAATTTATCGCTTATTGCAAGGTGTTTTGTGTTCTAAAAATAATTTGTAACTTTTTGAAAAATCACGATATATAGGGTCATTGTAGCTTTTATGACAAACAACACACTGACCAACTTCATAAATTTTTACAAGCTCATCTTTATTAAAAGCTCTTTCACCTTTTACAGGAAAACTTTGCATTTGCCTGCCATGCTCGTTGACTATCATATCAAGCGGTACATCGCCTAAACCACTTGCTTTTGCATCAAATGTAGGCGTAAATTTAAACTGTTTGGTATATGGATTAAAGCTCAAATTACCCGTCCCAAAGCCCATTGTACTAGGATTATGATGACAATCTTCACAACTTCTAGATTGTAATTGTGTTGTGTGTGGATCTATTGTAGCTACACTTAAACCCCTAATTTGTTTAACAAATTTAAAGTCTTTATTAAAAATAGTGATAAAATCCTGGCAACCAGGTTCAACTGGCATAACTTTCCCATGCGGGTCAAATGCCAGCTGAGGTGTTTCAAAACGCACATAGCTATTTAGCTCAGCATAAGCACCAGGTGTGTCTTTGTACTTTATCCAATTAAGTTGTTTTAGACCTTCAAAATTGACAATATGGCAACCATAGCACTGTGGCGCCCATGCAGAATGACAAGCCTGACAGGATAAATTTTTATGCCCAGCAAATGTATGATAGGGTTTATTATTTACAAGCGGAATCGGTATTGCTTTGCCTGTTTCTTTACTAAAAAATATAGCTTTGCCGTTAATCTTTTGAACATTGTAAATTATCTGACCTGTGCGTTCTTCAAAAGCTGCATAATCACCTGCTTTTAATGGCACTTTACCATTAAGAAAAGCTAATTTCAAAGCCAATGAATTTGGAGGCACTTGCACAAAATGAGGTTCATGGCAGTCTTTACAGGTAATTCCTACCTGTTGTGTCATGTTTTTGTAGTGAAGACCAAGACCCATTGTATCAGACATTGTATGGCAATCAATACAACTCATATGTGCTTTAGTATAATGAACATCGCCTGGTAAATCTAAATAATACCTATCTGGGTTACCTAAAATATTATAATGTGATGGACCACCATCCATAAATGGTGTGCCATATTCTTCTGTTTCATAGTGACCAAAGTACGATAAACCAATTCTACCTGATCTGTTATGGCACTTTACGCATGTTGCATCGCTTATATGCGTGGTTAGCTCTACATGAGGATTTCCTTTAACCCATTTAGCATGACAATCAAGACAACCTCCGCCGCGTTCTTGTATTTCTTTTGTTGGACCCTGACCGTAGGGTTTATATAAATGACAGGCTCCACAATTTTTTTCATAATATTGAATAGCTTTGTTTTCTTTGTATTTGCCTTCATATAAATCCTTAACAGTAACATCACTTGAAAGATTATCCGTGTAGCCAAATTTATGTAAAACTGCAGAAATTATACCCCTATTTGTTGCCATAAGTGAAGTTTCTACTTCCTCAACCTGCTCTTTATGACACTTACCGCAGGTTTGGGCAGCATACCTTAAATCTGCTGGGTTTTTAATCAAACCTTTGTGTGCTTGGGCTTCATTTGTTGTATAAGGATTGCCGCCATGGCACACAACGCATCCTATCTGGTCAACCGGGTGAGCCTTATCCATATGAATATCTTTATGGCATACAAAGCAGGATTCCTTTTGAGGATTTACATGTGGTTTTTGACTTTGCCTGTACACTGCTATAAATAAAATCGCTATAGTTAACACAACAAGTATTACTATTGTTTTTTTCATTGTCTAAAAATCATTATATAAAAAATCATAATAAAATACAAAACAAAACCAAATAAAAATAAACGCTTCAAGATATGGCCTTTTTGAGTTGGCAATAAAGCAAAAGACAGTAAACCAAAAAAAGGAAGTATTATACCCGCAATAAAAGGAGCTATATATATCAAGCTTTCCTGTATTGGCCAAAAAAACCACGGACCCCATATAATTGGTCGTTTTGCACTTGATACTATATCAAAAGGAGCACTGATAGGTAGCAGAGCACTTAGTAAAACTGTTACAAAAAAAGCTATCAGTGTATTTTCAAAGTTTGTAAACATGCGTTTTATATGGTAATAATTAAGTAAGATAAGTATAATAGGTAATATACTAATATGGTAAAAATAAAAGTACAAAGAAGGATACTGCTGAGAGTAAAATAAGCTGGCAATATACTGACCAAAAAAAGGCACAGATAAAATAATATGCTGCATAATAAGCGAAGCAGAATCACTTTCATTGTTTGCTCTCAGCACAAAGCCAGTAAACATTTCAAAAAAAGAAACTACAAGTATTGCAGCCAAAGCAAACCAATATACATACTTTTTGCCTACATAATCATCTATTTGCACATGCCATATCGTATGAATAAGTAGAAAAATAAAAAAAAGCTCACTTGAATAAAAGTGAGCTGAGCGAATCAACCATCCATACCTATAGGCATCTTCAATCAAAAACATACTATTCTGTGCTGTTTCAAATGTTGTGGGATCATACCTATAAAGCAGCATTACACCAGATATTATTGATATACCTAAAAAGGCCAGCGTAAGCCAGCCAATATAATATGTAAAATCCTGTTTCTTGAACATTTAAACGGAATCAATTGTCCTTTTAACTATATCTAGCGTATCATTTTTTAGTTTTTCTAAATTTTCTGGACTATTTGCTTCAAATCGTAGTACAAGTGCAGGCTGAGTGTTACTTGATCTTACAAGCCCCCACCCATCTTTTGTATTGAATCTTATACCATCAATTGTTATTATATTTGTTATAGCATATTTTTCTTTGTTTTTTATATAGTAATCTTCAATTTCTTTTGTAACTAATACTTTTTTCTCTTCTGGGCAGTCTATTCTGATTTCTGGCGTATTAAATGTTTTTGGCAAATCATTTTTCCACTTTTGTAAATCTATGCGCTCTTTTGCCAAAATTTCAAGCAATCTCAATGAAACATATATAGCATCATCATAACCAAAATACCTATCGGCAAAAAATATATGCCCACTCATTTCACCGCCAAGCAAAGCTTTTTCTTCTTTCATTTTTGCTTTAATTAAAGAGTGGCCTGCTTTCCACATAATAGCTTTTCCACCTGCTTGCTCAATTTTGTCATATAACACTTGAGAACATTTAACTTCGCCAATAATTGTTGCGCCTTTGTGTTCTTTTAAAATATGCTGGGCAAAAAGCAACAATAGTTGGTCTCCATACATAGTTTCTTCATTTTTTAATATAACACCTATTCTATCTGCATCTCCATCGTAGCCTATGCCTATATCATAAGATTTTTCTTTTAATGTTCTTTTTAGTTCTTTAAGATTTTCCTCAACAGTTGGATCTGGATGGTGGTTTGGAAATGTACCGTCTGGTTCAATAAAAAGGCCAATAACATCAAAATCCAATTCTTTGAGTATAGGGTAAGCTATAAAACCACCGGTACCATTACCTGCATCTAAAACAACTTTCGGCTTATTTGGCAATTTTTTTAATTGTCTAAATTGGTTCAACATGTATGTTGTATAATCTTTTATTATATCGTATGTGCTAAATTCGGGCTTTCCAATTTCAATGGCATCGATAGATTTCATAATTTCTTTTATAGTTTGGATTTCTTCACCAAAAATTGTATTTTTGCCAACACTTAATTTAAAGCCGTTATACTGGGGTGGGTTGTGGGAGGCAGTTATCATTATACCGCCATCAACATGCAAATTAAACAGCGAAAAATACGCAACAGGCGTAGCAACAAGGCCTATATCTATAACTTTTACTCCCCTGTAATTAAGCCCATAGCACAAAGCATTAAATAATTTTTTTGAGCTAAGCCTTGCATCATAACCAATACTAACTGTTAAGTCTTCTTTTTTAAAAGTGTTTTTTAAATGTTCAGCAAAAGCTAACCCAAGAACACAAGCAAACTGCTCATCTAAATTTTCACCCACTATCCCTCTTATGTCATATTCTCTAAAAATACTATCGTCAACTATCATTTTTTGCCCCACTTTTCCAATATTAAAGAAGCGCATTTTTTACCAGAGTTTAGCATACCGCCAAATATAGGACCCATTCTGTGAGCACCAGAGCAAGCATTTGCAGCCATACCGCACACATAAAGACCATTGTATATTTCTTTTGTATGGTTAACTGTATCTTGTTCTCCAACATCAGCCCACATAGGTTTTTCGCCAACAACGTCGCCTGATTCTGTATTAAGTCTTACACCACCTTTTCTTACAAGTGTTTGCGCAAGGTAGGCATCATGGCCCGTAGCATCTACCGTGAACTTAGAGCTAACAACAATAGGATCTACTGGCAAATGCGCCATGTTAACGGTAGTCCAGTTTATTACAACACCACCTACTCTGTATTGTCCATCGACTTTTTTTAGCACTACATCTTCTATTTCTATACCATTAAATATTTTTACGCCAGCTTTAACTGTTTTTGATATGAGTGTTGAAATAGCTTCTATAGAGTCTGCTGTATAGTAGTTTGGCTCATATAAAACTGTTTTTATATCAAACTCATCAAGTATAGCTTTTCCATCTTCCTGTACAACTATCTCATTAAACATCATTGCACCACCCCACATACCGCCACCTACAGATAATCTTTTATCAAATAGTGTAACTTTAAGGCCGTTTTTTGCAAGCTCATAGCCGCAAATTAACCCTGCAGGACCACCGCCAACAATAACACAATCGCAATCAAGCTGTGATAATAATTTTTGACTGTAGCGCTCAATAATCGCCTTAGAAATAATTCTTTCATCCAATGCCATAATCTATCCTCCTATCTAATATTCTCCCACATAAAACACTCCATATGGACTAAATTCACTGCCATAGACTTTTTTAAGCACTTCTTTGTTTTGCGTTATAAGCACACCTTTTGATTTTTGTGGTATGTATATTGGCAAATTTGATTCTTTTTCAACATAATACAATAAATCTAAATGCACATTATTACTCATAACATATTTTGCTTTATTTTTCAAAATTATGTTTGCTATCTTTTTACCATAAACCGACACATCAGGCATATAGCTAGCCTTATAGGGTACATATACCATACTATAAGCTGCCTTTGCACAAATCATAAATACAACAATATACATGTATTGCTCTAGCGCATATTTTTTGGATAGTTGGTATAAAAATACAACCACAAAAACGCTAAAAATTAGCAAGAGTAAATAGTTTGATCCTTTAGCAAATAAATAGCCAAATAAAATTGCAGCGCTAATTAGAATAATTGTAAAAATAGCAACTAATTTAAGATAAAAACTATCTATATTTACTTTATAAAATGATGCCAAACTTGCAAAAAAAGGCACCAGAATTAAATAATTCTCAAATGGCAAAATCCACATTAAAAAAAATACTGCAATACTTCCATTTAATGCAAACCTGTAAAGCCTGGTATCGTATTTTCTGAAGAAATTTTTAATAAAAATTGACCATGGCAAAAGCAAAAAAAATGCTATAAATGGAAAAGAAACCAAATGCCCCATATAATTTTTAAAATCAAAAGATTCTAAAAAACCCAAAAAAAACGAACCCACAAGGTAGTGAATACTATTTATATTTAAACCATACAAAGCTATACCAAAAAGGCTTAAAAATAATATTAAAATAAGAGCTACCAGATGTTCTTTTATGCTTATTAGTTCTTTATTTTTTTCTAAGACAGCTAAGCAAAGCAAAATAGAATAAAACAAAAAAATCGCACTTAAGCCCAATGTTAAAAAAGCCAATACTAGCCATACTTCAAAATTTTTTTGTCTGAAATATACTTTTATCAAAGCCATAAACAAAAAAAATACAGCGCTTGGATACAAAGAGTAAGTATTGACTGATAATAGCACAATTACAGTGGTTAAATAAATAGATGCAAAGTAAAATGGATCTATACCTTCAAACTCTTTTTTTAAAATAAACGGCAAAAGCGCAGTTAAAATTACAAAAACAAACTGACCAAATCTTGCTTGCCATTGATTTTCACCAAATATTTTAAACAATATGCTTGTATAGTAAGCACCAAGTGGAGGTTTTTTGAAGTAAGGCTTACCCAGTACTGTTTGCCATTTATAATTGCCACTTTTGTTCATCTGCAAACTTATTATAGCATTTTTAGCTTCTTTATAACTAAAATCCAGCTTACCTAAATTAAAAAGATTTGCTATTAGATAAAGTGCAAAAAAAACGGCCAATACTTGTTTGGGCATTAAAAATTAATAAATAAATCTTCTCTAACTAATACTGCAAGTTGATCCAAAACCTTTTGTTGCACAGAGTTTTTTGCTATTTGAAGTGCAATTTCTCTATTGTTTGCTTTAAAATCTGCGAAACTTGTCAATAATTTATTCAAAATCAAAGCTTTTCCGTCTCTGTCTTTTAGTGTCAAACTTATTGTTATCATGCATCTATAAACTATAGGCAACCCTTCGCTATTAAAAAGAGATGGATCAACCGAATAACTTGTTATATCTGTTTCCAAATAACCCTGCGCATGTAGTTTTTGGTCTACAACCTTTATATTATGTGCAATTAATTCATTAATTATGGATTTTTTTAAATATAGAGCAATATCTGGATTTGATGTAGAATTCTTTGGTGTTTCAACATATACAGTTTTTATACTATCAATTACTGATGAGTGTGTGGCTGCACGATAGCCACACGAAGCTAAAATAAACGGAATAACAATTAAAAATATTATTTTGAAAAAGTTTTTTATTTCCAAAGTAGCTTTTTTCATACAATAATGTTTAGGATCTTGTTTTTAACATACACATACTTTTTGATTTCTTTGCCTTCAAGGTGTTTTTTTACTTTTTCTGAGTTTAGCGCAAGCTTTTCAACTTCTTTTTGGTCTGCATCTTTAGTGGTTTCAACTGTATCTCTGAGTTTTCCATTTATCGTAATTGCAATTTTAACTGTATCTTTGGTTGCATATTCAAGCTCAACTTTAGGCCAGCTTTGAGAAAATACAATTTCACTATGACCCAACATTTCCCAAAGCTCACAAGCCAAATGCGGCACAAAAGGACTAATAAGGATAGTTAATTTTTCAAGTGCTTGCCTAAAATAACCCAGTTCATCTTCTTCAGGGTTAAAACTATATAAAAAGTTTACAAATTCCATCAATTTAGCAATTGCTGTGTTAAAATGATAGTTTTCAATATCGTTTGTGACTTTTTGCACGCAAGAGTTTATCTCATAGAGAAGCTCTTTAATGCGAGGTGTCAGTGTACCTTGCAAAGGTACATCTTTGACTTTGAAAGCATAATTTGCAATAAGTCTATAAAGTCTATTTAAAAATCTAAATGAACCTTCGATACCTTCATCTGACCATTCTAAATCTTTATCTACAGGTGCGGCAAACAGGATAAACAACCTCGCAGTATCTGCACCGTAAGTGTTTACAATATCGTCTGGATCCACCACATTGCCTTTGGATTTACTCATTTTAGCGCCATCTTTTATAACCATTCCTTGTGTTAACAAGCGCTTAAATGGCTCACTTGACTCAACATAGCCAAGATCCCTCAACACTTTTGTAAAATACCTTGCATATAGTAAATGCATTACCGCATGTTCAATGCCGCCAATGTATTGATCCACATCCATCCAGTATTTAACTTTTTGTTTGTCAAATATATCTTTATCGTAATCAGGAGAACAATACCTCAAGAAATACCAGCTTGATTCTACAAATGTATCAAAAGTATCTGTTTCTCTTTTTGCTTTTGCACCGCATATTGGACAGGTAGTATTTACAAAACTCTCTACTTTTGCCAATGGTGAACCACCAAAACCTGTTATCTCTATATTTTCGGGTAACTCAACAGGTAAATTTTCTATGCTTTCTGTTACTACACCGCAATTTGGACAATAAATAATTGGAATTGGAGCACCCCAATAGCGCTGACGAGACACGTTCCAATCCCTTAATTTGTATTGATAAGCTTTTCTTGCTAGGTTCTTACTCGCAAGGTGTTCAACAATTTTTTCTTTAGCCAATTCATTTTGCAAACCATTAAACTCTCCTGAATTTACAAGAAATCCACTATCAACAAAGCTGCTTTTCCAGGTTGTTACATCTTTGCTTAAATCTTCGCGGTAAATTACAATCTTTTTTGGTATGTTAAATTTAGTTGCAAACTCAAAATCCCTTTGATCGTGCGCTGGCACACCCATTACAACGCCTGTACCATACTCCATTAAAACAAAATTAGCAATATAAAGTGGCACAATTTCACCATTAGCAGGATTAACTAAATTAATACCGCTATATATGCCGTCTTTTTCTTTATCGTAATCTTTTTTTATGTCCAGATCAACTATCATTTTTTCAACATAATCCAATATATTTTTGTCCTTTACAATCTCTTTTACCTTTGGATGTTTTGGTGATATACTAACAAATGTTACACCAAACAATGTATCAGGTCTTGTTGTAAAAACTTCCAGGTACTCATCTGATTTTTCAAACTTGAATTTGATAAAAGCACCTTCACTTTTACCTATCCAATTTATCTGTTGGCTTAAAACCCTACTTGGCCATCCTTGTTCTAATAATTTAATATCTTCTAACAATTCATCTGCATAATCTGTAATTTTAAAATACCAGCTAAAGATAGTTTTTTTAACAACTTCGCTATCGCATCTCCAACATTTGCCATCTTCTACCTGCTCGTTTGCAAGCACAGTCTGACAGTGTGGACAGAAATTAACTTCTGATTCCTTTCTATATGCCATACCGCGTTTAAACATTTCTATAAATATCTTTTGTTCCCATTTATAGTATTTTGGATCACATGTAGCAATTATTCTGTCTTTATCATAAGAAAAGCCAAGTTTTTGCAATTGACTGAGCATATAATCCATATTTGCGTAAGTCCATTTTGCAGGATGAATCTTTGCATTAATTGCTGCGTTTTCTGCAGGCAAACCAAATGCATCAAAGCCTATTGGGTGCAATACGTTGTAGCCTGTATAACGCTTAAAACGAGCTATAACATCGCCAATTGTATAATTTCTAACATGTCCCATATGAATTTTACCAGATGGGTAGGGGAACATTTCCAAACAATAGTATTTTGGTTTTTCATCAAAATCTACAGCTTTATTTAAGTTTAACTTATCCCAGATTTCCTGCCATTTTTTTTCAATAATACTTGGATTATACTTTTCCATAAGCTACCTCAACACTGCTCCTAAATGTGCATCCTGGACAAGCCTTGCATAACGGGCCAAATAGCCTGTTGTTATTTTTGGTGGCTTTGGCTTAAAATGCTTTTTTCTTTCTTCAATTACTTTTTCATCCACAAGCAAATTAATTGTTTTTTCTGGTACATTAATTTCTATTAAATCATTTTCTTCTATCAAACCAATAAGTCCCCCTTTTGCAGCTTCAGGTGATATATGGCCTATAGATAAACCTCTTGTTGCACCGGAAAACCTGCCATCGGTAATTAAAGCTACTTTTGTATCAAGACCCATGCCTGCTATTGCGCTTGTTGGCTGAAGCATTTCTTTCATGCCTGGACCACCCGCTGGACCTTCATATCGAATAACAACACAATCACCTTCTTTGATCTGTTTGCTAAATATTGCCTTTGTTGCTTCTTCTTCACTATCAAAGACTCTGGCTTTTCCGACAAAATGGTCCATTTTTGCAGATACGCCAGATTGCTTTAGTACTGCACCAAATGGTGCCAGGTTACCTTTTAGTATTGATAAACCTCCTTTTGGATAATAAGGCTTATCAACTGGTCTAATAATATTATTATTTTTAACCTTTGCGTTTTTGTAGGAGTCATAAATTGTAGCGCCTGTTACAGTAATGCAGTCTCTTTTTATTAAACCAATGCTATCAAGTCTACTCATAATAGCCATCACACCACCTGCATTGTCAAGATCTTCTAAGTGGTATGGCCCAACTGGACTAAATGAACACAAATCGGGTGTTTTATCGCTTATTTCATTGAATATATCAAGAGAAAGCTCTATATTTGCTTCTTGAGCAATGGCGAGCAAATGAAGCACAGTGTTTGTAGAACATCCCATTGCCATATCAACTGCAATGGCATTTTTTATGCTATCAATTGTTATTATATCCCTTGGTTTTATATTTTTTTCCACTAGTTCAACAATCTTAGCACCTGCAAGCTTTGCAAGTCTTACACGTGCTGCATACACAGCAGGTATTGTACCGTTTCCAGGCAAACTCAAACCTAAAGCCTCGCTTAAGCAATTTATAGAATTTGCAGAATACATACCAGAACAAGACCCACATGAAGGACATGCTATATTTTCTATTTCTAATAACTCTTCTTCGTTTATGCTACCAGAAATGTATTTTCCTACAGCTTCAAAAGCCTGCGCCAAATCTATATCTTTACCCTGGTATTTACCGGCAAGCATTGGACCACCGGATATCATAATTGTTGGTATATTAACCCTGGCTGCTGCCATCATCATGCCAGGTACAATTTTATCACATGCAGGAAGTATCACAAGTCCATCAACCGGATGCGCATTTACCATAATTTCTACAGCATCTGCAATATTTTCCCTTGATGGCAAAGAATAGTGCATCCCTAAATGACCCATTGCAATACCGTCATCTACACCTATAGTGTTAAATTCAATGGGTGTTCCACCTGCCATATAAATACCTGCTTTAACAGCTTCAACAAGCGTTTTTAGGTGAACATGACCAGGCACTATATCGTTTGAAGAATTGGCAATAGCAATAATTGGCCTTGAAAGTTCTTCATCGGTAAAGCCATCTGCTTTAAACAAAGATCTATGTGGTGCCCTTTCTGGTCCCTTTAACATAATATCGCTTCTTCGCATACTCTCAACTCCTTCAAAAAATACAATTTTGTTAAAATTATAACTTAAAAAATCTTTGTGTCAAATAATATAGGTTTTAAATACTTGACTTATAAGAGTGTTAGTATATTTTAGTAATGTGATTGCTTTACTTACTAGCAAGTCAAGGGGGTGCAAATGAAAGGATTTATTTTCTACAATCCAACACAGATTGTTTTTGGCGAAGATCAAACTAAAAAAATAGGTAAGTATATAAAAGATAAAAAATGCTTATTATTGTATGGTGGTGGGAGTATAAAGAAAAATGGAATATACGATAAAGTTGTAGAATCGCTAAATAAATACAACGTATCATTTGTTGAAAAATCAGGCATAAAACCTAACCCGGTTCTTTCATTTGTTTATGAAGCAATTGAATTTGCTAAAAAAGAGCAGGTGGAAGCTATATTGGCCGTTGGTGGTGGTAGCGTGATAGATAGTGCAAAAGCTATAGCAGCAGGTTTTTATTACGATGGTGATGTTTGGGATTTTTTCATTGATAAAGCCCAAATCAAACAAGCTTTGCCCATTTATACAGTTTTAACACTTGCAGCTACTGCTTCGGAGATGAATTCAGGCGCTGTTATAACAAATGAAAAAACAAAGCAAAAATTTAATATAAGAAGCGATTGTTTGTTTCCAAAGGTTTCCATACTGGACCCAATAAATACATACACGGTACCAAAAGACCAGGTGGCAAATGGCAGTGTTGATGCTATTGTACATTTACTTGAAGGCTATTTTACAAAAAAATATCCAAATACACCAATTCAGGATGGTTTTGTTGAAACACTTGTAAAAACAATTATTTCATCAACAAAAGAAATCTTAAAAGAACCGGCAAACTATGACGCAAGGGCAAATTTCATGTGGTCTGCCACACTTGCTTTAAACGGCTTAACCACAGCAGGTATTGGCGAATACGCATTTCCAAATCACATGATTGGCCACTCTTTATCTGCGCTTTTTGATATAGCTCATGGTCAAAGCCTATCTATTGTTTTTCCTGCCTGGCTTAAGTATAATAAAGACACTTTAAACAATAGACTTGAGCATTTTGGTAAAGAGGTCTTTGGCTTAAAATCGCCGGATAAAGCAATAGAAGAACTGGAAATCTATTTTAAAGCAATTGGAGCACCAACAAAACTAAAAGATGTTAATCTATCCGAAACTGACATTGAAGCTATTGCACAAAATGCTATTTCTCTTGCTAAAAAATGGGGTCTAAATGATTACAGTACAGAAAAAATCGCGAGTATTTTAAAATTTGCATTGTAAGGGAGGCAAAGTATGGAGGTAAATGCAAATACTCAAATAGGCATAGATGTTTTAAAAAAAGCCATTGATGCAAATAAAACTCAGGTAAGCAACCTGTTGAAAATGCAGCAAAATGCCCAAGACAAGCTAAATACTCAAATTCAAAAAAACGACACAGTGCCAAAATCCAACGTAATAGGGAGTTTGTTTGACAAAAGGGTATAGTAAAAGCTAGTTTATAAATGGATATATAAAAATGCTTGATTGTAGTGTTGAGCTTTTAATTAATAGTGCTATAACTGCGCCAAAAGCTGGTGGCAAAGATGATGTAATTGTTGTTAATTTAACTGATAATGAGAAAATTAAACTCATACTTGATGCAATGGTAAAAATTTCTGAGAGTACTAATTTTAGCTTTTATAAAAGAGATTCAATTACATGTCAAAACATAAAACAAATAATATTTGTAGGCGCAAAAGACTATTACCACAACTATAATTGCGGTTTTTGTGGGT
Organism: Desulfurella acetivorans A63; assembly: GCA_000517565.1. Lineage (GTDB taxonomy): Bacteria > Campylobacterota_A > Desulfurellia > Desulfurellales > Desulfurellaceae > Desulfurella > Desulfurella acetivorans. The sequence continues at coordinate 1,675,427 of CP007051.1, forward strand.
ATGAAACCTGTGATTTGTGCAAAAAAAACGGTGCCTTTTGCGCATTAACCATAACCGATTGTGGTATTGCGCTTGGTTCTTTAGTTAAACTTGCAAGTATTTTGGGCATCGACAATAGAATAATGCTATCACTTGGAAAAGCTGCCATTGAAACCGGTGTTATAAAAGGTGCTGTTGCAGTTTACGGTGTACCTTTGTATGTTAGCTCAAAAAGCATATTTTTTGATAGAAAATATTGAATTTATTCTAAACTACACTGTAAATAGTAATATTTTTCAGAATCTTTTATAAAATCAGTTTTTAATTTAAAACTTCTATCATACAAAGGACAATATGTCACAATTGTATGAAATTCACCAGCTTCGCCTGCTGGATCAATGTGCGGATTTTCGTTTAAAAATCTATATAAATCGTCTTCTGTTTCAAAAGTGTATCCTAAATATTTTTTATCAAGCTTAAATTTATCGCAAGCAATTATACTGTATTTAAATCCGCAATCCAGCATTTTCTTGACTAAAATTTTACTGTCTTGTTTCCACAGTGGTTCTAAAAACTCTTTGTTTGATCTTTTAGCAAGTTCTCTTAGCCAATCGTAGTGAGACTCCAAGTAAATATCTCCACTTATAATCATATCAATATCAAGTGCTTTTAAAAATTCTACAAATTGTTCCTGACCATTTTTCATATCAAATATTAAAAGTTCTTTTTTGCATGATTTCGCTAAAAGTTTTAGAGCATTTAAGTTTTCATAATGAACAGATAAACCTACTGTAGTCTTTAGCAGCAAAAAATACATGACATAAATATCGTTTTTTTGAGCTAAATAAGTGGCAAAGAGACCGTCTTTGCCACCTGAAAAAAATGATATAGCTTTCAAATTTAATTAAGATGCTGCTTCTACTTTTACAAGTTCAATTTCAAAATTAAGGTTTTTACCAGCCAAGGGATGATTACCGTCAAGTGTTAACTCTTCTTCGTTTTTGTCAATTACGCTAAATAGCACTACACTGCCATCGGGCTGTTGACCTTGAAGTCTATCTCCAATTTGGGGATCTAGGTCTGGAGGTAGTTGAGATTTGTTAATTACAATAACACGCTCATTGTAGTATGGCCCGTAAGCTTCTTCAGGTTTTAGTGTAAATGATTTTTTTTGCCCTTCTTCTAAGCCAATAACTGCTTCTTCAAAACCCGGTATTATAGTCCCATCACCTATTATAAACTCCAAAGGGCTTGATTCAATAGATGAGTCAAAAACACTACCATCATCTAATTTTCCTACATAATGTACTAATACCTTGTCGCCTTTTTGCGCAATAGCCATGAAACACCTCGAAATATAAAAATTTATTTAGAAAATCACTCACCAAATGTTATAACTACAAAACCCAACTGAGAGTTTGTACTCATGATGGGCACTATAAGATAAGACAAACCGGGTTGAAGTTGCTTTATGGTAATTTCTTTGTAATTTGCAAAGTCTTCCGGGTAAATTTTGTCAAATTTTTCACCTTCAAATTTCTTATTTGTACCAACAGTTATCTTACCATCTCTTACCAAGTTAATGTCTTTGAAGCCTTTTTGTCTTACAAGCTCATTAAAGCATTCATTAATTATCTGATTATTGTTTGACTCAATAGCATTTTTTACAAAATAACTAAGGGGTACAGCTACACTTTTCATAAGTGAATCAGTTTTTGCTTTTTGTGAAGCTTCAAAATTAGCATTCATCTGGGCAATTTTGTTTGAAAATGCCAACTCTTGTGCTTTTTTAAATGAATTTAGCTTAATAGAGCCATAAAAATACACACCTACAATACATAGTATTAATATTAAAATCACAATATAACATATCTTTTTTGATTCCAAGAGATAACCTCCTTTTCATTTTAGTATATTTAATCTTTGCAAAAAAGTCAAGTGCAAAATAAAATTGACAAATCACAAAACGATATGTAAAATCCTTAGCGTTATGAGTATTTTTCATGCCATTGTTTTGGGTATTGTAGAAGGCGTATTGGAATTTCTGCCTGTGTCTGCTGCTGGAAACCTCACTCTGGTTGGCAAGTTACTGGGCATACCTTCAAGTGATTTTATCAAAATATACGAAATTGTTATGCAGCTTGGCGCTGTTTTTGCTGTGCTCATTCTTTACGCAAAAAGACTTTTAGTGGACATAAAAACACTAAAAAAGGTAATTTATGCCTTTATACCTACAGGTATTTTAGGATTGATCGTATACAAACCTGTAAAACACTATTTATTGTACAATGATAAAATTACCGTAATTTCTCTAATTATAGGCGGCATTATAATTATAGCTATTGAATTATCCAAAAAGAAACCTACTATTTACAAAATAGATGATCTTAGCACAAAAAAAGCTATTTTGCTTGGCTTTATCCAGGCTCTTGCCTTTATACCTGGCGTATCGAGGTCTGGGGCAACTATTGTAGGCGGTATTTTGCTTGGTATGGACAGAAAAACATCTGTGGAATTTTCATTTTTGCTTGCGATTCCAACGATTCTAAGTGCTGGTTCATACGCATTATTAAAAGATCATGCTCAAATTTCACACAGTGACTTTTTGGCTATGGGCGTAAGTTTTGTGACTGCCTTGATATTTGCAATCATTAGTGTCAAAACTTTTTTGCGCTTTATTTCAACAAACAATCTAATGGCTTTTGGTTTTTACAGGATTATAGTGGGCATTGCTTATTTGGTGTTTGCTTAAGAATTGGCTACCCAAAAAGAGTAGCCAAAATTTCTACAGATTTAGAGTTTCGTTTGGTTTTAAAATTACTACTTCACATGGAAACTTCACAGCATTCTTAAATTCCTGCGGGTCTGCTTTAATTATATCCCAGGTGTTATAGTGTATAGGAAGCACTTTCTTTGGCTTTAAAAACTCAACTGCTTTTGCAGCATCTGTTATTCCCATTGTAAAATTGTCGCCAATGGGTAAAATCGCAAGATCAAGACCATTTTCGCCAATTAATTGCATATCCAAAAACAAGCCCGTATCGCCTGAATGATAAAATTTTTTACCATCAAGTTCAACAACATAACCACATGGGTTTCCTGTATAGATTATTTTATCTCCTTCTATTACACTGCTACCATGATGTGCTATTGTAAGCTTTACCCAAAATGAATCACTAAACCTATGCGCACCACCTATGTGCATGGGATGGACTTTTGCGGCACCTTTTGATTGACAATACATTGCAAGCTCAAATGGCGCAATAATTGTAGCTGAATTTGCTTTTGCAATTTCAAGTGCATCTCCTATGTGATCTCCATGACCGTGTGTAAGTAAAATGTAGTCTACTTTCACATCGCCTGGTTTAATAGTTGCCTGCGGATTACCTGTTAAAAAAGGGTCAATAATGATAGAAACGCTTCCTTTTGCCATAACTGCCGCATGGCCTAAATAGGTAAGTTGCATAAAGCACCTCCTTTATATTTTTCTGCTGCCTGGCTTTACAAGTGGTATATTTTCTTTACACAAAGGACAATTTTCAGGCTCGTAATTTACAATATTGAGCCTTATTAGCGGAAAGTAATCTAGTTCTGTCTTAAATCCTCCGCCTCTATCAACAAGCGCACCTATGCCAACTATATTGTTAGAGTACTGCTTTACAACTTCAATAGTTTCATAAACGCTTTTCCCAGTTGTAACAACATCTTCTACAACTAATACCCTTTCGTTTTTTTCTATAAAAAAATTGCGCTTTAGTGTTAGTACATTATCAACGCGTTCTGCAAAAACACTTCGAGCGCCAAGATGTCGCGCAACTTCATATGAAACCAAAATTGCCCCCATAGCAGGACCAATAACGACATCTATTTTGGCGTCTTTAAAATGCTCTGCAATAGATGAGCATAGTTTTTCTGCATAATCTGGATATTGAAGCACAAGTGCAGATTGCAAATAATATTTGCTATGCAAACCACTTGTCAGCTTAAAGTGACCTTCTAGATAAGCACCACATTTTTTGTAGATATCTAAGGCTTCTTCTTGTGTTAACATTTAATCTTCTCCTTTCATATTTTTAATACAAGCAATGGCTGCCTGTTTTGGGTTTTTGGCTTTTATAATTGGTCTTCCAACCACTATATAGTCTGCTTTGTTTTCTATGGCAAACCTTGGTGTGCTTGCGCGTTTTTGGTCATCATTTGAGTTATCCATCCTGATGCCCGGTGTAACTACCACGATATCATCACCAAGCTTATCTTTTAAAAGTTTAGCCTCAAAAGGTGAAGCAACAAAACCTCTAAGGCCAACTTCATAAGCATTTTTAGCCAAACCAAAAATTGCCTCTTCAATAGGCTTTTCTATAAACATACCATTTGTTAGACTTTCTTGATCCATACTTGTCAAAATTGTAACACCAAGAAGCAATGCGCCGGATTTTCCAAATTTATCTTCATAGCGCTTTTTTCCAGAAATAGCCGCTTCTATCATTGATTTTGCACCTATTGTATGTAACGTAAGCATGGATGCGCCCATTGCACAAGCCTGATAAACAGCCAGCTCAACTGTGTTTGGTATATCAAAAAATTTTAAATCTAAAAAAAACTTTTTATCTTTTGATTTTAAATAATCAATAATCTTAAAACCATACCCGATAAACGGTGCAAGCCCTATTTTGTAAATAGAAACTTCATCGCTAAGCTCATCAACAATCATACATGCATCTTCAAATGTATCAACATCCAAAGCTACAATCAGCCTATCTTTCATATTTTTCTCCTATGCAATCAAGTATTGCGTTTACAATGGCTTTAGATACATCATCACCGTATTCTTTTGCAATTTCTACAGCTTCGTTTATAACAATGCTTTTTGGCAAATTGGTGTATAATAACTCAAATGCTCCAACTTTGAGTATGCTTTTATCAAGCTGATTGAGTTTTTCATACTCTTTTGAACAATTTTTTATGCATTCTTCAAGTTTTTCTTCAACTTTCAATATACCATCTACAAGCATAGCTAGCTCTTCTTTTTCCAAGTCTTTTTTAATTTTTGTTAAATTACACAAAAAATCAGAGAATGCAAATGAATCATTGAGCGTTTTTGCATATAAGAATTTCATTGCCTCGCTTCTTATTGTCCGCCTTGACATAATTTATTATATTGCTTCAAAAAGATTAATCATCTCAAGTAAAGCAAGTGCTGCATCAAAGCCTTTATTGCCCATTTTTGTACCAGCGCGCTCAATTGCCTGATCGATTGTGTCTGTTGTCAACACACCGTAAGATATTGGCATTTTGGCTTTTTGAGCTATTTGAGCTATGCCTTTTGTGGTTTCTTGTGCAATAAAATCAAAATGAGGCGTAGCTCCTCTAATAATTGCGCCAAGGCATAATATACCATCAAAATCTTTTTCTACAATTTTTGATAGCAAAATAGGTATTTCAAATGCACCTGGCACTTTATAAATAGTTAAATTGTCCTTGCTTCCGCCTTCACGCAAAATTGCATCAATTGCACCCTCAAGCAATTTATCAGATATAAAACTATTAAACCTACTAACTATGATTGCTATTTTTTTATTTTTTGCACTAAGCAAACCTTCAACATAATTCATACATAACTCCCTAAACTTTATTTAACATGTGTCCCATTTTAGTTTTTTTAACAGACAGGTAGCATTTATTAACATCATTTGGCTCAATTTCTATCGGCACTCTTTCTACTACTTCCAGACCATAGCCTTTTAAAGCTACGATTTTTTTAGGGTTATTAGTCATAAGCCTCATTTTTCTAACACCTAAATCTACAAGCATTTGCGCGCCTATGCCATAGTTTCTCAAGTCCGCTTTAAAACCTAACTTTTCATTTGCTTCAACTGTATCGTATCCTTCATCTTGAAGCTTATAGGCTTTAATTTTGTTTGATAAACCTATACCTCTGCCTTCTTGCTGCATGTATAGCACTACGCCTTTACCTGCTTTTTCTACCATTTTCATAGCAGTATGCAATTGGTCACCGCAATCACATCTTAAAGATCCCAAAATATCGCCAGTTAAGCATGAAGAATGAACCCTAACAAGCACAGGTTCATCGGGACTTATGTGACCTTTTACGAGAGCCACATGCTCATAATTATCTATAGAATTAGTATAAACAATAATTTCAAAATCTCCATATTTTGTAGGCAGATGTGCACTTGCCTGCCTTTTTATGAGTTTTTCTGTACGCATCCTATATTCGATAATGTCTGCAATTGTAGCAATTTTAATATTATGCTGTTTTGCAAACTCAATTAACTGCTCAGTACGTGCCATAGTGCCATCTTCATTCATAATCTCACAAATCACAGCAGCCGGGATCAGACCTGCCATTTTGGCTAAATCCACGCTACCTTCTGTGTGGCCTGCCCTCACCAATACACCGCCCTTTTTTGCAATAAGCGGAAATACATGACCGGGCTTAACAAAATCTTCTGGTTTTGCATCTGGCTTTATTGCTGTTTGTATTGTAAGCGATCTATCCGCTGCAGAAATACCTGTAGTGGTACCATGTTTTGCATCAATTGAAACAGTAAAAGCTGTCCTGAATGGATCTTCGCTTTCTACCATCAAGTCCAGACCCAATCTATCCAAAATTTGTTTTTCGGCAGGAAAACAAATAAGACCACGCGCATATTTTGCCATAAAATTTATAGCTTCAGGCGTAGCAAATTGGGCAGCTATGACTAAATCGCCTTCGTTTTCTCTGTCTTCATCGTCCACAAGGATTATCATTCTGCCTGATTTTATTTCTTCTATTGCTTCCTGTGTGGTACAAAATGCACTTTTTAAGCTTGCAGGAAGATTTTTATTATCTTCGTATTTGAGAGATTTAAGCGTTGTATCAAAAACATCAGTTTTTGTTTCCATAATCATTTCACCTCTTTTAAATTCTTAAGATACTTTTCTATAAATTTTCCAAAATAATCAGCCTCAATGTTTAATTTATATGCTGGTTTTCTAAATTTCAATGTTGTATTCTCAAATGTATGCGGAATCACTGCCACCTCAAAATAATTTTCTGTTAAATTAGAAACGGTAAGACTCATGCCATCAACACATACAGAGCCTTTTAAAATTACATAGTTATTTATATCTTTTGGCAATTGAACTCTTAAAATGTAAAATTCTCCTGTGTTTTTTATTGATAATAGATTTGCCGCACAATCCACATGCCCAAGCACAATATGACCGGATAGCCTATCTGAAAGCTTTAAAGCCCTCTCCAGATTTAAATACTCACCAACACTTGCATATTTTAAGTTTGTTTTATCCAATGTTTCTTTTGATACATCAGCCCAAAAACCTTTATGTTCAAGTTTTGTACATGTCAGACAGGCTCCGTTTACAGCAATAGAATCACCCATTTTTAAATCATCCAAAACATGTGTTGCTTCTATGAATAGACTTAAACCACCGCTTTTTTCTCTTATTGATTTAACTTTACCAACTTCTTCTACAATGCCTGTAAACATTAAAAATAGCCTTCAATAATTATATCATCGCCAATTTTTTTGCAATTGTAACTTTTCAAATTTTTTACTTCAGAAAAATCTGATGCTGCTTGAGAGCCAATTACATTAAAAGCACCATATGAGCCAGTAATTTTTGGCGCATAAAATAAGTGTACTTTATCATATAGATTTGCATTCAAAAATGATCCATGAATGCGAGACCCACCTTCAACCAAAACACTGCAAATATCTTTTTCAAGTAATTTTTTTGATAAATCAATCAAATCTATACCATCAGACGTTGAAGCGCACTCCAAAATATTTACACCCATAGATTTTAGTATGGATTTTTTATTTGAATCACTTGAAACAGATGTTGCTATATATATATTTTGAGGCTCAAAACCGAATATTCTTGCAGAAAGCGGTATTTTTAAAAAGGCATCAAGCACAATGCGCTTTGGTTGCCCGCAGCGCTTTAACCTGCAGTTTAAAAGCGGATCATCCATTAAAACTGTGTTTATACCTACTAAAACGCCATTGTATCTACTTCTTAGCCTATGCACATACTCAAGTGATTTTGTGGAAGTTATATATTTTGACACACCGCCTTTGATGGAAATACAACCGTTTAAGAGCATTGCTGCTTTCATTGCATAAAAAGGTCTTTGTTTTGTAATGTTTGTAATAAATATTTTATTTAAATCACGACATTCTTTTTCAAGTATGCCGCTTACAACCTCTATTCCATGAGATTTTAAAAATTCAGCACCACCACTTGCAGTTTTATTTACATCTAACATGCCAATAACAACACGCTTTATATTAGAATTTAATATAGCAATCGAACAAGGAGGTGTTTTGCCATAATGATTGCAAGGCTCAAGCGTAACATACATCGTAGCACCATCAAGCATGGTTTTATCTTTTACGCTTTTTATGGCAACCACTTCTGCATGATCAGTCCCAGCTTTTTTGTGATAACCTTTTCCAATGATCTTACCATCTTTTACGATAACAGCGCCAACAGCAGGATTTGGGCAAGTTTTATATAAGCCTTTTTTTGCAAGCTCTATAGCTTTTTTCATGAACAACTCATCTTTGTCCATAGATTAGAAAATACTAAACTATCAAAACTTTGTCAAATTTTACAAAAGTATGGTTTTTTATATATTCACAGAGTCTTTAAGAATTTTATAAATAACACTCATAGCCAATGAATGCCATCCTGAAGCGTAAGCGAAGTTAGTCATCCTGAAGCGTAGCGAAGTTAGTCATCCTGAAGCGTAAGCGAAGTTAGTCATCCTGAGCGTAAGCGAAGGATCCACTTGTGAGATTCTTCGGTCACTTACGTGACCTCAGAATGACGGTTTGGGTGTCATCCTGAGGGAACAAAGCCCGAAGGATCTATAAACCTATTAAAAATATATACCATTAATCACCCGATTAATCCTTGTACATAACATTTTTATTACATGATTTTTTTACTTGACAAATTAAAAAGATTATTGTATTAGTGAAATTAGCGGTTTGACAGTAAGCAATATTGGATTTAGATTTGTCAAAAAGTCTGTCAATAACCAAGTTCTTTTAAAAGAAAATAGGCGCTATCCCCTACAAATTTGAATGCAACAAAAATGTTTTTAAAACAAAGGAATCGTTATGTCTAATATAAAAGTATCAAATTTAAGAATGCTGTTAGGATAACCTTTATAAAAGGTGACTGTTGCATTCTTTCCCGCTTTGAAGGGAATTACGACGGGGGTGACAGACAAATGTTTCCATTTTTTTTGCTTCTAGAACAGTTGCATTCTTTCCCGCTTTGAAGGGAATTACGACCTCCATACTGACTCCTCAAGATTGATGATTGGGTCCCCTTGTTGCATTCTTTCCCGCTTTGAAGGGAATTACGACTGGAAACGAGTCTCGTTTCCACTATTGCTGCTCCAGTTGCATTCTTTCCCGCTTTGAAGGGAATTACGGGCGTTTTGCCGCAAGCTAGGAGTTAGCTTTGTTAGCAATTTGGGAGTTTGTTGTTCTTTCCCGCTTTGAAGGGAATTACGACAAAAATACCAAATACTTCATCAACTTCAATGGCGAAGTTGGTTGCATTCTTTCCCGTTTTGAAGGGAATTACGACAGTATCTAGCGCTTGGTAGGTTTACTAGGCTTACGCCAGTTGCATTCTTTCCCGTTTTGAAGGGAATTACGACGTGTTCTCGTCAAGGCGCCAGAGATAACTATCATATCCGTTGCATTCTTTCCCGCTTTGAAGGGAATTACGGGCGTTTTTGCGCAAAGCTAGTTATTGGCTTTGTTGGCAAGATAAGAGCTTGTTGTTCTTTCCCGTTTTAAAGGGAATTACGACTCAGAGGGCGAGAACAATAAAAATTTTTCTTCGTCTGTTGCATTCTTTCCCGTTTTGAAGGGAATTACGACCGGAAGAAGAAAAGAAAAAGAAGTTGTGCTTGCCCCCTTCCCGTGCGCGCACAACAAATAATAACTCCCTTGATTTCTATTGACTTTGTTTAGAAAATTATATATCATTATAATATGCAAGATGAGGTTAGTTTACTATAATAAGTGTATTGAAATAGTTTAGAAAAGTCAAGGACAAAAGATATGGCTAATAAAGTAAGTGATAATATCCGTAAATTAAGGCAGAAAAAAGGGATGTCCCAAGATCACCTTTCTAAAGAGGCGGTTTTGGCTTTGAATACAATTGTCAAAATTGAGACGGGCGAGAATCCAAATCCCATAGTAGAGACTTTAGAAAAAATCGCCAAAGCTCTTGGCGTTTCCGTCGCCGAGCTATTTAAGGAATAAAATTATGAAAATACCAGATAAAGCGACAATCAAAACATTAGTTCATACTGCCGTTGAGTCCTACGCTCAAGGATTTCAGGCAAGACATGAAGGTGAAGTTGATAATCCCGAAGGGACTATCAATATGAAAATCCATAATGTTTTTATTGAGGCATTGGGGAAAGAAATTCAATATTACACCGCTTTGGTCCGCTCGCTTGATAGTTCACTTGGTAATATGCTTGAGACTTTAGCGATAAACATTGCCACCCTTTCATTTGAAGTAAAAAGAAATGTTGAAGGTCCGCTTAAAGCGGAACAGACAAGAATCATTGCTGAATTATTGGAAAAATACAAAAGACATGAGATAAAACCAAGTGTTAAAGATTATCAAGTTTTGCGCTCAATTGCTGGACAAGATAAAGCTCCAATCAAACGGCATGACAGTGATTATTATTTAATTGATAAGGAAACAAATGCCCACTATTTGATTGAGTTAAAGATTGGTGGCGATTTGGACAATAAAAAAGCACGTTCTGAAAAGGAAGCTATTTTGGAACAGTTTGCCATTCTGTCTAATGTTTTGCCGTCCAAAACTAATATTAAAATATTTTTTGCAACCGCTTACAATCGTTATGGGGAAAATAAACCTTGGCGGCAAGAGCGAGTTAGACAATTTTTTGCAGACGAAGAATTGTTAATTGGAAAAGATTTTTGGAATTTTGTTTGTCGCTCGGAAGAAGGATATAAAACAGTTCTTGAAGCTTATAGAGAAAGCGCACCAATAATAAAACGGGCACTCGATTCCATTAAGAAAACTTATCTTGGATAAAAATATGGAAGAAAATTACAAACTATATTTAGGTGATAGTTATAAATTAATAAAGGAGATACCCACAGCTTCTATTGATTTGATTCTTACTGATCCTCCATACAATTTAAGCAATTATTCAACTGGAAATATTAAATTGTCTTGGCGAAAAGATATAAACAATGATGTTGCTGAATGGGATAAAGTAGAATTTAAGCCGATTGATTGGGTAAAAGAATTTAAGAGAATATTAAAACCAACTGGAAATATCTTTGCATTTTGTAGTTATAATCTCATAGGAAAATGGCATGAAGCATTTGATCCAGAATTTGATACTTTTCAATTTGTTGTATGGCATAAAACAAACCCCGTGCCAAAGGTATTTCGTGCTGGTTTTCTTAATAGCTGTGAACTTATAGTTTGTATGTGGAATAAAGGACATACTTGGAATTTCAGCAATCAAAGAGAGATGCACAATTTTATTGAAACACCAATTTGCATGGGACCAGAAAGAGTAAAAAATCCTTTTCATCCAACACAAAAACCAGTAAAGGTTTTAGAACATATAATCAAGATTGCTTCTAAGGAAGGTGATATAGTTTTTGATCCTTTTATGGGAGTTGGCTCAACAGGCGTTGCCGCTTTGAATTTAGGACGAAAATTTATCGGTATTGAAATTGACGAAAAGTATTTCAAGGTTGCCGAAAAAAGATTAAAAGTCGCCGCTGGAAACTTAAAATTATTTAAATACTAATCTATTATGTATTACGATTATCTTCGCAAAAAAGAAAAAAAGAGAGTATTTCTTAGTTTTGCTTCAGAGGATTTAGACCATGTTCGTGGATTGCGTTTATTAAAAGATAATCCAAATTTTGATCTTGAATTTTATGATGAGTCCATTAAAGAACCAATTGATAGCCGAAATGCTGATTATATTAAGAGGGTGATAGGGGAACAAATTAGCAGAGCGAGTGTTACTGTTTGCTTAATAAGTGAAACGACACATCAAAGTAAATGGGTTGACTGGGAATTAGAGAAAAGCGATGAAGAAGGGAAAACCATTATTGCTATGGCTATAAAGGGAGTAGAAAGGGCAATATTGCCGAAGTTAATTAAAGAGAAAAACTTAATTTTTTGGAGTTGGGACCCCGAACATTTAGCAAAATTAATAAGCGAAGCATAAATGACGCAAGAAAATCCAACAATTCAAAGACTGGAAGACCAGATCGATTGGTATGACCGAAAAAGCAATATCAATCAAAAATTTTTCCATTGGTTAAAGATAATTGAGATTATAATAGCGGCTTTTATTCCTTTTCTATCTGGCGTAAGCGCGCCGGCAATTTTAACCGGCAGTGCTGGTGTTTTAATTGTCGTTCTTGAAGGATTACAACATTTGTTTCAATTCCAACATAATTGGATTACTTATCGCTCCACTTGCGAAAATTTAAAGCATGAAAAATATCTTTGGCTTGCAAAATCAGGACCTTATGCTGACGCTGAAAACCCGGATGTTTTATTGGCGGATAGAATTGAAAGTTTAATTTCTCAAGAACATGCTAAATGGATTGCCGGGCAAGAAAAAGTAGGACAATTAAAAAGATGATATAATATGTTTATATAACTCCCCTTATCTTTATTTGCCTCTCGCCAAAAAAATTTTCAGGGCGAAGCCATTACATTCTTTCCCGCTTTGAAGAGAATTTGTAGTTTTTTGTCATTCTGAAGACCACTTTAGTGGCCGAAGAATCTTATTGGTTAAAAAATAAACAAGTTCTACACTGAAGCTTTACAATGACGAAAAAGATATTTGCGCTATTTCCATATTTTGTAAGATTTTTGGTATGTTCGCTAAAGCAAGTTATCAATCCTGTTTTATTTTTGCCATATACCTTGACAATCTAAAAATCTCTTTAGCCAAAATAGCAAAAACAAAAAGATTTTATAAAATTTTTATATTTTTATATCAATAAATGGTAAATTTAGGTGCTGTTTTTTGTTTTGTTTTGAAGCCAGACTTGAAGCAAGACACACTGTATTGTTACCAAAGCGAGAGTTTATTTTATCCAAAGCTTTATAGATGCGCTCTATTTTTTCAATTTTTACTGTGTCTTCAAAAAGATCCTGCTGGGTTTTTTCTGTGAGATCAGATAATACTATACCTGTTTGCCTATAAAACAAACCTTGCGTGTATATTTTATTAAATGCTTCTTTTAGCGTGTTGGTAAGCATTATAGGAAGATTTGTAGGAATAGATAAAGCAACTTTTATAAAAGATACCTGGAAATCGCTCGTCTTTAAAAACACAGTAAGTTTTTTGGCAAAAAGCCCATGCCTTCTTGCCTTGTAAGAGGCAAGTTCCAGGTTTTTTACAAGCTCTGAAAAAATAAAGCTTTCTTTGTTTGAAGGCACAAAACTTTGGGCTTTGCTTATGGACTTGTTTGGAAGCTTTGGAATAAATTCTATGCTTTGTATGCCTTTTAATTCATTGTAGGTTTGAATGTAGGGCTTTGAGAGGTATCTTTTTAAAAAGTTTTCGTCCTTTTCTACAAACTCTAAAGCTGTGCGTATATTTAGTTTTTTTAAAAGGCTTGCCGTATTTGGTCCTATACCCCAAACATCTTCTATGGGAGTATCTTTTAGAAAAAGATGTATCTGATTTCCTGGAATTAGAGTTATACCGTATGGTTTTTTGAGCTTTGAGGCTAGCTTTGCAAGTGTCTTTGTAAGGCTAACGCCAATCGATACGCTTATATTTAGCTCTTGCTTTATGGTGCTTTGAATACTTAGCGCAATTTCTTTGTATGTTTTTGAATGCAGCCTCCTTAATCCTGTTAAGTCAACAAAGGCTTCATCTATTGAATATTCTTCTATAAGCGGGGAAAAGCGCTTTAGTATTTCAAACATCCTGACAGAAAACAAACTATAAATTTCATAGTGAGATTCAAGCACGATCAAATCCCTGCAGATATTTTTTGCCTGATTTAGCCTCATTCCCCTTTTTATGCCTTTTTGCTTTGCTTCATAGCTTAAAGCAGTAATAATTCCTCGCTCTTTGCCAACTGCCACACACTTACCTTTAAGCGATGGATTTAAAGCTTGCTCACAGGCAACAAAAAATGCATCTGCATCTATGTGGGCTATAGCGCTACTCCATGTGTGAGTGCAGATTACTTTACCTGTATTTTCTTGCAACACCCACCACCACCCCTGCTATAGTAAGCTCACTTTTTGGCTTTATAGGCTTGTAATTTTTGTTTGCAGCAATCAGGATATATGAGCCATTTTCTTTTGATAAATACTTCATAGTCCAGTTATTGTCAACGCATGCAATTACTATATCGCCTTCTTTGGGCTCAATGGACCTATCCACAATTACAAAGTCTCCTGGCATAATGCCTGCTTCAATCATTGAGTCTCCGCTAACTTTGAGCAAGAAAGAAGTATTTGGGTTCTTCACAAGCAATCTGTCTATAGATATAGTATCTAAAAGCTCTTCTTCTGCCGGGCTTGGAAAACCTGCTTCTATGTTTCCAAGTAGTTTTATACTAATAGGCTTTAGCGTAATATGGCGCTCTTCTTTTTTAACAAGGCCTAAGTGTTCTAATTTTACTATAGTTTTAAAAACTGCATTTTTTGATTTAACATTAAATAAAACGCTCATTTCTTTGTAGGTAGGCATCCTTTTATTTAACCTGTAAAACTCTACAATCTGTCCATAGCGCTTTTGTAGCAAGTAATTAAACTCCATACAATGTATTATAGTGAACAATCGTTCACTGTCAAGATATTTTTAATTTTTACCGCAAATTTATACTGTGCAAATCAAATTTTTCTTTACATTTTGCCATTTGTGTGTTTTAATTAACAAAAAACCAGAGGTTTTATGCAATCTTCAAGCGACCTTACATTTATTACAAATGAAAATAATCAAAGCCTACTTGATCGCTTTAAAGTACTCATAAAAGATGCAAAATATTTTGATTGTCTTGTGGGTTACTTTTATACAAGTGGTTTTTATGCATTGTATAAATCACTCAATGAAACTGAGAAAATAAGAATTTTAATAGGCATTGGCACATCAAGCGAAACTTACAATTTAATAAAAGCTGCAATCTCGCATAAAGAAACAAAACAAATGATTGAAAATCTCGTAAAAAGTGAATTAGATGAATCAGAAGATAACTTTGATACTGAAGAGGGAGTTCAAAAGTTTATTGAATGGATAAATACTGGAAAAATTCAAATAAGAGCTTATCGTTCACAGAATCTCCATGCAAAACTTTATATTCTCACTTTTAAGGAAGGGGACAGAGATGTAGGAAGAGTCATCACAGGTTCAAGTAATTTTACTCAATCTGGACTCGAAGATAATCTTGAATTCAATGTGGAGCTTAAAAACGCTTCCGATTACGAATTTGCAAAACAGAAATTTGAAGATTTATGGAAGGATGCTGTAGATGTCACTGAAAAATATGTCCAGACAATAAAACAAAACACATGGCTAAACGACAATATCACTCCTTATGAGCTTTATCTAAAATTTCTATACGAATATTTTAAGGATGAATTGAGCAGAACTGATGAAGTCTTCATAAAATATCTACCCGAAAACTTTAAAAGATTTGAATATCAAGAACAAGCAGTTTTGAATGCAAAACGCATTTTGGAAGAATACGGCGGAGTGTTTTTATCGGATGTGGTAGGCTTGGGTAAAACCTATATGGCAGCCATGCTGGCTGGTCAGATAGATGGTAGAACATTGGTCATTGCTCCTCCAACACTCCTTAATAGAAATAACCCAGGCTCTTGGCCAAATGTTTTTGCTGATTTTCATATACCAGCTGAGTTTGTTTCTATTGGTAATCTTGATAACGCTAAAGTATTAACAGATCAGAGAGAATATAAAAACATTATTATAGATGAAGCACACCGCTTTAGAACTGAAACAACAATTAGTTATGAAGACATTGCAGAAATCTGTCGTGGGAAAAGGGTGATTTTGGTCTCTGCAACTCCTTATAATAACTCACCAAAAGATATTTATGCACAGATTAAACTCTTTCAGAATCCAAGAAAAAGCACCATTCCAGGGGTTCCAAATCTTGAAGACTTCTTTGGAAAGCTTGAAAATAAGTTAAAGAAAGTTAACCGTCAAAAAGATTATGAATTTATTGAAATAACAAAAGATATTGCCAAAGAAATCCGTGATAAAGTTTTAAAACACATAATGGTCAGAAGAACAAGAAGTGAAATTGAAAAATACTTTGCAGAGGATTTAAAAAGAAACAATGTCAAGTTTCCGGAAGTAGAAGATCCAAAGCCACTTTTTTATCAGCTAAGTGAAGAGGAAGACAGAATTTTTATGGAAACAGTTAGGTTGATAACGCAGGAATTCACCTATGCTCGTTATACACCCTTACTTTACTTTAAAAAACACATTTCTCCTCTGGAACAGCAATCCCAGAAAAATATGGGCGGCTTTATGAAAGTACTTCTTGTTAAACGCCTGGAAAGTAGCTTTTATGCATTTAGAAAAACTATTGATAGATTTATTCGTTCCTATGAGAATTTTATTAAAGAATACAAAAATGGGAATGTATGGATTAGTAAAGGATATATAAATAAAATTTTCGAACTTCTGGAAGAAGGTGATGATGCGGTAATCCAGAAACTTATTGATGAAGGAAAAACAGAAAAGTACCCGAGTTCTGATTTTGAACCAAAATTTAAAGAAAATTTAGAAAAAGACCTCAAAATTTTAAAAGACATACAAAAAATGTGGGAATCAATAAAAAGAGACCCCAAACTTGAAACCTTGTTGGATAATCTCAAAAACCATCCCATATTAAAAGATAGGAAAATAATTATTTTTACAGAATCAAAGGAAACTGCAGGATATTTAACTGAAAACATAAATAATGAATTTGGTAGAATAGCTCTTCTCTTTCATGGTGGCTTTCCAGAAAATGCTAAAGATCAAATTATAGAAAACTTTGATGCAAGAGTAAGGAACAAAAAAGATGATTACAGAATCCTTGTATCAACCGAGGTTCTTTCAGAAGGTGTTAATCTCCACCGTTCAAACATAGTGATAAATTATGATATTCCATGGAACCCAACCCGATTAATGCAAAGAGTTGGTAGAGTTAATCGTATTGATACACAATTTGATAAAGTTTATACTTTTAACTTTTTCCCAACAAAGCAAGCAGATTCAGAGATTGCGCTTATCAGCATTGCACGTTCAAAAATAGAGGCATTTTTAACCCTCCTTGGTGGTGACTCAGCCATACTCACTGAGGAAGAATCAGTTTCGTCTCACGAATTATTTGATAAACTCCTTTCAAAGAAAACCATTACAGAAAACGATGAAGAAGAAAGTGAACTTAAATACTTAAGAATTATTGAAGATATAAGAGATAAAAATCCTGAGTTTTTTGAGAAAATAAAGCGTCTTCCCAAGAAAGCCCGTTCAGCAAAAGTGTTTTCAGAAAACCTGAAAGAGTATGCTACCTATAAATCTTTGCTCACTTTTTTTAGAAAAGGCAAATTGATGAAATTTTATTTATCAAATCGTGAATCCACATTAGAACTTGATTTTTTAACGGCTGCGAAAATACTAGAAAGTATTCCTGAAGAGAAAATCAAAAAACTTCCACTTGAGAGCTATTACGAACTGCTTAATAAGAATAAAACTGCATTTTTCAATGCCACAATTGATGAGATAATAGAAATCCGTTCTAAGAAAGGTAGAGATAGTTCAACACAACTTCTTAAAATCCTTAAAGCAACACAAAAAAATGGCAGGCAATTAACCGAAGACCAGGAAGAATATCTCAAAAAAGTAATAAACCGTCTTGAAGAGGGCTCATTACCGAAAAAGACAGTTCAGAAAGCCCTTAAAGCATTAAGTGAACTTGGAAAAGACATTCAAAATCCATTGAAAGTTATTGGTGTATTACAAAGGGAGATCTCACCTACCTTTCTTAAAAGTCATTATGCAGAGACTTCTGCTATAACAGAAGGAAAAAGGGAAGTTATTTTATCACTTTATTTAACAGGGGAAAGCAATGAATATAGAACACGCAAGAAATCTAATAATTGAAACCTTTGAAAATTCTTTTAATGAAAATAATTTTAAAAAATTCATTTCCAATCTATTCAAGAGCTACGATAGGACTAAAGCCCTTCAGCCAAGATATGGGACACAGGGCATTACCGAAAGATACCTTGGTTTCATTAGCTCCTGGGAAAGAATTGGCCGTTATGAGGATAGGGATGGCAAAAAAATTGATATATTGATAATAAAACTAAAAAAAGGGCAATCTCTTTACAGAGCAAGAACCGCTCAGAGAAACTTTGTCGCCGATTATTTAAAAGGAAAGCTTGGAACAACTACAGAAAAAGATGCAGCTCTTATTGCCTTTGTCCCACCCGATTCCAATGAGTACGATTGGCGATTTTCTTTGGTAAAATTGGACTATCGTTTTGAGGGGAATAAACCAAAAGAAGAATTTACTTCTGCTAAAAGATGGTCCTTTTTAGTCGGTAAAAATGAAAAAAGTCATACTGCCCAAAGCAGATTTTTACCCATAATTGAAAATGATGGATTTCAACCCACGCTTGAAGATTTAGAAAAAGCTTTTGATGTTGAAGTTGTAACAAAAGAGTTTTTTGAAGCTTACAAATATGCTCTCAGAGAGATCATTATTAAGTCCCTTTCTAAGTTTAACCTTTCCTATGAAAAGAAGCATTCATTTTCTCAGTTGTTATTATCAAGGATTATGTTTTTATACTTCTTACAGAGAAAGGGATGGCTCAAATGGAAAGATTACGTTCAGGATAAAAATTACATAAAAAATCTATGGCTGGAATATAAAAATTGGCGTGAAAAGAAAAAAGCGAAAAATCTCTTCTACTCTGAGTGGCTATCCAGCCTTTTCTTTGGAGCTTTTAACAAGAAAAATCATCTGTTTCATCCAAACTTGCCAGAAGATATTAAAGAATCTTTTAGCATTATGCCTTTTTTAAATGGTGGTCTTTTTTCTCGCACAGAACTTGATGAACTTGGCTTTGATATTCCCGATGATGTTTTCGAATGGTTGTTTGAACCAGACTTCTCCGACCTAAAAAAAGGCTTTCTTGAAACATTTAATTTTACTGTCGATGAATCTTTGCCTCTTGATATTGAAGTTGCGGTTGACCCAGAGATGCTCGGTAAAGTCTATGAATCATTAATTGCAGAAGAAGAAAGAGGCGAATTAGGAATATTCTATACTCCAAGAGTTGAAATTGACTTTATGTGCAGAACGTCCCTTGTGGAATACATCTCTAATGAAACAACAATCCAAAAACAAAAAATAATTGACTTTGTTTTTAATCCTCATGAAAGCATCGTTAATTTATCAAATGATGAAGCAAGAGAGATAAAAAGTAAGCTTAATGAAGTAAAAGTGGTTGACCCTGCTGTTGGCTCTGCTTCTTTTCTTGTTGGTATGATGAATATTCTGGTTGCAATTCACCAGGAATTAACCAAAAAACTTGAAAATAAGGATGAAAATCTATTTGCCTTAAAACACAAAATAATCCTTGAAAATCTTTATGGTGTTGATGTCAAAGATTGGGCAGTTATGGTTGGAGAGCTTCGGCTCTGGTTTTCTCTAATTATAGAAACCGATGAAAAATATATGGACATCTACACAAAACCACTTTTGCCAAATCTTTCATTCAAAATCCGTCAGGGTGATTCCCTTATTCAGGAGATTGTTGGTATTAACATAAATCTCAAAAGTGAGATGTTGGACATTCCAAAGCAAATCAGAGATAAAATAACAGAACTAATTGAAAGAAAATCTACATTCTTCTCTGGTTTAAGAAGCGCTGACCTTAAAGAACTCAGAGAAATTGAAAAGTATGAACAGGATATATTCAAAGAGATTATTAAGATGAAAATTAATGAAGTGTATAAAGACAGACCATATCTTGAAACCCAAATTGCAAACTTAAAATCTACGAAGAAACTTTTTGGAGAAGGAAGAACCAAAAAAGAGCAAGATGAAATTAAAAAACTTGAGGAAAAACTGGAAGGAATTAATTCCGCATTTAATAAATACAACTCACTTTTAAAAACAATTGGGAGCAAAACACAAAAAGATTACTTCTTCTGGGAACTTGACTTTATTGAGGTATTTTCTCAAAAAGGTGGCTTTGACATTGTAATTGGAAATCCTCCTTATGTAAGGCAGGAACTTATTGCTCCACCCCTTGAAAAAAATTACACAGATGAGCGGTGGCGTGAGATTAAAAGAGAATACAAAGAAAAACTTATCCGATCAGCAAAAAACACATTGAATGTTCCAATAAAAATTGACCGAAAAAGCGACCTATATGTGTATTTTTACTATCAGGGGCTTTCTCTTTTAAGACCGGGTGGAATTTTTACTTTCATTAATTCCAATTCCTGGCTTGATGTTGGTTATGGTGCGGGACTTCAGGTGTTTTTGCTCAAAAATATGAAGCCACTTTTTATATTTGATAACTTGAAAAAGAGGTCTTTCAAACAGGCAGATGTAAATACAGTTATTGTAGTGATTCAGAAACCACAGCAAAAACTTGATGATTACACAATAAAATTTGTTGCCTTCAAAAAGCCCTTTGAAGAGGTAAATAATGCAGAAGTTGTAAAGAAAATCTATAATGCAAGCCAGCCCATTTTTGACGATGAAGATTTCAGAATATATCCAAAAACAAAAAAAGAACTTTTGCTTGAAGGGGTTGAACTCCAAGAAGAATCAGCAGGATCGTTAGAATTTGAACCAGAATATCTTCCTTATATTGGCAACAAATGGGGCGGAAAATATCTAAGAGCACCGGAGATTTATTTTAAGATTTTAGAAAAAGGGAAAGACAAGTTGGTAAGGCTGGGAGATATTGCGGAAGTGCGTCGTGGTTTTACAACAGGAGCAAATGAATTTTTCTACTTAAAGCCTGTTGGAATGAGTGTTAAAGAAGTTGTGGAGATATCAGAAAAGAACCCTGATGCTTTGATACCTGTTAAAAATAATGCTGGCTGGTAAGGTGAAATAGAGGCAAGGTTTTTAAAGCCTTTATTATTTTCGTTGAAGGAAGTAGAAAATTATCAAGTTAATATCAACCTATTGAAAAGTTTAGTCTTATTTTGCAAGGAAAAACCTTCTAAAAATTTATTAGATTATATAAAATGGGGTGAAAAACAAAATTTTCATAAAAGACCATCTGTAAAAAGCAGAGAACATTGGTATATCTTACCAGAAAAAACTTTTCCTCATTTCGTTTCTAATCGTTTCTTAGGAGAACGTTTTGGCTTTCCCATTATTAAAAATGAAGTTTTGGTATGCGATGTGTTTTTTGTCGGTATATTTAAAGATATTGATTTTGATATTTATGTATCCATAATGAATGGAACATTTTCTTTTTTATCTATTGAAGTAATCGCAAGAAAAACATATGGTATCGGAGTCGCTTATATTTATGGTCCAGAAATTAGCAATTTATTAATGATAAATCCGAAAATTTTGAAACATGAAGAATCAGTTAAAACCAAAGAGATTTTTGCGAATATGAGAAATCGCCCCATCTACTCCATCTTCACGGAACTTGGCTTTGACCCAAACAAGCCCATTCGTGAGCAGGAGCCAAATCCATTGCCAGATAGAAAAGCCCTTGATGATATTATTTTTGATGCCCTTGGCTTGACAGAAGAAGAGCGAAAAGAGGTTTACTGGGCGGTTGCCGAACTTGTAAAAACCAGATTAGAAAAAGCAAGAAGCGTGTGATGAAATGATTGAGACAGAAAATCAAAATGTGGAACTGAAATCCAGATGGTCTGATGAAAATTTGAAAACAGTTTGTGCTTTTGCCAATTCATCGGGAGGGAAACTCTACATAGGGATAGACGATAAAGGAAAAATTGTTGGGGTAAACGATGCGAAAAAGTTGCTTGAAGATATACCAAACAAAATAAAAAGCAAGCTCTTTATTACGCCTTTTGTAAGTATTGAAAATAAAGAAGGGAAAGATGTTATAGTCATAGAAGTTTTGCCTTCCACCTTTCCTGTTTTTTATGAAGGGAAAATATTTGTAAGAAGTGGCTCCACAACGCAAGAGCTCACAGGTTTGGAACTTTCTTCCTTTCTGCTTGAAAAATCAGGTCAAACATGGGATAAACTCCCTTCTGACGCAGAAGAGAAAGATTTAGATACTGAGACCATAGAAAAATTCATCTCTCTTGCAGAAGTTCGCTTACCCTTGATAAAAAGTATCAAGTCAAAAAATGAACTACTTAAAAAACTCAATTTATATACAAAAGATGGTAAGCTAACCCGTGGAGCAGTATTACTGTTTGGTAAAAATCCCCAGTTTTATTTTCCATCTGCTTACACAAAGGTCGGTCGTTTTAAAACCCCAATAGATATTTTGGACACAATAATTATTGAAGGAAACCTATTTGAGCAACTTGACCACACAGTAGAAGCAATTAAAAAACATATAAGTGTAAAATTTGATACCTCTGTCAAAGATTTTTCACTTGAAGGTCTTGCAAGACGCGATATTTGGGAATATCCTCTTGATGCATTAAGAGAAGCTGTGGTCAACGCTTTAATTCATAGAGATTACCTCGGAACTGCTCCGATACAAATCAAAATTTTTGACGATAAAATTGAATTTTGGAATTTAGGAAAACTGATGCCTCCTTTGACTCCTGATGATTTAAGAAGACAGCATCAGGCAAATCAAAGAAACCCTCAAATAGCAACTGTTTTTTATTACGCTGGTTTGATAGAATCATGGGGTTCAGGAACTATAAAGATGGTAGAACTATGTAAAGAAAGCGGATTGCCAGAACCAGATTTTATCAATTATGAGCAAGGTATGGGTGCTTTTTCTGTAATCTTCTATAAAGATATTTATACCGAAGAGAATTTAAGAAAAATGGACTTAAATGAAAGACAGATAAAGGCAGTTATGTATGTAAAACAAAAAGGAAAGATTACAAATAAGGAATATCAGAAAATAAATGATTGCCATAGAAACACTGCAAATAAGGATCTATCAGAATTAGTAGTCAAAGGAATATTAAAAGAAAGTGGTAAAAAAGGTGCGGGAGCGTTCTATGAAATTGCACATTGATTGCACATATTGCACATCAATTGCACAATAATTGCACATTATGAATATAGATATTACACAACTTGGCAACCGCTGGCTTGAATTGAAAAAACAGAGGATGCAGAACCTTTTGAAAATTGCTCTGCCTGATGAAGCACTTTACAGAGAAATTATGCTCTCCCTTGGATATCCCAATAATAAGGTGAATTTCTTAGAGCTTGCACTTATTACTCCTTATGCTGAAATAAAGAAATTAAAGGAAAGGCAAATTATAGAAAAAGCCCTTTTATATAGAGCAGGATTTACAGATGATAAAGAAGGATTATCAGAGGATTTTGATTTTTCTTTGAAGATAGATAAATCCGTCTGGAACTATAAAGGCATAAGACCAGCAAACTTTCCTGAGAAAAGAATTAAAGGAATATCAATTCTACTATCGCAGACAATTGAAAAAGGGATTGTTCATTTCTTTTTAGAGCGTATTAAGGCAGAATTGAATAATAAAAATCCAAAAGATGCGGTAAAGAAAATAATGAACTTCGGCGGGATTGGACTTCAAAGAAAAGTGGAGATGTTTTTCAATATAATAATGCCTTTCTTTATAGTTTATTCGGAGGATGATAAGATCAAAAATTTTCTGAATTTTATTATTGAAAAACATCCATCATTAAGTGAGAATGGACTTATCAAATCTTTCAAGCTCAACTATCCAGATATTAAGATTGAGAATGTTAAAACATATATGGGAGCTATACTGTTTCAAAAAAGTAAAAGAACTTGAAAAAGAAATTGACCAGCTGGTTTATAAACTTTATGATTTGACAAATGAAGAAATAAAAATAACAGAGGAAAGTAAAAAATGAAATTGAAAAAGTGAAGAGTTGAAAGCACAAAGATTTCAGATAAATGAATTTCATCAAAGAGTTAATAGATCAAAGAGAACCCGCAGGCGGACAAAAGCCAATGGAAGCGCAAGAGTTAGGTAGCTGATATTGTGGATAAATTGTGCAATTTAATAAATAAAGTAAAAAGAGGAAGGCGAAAATGACACAAGGTAAACAAAATTTGGAGAACATTTATGATTTTTTTTTGTTTGGGTTTTTTACGATTTTTATACAAAAAAGCCAAGATACAAAACCATCAGACTTAAAGGATTTTTGTTATTTAGAATCATTATTCTGGCTTAATAGGTTTGATGATTATTTAGAAAAATTAAATTCAATAGACAAAGAAAATAGAAAACTTTTTATTTTATGTTTTAAACTATTTGCCTTAGACTATATTCCATCATTTTATAGTAAAAATTTTTTAAATAGTGAAAGCTATGATTACGAAATAGAATCAAAAAAACTCTTAAAAGATTTTTATGAAGTAATAGATTTTAGACTAGACCAAAAATTTACTTATTTGCCATTTGTAATGTTTGATATCTTTGTATATGTGTTGCAAATCTCAAAAACATTATTTGAAAATCATAAACTTTCTTTTTCTGAGTATATAAATTTGAAACTAAATGTTATGCAAAAAATAAACCAGATAGAAACAGATTGCAATGATTTAACAAACAACAATCAGATATGGAGTGCCTTATTCTATAACAAAATTGCAGATGTATATTCATATTATGAGGATTTTTCACACAAAACCATTATGTATTATGAAAAATCGCTATCGGCTAAATTAAATATTTTTGCTTTAGTTGGTTTAGTAGATATTTTGTATGATAAAGATAAAAAAGATGAAGCTTGGAAATATATATTAAACTTTGAAAAATCTTTAAACAAAAACTTATACTGTGATTTAGCTATAGAGAATATAGAAAAAACTGAATTTTATGATTTTTTTGATTTAAAGTCTCGATTTTCTACTTATCAAAGCTTGCAAGATGAAATGAATAATTATATGAAAGCCATTGAATTGATTGAGGCAATGCCGCATCAAACAATAGTGGAAACTTATCCTATTTATAATCTCGGTTTATTGCTTTCAAAAAAAGAAAAAAAGTATTGTCTTGCAGAAAAAACATTTAAAAGGTCTCTGGAATTATTAGAAAAAGCTACAGGCATAGATATAAAACAATTAGATAATAAAAATTTTGTCTTTTTTTTAAACGATTTCCAAGATTACCTATATGAAATATGCAATTGCCAAATTGAATTAAAAAAACAAGAAGATTATAAAAATACACTAACAAAGCTTGAGAACATTAAATACAAATTGGATTACGTTGAATATAGAAACGAAAGAGCCTCCATAGACTACGACATAGCTTTGTTAGAAAGTAAAATAAATACCAAAAATAATAATTATGACAATTTAATTCAACGCATAGAAAAAACTTTAAAAGAAAATGAAGATTTTTTGTCTGAAGAGCAAAAATCTGATTTAACAGCAAGGTTGGCTTATAGTTATTTTCAAACTGATAATATAAATACAATGAATTGATTAACGAGGCTATCGCTTTAAATCCGCAAAATGAAATTATTTTAAAAATAGCTACTCCAAATACACATAAATATTTTTTATCAAAAGACCATCTGAAAAATTTTTACGAGAGTTTTCTTTATGGAGCTCCTTTCTTGGTATTGTTTTTGTTATTTGTGTGCGTTGGTTTATATACGCATGCAAGCTTAGGCTATAAAACACTTACTGAGTGTTTATAAGACTGGTATAAAAAAGTAGCGTAAATGGGGAATAAGGAAAATAAAAAAACTGCTTCACAAAAGAATAGAGGTTAGTAAGTCGACTCTTTGTATGGAGCCAGCGAGAGGATTTGAACCTCCGGCCTACTGATTACGAATCAGTTGCTCTACCCCTGAGCTACGCTGGCGCTTGAAAGCTTTTATAAAGCATAGTGTAAAAATTGTCAATACTTTCTTTTAAAAAGAAGCTTTGGATGTAAAGCACTAACCAAAAAGCCAGCAACAATAATTAAGCAAGCGCTATGCCAGATAAGAATAATGGAGCAAAGGGTCTGATTCTAAAAAATTCGTCTTTGCCCAGCTTTCTAATTGAGTAAAATAAAACCAAAGGCACAGCAAAAAGCACTCTAAAAAATACAAAAATTGGACTTGGCAAATTACACCAGATTGAAAAAATTGGTATAGAACCCCATATAAATGTTGCAAGCAACATTTCAAAAATGCCTTTTTGACTATTTGATTTTACAAATGGATCATTTTTCATTTTCTAAATTTAGCCTATCTTTTTTAAAAATGCAAGTATACGATTAACCAATTAACTCTATCATATCTTTTGGAAGTTTTGAATAAAATTTTAAAAACTTATTTGAATTAGGATGGAAAAATCCCAGGTAAAATGCATGAAGCGCCTGTCTTTGTATAAGTTTAGATGATTTTGAGTAAACACTATCACCAACAAGCGGATGATTTAAATACTGCATATGCACACGTATCTGGTGAGTTCTTCCAGTTTCTAATTCGAAGCGTACAATATCCATATCTTTTAGGCGCATAATTACTTTGTAGTGCGTAACTGCAAGTTTTCCCTGTACAACTGCAAACTGTTTGCGTTTTATGGGGTGGCGACCAATTTGTGTTTTAATTGTTCCAAAACTATCTTTTATGTGACCCTCGCATATGCCTATGTAATAGCGTTTTGATATATGCAGAGCAAATTGATTTGCAAGTTTAAAATGCGTGTTGTTGTCTTTTGCCAAAACTATAACACCACTTGTATCTTTGTCTATGCGGTGAACAACACCAGGTCTTAGTGGAGCACCAATATCTGATAATTTTATTCCTCTAAAAAGTAAAGCGCCCACCACGCTTTTATGTTCGCTTCCAGCACCAGGGTGTACAACAACACCCGCAGGTTTATCTACAACAACTAAAAAATCATCTTCATATAATATTTTAATATCACAATCTGCAATTTTGAGATTTGGTTTTTCAAACTCAATTGGCTCAAAAGAAATTTTTTCTTCGCCTTTAAGCTTATAATTTTTGCTTACAACCTTGCCATTTACGCATACTTTACCTTTTTCAATCCATTTTTGTATTTGATTTCTTGGTATATCCAAAATTTCTGCCAGATATGAATCAATGCGCTTTTGAGTGTCTGTGTTAATAATTTGTTGCGTTTGTGGCATTTGTTATAGTTTCATTAGTAGAGTTTGTGGCATTTGTAACATTCTGATTTAAATATAGCGCTTGAGCCCATGCAGGTAAATTAGAAGGTGGCTTCCAGTTTTCCACAGGTTTTCCAGCCAATGCATTTTGCATATAATTTAACCATATAGGCAAAGCCATTGTTGCACCAACTGCTGTTGGTCCGCACGAGCGGTTATCATCATAACCTACCCAAACACCTGTTACTAGTTGTGGCGTAAAACCAATAAACCAGTTATCCCGAGATTCATTTGTTGTACCAGTTTTACCTGCGGCTGGCCTTCCAAGTGCTTGTGCAGCTACACCTGTACCTTCTTTTATTACATCTTGCATCATTTTTACAAGCACATAACCAACATCTTGAGGAAATACATTTTTTAATTCAGGTTTGTCTTCGTAAATTACATTTCCATTTTTATCAACAATTTTTGTTATGAATATTAATTTTGGCAAATACCCCATATTATCAAATGCGCAGTATGCTCTTGTTAGTTGTGCCAATGTTGTAGAAAATGACCCCAAAGCAATAGTTAAGTTATCTGGTATATGTTCTGTTATACCTAGTTTTCTCGCATTGGCAATAACATTTTCAACGCCAACTTTTGATAGCAAATTTATAGTAGCTACATTGACAGAATGTGCTAAAGCATATTGTAGTGTAACCTGACCATGAAATGTATGTGAATAATTTTCTGGTCTCCAAATTTTGTTACCGGTTTTAAACTCTATAGGCTCATCAGCAATAGTATCTGTGGGCTTCCAACCTTGTTCAAGTGCAGTTAGATAAACTATAGGCTTAAAAGCACTCCCAGGTTGTCTTTTTGCTTGAATTGCTCTATTATACTGGCTAATCTGGTAATCAAACCCACCCACTAAAGCCTTTACATAACCGTTTCTTGGGTCAATTGAAATTAAAGCAGACTCAAGACCATTGTATTTACCACCAGATAACCTCAAGATACCGCTTCTTACTGCATTATAGGCGTCACGCTGCATATTCATATCAATAGTTGTATAAACTTTCAAACCACCTTTGTTTACAACATCTTCCCCGTATTTATTTATTAGCCAAAGCCTTACATACTCAATAAAATACGCAGCTTTTGGATTGTAGCCATAGCGTGTCATCTCGCTTTGGTGGGCCAAAACAATTTTTGAGTTCACCGCCTCTAAATATTGCTGTTTTGTTATAAAATGGTTTTCAAGCATGTTATTTAAAACATAAATAGTGCGCTTTGCAGCTAATTCTGGATGGTAATACGGATTGTAGGCATTTGGAGCCTGAACAAGTCCAGCAAGCATGGCTGATTCTGCAATAGTTAAATCACTTGCGTGCTTATCAAAATAAATTTCACTTGCAGATTCTATACCGTATGCGCCATTTCCAAAATATACAGTATTAAGATATAAAGTTAGAATCTCATTTTTTGTTAAATGATTAGCAATTTTATAAGCTAATACTGCTTCTTTCAACTTCCTGTATATGGTTTTTGATGGTGTGAGGTAAAGATTTTTAACAAGCTGTTGGGTAATGGTGCTTCCACCTTGTACAATACGCCCATGCATAATATCTTCAAATAAAGCCCTACCGATAGCCCTAAAACTAATTGGCCCATGTTCGTAAAATCTAGCATCTTCTGCTGCAAGTATAGCTTTTTTCATATTATTGGAAATTTGATCAAAACTCACAACTTGCCTGCGCTGGCCACCAAAAATAGCTATTTTTTTACCTGAAGAGTCATAAACGGTAGTGGGTACAGGAAAAAAACTACCGCTCATAAGCGTTTGAAAGTCTTTATTTGTATCAATGTATAATGAAACTACAAAAGAAGTAAAAGCTATAAAAACTAGAAAGAAAATCAAAAAAACAATTAGTAATACTTTTTTCATTTTTTAACCTCTATATCAAAAGATAACAAACCTTTATTAGAATTGACTTTTTTTGTTAAATCTTGCATGCCATTAAGATTTTTATTCATAATCTGAATAATAAGTTTTGCAAACAAAGGATTTATATTGCTATCTTTGGTATTTTTATTTAGTAGTATTGATTTTGTCAAATAATCATCTGCCTGTGTTTTATAGCCAAGCAATAAATAACACAATGCCATTTTATAGTAATCTTGTGCATTATAATCGTTAATATTTGTAAAAGTTCTGATTGCTTTTTCTGGTTTATTTTCAATTAAGTATAAATCAGCCATAATTCTATTCAAATCAGGGTTAAAGTTTCTTAATGCTTCAAGGATATCTACCATATCAAAATTTTTCATATTTAAATGTAATTTATCATTTAAATATTTTTTTTCAAGTTTTAAATAATCAAATCTTCCATCCGATATTGCTTTTAACAAAACAAAATCTTCTACACTGATATTTTTTGGTTCTTTAAGCTTATTAACCAAACTTAAAGCATAATCATTGCATACAAGTACGCTTTTTGGTTTGCTACCAAGACTTGATTGCTTTGTAAAAAATTGGTTTAAGTAATTTTTTGCTGTTTGCGTAGAGCCCTGAGTAAAATCTATCAAAGCCATATTAAAATATGGCAGAGGAAAATTTGGGTATCTATTTATTAACACACTAAATATTTGTTTTGCTTTATCAAAATTATAGTTTTTTTCGTACATTAAAGCTAGATTATAATACAATATGGGATTTGAGGGGTTAATTTGGTAAGCCTTTTGATAATAATTTAAAGCCTGTCTAAGATTATTTTCTTTAAAATATGCATAAGCTTTGTTGGCCTGGTTTAGACTGTAACTTTCACTTATGGCGCTCATATAAGATTCTTTTGCCTGGCTCATCAAACCAAAACTTAAATAGATATTACCAAGGTCAATATTTGAAGCAAGATTAGCGCTATAGTGGATAGGATCAATTGATTGCATAATAATCAGTGACTGTAAAGCACAAATAATCCTGCAATCTTTATAATTAATTTGTTTTAACAATTCTTGTTTATCTAAAGTTGGCACAATTGAAAAATCATTTACTACATCTTGTGTGTTTATATTAGATATGAGGTTGTATGCAGTTTGCATATTGTTACTTTTTAAAGCAAGTAAATATGCAAAATAAGCTAGCTTAGGGTCTAGTTTTTTATTTAAACTTTCTATTGCATAATTAAGTGCGTTTTCTAAATTGTTTTGTGCAAATTGTAAAAAAGCCATATTATGCTCAGCTACACTAGAATTACCAACTTTTGAAAAATACTCTATAGCTTTTGGATAGTTGTTTTCCTTTGCATAAATATAGCCTAACATTTCATATAAGAGTTTGTCCTTATGACCTTTTCTTAACATTTGATTAATTTTGTCCAACACATTTTTACTTTCTGTATCTTTTTGTGTTAAAAAATCATAGTAAACATCCATTATATCGACTTCGTGACTTTTCACATTGGCATTTTGAAGTTCTTTTAGCAAATTTTTAGCTTCATTTAAATGTTTGTTTTGCATGTAATAGCTAAAAAGGTACATGTATGAGTCAATATACTCATTTGGGTTTGAAAAAGTGGAATGAAGGTAATCGTTGGCTTTTTTAATATATTCGTATGCCATTTGTTGGTTGTTTTGCATTTGATAGATTTTTGCAATGTTTATATATGCTAAAAATAGATAGTTTTTGGATTTTTTAAATTCTTCTATTGCTTGTTTTAAGTTACCTTTATTTTCAAGATTAAGTCCTTCAATAAAATGCAAATCTAAATTTTCTTTTGTTTTTACAACTTTTTGAGGTTGAGGTTTTGTGATTTTTTTTGGTACAGGACTTTTAGAAAAAAAAACAAATATAGCGGCAGCTATAAGAAAAACTATGCCAGTGCCCAAAAAAAGCCATACAGGTCTCTTTTTGGGCACCAAAAGGGGGTTTTTTTCTTCTTCTTCAGGAACTTCCTGTTGCTTTTGTTGTAGTTGAGTTTCTTCTTTGGAATTTGGCTCTTCTTCTATAACTATTATCTTGTCTTTATCATCAGCCATCAAAAGCTTATTTTAGCTTGGAAACAAACTCTTTTATAGCCTCTATACCTTCCTGGATTACCTGCATACTTGTAGCAAAAGACAATCTTACATAATCATCATCACCAAATCCAATACCGGGAACAACAGCTACTTTTGCTTCATCCAGAAGAACACTGGCAAAATCCATAGAGTTATTTATTGTTTTTCCATTAATGCTTTTACCATACAAACCACTTATATTTGGAAATACATAAAATGCACCTTTTGGGTTAAAACATGTAATGCCATTTATGGAATTCAGTGCATTTACAATATAGTTTCTTCTTTTTTCAAATTCTTTTCTCATAACCTCAACGCTATCTTGAGGACCAGTAAGTGCTTCTAGTGCAGCTATCTGGGCAATAGAAGTAGGATTTGATGTACTTTGACTTTGTAGTTTCGTCATATTTTCTGTAAGTTCTTTATCTCCGCAAGAGTATCCAATGCGCCATCCTGTCATAGAGTATGTTTTGCTTACACCGTTTATTACAATTGTTTTGTCTCTTATTTCTTTTGAAAGGCTCGCAATGCTTACAGGCTTGTAGCCATCGTATACAATAGACTCATACATTTCATCTGATATAACCCAAAAATCATTCTTAAGCGCAAGCTCTGCCAAAAATTCCAAATCCTTTTTTTCAAAAACTCCACCTGTTGGATTTGAAGGATTGTTTAATATAATAGCTTTGGTTTTTGGTGTTATAGCTTTTAAGAGTTGCTCTTGAGTGGGTACAAAACCTGTTTTATCAGTAGTTTTTATTACAACAGGCACCGCATTTGCATACTTTACTATTGCTTCGTATGTTACCCAATACGGACTTAGTATTATTACTTCGTCGCCTTCTTCAAACAATACCTGAGACAGGTTAAATAAATTTTGTTTTCCTCCAGCAGATACGCAGATTTCGTTTCTTTTATATTCCACACCGTTAACTTTCTTTTCTTTTTCAATAATAGCATCTTTTAGTTCATTTATTCCACCTGCTGCGGTATATTTTGTAAAACCATCTCTGATAGCTTTGATAGCTGCTTCTTTGATATTATCTGGTGTATCAAAGTCAGGTTCACCTGCGCCAAACGACAAAATTTTAATCCCAGAAGCATTCATTTCTTTGGCTTTGGCTGTAATAGCAATTGTAATGGATTCCTCAATCCTTCCGATGCGCTCAGCAAGTTTTTTCTTCATCTTTCCCCCTTAAATTTTTTTTTCATATGTTCAATAACTATTGGTGACACAAATGCACTTACATCTCCACCATTTACAAAAACATCCTTTACTATAGTTGAGCTTAAAAAGGAATACTTGATGTAAGGCATAAAATAAATTATCTCAATTTCTGGTGCAAGAGAACGGTTCATAAAAGCCATTTCCATTTCGTACTCAAAATCGGAAACAGCTCTAAGACCTCTAACTATGACTTGAGCCCCTTTAGATTTAGCAAAATCAACAAGCAAACCATCCACTTTTTCAACACTTATAGAAGCTACATTTAATGATTCAATGACCTGTTTTGTTAATTCAAATCTTTCTTCAAAATCAAAAAAAGATTTTTTAGCAGTATTTTTTGCAACGCCAACTATTACTTTATGAAAAATTTTAGATGCTCTCTTAATAATATCTATGTGACCATTTGTTATAGGATCAAAACTACCAGGCACAATTGCTACAACACAACACTTATCCATATTACCTCAAATAATTCAATATACTATTGCCAAATTTTTTTATTTTAAAAACACGCTCATTTTCTACCACTTTGTTACTTTCTACGCAAACTATAGCATCTTTTTTTAGCTTTTTCAATAAAAAAACCACCAGATCATCTATTTTTAATGAATATGGAGCATCCATATAAACAATATCAGCATTTTCAACAACATTTAGATTCAAAAAATTAAACACATCCATTTGATAAATTTCAAACTTATCATTGCTTATATTTAAATTTTGCAAGTTCTTTTTTATAAAAGTATCATCTTTATCAACAAAAAAAACTTTCTTTGCGCCTCTTGAAACCGCTTCTATTCCAATAAAACCATTACCAGCAAACAAATCGACAAAAACTGCACCATTTATAATAGGACAAATAGTGTCAAAAAAAGACTTTTTTACTATCTGTTTGGTAGGTCTTATTTGTTTTGTTTTTTTAAATTCTAATGGCCTGTTTTTGTAAATGCCAGCTATCACTCTCATAACAAACCCTAAGGATATCATTTTTATCTATATTGTCAACGCTTTTAATATATACAATCTCACCTGGGTGAGCTACTTGTTTTAAGCTATAATCGCTTGCATATATTGTATCAATGCATACATTTACATTAGTATGTGGAGTTACAAACTCAAACGATCCAGCCTCAAACCTGTTTTTTACAAGAAGTTTTAATTTATCACCAACACGCTCAAGCACAATAGCAACATAAGTGCAAGGTTTTAAATAAGCGCTACTTTTTAGATATTGTTTGGGTCTTCCAAGAAAAAACCCCAAACTGTAAGGCCTGTGACTTACAGTCTTTAATTGCTCATATAAAGACGCCATATATTTTTTATAAGTCCCTTCATAGTAGCTATCTATTGCTTTTCTGTATGACTTTGTAGTAAGGCCAGCATAGTATTCGCTTTTATTTCTGCCTTCAATTTTCAAAGATTTTACACCAGTTTCTATAATCCTATCTAAAATTGGTAAAGCACACAAATCGTAAGAATTAAATATAAACGAGCCTTCTTTGTGTTCTTCTAAAAAAATGGGCATGGTTTTCCTTGTATCTTCAAAAATTATATATTTCCACCTGCAGCTTTGCGCACAATCACCTTTATTTGCACTACGATTAGTCAAATAAGAACTAATAAAGCACCTGCCAGAGTAAGCCATACACATTGCACCATGAACAAAAACCTCAACATCAAGGCTTGTATTTTTCACAAAAACTGCTAAATCACTTAGGGTCAACTCTCTTGCCGCAATAATACGCTCTACATTGAATTGTTTTAAAAAATTAGCAGCGTATGAATTTGTAATGTTTGCTTGAGTACTTATGTGTATAGGAATTTTTGTCTCTTGCAAAAGACTTAATACACCAAGATCGCTAACTATTAAAGCATCAGGGGGATTATTTTTTAAAAAAGGTAAAAATGCCTCTAATTTTTCAAAATCTTTGTCAAATAAATAGGAATTTAAAGTTAAATAAATTTTTTTATGAGCTTTTTTTGTAAACTCTATAGCTTCTTTTAGTTCTTTTAATGTAAAATTTCCAGCGCGAGAGCGCAAACCAAAATCTTCAAAACTACAGTAAACTGCATCTGCACCAAAATGTATAGCGGTCTTTAATTTTTGAAAATTTCCCGCAGGGCTTAATAATTCAACCATATTCAGGCAATCCTGAGTAAAACACTACCTGCTAAAATTAGCACAAGACCTAAAACTTCAACTAAATTGATTTTTTCATGAAAAATTGTAAGATCAATCAACGTTATTACAGCAATACCTACACCAGACCACACAGCATACATTATGGCTAATTTTAAATATTTTGTAGCCATTGTAGCAAATATAAAACTTACAGCATAACAAACAAACAAAGCCACGGAAGGAAAAAGTTTGGTAAGGCCATTTGATAAACGCATAGATGTCGTGCCACAAACTTCAAACAAAATAGCAAAAGCTAAATAAACCCAACCCATCTGTTTAATTATAACAATTAATTCTTAATTTATCAAGCATTTGATTAAAAATACAAAGGAAGGCTTGCTTTTAAACAAGCCTGTTTTATTTTTTTAAAACATCTTTATTCCAAATTTCGCTCATTTTTTGTAAGTATCTAATTACTACTTCCATTTCCTCAATATTATTGTTTAAATTGGCTTTAAGCGTTTGCAAAAGTAAAAAATCATAAATAGACTCAAGGAACTTACCAGCTTCTGGATAGTTTTTTACATCGAGTACATTTCTTAGTGCAAGCAAAATAGAATTAAGTCGTTCAATTGCATATACTTTCTCAAGTATATTTTTATTTTCAATCGCTTCTTTTGCTTTAACTGCATAACTTAAAGCGCCATCATACATTATACCAATAATATTTAGTCTATCATCTGTTGTATTTGCAAGTGTATTCTTATAGGCTTTATACGCACTGCTTGCAATCATTTTACCTCCTTGTTAAAAATTATTCCTATAGATTGGGCTAAGCTTGCTTCAAGCTTAATTAACTCTTCTGGTGGTATTTGTCTTATCACTTGACCTGTTTTACTATCAATTACTTTTACAATAAGACCTTTAGCGTCTTCTGAATAGCTAAATTTAACACTATCATTTAAAGAACTAATAGAATCGTTAAGTTTTTGAACTAATTGTTTAACATCGTTTTTGCTTAAGCTTGTAGAATTGATGCTATTTTTTTCATTTGCACTAACTTGTGATGTATTAGTTGTGGATACAGAAAAAAAATTGTTTGCATTATTTTGTGTGGCTATTAGATTAATTTGCTTATTTTGTATAAAATTCAAGTTTGTTTTAGTTACATCACCTGCATCCATCTTTTCCTCCTTTGTAGCTTCTAGCCACTTTTTGTTCCTGTCAAACTATCAAACATAGTTGTCAAATACTGGCTTTGTGCCTGCATCTGGTTCATTATGGTATTAAGTTGAGAAAATTGTACGACAAGGTTATTTTGGTAGTTTTGCAGATTTTGTTTTAAGGTATTTATTTGAGATTGAAGCGAGTTAATCTGGTTTTGAATAATATTTTGAGCTGTTGTTATAGCTCCACCATTAACAGATGTTGCCTGATTAACGGCATTATTAATCAAATCCATTATGCCATTGGCTGAAGAATTTGTTAAAATATTTTTAACAGCATTAAAATCAGTAGCAACAGCTTGTTGAAAAACTAAACTATTAAATTGCAGGTTGCCATTTTGGTCAAAAGACAAACCAATACTTTCTGCTGAATTAATCGTCTGATTTGTGTTTTGATTAAATAAACCAAAAAATGCATTTCTCAAGCTTGCCATAACTGATTGTATAGCAGTAGAACCAAAAAATGCTCCCGCAATATTAGTTGTAGAATCATAAGAATTATTTTGATTGACATATTGCAATAGATTATTGTAGTTATTGACAAAGGTTTGCATATCTTGCGTTAATTGGGAAGTGTTGTAATTTAGTGTTATTGTCGTTGTACCTGTTCCTTGAAGCTGTATATCAACACCTTGTATGTAGTTTTTTAAATCATTTGATTGTGAGGTTATGCTTACCCCATCAAGTGTTGCTTGTGCATCTTGAGAATTTTGAGTTGGGGTTGAACCAAATACAGCAAGCGTATTATTTGTATTTATTGTTAAGTTGTTTTGTGTACCAGTTGGCGTAGTTAAAACAAGATTGTAACTAGATCCATTATAAACAATGCTCGCACTCAAACCTGAATTTGTAGCATTAATAGCGTTGGCTAAACCTTGGAGGGTTGTTGAAGTATTTACAGTTACAGAATAGGACTGACTTCCAATGGAAAAGCTAAACACACCATTTGATGTTGCCGCTTGGCTATTTGGGCTTGAAAACCCATTACTTGAAACCCATACTTGAGCTTTTGCCAATTGAGTTACGCTCAATGTGTGTATACCGCTGGCCGTTGTTTGATTATTACTTACTGTTGCCACAGAGGTATTGCTTGATGTTGCCGTTTGCTGGGTTAAATCTTGTATAATGTTGTTTGCACTCGTTTGTAATTGCATTAGCTGGCTTGAAAAATTTGAAAATGTTTGGAGGTATGCTTTTTGCTGCGTTTGCTGAGCTTGGAGATTTATAATTGGCTGGCTTTGAGCAGTAACCAATTGTTGAAGCATACTTTGAAGGTTAAGATTACTAGTATTTCCCAAACCCAATATGTAATTAGAACCTACCTGCATACTCATATCACACCTCTATTTTTCTTATCGGATGATTTTTACAAAAGTTTATTAGTTTTTTTATTTTTTAAATTATAAACATACGATAGAATTTTTGCCACAGCTTCGTATAATTCAATTGGGATTTCTTTATCAATTTGGGTTTGTTTGTATAGACTTTGAGCCAAAGGAGGATTTTCTACAATTACCACATCATTTTTTAGTGCAATTTCCTTTATCCTTTGGGCAACTTCATTTAAGCCTTTTGCAATAACTTTTGGCGCATTCATTTTTGATTGATCATACTTTAGAGCTACTGCAATGTGCGTTGGGTTAGTTATAACCACATCCGCTGTTTTTACATTTTCCATCATACGTCTTCTTGCCAGCTCCATTTGCATTTTTCTTATTTTTGCTTTTATTTTTGGATCACCTTCCATTTGTTTAAATTCTTCTTTTACCTCTTCTTTGCTCATCATCAATGAACGCTCAAAAATAAATTTTTGATAAGCATAATCTATAATAGCCAAAAAAACCATAAATAATAAAAGATAAAGCGTTATAGAAAACATGTTTTTGGCAAGTACAACTGTAAAAACATTTATAGGCTGATCAGTTAAATCAAGCCAGGTTTTGTATTTTGCCTTGATAAAAAAATACATTATAGAAAATATGACAATAATCTTTAGTATCGACTTTGCAAGCTCACCCAAAGCCCTAAGCGAAAAAAGGTTTTTAATACCATTTATAGGATTTATTTTTTCCAGATCAAAATTAAGTCTTTCAAAACTAAATAATATGCCTATTTGGGCAACATTAACAAGAATTGCTACAACAATTAGCAATACAAAAAAAACACCTAAATACATAAAAAAAATTTTAATAACGTCTAGATACAAGCTACCTAAATTGTTTAAATTAACATGATATGGCAAACTTAAAAAATAATTAAAAGAGTATATAGCTGTATCTTTAAAACTTTTAGCATTAAAATAAAAAAAGATTAAAGCCACAAGAAGCAATACAGCTGTATTAAGTTCAATTGATTTTGCAACCTGACCTTTTTTTCGCGCTTCTTCGCGACGTTTTGGTGTGGCTTTTTCAGTTTTTTCACCTGGCATTATTTTAACCTTAATATATAGTTATAGTATGAAGGTAGTTGATAGTAATATTTAATCATAACATTTGCCGCAAAATTAAACGTTACACCAAGCAAAAACAAACCAATGGTTATTGTAATTGGAAAAGAAGCAATCAGTACATTCATTTGGGGCATTGTGCGAGAAATCACTCCAAAAACTATATTTGTTATAATCAAAGCAAATACCACAGGCGCAAGTATCTGTACAGCAACAGAAAACATAACAAGTATTAATTGCACAATAAATTCAATTAGGCTTTTGTTCACAACAAATGTGCCAATTGGTATTAGCTGAAAACTTTCAACCAAAGAGCGTATAACAAAATAATGACCATCAATTGCCAAAAAAACCAGTATCGCAAATAAGCTTTCAAATTCTGTAATAATAGAAATTTGCGTATTTGTTTGGGGGCTTAGCACGTTTGCAATACTAAAGCCCATCATAAAAGAAACCAAACCAGCAGCAATCTCAATACCAGCCCAAACAAATTGTATACAAAAGGCAAAACTGGAACCAAGTAAAATTTCTCTTACAATAAGCACAATAAGCTCAACTGTATTTGTAATATTTACATTTACATAATCTTTAACTATTGGATAAAGTACAAATGTCATAGTCAAACTAAACAGTATTTTAACCATTGCAGGAATTGATTTATAACTAAAAATTGGAGCCAATAGCAAAATAGAAGCGACTCTTACAAATATCAAAAAGAAAATCTCTAAATCGGCAAAAGGTACATTAAGTAAAGCAAGATTATTCATCTAATATAATTTGGAATATTTTGGTATAGCTCAATCGTGTAATTTGTTAAAAGCTTTGCCATCCATGGAGCTAAAAATAACAAAGTCAAAGCAACGGCTATAATCTTTGGTATAAATGTAAGTGTCATTTCTTGAATTTGAGTAATTGCTTGAAAAATACTCACAAGAAGCCCTGCTACCAAACTAACAATCAGTATTGGCAAAGAAAGCATTAAAGCTACCTGCATAGCACTTCTACCAATGCTAACTACAGTTGCAACATCCATTATATCCTCCTAATGAAAACTTTTAACAAGTGACAAAACAACCAAGTTCCACCCATCAGCTAAAACAAATAACAGTAATTTAAATGGTAAAGATATCATAACAGGTGGTAACATCATCATACCCATACTCATAAGTACACTTGAAACTACAATATCTATAATTACAAACGGTATATACAGTAAAAAACCTATTTCAAAAGCTGTTTTTAGTTCGCTTATAATAAATGCGGGCACAAGTATGTTTAAGCCAAGTTGTTGTTCATTTTGAGGATTGGGTTGTTTAGCAATTCTTAAAAAAAGAGCAATGTCTTTTTGGCGTGTTTGCTTTAGCATAAATGCTTTTATAGGTGTTTGAGCTGCATCATATGCTTGCTCTAAACTTAGTTTTCCTTCATTAAAAGGCTTATATGCATTATTGTAAACAGCGCTAATTGTAGGAGACATTATAAAAATAGTCAAAAAAAGCGCAATCCCAAGTAAAATTTGGTTTGGAGGTTCTTGCTGTAAGCCTATTGCTTGTCTTAAAATAGAAAGCACGATTATTATACGTGTAAATGATGTAAGCATAATCAAAAATGATGGAGCAATGGCTAAAGCTGTAAGCAAAATAAGCAATTTTACCGCATTTGAAATATTTTGGGGTGTTGTAGCACCATTTAAAGTAATACTCAAAGAAGGTGTTGCTGTGCTTTGTGCCCCAAAAGCATTCAAACACAAACAAACTAAAATAAAAAATATTGCCAAACTAAGTATTTTCTTCATTTTTAACCAATTGAGATATTAAATTTATTTCGTTTCCAACACCAAGCAAAAATTGTTTTTCATCAACTTCAATAATAACAAGGCTATGTTTGTTATCAATGTAAGTCCTATCCAAAATCTTGATGCGACCACCTCTTTTAGTATTAATTTGAAGTTTTTTTAACGCCCAAACGCTTGCAAAAAGCAACGCTATAACTATTATAACGCTTCCAAGAGCTTTTAGCGAGTAACCAAGATAATCTATAGAGCCTGCATAAGCCAGGCTAGGAATTAATATAAAAAAAACGAATATAAAAAATGTACGCACTTAAAATCTCACTCAATATTGTATTCCATAATTTCATCAGGTGTTAATATTTGAGAGAGTCTTATGCTAAATTTTTCATCAACAATTATTACTTCACCTCTTGCAAAAATTTGATTTTCAATAAATACATCAATATATTCACCCGAGAGTCTGTCTAGTTTTAAAACACTACCTTCACTCCACTTCAAAATATCCCTCAATTTTACCTTAGCTCGTCCCAACTCATAGTATGTATTAACCGGTACATTATAAAAGGGTACTAACTCTTCTTCTTTCATTGTATAATAAAATCAGTAAAATAAATGTCTTTTACTGCATCTTCGCCTAAAGCATTGTTTATAGCCTTTATTAGCTGTTTTTTAAGCTCTTCTTTGCCAGATAAAGTTAGTAGCGTATCTGATGTTTTCGTTGAAATTACCGTAATTATAGCATTTTTAATAGCTGCATCCTCTAAAGTATCACCCGATGATTCACCACTTTTTGTTTTTTCTTTTCCATTCATTACCAAAGCAAGCGAAATTTTTAAATATCTATCACCAGACTGGTCTGCTAAATTGATAATCATTGAGGGTATGTTTTTAATATGCACATTTTTATCATTTAAAACAGACTCAGAGCTACTGCTTTGAGTCTGAGTATTTTTTGGACTATTAGAAGAGCCTTTCTTTAAAAAGAAAAACGCTAAAGCACCACCTACAATTAATACAACCACTATAATTAAAATAGGTAATATTAGACTTTTTTTCTTTTTTTGATCTTTTTTTTCTTCTTCTTCTGCCATATTACACTAATTTTATCAAAAAGTTTTGTTTTGTAAAGAAATTAATTAACCCAAATTTATCATAACCATCTTTATATTTGTCATTTCTTCAATGGCAAATCTCACACCTTCCCTGCCAATACCAGAGAGCTTATTCCCGCCATAGGGCATATTGTCTACCCTAAATATTGAAGTATCGTTTATCATTACACCACCTACATCAAGGTTATCTATAGCATAGTGGATTTTTCTTATATCGTTTGTGTATATGCCTGCTTGAAGACCATAGTCTGAATCATTTACATGCTTTATTGCTTCTTCAAAGTTATCGTACTCTACAATAGACACAATAGGTGCAAATACTTCCATGCACATTACCTTCATATCTTTTGTGGTGTTTCTAAGCACTGTTGGGTATAGTATCCTGCCTTCTGTTTTGCCACCGCATACAAGTGTTGCCCCTTGAGAGATTGCTTCGTCTATCCAGGACTTTGCTCTAAGCGCTTCTTTTTCATCAATCATGGGACCAAGTTCTACATCTTGATCTAGAGGGTTTCCTACTTTGAGACTTTCTGTTGCCTGCTTGAATTTTTCGCTAAACTCATCTGCTATTTCATGGTGTACATATATGCGTTGCAGTGATATGCAAACCTGACCTGAGTTTGAAAAAGCGCTTGCTATGCATCTAGGTATGGCTTTGTCTATATCTGCATCTTTTTCTATTATTGTTGCTGAATTGTTTCCAAGCTCCAAAGTTACCCTTTTTATCCCAGCTTTTCTTATAATGGAATCACCTACTGCAGGTGAGCCTGTAAATGTTACTTTCTTAACCGTTGGGTGAGATACCAAATAATCACCTACACTTGAGCCAGAACCAATTACCACATTAAATACACCTTCTGGCAAACCGGCTTCTTGCAGTATTTCAGCCAATATCAATGCAGTAACAGGTGTGGTTGACGCTGGCTTTAGCACAATTGTGTTGCCTGATGCTATGGCGGGTGCTACTTTGTGGGCAACAAGGTTTAGTGGAAAGTTAAAAGGTGTAATAGCAGCAATAACGCCCATTGGTACCCTTATATAGTAGCCTACCCTGTTTGTACCAGATACACTTGCATCCAAAGGCACAGTTTCACCGTGAATGCGCATAGCTTCACAGCTTGCAAACTTGAATGTCTCATAGCCCCTTATTACTTCACCTATTGAATACTTCCATGCTTTGCCTGCTTCTTTGCAAATTACAGTAGCTATCTCATCTTTGCGCTTCAGGATTAAATCAGCAGCTTTTTGAAGTATCTCGCTGCGCTTGTAGGCAGGCATCTTTTTAAACTCATCAAACGCTTCTTGCGCAGAATTTACAGCCAAATCAACATGGGAAGAATCGCATAATGGAACTTTTGCAAAAACTTCACCCGTATATTTTTCTGTTACATCCAATAATTTTCCTGTTTCAACCCATTTGCCGCCTATAAAGGTTTTGTAAGTTTGCATAAAAGACACCTCCTGCTAGTTTTCAACATATCTATAGCTTATAGCTTCTTTAATATGAGAGTCTAAAATTATATCACTTTTTGCAAGGTCTGCT
Source organism: Desulfurella acetivorans A63 (assembly GCA_000517565.1). Lineage (GTDB taxonomy): Bacteria > Campylobacterota_A > Desulfurellia > Desulfurellales > Desulfurellaceae > Desulfurella > Desulfurella acetivorans. The sequence goes on from CP007051.1 coordinate 1,718,262, forward strand.
ATTGTACGAGCAACTTTTAGTACTTTAGTGTAGCTTCTTGCTGAAAAATGTAAAACTTTCATGGCTTGTTTTAAAGTTTGTTCTGCTTGAAAATCTAATTTACAATATTTTTTAATTAAACGAGGTGTTAATTGAGAATTAGTTTTTATTTTTTCTTCAAAAAAACGATTTTTTTGAAATTCTCTTGCTTCTATAACCTTTTGCATTAAATCATAGCTCGTATAGGTAGACTCAGCTTGTATTATATCATAATCAATTTCTGGCATTTCTACATATAAATCAATTCTATCTAAAAAAGGACCTGAAATTTTACTTCTATATCGTCTTATTTGATCAAAACTACATGTGCATTTTTTTACTTTTGAACCATAATAACCACACGGACAAGGGTTTGCAGCACCTATTAGCATAAAGTTTGCTGGATAGTTAACCGTAAATTTTGCTCTGGATACATTGATATATCCGTTTTCTAAAGGTTGCCTTAATACCTCTATGACATTGCGCTTAAATTCTGGGAGTTCATCCAAAAACAACACACCATTATGGGCTAAACTAATCTCGCCAGGTTTTGCATCAGCTCCACCGCCTATTAGGCTAATATCGCTTGCTGTATGGTGTGGAGCTCTAAATGGCCTTTTTGTTATAACGCTACCTTTTGACAAACCTGCAACACTGTATATTTTTGTTGTTTCTATAATTTCTTCTTCGCTCATAGGCGGCATTATGGTAGGTATTCTTTGTGCAAGCATGCTTTTGCCTGTGCCTGGTGGACCTATAAGCATTATATTGTGAAAACCACTTACTGCAATGAGCGCGGCTCTGATTGCTCTGTGTTGGCCTTTTATTTCTGAAAAATCCACTTCATAATCAACTTTTTCAAAAACAATATTTGCTTCATACAATTTAGCATCCACATAACCATTTAAAAAACCTAGCACTTGCGATAGATTGTCAAACGCGTAAATGCTAGCTTTTGCAAGTGAAGCTTCATATGCATTTTCTTTTGCTACAACAAGATTTAAATTGTGTTTTTTTGCATGTATAGAAATTGGTAAAATACCGCTTACAGGTCGTAATTTTCCATCAAGAGACAATTCTGCTGCAAATAAAAATTCTTCTAAGTTTTTTGAGATTTCAACGCCATTTACAATTGCAATAGCAATTGCTATAGGTAAGTCAAACTGTGAGCCTTCTTTTTTAACATCTGCCGGCGATAAATTTACTGTAAGCCTTGTTGCTTTAAACGGTATCGAACTGTTTAAAAGTGCACTCCTTACGCGTTCTTTGCTTTCTTTTATTGCATTATCCGCCAATCCCACAATGACAAATGCAGGAAGGCCTTTTGAACTATCAACCTCTACTTCAACACCGTATGCATTTATACCAAAAACAAATGCACTTTTAAGTTTTACAAACATTCACTGACTTCTAGTTTTTATAGATACGGTTTGACTATCCGGACTTACCTGGCCCCATTTATCAACTGCTTTTACCCAATAATAATATGTGGTATCTGGCTTTACCTTGTCATCAATGTATGATGTGCCTTGAACTTTTGCGATTTCATTTGTTATAAATAAATAATACCTTCTAAAAAGTTCGTAGTAGGCTATATCGTTTCCTGAACTTGCCCACTCAATTTTTACTGCTCCATTTGGTAATTGCTCAGCTTTTATGCCTTTTGGAGCTTCTGGTATAGGAAATGTTTTGCCTTGAACAATTTCTGAATCCGGGCTTTCAATACCACTTGCATCAATTGCTTTTACCATAAATAAGTATATTTTCCCTGGTTCTAGGTTTTTAATGGTATATTCAAGCACAGATGATTTTACTTTACCTGCATAAGCCATAGAAGAAGGACTGTTGCCATAATAAACCTCATAATAGGCTACATCTTTTGTAGGACTTGGAAACCAATAAACTGTTATTGTGCCAGCACCTGTTGGCAAAGCTTTTAGTGAAAGTGGTGGTATTGGTTTGTTTTGAGTTGTTCCAGAAACATAAGAGCTTGGCGGGCTTTCTACACCTTTGTAGTTAATACTTGATACTTCATAATAATAAGTAACTCCATCTTGAAGACCTGTATCTGTGTATGTTGTATTTTCTCTACCATTTAACCTTTTTATAGCTTTAAAAGGGCCTAATTGCGTTTGCGCTCTATAGAGCATGTACCCAGAAATAGACATATCATTAGAAGGTTGCCACTGCAAAATCAAGCTATGTGGAAGTCCACTAATTACCTTTAGGCCTTCTGGAGGGTTTGGTCTTGGCAAAGTAGTAGCTGATACCTGTGTAAATGGACCTACACCTTGATCATTAAATGCTGCTATCCTATAATAATACGTAGCATTGTTTTCCAAAGTGGACAAAATACCACCTGTATCAGTATAACTTGATTGCAAATTGTTGTTAATTTGTGTTAAAAACTCGAATTTTCCCGTAGGAGAACCTGATCTATAAATTACATAACCTTTTATGTTGGTGTTTGTAATAGGAATCCACGTTAGAGTAACAGACTGTATACCGCCTTTTGCAGCTGTAATCTGTACATTTGGCAAACTAGGATTAGTTTTTGTTATCTGCACAGTTGAACAAGACGATAAAAATAGAATACCAAAAAGTACCAAAAACCATTTTTTCATATATTTACCCTCCAGGTAAGTTTATCTAATTAGAGTATACAATTTTTACCAATTTTGCAACTAAAAAACACTTTCAAACCTTTTTAATGTTTACACCACTTGAAAAAAACACTGCCCCGCCTCCAATATCAGACAATTTATCACTTGTTAGTGTGTTTATTGGCTGTTTGTTAATATAATCATCTACCCAATAAAGCCCTCGTGCAACCAAAACTCCTTCTTTTACATCATCGCTTATCATGGCTTTTAAAATACAACTACCCTGTTCGTTAAAAATTTCCACATTACAATTATCTTTTAGATCGTACTTTATAGCATCCTTTGGATTTATTTTTACATATGGTGCGTATTCTTTTTCTTTTAATTTATTGACATGCGCAAAAGTAGAATTTAAAAAATGCTTATTTGGCGGACTGATTAAAATGAAAGGGTAATTTAGAGTCAAGGCAGTGCACTCTGGCAAACCAGTACCTGCCAAATTGATTGCCTCTGGGTTTTCAAATTGAATTTTTTCGGTTTTGGTGTATGCAGAATCTGTGTAGGGAAAATCAATATATTCTAATTCAATAAATTTTTCTTTTAAAAGCCTATTTAATGATATATTATGCCTTTTAAAATATTCGCTATCCAAAGCCTGGTCTGCAAGATCATAAACATTATCTTTAAAACAATCTTGGCTAAAACCAAAAGCTTGAGCAAGCATACTGAATACTTCAATATTTGGCTTAGATTGACCTAATGGTTCAATTACTCGATTTGCAAAAGCAATCACATTGTGCCAATAGCTAATATAGAGATCTTCATGCTCAAATGATGTAGTTGAAGGTAAAACAATATCTGCATATTTTGCAGTATCACTCCATAGTCTTTCATGTACCACAACAAATAAATCTTCCCTTTCAAAACCTTTCTTTACAAGATTATGATTTGGTGCTACAACTAAAGGATTTGAGTTGTAAACATAAATGGACTTTATAGGGTTTTTATTGTCTGTTAAAGCCTTTCCTAATTCTACCATATTTATCGATCTGGGTTTTTTATTAAGTAAATCTGGCCTTTCAAGCAATGTTTTGTTAATTGGAAAATACCCAGAATTTGATTTTAAAGACCCACCTTCTTTGTATTTCCATGAGCCAACTAGCGCTGGTAACAAGCTAATCGCCCATGTATTAAAACCGCCATTTAAATGGTGTTGCAAGCCATTTCCTATTCTAATAAAGCCAGGCTTTATTGTAGCATATTCAATTGCAAGTTTGTTTAATTGTTCTTTGCTTAAACCTGTTTGTTTACTCACTGTATCTGGAGCATACTTTTTTACCAATTCCTTAAATTTATCAAAACCAACTGTATTGCTTTCAATAAATTCTTTGTCATATAAATTTTCATTTATGATTATATTTGCAATACCAAGAGCTAAAACTCCATCACTGGCAGACATTATATGGTAAAATTCATCAGCAAAATTTGCAGTTTCATTTTTTTCTACATCAATGCTAATTATTTTTGCACCATTTAAGCGTGCTCTTTGGGCAAAAATAGCCTGGTGTAGGTTTGTTACTATAGCGTTTATACCCCAAAAAATAATAAATTTAGAGTTTTGAGTATATATAGGATTAGTACCAATTGCTTTGCCATATGCCAGCTCGAAGCCTTTGCTTCCTGCTGCTGAACAAATTGTGCGCAAAAGTTGTGCAGACTGAAGTTTATTAAAAAAACGCCTATCCATGCTTGCCTTATTAAGTACACCTTCTGTGCCTGCATAAGAGTAAGGTAAAATAGAATCGCTTTGGTAATGCTTTAAAATATTTTGCCACCTTTCCACTATAGTTTTTATAGCTTCTTTCCAACTAATGCGCTCAAAAGATAAATTTCCTTTTTTGCCAACTCTTTTATATGGGTACAAAACTCTTTTATCTGAGTATATGACATCTCTGTAAAAGTAGGTTTTGTTGCATATTGAACCTTGTGTAAAAACATGGTCTTTGTTCCCAGAAATTTTTACTACCATATTGTCTTTGATCTCTACTTCTAAAGCACAGGCATCCGGACAATCATGTGGACATACACTAAAACACTTCATGGTACTTATTATATTTTCGATTTTTAAAAAAACAACTTTTTGTATATAATAAAAAGCCATGAAAGCAGGTCGTATTGTAAAAATTTCAAAACAAACTACACTTGTTTTGTCTAATAATAATCTAATAACTTTTCCTTTCAAAAGTAAACACAGTTTAAATGATATAATCGATGAAAACGATAATTTACTTGTAAAATCATATAAATCAATCGATTTTAAAAATGCTTTAGAGAAAATAAACAAAAAGTATCTTCTAATAGATAAAACAAAACAGTTTTTCAAACAACAGGGCTTTTTAGAAGCATTAACACCCAAATTAAAAAAATTATATTTAAACGAAAGACATATTAAAAAAATCAAAACAAGGTATGGATACCTGGTGCCTTCATTTGAAATTGAACATAAAAAACTATTATGTCTTGGTTTTGAAAAAGTATTTGAATTGAATTTTGCCTACAGGGATGATTTTGAAGACAAATTCCACAGTAAAGAATTTTTAATGCTTGAATGGTATAGAGCTTATGCAAAACCTGAAGATATTTTTGAAGATTTCAAAGAGTTATGCAAGTTTTTAAACGATTCTAAAGATATTTTAGAATTAGATTCAAAGCATATTAATCTTGATCGTTTTGAATTTTTTTCTTACGAAGAGTTGTTTTTAAAATATTTAGGTTTAGATATTTTGCACTTTTTTGATAAGAAAAAAATAATATCAAAATATAATTTAGAAGCAAATTTAACTAAATCTCAGGTACTTGATTACTTATTTGCAACACACATAGAAAAACACCTTGGCAATAATTGCATAAATATTGTGTACAATTTCCCCGACTTTACATTTCTTGCAAAAAAAGAAGGCAAATATGCAAAAAGATATGAGTTTTACATTAATGGCATAGAAATAGCCAATTGCTATGATGAAGAAAATGATTTTTTAAGGCTTGAAAAATATTTCAATAAACAAACAGATCCGGAATTTGTAGATTATATGGCTTTTGGTATGCCAAAAGCAAGTGGCATTGCTCTTGGATTTGACAGATTGTTAAAGTTAATAATGTGATTTAGTGTTTTTTTAAAAACAAGTATTTTAAAACTTGATGGTGGTGCAACAATCCATATTGTTTCAACATCACAATCGCCTACGTTTTTATAGTAATGCATCAAAGAAGAAGAAAAGTAAAAACTATCAACTTTTTCTAAAACGCATACTTCATCTGCAACTCTCAATTCTAGTTTTCCATTTAAAATATATCCAAACTCTTCACCTTTGTGTCTGTGCCATCCGTTTGAATCACTGTTTACAGGTATAATTTTATAGGCAGGTTCCATCAATTTATTTGAAGGGTCTTTTACCAACAACTCTCTTATTACTTTATTATTAGGGTACACTATACGTGTGCGCTTTTCTTTTTTAACAAATATTTGTTCATCATTATCATTTAAGTATTCTTCATGTTGTATTTCCAGAATCTCAAAAAGCCTTCTTAAAACTTTCGCTGAGGGATTTACTTTATTTTTTTCTATCAATGATAGGTAATTAGGAGAGCATTTTACTAATTCTGCTAGTACTTTAAGAGTTATGTTTCTTTTTTTGCGCTCATATTTTATTTGTTCTCCAATATCCATAACCTGTTATGTAAAGATTTTTAGTGGTGCATCTTCTTTCTTTTTAATATCACCTCTTTTTATGGCTTCTTCTATATCTATTTGCTTCTGTTCTTGAAGTTTTCTTAAATATTCTTTTTCATCTTTTATACGACCACGTTCTTTTGCTACCTGAAGGAGTTTTTCGCCAATTTTTCTGCCTGCATGTCGTATAGTTTCTTCTGGAAAATACACAGCACCACACCCAGGACAGCTGTAAACCTCTACATCTGGCACAACAAGCATTTCGCCTTTAACGGGTCTTTTAAATGGGGTTTTAGTTTTAACCATTTCTTTACCACAATACTTACATCTCATGTGCAACTCCTTATAAAAATATAGAGGGGCAAAAGCCCCCTATTAACATGATTAACCTTTAACTTTAACTCTCCAAGGCTTGCCATGTTCTTTCTCGTAAGCAACTTCACGAACAGTTTTTCTTTTCAGGTAAATTCTTGTTGGATCAACTATCATTCTTAGCACTTTCAATTGCTCATGCGAAGGTGATGGTGTTGTTGGAACATCATCTGTAGGTTTCAAAACCTTACCACTTTTGTCTTTCAGTTCCCACATAACATTTTCTATAACATCTTTTAAGCTTACATCCGGGTGAACGCTTCTTAGTCTCATATCATAGATGCCTTCTTCTGGGAAGTTTTCCATAATGCAAAGGTCAGATACCATCAAACCTTTGCCACCTCTTGGGATTCCGTAATCCCACCTAGACTCACCTTCTGGACCTCTTGCTGCACCCAATGTAGTCTTAAATTGAACACTATACGGAAATCGTCTTTTTTCTTGAACCATAACACTCAAGATAAAATCAGACTGTGTACCAATTGGGTTTGAGCCACCAGAACCTGTAAATATCACATTTGGACCCTTGCCAGTACCGGACGCAATAGACGTCCATTGGTTGCGAGGTGCTTCCCAAAGACCCGTTGCGTTAATATTGCCATACTCATCGTACTCTGCGCCACCTAAGCCACCACCTGTAACATATCCGCGTTGTTCGTATGTGCCAAATGCATCCATCATTGACAAAGCAGTAGAAGCCATATAAGCACCCCTAATGTCGGCAACAGATACTGGTATGTGCTCAAAGTGTGGATCTAACATGCCTGCTTCCATAACTATAATGGCGTCTGGGTTTACTGTGTGCTGTGCAAGTGTCATTGTAAGCACAGGCAAACCAGTACCAATAAACATTGATGCTCCTTTTGGTATCATTGTCGAGCTTGCAATAGCAAGTAACTCCATTGTTGTAAACTCATCTGGTGGAATATCGTTTTCTTTGCAATAAGCTTCGTAGTCTGTATCGCTAATGCCACTACTAAAAGCTTTAACCCTATTTTCAATTTCTTCAACAGTTGGTATATGCACTGGTATAATAGCTTTTTTATTCATCTTTCTCCTCCTTTTTATATTGGCCTGTATTGATCTGGCTTGTATCCATATTTTGTATCTGCTATAAGCTCATACAGTCTTGCAAAACCTGTTGCACCACTTGGGCATTCGTATTTGGCTTTGATTTTGCCAAACTCAAATTTATCTGTTCCAACTTTGTTTTGCAAGAAATCCCACTCATCTTTACCCACTATTTCATGCCAGTAATCAGCCAAAGCTTTCCTACCATCTGGTGTATCAGCTGCACGGTTTGCTTGAATATAGAATTTCCACCACATCCAATCATAGTCATACAGGTAAGTCACATTTGTTGGGTAGCCACCCCATGGTGTTTCTACAATTGCATCAACATGTATCATTGGAATCTGGTTTTCAGATGGTCTAAATCTCAATTCTTCTTCTGGTACTATCTTTTCGGTAGCAATTACTAAGTATTTTGCACTCAGTGATTGCTCAACATCCGGCACAAGCAAACCTTCAATTCGTGCTGTACCTTTATTACCGCACCTTTGAACATGTGTAGTTGCAAGATAAGGTATTGAAGGTGGATACAAAACAGCTTTTACGCCTGGTTTTCCTGTATATTTTGTAGCCTGTTTTCTTAATTTTTCATAATATATACCATCTTCTTCTGCTGCAGTTTTATTCCATGTGGTATCTGGTACATCGCCTGGTGACCACTTATTTTCTGGGTCATATTGGTGAGGTCTAAGTCCCCAACCATCAAACGGGTCATCTATAATTACCTGTCTGGCTGGTGGGATATCCGGGTGGATCCACATACCTTTTTCGTTTTTGCCTCTAAGACCTGCTTTACCAAAAATATCGTATTCAATTAAATCAGAACCTATATCTGTCATACCTGTTGCAAACTGCATTCCAAAGCGTCCAGCATGTGTCCTGAGTGCCCAGGAATAGTTAGAAAATAGCATATATGCACTGATGTCGCCATCCTCTAAGCCTTTTCTAATCTCGTAAGAAACTGGTTGTATAGTTTCAAGTCCAATATATGTCATTTCAATCCAATCAAGTTGCCCAGCGCCTGCCATCATCATAACAGGTGTAGCGCCTGCGTTTGTTTGCAAATATAGATTAGGTATATTTTGTCTGATTACTTCTCTTGGAATTGATGCATTGGTCCTTGTATAACCAAATCCACCCACAACCCAAGCCCTGTGTGGCTTAACAAACTTGCTTACCACTTCTTTGATGGACATTATTTTACTTGCTTCTGCCATAAAGTCCTCCTCCTAAATTTTTATAGAATTCTTCTAACATCTCGATATCTTCCTCAGTTTTCTTAATTGTACCATTATTATCTGCATGTTCAATTGGTACACCCAAAGTATCACTTAAAATTTGCATAAATTCTGTGACTTTTTCAAATTTCATAAAGCTTATGTAGATATCTATAGTATAATCTTTGTTAAAGTAAATAACGGGATACATTTCATCGAAATCAAGTTTTTCGTTTTCTTTTGAATAAGGAATTAGTCTGAAACCTTGATTTTCGATATCTACAATTTTACCCAGGCTTTCAACTTTTTTTCTAATCTCTTCAAATGTTATTAAATCACCACCACCAATAATATAGCCTGGAAGCGTTGTAAAATCCCCGCCCACTATTTAAGCTCCTTTCGCCTTGCCCAAATTAACCTTAGGGCATTTTCAACTTTTTCTTGTGCATATTCTATCATTTCATGGGCATTTTTTAGATAATCAAGATTTTTTCTAAGTTCGTTTTCAGCAACATCTGCTGTCTTATTTGAGTTCATTTGCTCAATTAGCTTTGTAATACGTGTTAGGACGCCTGGCATTTTTTTAAATTGCCACATCCATGTATCAAAATAGTAATTTGACATGGACAAATCCCAAACTTCATTAGTTAATTTCAACCAAACCTGCACATCCTCAATATCCTTTGGTTGTTGCACCTCCTGCGGCTTTTCTCTAGCCGTTTTTTTAAATGCTTTCGGATAGGCTATCACGCTACACCTCCTACTATAAATATATTTACTCTTAATTTGTATAATACAAAATATAAATAAAAAGTCAAGTATTTTTTTATTATTCATTTATTTTATGTGAGAATAGTAAATTTTTGTAAGTTAATTCATAAATTTTTATTATACATTGATATTAACTGAAAATTTTGTAATTTTTTGAAACTACCAATATGAATAATATTGCAAATAATTTAAAAATGAGTATAAAAAGATGTTAGTTAAAGGAGGAGATTGTATGCTTAAAAAAAATTTACTAATTGTTTTTTTTATTATTTTAGGTGTATTTTTTACAAATACTGTAGCTTGCGCAAACCCCAGCTTACAAGAAGGTCTTAATGCATACAATAATAAAAACTACAAAGAAGCTTATAACATTTTTTCTATTTTGAGTCAGGAAGGAAACTCGCAAGCACAGTATATACTAGGATCAATGTATCTAGATGGTATTGGTGTAAAAAAAGATTACAAAAAAGCTTACGAATTATTTATGCAGTCAGCTAAACAAAATAATAGCTTTGGCGAGTACGCTTTAGGCTATCTATACAAACATGGACTTGGTGTTAAAAAAGATTTATCAAAAACATTGTACTGGTGGGAAAAAAGTGCGAAAGAAAACAATAGGGACGCACTATATGGTCTTGGATTTTTATACAGTATGGGCCAAGGCGTAGAACTCAATTATAAAAAAAGCTTTGAGTATTGGGAAAAAGCCTCTTATCTAGGATCAAATTATGCCCAATACAGACTTGGGCTTTTATACTACGAAGGTAATATAGAAAAAAATTATGTATATGCATACGCATGGATTGATGTAGCAAAAAAGTTTTCCACTCCTGATGAAGAAATTTACAAACTAGCTTTACACCATTTAAATATAGTTAAATACAAATTAACGAACAATGAACTATTGCAAGCAAAAGAACTGGCAGATAAACTGTACAATCAAATAAAAAGTAATCAATGAAAATTATTGGTAATTACTAAATGAAACAATTTAATAAAGAAGTTTTTAAAGATGCATGGCATCTAATAAAGCCCTATTGGGTGTCAAGCGAAAAAAAAACAGCTTATATACTGCTTGCTGCCATTATTTTTTTAAATTTAGCTATTGTTTTTATCAATGTATTATTTAATTTGTGGTATAAAGAATTCTACAATGCTTTGCAGGATTTAAACGAAAAAGCTTTTTGGGTAGCGCTTGGACAATTTACTGCCCTGGCTTTTTTTTACATAATTTCTGCTGTTTATTCACTTTACCTAAATCAAATGCTTCAGATAAAATGGCGCAGGTGGCTTACAGATAATTTTTTAGATAAATGGATGGATAAAAAAATATATTACCACCTCCAGGTATTTAATCACCAAACAGATAACCCAGATCAACGTATCAGTGAAGATTTAAATATGTTTATATCGCAATCACTGAGCCTATCTTTAGGACTTTTAAGTTCAATTGTAACTTTATTTTCTTTTATAAGTATATTGTGGATTGTATCTGGACCATTGCATTTTTCTGTATTTGGTTATTTAATTACAATTCCTGGATATATGGTATGGGCTGCTTTGTTGTATGCTATTGTTGGCACATGGATTACAGCTGTAATTGGCAGGCCGTTAATTCCTTTAAACTTTAATCAACAGAGATTCGAAGCAGATTTCAGGTTCAATCTGGTCCGTATAAGAGAAAATAGCGAAAGTGTTGCTTTATATAGTGGCGAAGAAAAAGAACACAAGCATTTAATGAGAAAATTTGCAGATATATTTGAAAACTATTGGAAAATAATGGTAAGGCAAAAAAAACTCACGTGGTTTACCTCAGGTTACAACCAGATTGCTATCATTTTCCCTATACTTGTTGCAGCGCCAAGGTTTTTTGCAAAAAAGATTCAACTAGGTGGCTTAATGCAAATAGCTCAGGCATTTGGACAGGTACAAACATCACTATCCTACATTGTAAATAGCTACACTTCGCTTGCTGCATGGCATGCAGTAGCAGACAGGCTACGCACATTCGAACACAATATTGAATCAATAAAAGCACTGCAAAGTTCAAATAATAATATTAAATACAAACAATCAGACTTTTTGAGTGTAAAAAATTTATCTATTATGCTTCCAAATAATCAAACATACTTAATTAAAGACTTAAGCTTTGAGCTAAAACCAACGCAAAGTCTTCTTATTGTCGGTCCATCAGGCATAGGAAAAAGCACACTTATTCGCACAATTGCAGGTCTTTGGCCTTTTGGTTCTGGAGAAATTGAACTTCCCCCAAAAGAAAAAACATTGTTTTTGCCACAAAAGCCATATTTGCCAATAGGAACACTAAGAGATGTTCTTATTTATCCAAATGGTGATCCATCGATAGATAACGATATTTTAAAGGAGCTACTTGTAAGTCTAAACTTAAAATACTTGACAAAACATTTATTAGATAATAATGTATGGTCTCAAGTTTTATCACTAGGCGAGCAACAATATATTGCTTTTGGGCGTATATTTTTGCAAAAACCTGAGTGGATTTTTATGGATGAAGCTACAAGTGCTTTAGATGAGAAATCCGAAAGACTCCTTTATATGAGACTATTTAATGAGCTTCCGCAAAGCGCATGCTTAAGCGTAGGTCACAGGTCAAGTCTGCTTAATTACCATAAAATAAAACTTTCACTACTAGGTGAAGGCAAATGGTCACTTGAGCCCATTAAAAAAGATGACTCAAAAAGAGTCTCATATTTAAAGGAGGAGTTTGCATAACATGGACAACATTGTAAGGCTTGTTATTAGATCTTCAATATATGATCTTGCCAAACAAACACCCATTAATTATGCTGTTAATCTTTCAAAAAATCTAAACAATAAAATTTTACTAAAAAGGGAAGATTTACAAAGCGTATTTTCATTTAAGATAAGAGGTGCATATAACAAAATAAAAAATCTTTCAGAACAAGAAAAAGAAAAAGGTGTAATATGTGCTTCTGCTGGCAATCATGCCCAGGGCGTAGCGTTATCGGCAAAAAAACTATCTCTTAAAGCAACTATAGTTATGCCAAAAACCACACCCCAAATTAAAATTGATGCAGTAGCAAGGTATGGTGCAAGTATAGTCTTGGAAGGTGATAGCTATACAGATGCTTATAATGCCTGCAAAGTGCTGGTGCAAGAAACTAAAATGACCTACATTCCCCCATTTGATGATGAGCTTGTAATAGCAGGTAACGCTACAATTGCAAATGAAATTCTGATGCAAACAAGCTCTGAAGTTGATTACATTTTTGTGCCCATAGGTGGTGGCGGATTAATTGCTGGCATTGCATCATTTATCAAAAACATAAACCCCCAAATAAAAGTAATCGGAGTTCAACCAAAAGACTCAAATGCGATGTATTTATCGTTTCATGCCAAAAAGAAAGTTGATATAGATGAGGTAGGTATTTTTGCAGATGGTGTTGCCGTAAAAAGTGTTGGTGACTTAACGCTTGATTTAGTATTAAAGTATGTTGATGATATTGTACTTGTTGATACAGATGAGATATGTTCAAGCATAAAAGACATCTACTATGATACAAGAAATATAGTAGAACCTGCAGGTGCTTTGGCTGTAGCTGGAATAAAGCGCTATATAGACGAACACTCCATCTCTAAAAAAACATTCCTTGCCATTAACTCTGGTGCAAATATGAATTTTGATAGATTAAGCTTTGTAGCTGATAGAGCTTTAATTGGAGAAAAGCAGGAAGCACTCTATGTGGTAGAATTAGAAGAAAAACCTGGGTCTTTTAAAAAATTTTGCATGGATTTAATTGATAATATAAATGTATCTGAGTTTGACTACAGGCTTACAAATAGACAAAAAGCCTATGTTTTAACAGGTCTTAATATAAATTACAAACAAGAAAAAGATAAGTTTTTGGAAAAAGCCAAAAGATTAGGTTACAATATCTTTGACATAACAGACAATGAAATAGCAAAAAGTCACATTCGCTACATGATCGGTGGTAAAACTAATCTGGCTCAAAACGAAGTGTTGTACCATTTTTCTTTCCCAGAAAGAAAAGGAGCTTTGTACGAATTCTTATCAAAAATGAAAAGCAACTGGAATATATCTTTGTTTCACTACAAGCATATTGGTACCGATTACGGCAAAGTCCTTGTTGGCTTTGAGATACCACCAGATGAAATGCAAGATTTTAAAGAATATCTTAAGGATCTGCGCTATCCTTTTAGCGAAGAAACAAACAACTTAATCTGCAAAATCTTTCTATAAAAACAAAAAGGCGGGCAGGAAACGCCCTTGCGGGCGAAATCTAAATGCGGACTTTATGGCGGGAAAACAAGAGGGAAAAAGAAGTGCTTGCAAAAGAGAATTCTTAAGCACGAGTTTTCATTATAAAAAAATTTTTTCAAAAGTCAAGAAAATTTTAAAAATTTTTGTGTAAATCGTTGTTTACGTTTTTCCAATAAAGCAAACATAACCATCAAAACTTTTGATTAAAAATATATCGTAAAAGTTTACATTAGTTATATAAAAGGCGCGATCAAAAAACTATTAACAGCCATTTTCAAATAGTTGGTTTAATTTTTTGGTATCAAAAAAAGAGGGGGTAAAACTATGTCAAAAATTGTTGTCTTGGGAGCTGGCATTTCTGGTCATACTACAGCATCTTATTTAAGAAAACTCTTACCAAAAGAACATGAAGTGATTGTAATTGCACCAAATAGCAAGTAGAACTGGATACCTTCTAATATCTGGGTTGGAATAGGATCAATGGAACCAGAAGATGTAACGTTTGAACTTGAGAAAGTTTATAAAAAAATAGGCGTAATATTTAAACAAGCAAAAGCAATTGCAATTTATCCAGAAGGTACTCAAACAACCTCAAAACCATTTGTATTGATTGAGTATACTGGCAGAGATTTTCCTGGAAAAAAGGAAAATGTAGAATATGATTACTTAATAAATGCAACAGGTCCAAAACTTAATTTCGAAGCAACACCCGGCCTGGGTCCTGATAAAAATTCTCTGTCTGTTTGCAGCGCATCCCATGCTAAACAAGCAGCTCAAGAACTTAAAAAAACAATTGAAAACATGAAAAAAGGCAAAAATGCTGTATTTCTTGTAGGCACAGGACACGGTCAAGCTACCTGCCAGGGTGCAGCTTTTGAATATGCATTTATTTAGATTTCTGCTTAAAAAAGAAAAGGTAAAAGACAAAGCAAAGATAGTTTTCATAACAAACGAATACGAGCTTGGAGACTTTGGAATGGCTGGTGCACACATAAAAAAAGGAGGCTATATAACACATACCAAAACATTTACTGAATCTTTATTTGCTGAAAGAAATGTATCATGGATAAAAAGGGCTCATATATATAAAGTTGAATCAAATAAAGCGTATTACGAAACACTCTATGGTAGCACTCATGAAATAGAATTTGACTTTGCAATGCTTATACCGCAGTAAAACTGGTGAAGATATTACTGGGAATCTATTTACATCAAATGGCTTTATGAAAGTTGATGCAGACTATACGCAAAAGCCTTACGAAGAATGGAAAGCTGCTGATTGGCCAAAAACCTATCAAAACCCTACATACAAAAATATATTTGCAGCAGGTATTGCTTTTGCACCACCTCATGCAATCTCAAAACCAATGTATAGCCCAAATAAAACACCAATCTTTCCGGCACCACCTCGCACCGGAATGCCTTCTGCTATAATTGGCAGGAATTGCGCTTTAAATATAGCAAGTATGATTAAACATGGCAATCAGACACCAAAACACACAGCATCTATGGCAGAAATTGGCGCAGCATGTGTAGCTTCTACAGGAGCCAGTCTTTTTTCTGGCACTGCTGCTTCTATAACAGTATATCCTATTGTGCCTGATTTTGAAAAATACCCGGAGTATGGCCGGGATTTATATTATACATTTGGCGAAATTGGGCTTGCTGGTCATTGGATCAAGCTTTTATTGCACTATGCATTTATTTATAAAGCAAAACTAAAACCGTTTTGGTTTGTATTACCAGAATAGGAGGATAAAATGGTAGAAAAAACAATTGAAGAAAGAAAACCATATCAACAAGCATTTTTTGCTTCAAAACCCACTAAATTTACAAAATTTTTAAGAACATGCGTGCTATGGCAATTAGTAAAATTTATTATAATAAATATCAAAATGACGCTTATGTTGCTTAAGTCCCATAAATAGCTTATGGGACTTTCAACATATAGGACCAATGTTTATAGGCACTTTATTTTGCTTTTGTAAATTCTTGAATGTTCCACAAAAACTCCAAACAGATTGTTTATCGAAAATTGCATTTGCGATAAACCAAAATACACTAGATAAATGACCACTCTGGCAGTAAGAGATTGTAGGCTTATTAATATCTATGTCTTCTTTCAAAAATAAATTTTCGATTGTGTTTTTTGGCTTTATAACCCAATAGTTATTGATTTTTTCCAAAAAATCCCCCGCGTATAACCATTTAGCACCTTTAATATGACCTTCTAAGTATTCTTTTCTTGATCTTGAATCAACTACTTGAATCGTGTTTTCATTATTTATTACCCAAAGTAAAAAACTTTTTTGAGCTAAAATGTTACCAGGGTTGTATTCTATTGTAAAATGGGATTTTGGCAAACTATAGTTTCCTATTAAAACAGGCAAACCTTCACTTTTCCATTTTTCAAAACCTCCATCCATATAGTATATATCTTTAATTCCAGACCAATAAAGTGCGCTAATAATCCATGCAGCCTGTGCTATAAACCTTGCACTGTTATCGTAATTTTCACCAGAGTATACAATGTATGTTGCATTTCTTTTCAACCCATATGCAGAAAAAATTTTTTCCAGCTGGTTGTTGTATGGCATAAGGCCCAGTTCATTTTCTTGCGATACAAGTATTTCGTTTTCTGTTAAATTTATTGCTTTAGGCAAATGGCCATGCAGATAATTTTGTTTGCTTCTTGTATCAATCACAATGACATTGTTTTGAGTTTTTATTAAAAAGTTTGCCTGTTGTGTGCTAATAATGCCAATTTTAGCAAAAGCTGCTCTACTAAAAAATAAACTAACAAAAAACACCAAAAACACAACAAATTTTTTAAATTTCATAAAAACCTCCCATATTTATAATTAGTTAGTTATTATATATTTTTTTTTAAAAAAATCAATAGAAAATTAATTTATTAATTTTTCTTGACATGTTTAACTTATAATACTAAAATATATTAAAAGTATGTAAAAGGAGGTTTAAAAATGAGTGTCTTTAAAAAAATAGCTCTAATTGTTGCGGTTTTTGCATTTGTTTTCTTACCACGTCTAGTATTTGCAGCTGAACCTATTAACATTGGCATTATAGCAGAACAAGGTACACTTGTAGGTGATTCTATTGTCAATGGGGCAAAATTAGCAGCAGACCAAATTAATGCAAAAGGTGGCATTGATGGAAGGCCTATTAAGCTATTTATTTACGATGATCATATGCGAGCAACAGATGCTGTTCAAGCTTTTCAAAGAGCTGTTTACGATCATCATGTAGTTGCAGTTGTTGGTAGCTGGATAAGTGAAGTTGCACTCGCACTTGAGCCTTGGGCAGCAAGACTGCATACAATATATATAACTACAGGCGCAGCTGATCCAAAAATAACCCAAGTGGTACATAATAATTACAATATGTACAAATATGTATTTCAATTAAAGTACAATGCTACCGAAATGGCGCAAACCGTGTGCAATTTTATACGCGATGATTTAGTAAAACAGTATGGCTACAAAACTGCCTTTGTTGCAAGTGAAAATGCAGCATGGACTGAACCATTAGATGCAGAATACCTAAAATGTCTTCCACAAACTGGTATCAAAGTGGTAGGTCATATGAGATTTGCACCAAATACAACTGATTTTACACCTATATTCACCGATATAAAATCTAAAAATCCTGATCTTTTAGTAACCGGTTGGGCACATACAGGTCTTCAACAAACTGTTCAATGGCATGAAGCAAAATATCCTTTTTTGATAGTTGGAATAAACGCACAGGCAAGTACATCTGACTTCTGGAAAAAAAGCAATGGAGCAACAGAAGGCATAATTAGTCAAGCAGAAGGATCTCCTGCTCCAATAACACCAAAAACCATACCTTTTGTTAAAGAATACGAGAAAGTATTTGGCATAACACCCGCTTATGGTGGCTATACAACATATGATGCTATATATGTGCTGGCACAGGCTATAAAAAGAGCTAAATCAACAAACACTGATGCACTTATTAAAGCACTTGAAGCTACAAATTACATTGGTGTTATGGGACATATAGAGTTTTATGGAAAAGAAAGTCCATATGCACATGGCATAAAATATGGCCCTTCATATGCAACCGGCGTTATGTTGCAATGGCAACACGGCAAATTAGAAACGGTTTGGCCACCTCATGCAGCAACAGCTAAAGTTATTATACCTTCGTTTGTTAAAAAATGAACCTTTTTTGGCAAATTTTATTTGATGGCTTTATTATTAGTTCGATTTACGCTGTGGGAGTAGTAGGGTTTTCTCTTATCTTTGGCACAGCAGGAGTACTTAATCTCTCCCACGGTGCTTTTTTAGTATTGAGTGCAATCATTTCCTGGTTTTTTATAAGTCATTTTCATCTGCCTTTATTAGCTGGTATGGTTGTTGGCGTTTTAGCTTCAATAGCAGTCTCATACTTGTTATTTGTATTGCTTATAAACCCCATAGACAAATCTAAAAAAATACCCACTACAGAAAAAGAAATTTTTATACTTACAGCTACGCTTTTATGGTCTATGATTATAGAAGAATTACTGGATTATTTTTTCAGCTCAAATCCTGTTGTTGTGCCTCCTTTTGTAAAAGGTGTTTTAAACTTGTTTAAAATGAATATAACATACAATGAAATTCTGCTTTCATTTGCTTCTATTTTAATTCTGATTATTTTGTGGACTTTTATAAACAAAACAAAAACAGGGAAAGTTTTGCTTGCAGCATCTATGAGCCATGACGGTTTGGCAATAAGCGGTATTGATATTAAAAAGGTTTATATACTTTTGTGGGGTGTATACGGCGTATTAACCGGTCTTTCTGGGGCATTGCTTGCTTCTTTTTTGGGTGCAAGTGCCCAAAGCGTTCCAAGCCTGACTGGACTTGCTTTTTCTGTTGTGGTACTTGGGGGGTTAGGCAATATCACAGGTTCTATTCTGGCAGCATTTCTTATCGGCTATATACAAACTATGACTGCTTATTTGATTTCACCTGCATACACATCAATACCTGCTTACGTAATCTTAGTTTTGATACTTATGTTTAAACCAAAAGGTTTGTTTGGTAGGTTTTAGATATGTTAATACCAAAAGATAGGTCTATTATTATAGGAATTGTAATTTTTATTCTTTTGATATTTGTACCCTACATTTTTTCTTCTTATGTTGTGGGTGTTTTTACAATTGCTTTATATTTCGCAGTTTTTGTTATGTCGTGGGATTTATTATTTGGATACTCGGGAGAAGTAAATTTTGGATCCACATTTCAAATAGGCATAGGTGCATATACTGCGGCTATTTTAAATATAAACACTCATATACCACTTGCTTTATGTATTGTACTTGGTGCTGTAGCAGCCATTTTATCAGGACTTATCCTAGTTGCTCCAGCTTTAAGACTTAAAGGACCATATTTTGGACTTATTACACTAGTTAGTGTTTTGTTATTAGAACAATTTGTCACAATATTTGCCCAGTATACAGGTGGAGAGATAGGCTTATCCGTACCCGGCATAATATCTGTTAGCTCAAAAATAAATTATTATATGGCCCTTTTGTTTTGTGCTTTCAGTGCAATGGTTATGCTTGTTATTGCAAGATCGCCTATTGGTCTGATTCTACAGGCATCTGCTCAAGATCCAATAGAAGCAGAAAGTCTGGGTTTTAACATAACAAAATACAAAGTTTTAGCTTTTGGTATCAGTGCTTTATTCAGTGGTTTATCAGGGGCTTTGCTTGTGTTTTATTTAGGTACAGCTTCAGTGAGTCTCGTAGTGTCTATTGCTGTTGTATTGCAAATTATAATTTCTGCTATTATTGGTGGAAGAAGAACAATTATAGGACCTATTTTGGGAGCTTTTTTTATAATACTTTTAAGAGAGTGGTTGCAACCGTTGGGTCAGCTTAGCTATGTTGTTGTGTCGATAATGGGACTTATAGTATTGCTTTTTTTGCCAGATGGTATAATAAGCTTGTTTTTGAGGAAAAACTAAATGGCGTTACTGGAAGTAAAAAATCTGGACAAATATTTTGGCGGCATACATGCCACAGACAATGTAAGCTTTGAAATTAATAAAAATGAAATTGTAGGTTTAATAGGTCCAAATGGTGCAGGAAAATCTACAATAATGCATTTACTCATAGGCCTTTACAAACCAACAGGTGGTATAATAAAATTTAATGGAGAAGAAATTCAACATTTAAGCATACACAAAAGAATAAAAAAAGGTATTGCAGTAATGTTTCAACATTCAAGACCACTTAGTAGACAAACAGTGTTAGAAAATATTGAGTTATCTTTACTGGAAGATAAATTTCAGTTTTTCTATAAAAAAGGCATAAAAGAACAGGCTATACAAATAGCAAAAAAACTTGGCTTAGAATTGGTCTATAACAAACGCCCATCAGAATTAGCCTTTGGGATTATACGCAGGATGGAGCTTGCAAAAGCTTTAGCACTAAATCCAAAACTTTTGTTATTAGATGAGCCTTTTGCAGGTTTAAGTCATTTAGAAGTAGAAGAGTTTTCTAAACTAATTAGATCATTAACAAAAGAAAATTTTTCTATTATAATAGTTGATCATAATGTAAAAGCAGTTAAAGACTTGGTTGATAAAATTATAGCAATTCACGCTGGAAAAATAATATCAACAGGCACACCAGAAGAAGTAATATCCAACAAAGAAGTGAAAAGAGTATTCCTGGGCGAACAAACTAAAATTGAAAACTCAAATCAAAAACAAACTGACCTTAACGCAAAAATTCTATTGGAAGTCAATATCACTTCTTTATCCTACAATAAAGCTCAGGCTTTAAGAAATGTTGACTTAATAGTAAAAGAAGGTCAATTTGTATCTGTTGTAGGTTTAAATGGCGCTGGAAAAACTAGCCTTTTTAAAGCAATATTTTCATTTGTAAATTACGAAGGCGATATAAAATGGCAAGGAAAATCTATAAAGCATCTAAAAACAGCAGAAATTGTAAATTTAGGCATATCATTTGTACCAGAAACCAGAGAATTGTTTAAATTTATGAGTACAGAAGAAAACTTAAACCTTGCTTTGCAAAAAGTAGAAAAAAACGAAGCAAAAAAAAGAATAGAAGAAGTATATTCAATATTTCCAAGATTAGCAGAAAGAAAAAAACAACTTGCCTCTACACTTTCTGGCGGAGAACAGCAGATGCTTACAATAGCAAGGGCTCTTGTTCAAAAACCAAAAATGATAGTACTGGATGAACCCACTCTTGGTCTTGCACCAATAGTCCTTGAAGATATATCTAAAGTACTTGATTACATGCATACTCAAATGAATCTGACAATTCTGCTTGGTGAACAAAACCTTCACTTTGCCCTAAGGCACTCTGAAAAAGTTTATTTGCTCGAACATGGAAACCTTATATGCGATTGTACAATGGAAGAATTTAAAGAACGCATAGGTGAAAAGTATTTAGCATAAATGGAGGTATTATGTTTGTAGACTACTACAAAATTGATGATTTACTAGCTGATGAAGATAAATTGCTCAGGGATAGTCTAAGAAAATTTTTAGAAGACAATATAAAACCGCTTATTAAACAAGCTTGGCACAAGCAAGAAAAACTTGATTTTAGAACCATTGCAAAACAATTTGGTGAACTTGGTATACTTGGTAGCTTTATAGAAGAAAAATACAATTGTCCTGGTGCAACCTATACAACATATGGCATTGTGTGTCAGGAAGTAGAACGTATAGATAGCGCTCTAAGAAGTTTCGTAGCGGTAAATACAGGTCTAGTTATGTATCCTATATGGCGCTATGGCAGTGAAAATCAAAAAATGAAATTTCTACCCAAGCTTGCAAGTGGAGAAAAAATAGGCTGCTATGGCTTAACAGAGCCAGATGCAGGCTCAGACCCATCAAGCATGAAAACTACTGCAAAAAAAATCAAAGACAAATGGGTGTTAAATGGTTCAAAAATGTGGATAACAGAAGCAGAGATTGCAGATGTAGCAATAGTATGGGCAAAAGATGCTGACGATGGCAAAGTAAAGGGTTTTATTGTAGAAAAAGGAACACCTGGCTTTTACCAAAAAGACTTAGAAGAGCTTGGTTCTATGAGAGCAGGCGGTGTTGGCGAGCTAGCTTTTACTGATTGCGCAATACCTTTGGAGAATAGATTGCCCAATATTGAAGGACTAAAGGGTCCATTTTCTTGCCTTAATATGGCAAGATATGGCATATCCTGGGGAGCAATTGGTGCTAGCATGGATTGTTTTGAAACTGCCCTTAGTTACTCTCTTGATAGAAAACAATTTGGCGAGCCCATTGCATCATACCAGCTAGTCCAGGAAAAACTTGCCAATATGATTACAGAAATTACAAAAGCTCAACTTGTGAGCTTAAGGCTTTCTCAGTTGCTAAATGAAAATAAAGCTACTCCAGCTCAAATTTCTCTAGCAAAAAGAAACAATGTAAGAACAGCCAGGTTTTGCGCTCATACAGCAAGAGAAATCCTTGGCGCAAATGGTATAAGCCTGGATTACTCACCAATAAGGCATATGGCAAATATTGAATCAGTATATACTTATGAAGGCACAGACGATATGCATACGCTTATAATTGGAAGAGATATAACAGGCATTGAGGCTTTTAGAAAAAAATGAGCAAAAAACTGCCTCTTGAAGGCATAAAGGTACTTGATTTATCGCGTGTATTAGCATTACCCTTTGCCACAATGATCCTATCAGATCTAGGGGCACAGGTAATAAAAGTTGAAAGGCCAAAAATAGGAGATGAAACACGCCATTGGGGGCCTCCTTTTTTGAAAACAGAAAGCGCTTATTTTCTTTGTACAAATCGTAATAAGAAAAGTATTACTGTTGATATAAGCAAAAAAGAAGGCCAAAAAATCATATACGATTTAGCTAGTATTTGCGATGTATTTGTTGAAAATTACAAAGTGGGTGAACTAAAAAAATATTCGCTTGATTATAAAAAAATAAAAAAGATAAATCCAACAATTGTATACTGTTCATTAACAGGCTATGGTCAAAATGGACCAAAAAGCAATCTCTCAGGATATGACTTTATAATGCAAGGCGAAAGCGGCTTAATGAGCATAACAGGCTCACCAAAAGGCCCTCCAATGAAAGTAGGTGTTGCTATTTTAGATATTGTATCTGGATTATACGCAACAATAGCAATACTTGCTAGTCTATACAAAAGACAAAAAATCAAACAATCAGAGTACATAGACCTTGCACTGTATGATTGCGCAGTATCCAGTCTTGCAAATGTTGCATCAAATTATCTGGTAAGCTCTAAAATACCAAAGCGCTATGGAAATGCGCACCCCAATATTGTTCCATACCAAACATTCAAAGCTAAAGACAAATACTTTAATTTAGCTGTAGGTAATGATGAACAATTTCAAAAGCTAGCTAGCTTGTTAAACACAGATGCTCTAAAACAAGATAAATTCAAAAAAAATGAAAATAGAGTAATAAATAGAAAAGAATTGGTAAAAATTTTACAGGAGGTATTCAAAACTCAAAACGCTCAATATTGGGTTGACTTATTTCAATCTCACAACTTACCGGCAGGTCATATAAACAATCTTAAAGAAGTATTTGAAGATAAACAGTTGCTTGCAAGGGATATGGTTAAAATAATAAATCATCCATTTGGTTTGTTAAAAATTGTTGGCACACCTATAAAACTATCAAATTCAACCATTACAGAGCCAAAAAGTCCACCGCTTCTTGGTCAGGATACAATAAACGTGCTTAAAAAATTACTTCATTACAATAAATCTTATATAAAGCACTTAAAAAACCAAAATGTAATTTAATGCAATTTCGTATTGACAAAAAGGTAAAAGTGTTTATTTTTCAAAAAGAGGGTTTTAAAGTTAAAATGATTTTTAAATTTGAAAGGGGAATTTAATGAGCCTGCTAACCAGACCAAACGAACTATCATTAGAAAAAATCATACCGCTAAGCACAAGTGAGACATTAAAAAACAATTTTATGGTATTAGACGAAGAATTGCCTGCAAATATTAGATTTGGGCTTTTGCTTGAGATTATGGACACTTTAGCTGCTGACACTGCAAGAATGTATGTAAACCAATTCTATAAAGATGCCGTTGTAGTTACTGCGGCAATTGATACAATAATAGTGCGAAATCCAGCGGATATTACAAGAGATTTGATATTTAAGTCTCGTATAAACTACGTAGGTAAAACATCAATGGAAGTAGGCATAAGAATCGAACAGCCAAACCCTCAAACTCATATTGCAACTTGTTATTTTACGCTTGTAGCAAGAAGAGGTCCTAGGGACAATCGTGTAAGCGTTGCACTTCCACCTTTAAATTACATTGATGATATGGAAAAAAGACGTTATCAAAAAGCCATAGAAAGAAAAGAACACTATATGGCTCAAAAAAATTTAGAAAGCCAACCTCCATCTTTGGAAGAATACAGGCTTTTAGAAAAATTACACAAACCCCAAGAAGATCCAAACTTTAATGGACTTTTAGCATCTAAGCTATTTCTTACCTCATGGGAGCGAACATTTCCTGCCTACAAAAACCCAAACCAAACAATATTTGGGGGTTATCTAGCAAGAAGATCCTATGAGCTTTCCACCATGTGTGCAGAACTTATTGCAACAAAAAGGCCAATAATTGCAGCAGTAAACAGGATGAATTTTATAAATCCTGTTAAAATTGGTGACAAATTATTATTTAAAAGCAATATAGTCTATACACACAAAAGTTTTATATGCATAGAAACAACAATATCACGTATGGGGCGCTATGAGAAAAAAATCAGTAATTTAACTGATTCGTGCTTATTTACATTTGTTAATGTTGATGAAAAATTAAAGCCTTATCCTGTAGAAACTATATACCCTTTAACTTATTTTGAAGATCAAAAATACCTAGAAGCCAGAAGAAGCCTAACTGCAATAATTTCTGAAATAAAAGACGGTTTGCTTAAAGAAAGCGATTTAGCTCATTTTGACTGATTTTTAAAATTTTCTAACAGATAATTTTCGAATATAGTTTGAGCTTTATTGTAGCTATTTATTTTCATAAGGTAAAACCACCTATATATTTTAATATTTGTAATGGGAATTTCTTTTAACATACCCATTTGAATCTCATTTTTTATTATGAGCTCACTCAAAGCCGATATACCAAGATTGCAAGACACTGCATTTTTTATTGCTTCTGGATTATTGAATTCATAGGCTACTTTTACATGAGCGCCTAATTTTGCAAGTTCTGCTTCTATAATATGTCTGGTACCAGAGCCACGCTCACGCATAATAAATTGTTCTTTTTGTAATTCTTTGAGCGTTACTTTTTGTTGTGAAGCAAATTTATGTTGAGGAGAACAAATAAACGTTAACTTATCTTTGGCAAAACGTGTTATCTTTATTGATTTATCATTTGTATAAGGTAAGCCTTCAATTAAGGCAAGATCAATTTCTGAGGTGCGAAGTTTTTCGATTACTTCTGAACTATTTGCAATAAATAAACTCAAGTCTATATCTGGATAAGTTTGTTTAAATTTTACAATAAGCTCTGGCAATAAGTAGTTACCAATTGTCATGCTTGCGCCAATGGAAACACGTCCTTTTTTTAAAGTATTAAAGTTTTCCAAACACAACTTTGCTTCTTCTAAAATGTCAAAAATTTTTTTTGTATAGTAATAAAATTCTTTACCTTCTTCCGTTAAATATAGCCGTCTATTTTTTCTCAAAAATAACTTAACAGAAAATTTTGTTTCCAAATCTTTGATGGTTTGACTAATTGCTGACTGAGTAACTAAAAGCTCTTTTGCGCTTTTGCTCATGTTAAGCGTTTTTGCTACACTATTAAACACTACCACATGGTGGAGTGACAAATCAGCCACATTCATAAGTTCTCCTAATACCTTGTTTAAAAGTTCTAATTTGCATTATATATAAAAATTAATTATATTACAAGTGTAAAAATTAGACAGGAGGATTTTATGAGACGCAGTAAAGTAACTGTTATTGGAGCAGGTAATGTAGGCGCAACAGCAGCGCATTGGGCAGCAATTGAAGGTCTTGGTGATGTAGTACTACTTGACGTTTTAGAGGGTATTCCTCAAGGTAAAGCACTTGATCAGTCTCAGTTTAGGCCTATTACTGGTATTTCTTGCAGCATCATTGGCACAAACGATTACAAAGATACTGCTGATTCTGATGTTATTATAATTACATCTGGTATTGCAAGAAAACCGGGGATGTCAAGGGATGATCTGCTTGCTACAAATGTAAAAATAGTAAAAGAAGTAACAGAAAAAGCATTAGAGTACTCAAAAGATGCATATTTAGTTGTAGTTACAAACCCAATTGATGCTATGGTTTATACCTCATACAAAGTATCGGGCTTACCCAAAAATAAAGTAATTGGTATGGCAGGTGTATTAGATTCAGCAAGGTATAGATCGTTTTTAGCTGACGCCATAGGTGTTTCTCCAAAGGATGTAAATGCTATTGTTATGGGGATACATGGTGATTATATGTTGCCTTTGGTAAGACTTGCAAATGTGTGCGGCATTCCGATAACCGAACTTTTACCAAAGGATGAAATTGATGCTATTGTAAAAAGAACTCAAAATGGCGGTGCAGAAATCGTTGCACATCTAAAAACAGGTTCAGCTTACTATACACCGGCTGCTGCAGCTGTTGAGATGGCAAAAGCAATTATTTTTGATGAAAAAAGAGTACTGCCATGCGCAGCTTACCTTGAAGGCGAGTTTGGCATTTCTGGTTATTTTTTAGGTGTACCAGTTGTAATAGGTAAAAATGGCGTCGAAAAAATATTGCAATTTAAACTCACAGAAGAAGAGCAATCATTGCTTAAATTATCTGTTGAAAAAGTTAAAGAGCAAGTAGATTCAGTAAATAAAATTTTAGGGTGGTAGAGAGGTTTTCCCCTCTCTATCTTTAAAAAAGGAGAGCTAAATGAAAATTTTAGTAACAGAGCATGTGGCCCAAGAAGGTCTGGATTACATAAGAAAAAATAATATTGAAGTAGAAGAAAAATTTAATCTAACGCCACAGGAATTGGCACAAATAATAGGCGATTATGATGCAATAATTACTCGAAGTGGCACACGCATTACTAAAGAAACACTTGAAAGACCTGGAAAATTAAAAGTAATAGGTAGAGCTGGTGTTGGAGTAGATAGTATAGATATAGCAGAAGCTAGCAAAAAAGGTATAATTGTTATCAATGCACCAGGTGCAAACACTATAGCAGCAGCGGAACTAACGATGGGTATGATGCTAAATGCTCTAAGAAAACTTCCCACTGCTCACTATAGCTTAAAGTATGAGCGCAAATGGGATAGAAAAAAATTTATGGGTGTTGAGCTTTCTGGCAAAACACTGGGCATTGTAGGGCTTGGACATGTCGGCAGCGAAGTTGCAAAACGTGCAAAAGCTTTTGGAGCAAAAGTTATTGCATATGATCCATACATTAAAAAAACAAAAGCTTTAGATTTAGGCGTTGAGCTTGTAGAACATTTTGACGAAATCCTTGAAAGATCAGATATAATAACTTTTCATACGCCTCTTACAAAAGAAACAAAAAACATGATGACAAAAAAAGAAATAGATAAAACAAAAGATGGCGTTATTTTAATTAACTGTGCACGCGGTGGTATAATTAATGAAAAAGACTTGTACGACAGTATAAAATCTGGCAAAGTAGCAGCTTGTGGTATTGATACATTTGAAAAAGAACCAGCAACAGACAATCCTTTGCTTGATTTAGATAATGTTTTTGTTACACCACACATTGGAGCAAATAGTAATGAATCTCAAATAAATGTTTCTTTAATCTTAGCCCAGCAGATAGTTAATGCACTTCTTGGCAAACCTTATCAAAATGCAATCAATATACCATTTATTAAGGATAAAATGTCTAAAGAACACAGATTATATTTTGACTTGGCAGAAAAAATGGGTAGTTTAGCAGCCCAGCTAACAGAAGGCAGACCCAGTCAAATCGATATAGTTATGGTTGGCGCACGTTTTGAAGAAGATGTTGTAGAAAAAGCATTCGATGTACCATTTAATTATCAGCCATTTACAATTGCTGCCTTAAAGGGCTTTTTGGAATTTAGCATGAGCGATAATGTTTCTTATATGAATGCACCGTATGTAGCAAAAGAACTTGACATAATAGTTTCTGAAGCAAAAGCAAAAAATTACGAAAACTATAATAATCTGCTTCTGATGAAAATTACTACAGATAAACAAACAAAATCTATCGGTGCAACATTATTTGAAGATGGAACACAAAAAATTGTTCTTGTAGACGAATTTAGAACTGATATCACACCAAAAGGCATATACCTATATATTATAAACAGAGATAAACCTGGTACGATTGGAAAAATTGGAACTATTTTGGGTAATTTGAATATAAATATAGCGGGTTTTCATCTATCAAGACAAAAAAGTGGTCTTGCTATGTCTTTTATTGAGCTTGACACACAACCTTCACAAGAAGCAATTAATTTGCTTAGAAAGATTGAAGATATAGAACTTGTAAAAGCCATAGTTTTTTGATTAAAAGGAGCAACTATGTATTTTGTTGAA
Organism: Desulfurella acetivorans A63; assembly: GCA_000517565.1. Classification (GTDB taxonomy): domain Bacteria; phylum Campylobacterota_A; class Desulfurellia; order Desulfurellales; family Desulfurellaceae; genus Desulfurella; species Desulfurella acetivorans. The sequence goes on from CP007051.1 coordinate 1,746,962, forward strand.
AAAGAAGAAGAAATTGCAGGTAAAAAAGTTTTTTACATAAAACAGCCTGTTGGCGAAAAAGATATAATTTTCATGCACGGCAAAAGTTACACTGCAAGCGATTTTCTTAAGCTAAATGATACGTTAATCGGATTGTACAACTTAAAATACCGTATCTATGCGTTTGATTTTCCTGGTTTTGGAAAATCTCAACCAAACAACATTGAGCCGGTAAATTTTATTGAAGCATTCGTAGATTATAAAAAATTAGATAACTTTGTATTATTTGGCGCTTCAATGAGTGGGGGTTTTGCATTAAAATACGCTCTATTGCATCCTGAAAAGGTCAGGGCTATAATTGCTGCAGCCCCTGCCTGGATTGAAAACGAGATTGAACAGTTTAAAAATTTAAATGTACCTACATTGCTGCTTTGGGGAGCAAATGATAATAAGGTTGATCCAAAAATTGGAAACAAACTAAAAGAAATAATGCCAAATGCCAGATTGCATACATTTAGAGGTTTATCCCATCCATTCTATTTTGAAAATGAAAATTTATTTGATCAATATTTTTTTGATTTTTTAAAAAACTTAGATGAAAAATAAAGCATTATTTTCTCCTTATTCAATAAACAACAAAACATTTAAAAATAGGATTGTAATGTTGCCTACAGTAACAAACTACGCAAACGAGGATGGTAGTGTAGCTCAACAAAATATTGACTACTACTCCCTAAGAAAAAATCTAGGCGCTATTATTATAGAAGCAACATACACACACATACTTGGCAAATCTTTTATCAAACAATTAGGCATAGATAGCGATGATAAAATTCCTGGATTATCAAAAATTAGTAAGGTAATTCACGAAAATGATTCTCTGGCTGGCATTCAGCTTGCCATGAATGTAAAATCAAAAACCGTAAATGATTTAACACTTTCGGAAATAGATGACATAAAAGACAGTTTTATCAAAGCAGCTAGTCGCGCAAAAGAATCTAATTTTGATATAATTGAAATACATTGTGCGCATGGATGGTTACTTGGTCAATTTTTAAGCAGTTACTTTAATAAAAGAAACGATTTATATGGTCCAGGCTTGCAAAATCGGATGAAATTACCACTAGAAATTATTGATACTATTAGACAAATTCTCAAAAATGAAATTTTAAGTGTTCGTATTAATGCAGTTGATTATGTAGAAAATGGCATTGAATTAGACGAATCAATTATATTTGCAAAAAAACTTAAAGAAATTGGCGTTGATTTAATTAGTGTTTCGGCAGGAATTGGAGCTAAAACATTTATACATGTATCGCCTGGAAGTTACCCAAAAGGTTTTTTGCTTGATTTTGCACATAAAATAAAATTAAGCACAAATACCACTGTAATTGCTGCAAGTAGGCTTGGAGAATTTGATATAGCAAATCTTGCCATTGAACAATATAAAGCAGATTTTATAGGACTAGCAAGGCCTTTAATAGCTGATCCACAAATTATTAATAAGTGGGAAAATGAACAATTTAAAATAGTTATACCATGCCTTAGCTGTAATCAAGGCTGTATCGCTAATATTCAAGCACAAAAACAAATGTCTTGTTTAGTAAACCCAGATCCTTATAAAACAAAAGTTTTTGATCAGCCATTTATGTACAAACGAAAAGTTATGGTAATAGGTGCAGGTTGTGCTGGTCTGGCATTTTCTATTTTTGCTCACAAAAAGGGCTTAAATTGCACCATATTTGAAAGGCAACCTAAAATTGGCGGTCAGCTTAATTTAGCATACAAACCACCTCATAAACAAGAATTTAAAAAATTGATCAATTATTTTGAATCTGAGGTTGAAAACTTAAAAATTCCTGTCTTTACTGGAATAGATGTGGATATTGATCTTATAAAAAGCGAGCAATGTGATATTTTAGCATTTGCTACAGGCTCAAGCCCAATTATACCCGAATTTTGTAAGAATAATGAGTTTGTATATAGTGCAGATGAAATTTTAGAGTTTGGCTTGCCTTTTGAAGTTAGCAACATAGGCATTATTGGAGGTGGGCTCATTGGTCTTGAAACAGCTAATTTTCTTTCAAATAAAGGTTTAAGTATAAGTGTTTTTGAAATGGATGATGCTTTACTTAAAACTACAGCAGATGTTGTAAAATTGCCAATACTGGAATCTTTAGACCCAAATATCAAAATATATTTAAATCATAAACTCGTAAATGTTGAAAGCAATATAGCATATTTTCAAACACAAAATGGAATAAAACGTTATACATTTGACTATATAGTACTTGCATTAGGTAGAAAACCCAATAAAGAACTAATAGACAAGATTGATTTTTGTATCGATACGATAAATATTGGAGACTGTAAAAATCCAGGTGATGCTTTGAGTGCCATAAGCGATGCTTACAATGCAGCCTTGAGTCTTTAATATTCAAATACCTTTCTAATACCAATTGCAATTAATACAACGCTTACGCTTACAATAGCAAAAACGATTAAAGAAACAAATAAACTGGCAAAAACTAAATAGCCTATCAATAAAATACGCCTTATACTTGTTAAATCCTCATCATTCAATAAAATTTTTGCAATTAAACTAACAAGTATATACACAACGGTTTCTACAATAATATTTTCTACGCTAAAATTAAACATTCATTAAAACCTGCCTAAATAATAACAAAATTTAATTTAGTATACAATTTTAAAATTTTTGTGATATAATTATGTAAAAAGGGAGAAAATAAAATGTTTAAAGTTTATGTAACAAGAAATATACCAAAAGAAGGATTGAAACTCTTAAAAGATAAATGCGATATAGAAGTAAACAATTTAGGCAGATCTTTAAGTAAACAGGAATTACTTGAGAAAATTAAAAACAAAGATGCCTGCATAACACAATTAACAGATAAAGTTGATATAGATTTTTTTGAAGCAGCCAAAAATTTAAAAATTATTGCAAACTATGCGGTTGGCTTTGATAATATTGATTTAAATGAAGCAACAAAACGCAAAATTTTTGTTACAAATACACCGGATGTTTTAACCCAAGCAACAGCAGAATTAGCATGGGCTTTATTATTTGCCTGTGCGCGTGGTGTACCTCAAGCTGATAAATTTACAAGAGAAGGTAACTATAAAGGCTGGGATTTGTACTTATTTTTAGGCCTTGATATAAGCCATAAAACGCTTGGTATAATTGGAGCTGGCAGAATTGGTCAGGCATTTGCAAAAATGTCAAAAGGTTTTGATATGAATATACTGTATACTGCAAATTCTAAAAAAATTGATTTCGAAGCTCAAACTAATGCAAAATTTGTTGATCTTGAAACTCTTCTTAAAGAATCTGACTTTGTAAGCATTCATACACCTCTAACTCCTCAAACATACCATTTGATTGGAAAAAAAGAACTTAGCCTTATGAAAAAAACTGCAATTTTAATTAATACATCAAGAGGAGCTGTAATTGACGAAAAGGCACTTGCAGAAAGTTTAGAAAACAGGCAAATATATGCAGCAGGTCTGGATGTGTATGAAAAAGAACCAATAATTGAAGAAAAATTAAAAACATTAGACAATGTTGTTCTCCTGCCACATATTGGAAGCGCTACATATAAAACAAGGATTGACATGTCAATACTGGCTGCGCAAAATATACTTGATTTTTTAGAAGGAAAAATTCCGCGCACTTTAGTAAACAAAGACATATTAAAAACCTAAAAAATGCAAGATCTTCAAGAAAAAGCCATTTTAGTTAGCGTATTTTTAAACGTAAAAGATGAAAAGTCATTGCAAGAATTAGAAGAACTTGCCAAAACAGCTGGCGCAGAAGTTGTTGGCGTATTAACACAAAAACGAAAAAACATAGATAAAACTTACTATTTAGGAAAAGGCAAAATAGAAGAGCTAAAAAATCTAATTGAACAAAAAGGTGCTAATATTGTCATATTTAACAACGAACTATCTGGTAGCCAGGTAAAAAATATCGAAGATATACTAAATACAAAAGTTATTGATAGAACCAATCTAATCTTAGACATATTTGCAAAACATGCCAAAACAAAAGAAGGTATGCTTCAGGTAAAGCTTGCCCAGTTAAAATATTCACTTACAAGATTAAGAGGCATAGGCGTTACACTTTCAAGATTGGGTGGTGGCATAGGCACAAGGGGTCCTGGCGAAACACAACTGGAAACAGACATAAGGCATATCAAGCGCTCTATTTTACACATTGAAAAACAAATTGAAGAAATAAAACAACATAGGAGTCTATACAGGAAAAGAAGACAAAAAAATCAAATTCCTGTAGTTGCCATAATAGGATATACAAATGCAGGTAAATCAACTTTAATTAATGCACTTACCAATGCAGATGCCTATGTTGAAAATAAGTTATTTGCAACGCTGGATCCTTTAGCTAGAAAATTACGTTTGCCCAATAACAAAATAGTTCTATTGATTGATACGGTTGGTTTTATTAAAAATTTACCCCACCAGTTAATTGAAGCTTTCAAATCAACGCTTGAAGAAATAAAATTTGCAGATTTAATATTAAATGTTGTTGATATAAGTCAGAATGATTACGAAGAAAAAATTAAAGTAACAGAAAAAATCCTATCAGATTTAGAGTGTTTCAATAAACCAGTTATTACAGTTTACAATAAATCAGATTTACTTGAAATATTACCAAAAAACACTGATAAAGAAGTATATATATCAGCTAAATACAAAACTAATTTACATGATTTGGTTTTTTGCATACAAAACGCGCTTGAATCAGGCAACAAATCTTTATAAAATTTTCATTCTGATCTTTGCAAAGTAAACATTTATTTGTTTATCTGCAAAATACATCAAAACTACATCTGTTTCAGGTGTGGAGTTACCCAGTTTAGCACCATCTGTAACAAAAAAATTATCACCTTCATTTAAAGAAGGCAAAAGGACCTTACCCAAATCTCGATTTTTCCAGCTCACATAACTTTTTTGACTTTCATAAAAGTATTCTACATCATCAAAGCCATTTTGTTTTGCAAAACTGTCAATTGTAGCTTTTTGTACGAGTTTTTCGCTTTCATCGTCTGCAACTATATATGCAACGTTTCTAGGCATAATACCCCCATTTATAGTAATTTTATAACATCAGTTTCTTCATTTATTAAGATTTCAGACACATTTGGAGATCTTTTGTAGCGTTCTATCATTTTCTTTTTGGCTTCGCTTTTATTTTCTGCTTTTACAATGTTTGTAGTAACTACTTTCTTTTCGTCTTTATATATAAGCATAGCCAGAACTTTATACGTATTCATTGTACACCTTTTTTAAAATCTGTCTAATTATAATTATTTATAAAGTAAAAGTCAAACAAAATTAACTCTTAAAATATTTTTGCAAATTAAACACAATTTATAAATATTTTTAAATTTATTTAAGTGGTTTATAGTTTTTCTTTTGAAAAGAATATTCATAGCTTATATGACTTTTATAATTTCCACTTAAAACTGCAATTGTATCTTCAATAAATACTCGCTCTTCATCTGTTGGAATAACAAAAACCTTTACTTTAGAATAATCTTTTGTTATAGCAATCTCACCTGTACTTGAGTCTGCTTTGAGGTTTTTGTCTTTATCTAAAATAATACCTAAATTTTCTAATTTTCTTAACACCATATACCTTAAAAGAGGCGAATTTTCGCCAACACCTGCAGTAAAAACAATAGCATCCAAATAACCATTTAAGGCAAAAAAGTAAGAACCTAAATATTTTCTAATCTCATATGCTTCAATTTGCAAAGCTAACATACAACGCGGATCGCCTTCTTCAGCTTTTTTAAAAATAGATAGATGCTCTTGTTCTATATCACCAATTAAATTTTCTGTATCGAGCTCATCTATACTATTAATATCTATTTTGGCATTGTTTATAATATCCCTTCTATCGTAATATTTTCCTGTTATACCAAGCAAACCTGATTTTTTGTTTAAAATATCCATCATTTGAGCTGGGCTTAATTTTAACTTTTCTTGCATATACAATGGTATAGCAGGATCAATATCGCCACAGCGTGTACCCATTACAGCGCCCTGCAAAGGCGTAAAACCCATTGAAGTATCAATGCTTGCCCCAGATTTTATTGCGCAAAATGAAACTCCGTTTCCTATATGCAATGTAATTAAATTGGTATCCTTTACATGTTTGTCAAGCATTACTGCAGCTCTACGCGAAACATATAAATGGCTTGAACCATGAAAACCATATCGTCTTATACCATACTTTTCATACCACTCGAAAGGTAAAGCATAAATATAGGCAAAATCTGGTATGGTAGAGTGAAATGCTGTGTCAAAAATTGCTACTTGTGGTACATTGGGTAATAATTCTTTTGTTGCTAGAATACCAGCTAAATTTGGAGGATTGTGCAGTGGCGCAAGACTAGATAGTTTTTGAATAGTTGAAATAACTTTATCATCTATTAAAGTGCTTTTTTTGAATTTTTCTCCACCATGAACTACCCTGTGGCCTATAGCGTATATCTCGTTAAGATCGCTTAAAACTCCGTTTTCCCCAACAAGAAGACTAAATACTTCATTTATGGCTTTTGAGTGGTCCTTTAATTCTTTTTGATAAATTATAGGCTGACTGCCTGGTCTATTATAATGAATTGTTGCATTAATTGTACCCACACGCTCAATTAAGCCTTTAGCAAGATTTTTTTGTAATTTCCAATCAAATAAATCAAATTTTACTGACGAACTACCACAGTTTAATACTAAAACTTTCATAAATGCCCCATCTTATACTTGAAACGAAGAAATGGCTGTTAAATAAACTATGTCCATATATTTACATCCGCGAGACAAATCATGCATAGGTTTCTTTAATCCCTGCATAATAGGTCCAATAGCTTGTGCTTTTGCAAGACGCTCAACAAGCTTATAAGCAATGTTTCCCGCATTCAAATCAGGGAAAATAAGTACATTAGCATGACCTTTTATGGGACTATCTGGCGCTTTTCTGTATGCTACAGATTCAACCAATGCCGCATCGGCTTGAAGCTCTCCATCCACCAATATATCAGGTCGTTTTTGTTTAACAATATTTGTTGCTTCAATTACTTTATCAAGGATTTTATGTTTAGCACTTGCCTTAGTAGAAAAAGACAGCATAGCTACTTTTGGTTGGGCATTCATTAACATGCTAAAATTATCCGCTGTAGCTATAGCAATATCTGCTAATTCACTAGCATTTGGATCTGGGTTCACTCCACAATCAGCAAAAAAAAGCACACCATTTTCACCAAATTCATTAGTAGGCAACTCCATTAAAAAAAAACTTGAAAGCAATTTAATATTTTCTTTTAAACCAATTACGTACAAACCAGCTTTTATAACATCTGCAGTATCGTTTATTGCACCACCAATACATATATCAGCTAAATTTTTTCTAACTAGTAACGCTCCAATATAAAGTGGATTTTTCGATAAATTTTGGGCTTCTTTTTTATCTATTCTTTTTTTGCTAAAATTTATAATATTAAAAAGATCATCACTATAATCAAAATCAGATGTCTGTATTATTTGAATACCACCAAGATCTATGCCCAAACCAATTGCTTTTTTTTCTATTATGCTTTTACTACCAATTAAGATAGGATACGCAATACCCTCTCTTACACAATAAGATGCAGCCTGAATTAACCTTTCATCCTCACCTTCTGGGTAAACCACTTTTTTTGGTTTTAGTTTAGACTTTGCTAAAAATTCATCCAAAATCATTATCCCTCCCATCTAATACACTATATAACTTAACTTGTAAAGTTACACAATACATAATTCTTTGTCAAATTTTTTCTTAAAATTTATACTATTAATTAATTATGTAAGTAATAAAATTTAAAGAATAATGCAATATATTAAAACAATTAATATATATGATATATTGACTTTAACTTTATTAAGATTTATCATAAGAAAAATATTTGAAGGAGGTTATTTATGAAAAAGTTCTGGCTTGTTTGTTTTACGTTATTTTGGTTTATTGGTAGCTTTAGTAACGCTTTTGCAAAAATTGGTATACTTACTCCTCATGAACTAGCTTCCATGATGAAAACAGATCAAAATCTGGTAATTATTGACGCAAGGGACCATAGTTCATACATTGCATCGCATATACCAAAAGCTATCAATATAAGCCCAACTGGCAGTTTATTTACTGGTTTTGGGCCAAATCCTTTTGCTGTAGTTGATTCAAATCCACAATTACAAAAAGTATTATCTCAAAAAGGCATCAGAAATGATTCAGACTGTGTAGTATACACAGGTTCATCTACAGCTTTTGGTGTCAAAGGTGGTAATCCTGCTTTTGCTCTAACCAGTGCAACACGCATAATGGCCGTCCTTTACTATGCTGGTGTTAAAAATGTTTATTACCTAAACGGTGGTTTTGACAAATGGGTAGACGAAAAATTACCTGTCCAAAAAGGTGACTATGCTTTAAAAACCAGCCATTTTGTTATTGTAAGAAATAACCCATTTGTTTTTGCAAATGAAGATTTTATAAGGTGGGCAGTTAAACACGAAAACGAAATTCAGTTTGTTGATTCTAGAATGTATCCAGAATATACAGGGCAGGTTAATGATGAAAAGTTTGGTGTTTCAAAACTCGGTCATATTAAAGGTGCAAGGAATGTATTTGTTGGCGAATACATGGAAAAAGTTGACAATTATTATGTGATTAAACCAAAAGCTCAAATTGAACAAATACTTCAAAAAGCTGGCATTGATCCAAATAAGCCTATGATCTCATATTGCCACATTGGTTATTGGGGAAGCGGTTTATGGTTTATTGCCAATGCTATTTTAGACAATAAACTTGCATGGGATTATAATGGATCTTTAGTTAAAGCTTCTATGGATAAGGACATTCCTTTTGTAAAAGGACCCAATCCTTATTAAGTTAAGCTAACCTGGCAAGATAGCTTAAAAAAGCTATCTTGCGCCTTTCTTTTAAAAATGGATTTTTATATTTTTTTTTATATAATACTTATAAGGATTTGAAGAAGGGGGTTTTATGCAGTTTATTATTGATGCAAGTATAATAAAAAAAATAATTCCAAGTGTTTCTGGAGCTTTGTCAAAAGACAAAAATTCAATATTGAGTAATTACTATGTTAGTATAAAAGACAAAATACTATCGCTAACTTCTTCAAACGATACCGTTCAGATAAATGTAGCTTATCCTGTTGAAAATACAGGTAATTGCGAATTTTTAGCTAAACCAGACTTGTTTGAAAGACTAAAAGCATTGAATGGAGAAATTTACTTTGAGTTGCAAGACAGTTTGCTAACAATAAAAAACGGCTCCTATAAAACAACAGCAAAAATTTTCAAAAACAATGACTATCCTTTGGAATCAACTGCCGATTACAACACTATTGGTACTTTTGATTCAAATGAAATATTAGAACTACTAAAAGCCCATATTGCAAGCAGCAAAGAAGACGAACAAACAAGAGAATTCACAGGAATATTAATAGAAATTGATCAAAATAAAGCAAACTTTGTAGCAACAAACCGATCAAGACTATTTTGGATAAACAAAAAAATAGATATTGATAAAAACTTTTACTGTATAATTGAAAAAGAAGGCATACTACAGCTTAGTCGTGTCTTAAAGGCCAATGATAAGATAAATATGCTATATAAAGGCAATCCTGAAAATATAACAAAGATAGCTTTTCAAAGCTCAAACGCAACAATAATCTCCAAAACAATAAATGGTCAATTTCCACAATACCAAGCCGTTGTATTGGAAGACGCCCAAAATGTATCATGTATAATATTTGACAGAGAATCTCTAAAAAGTTCACTTCAAAAAGTACTGGCACTATCAAGTGATGATCTTGGAGTTGTTGAATTTAACATTAAAGAGAATACTGTTGAGCTAACAGTAACAAACAAAGAAGGCGAAGTTGCAACAGATATTATTGATTTCTTGACTTGTCAAGAAAAAACACATACACAAATTACCCTAAATATCAATGGCCGCTATACTCTGGATTTTTTAAATAATGTACAATCTAGTTCAATTTATTTTTATTATAAAGAAGCAATTAAACCTCTTGAATTAAAAGCAATAAGCGAAAGTAAAATAAATTACATATATGTCATGACACCTGTAAGATAACTACAATTTATTTAGCCAGAAGCTAAAATCTCTTCCAGGAACAAAAATATCAAGGCCAACCGAAGCCTCATTAAGTAGATTTGTTACAACATGAGGTTCGTTTGGCTCAATAAAAACGCAATCGTTTTGTGATAGTATAACCTCTCTATCTTTGTTTTTTACAGACATTTTGCCTTTCAATACAACCAATACCTGGGCATTTTCATGCGCATGTTCTGGCGAAGCATGAAAAGGCGGTTTTATAAAATACTCTATTGAAATAGATTTTTGGTCACAAAGACTTACACGCTTCCAATCCTTTTGAGGTTCATAATTTTTTGCACTTTCAAAAAATATTACTTTCATTATTTGCCTCCTTTCTTTTAAAAATATATAGATTTATTAAAAAAATCAATCTTTAAATAATTTTACTTTAATTTTACCAAAAAAGCATAAAGTCATTTTTTAAGAATTACTTGGAGGTGTTTGAATGTTAAAGAAGTTATTAGCTTCATGTGTAGTTGTAGGTTTAATGGTAAGCCCAGTTTTGGCTGCAGAAAATGCAAAGCCGGCTCCGGTAAAAAACGAAACAAAGGTTGAGAAAAAAGCAGTTGAAAAGAAAGCTGCAGCCAAAAAAGCTCCGGTTAAAAAAGAAGCTCCAAAAAAAGCTGAAAAAACAGAAAAAAAGTAAACTTCAACAAACTAAAAAGAGTTGGGCATTGATGCCTAACTCTTTTTTTTTGAAAAAATCAATGTTTTTAATATAATACATTTATGTTTAAAAATCATTTAATTGCCAGATGGTACAACGGTTGTCTTAAAGAAATTAATGGTTTTAGCGCACCTAAAAAGCTACTTTTTCTAGATAAGCAAATAGAAATGGCAAGTAAAAACACGCTTGCTCTTGTAAGTGGTTATGAAGCCTTAAATATGTTTTTTTATGGTGAAAATGGGCTTGGAAAATCATCACTTGTAAAGTATCTTATTGATAAATTTAGCTCAAAAGGTCTAAGATGTATAGAATATTTAGAAGAAGATATATACTCAATATACGAGTTATTTGATTTTATAAAAAAGAGTGAGTACAAATTTTTTATTTACTTTGATGATCTGGCTTTTGAAGATAACAATAAAGAATTTAGAAAGTTTAAGTCTATTATTGAAGGCTCGCTCGAAGAAAAACCAAAGAATTGCATTTTTTTGATTACATCAAATAAAAAACGCCTTATAAAACAGAAAGTTCTTACGCTTGATAGTAATATATTTGAAAAAGAAGAAGAAAATGAAAAATTATCTTTATTTTCACGTTTTGGACTATCAATTGGCTTTTATCCTCTTGAACTCTCAGAATTCTTAGAAGTAGTTAATTTTTACCTTAATGAATTTAATGTTAAAATTAATTTTAACATTAAACAAGAAGCACAAAACTTTGCTTTAGGATATGGTATTTATAGCGGTCGCGTTGCAAAACAATTTGCTCTTTTAAAATTCATTGAGCAATTTTCAATACAATAGTATCTAACTTGTTTGCTCTAAATTGTGTACTATATGAGCCCCTATCAAAAAAACACAGAAAAGCAAATAAACCCACACCAAAAAAGCAATATAACCCCAAAAAGCTCCATATATAAAATTAAGTTTGCCAATATTTTTTACGTATATAATAAATAATCTTTTTAAGATTTCAAGCACTAAAGCAAAAAAGAAAGCCCCTTTCATTGCATTTTTAACACTTACTTTATTTCGTGGTAAAAATTTATACAACAAAAAAGCTATGATAAACAAAGATAAAAAAGGCACTATATAAATTCCAATAAAATCAACCAACAAAAAATGTTTAATTACGTTTCTAAACATTACATCGACAAATTCAAAAGGTAAAAACAATCCACCTAAATAAGCAACTATTAAAACCATAGCTATACCAATTAACATAATATAAACAAAAAACAAATCCAAAATGGATCTTTTTTTATTAAAATTAAAAATTTTATTTATATAAGCATCAAGCATATAAAAATAAGACAGTGAAGTGATTGCATATAAAATCAAGCTAAAATAACTAATTTTTTTATGTATAAGTGGCTTTATAATGCTTAAAATCGTACCTTTTAGCATTACAGGAAAAATAAGTGTTATTTTTTGAATTATAAAATTATAATAATGTGTCGAGCTTGACACAAGAAAAATTAATATTGAACTTAAAAAGAGCAAAAAAGGCACAAGTGCTAATATAAAGTAAAACGATAAAGAAGATGCAATTAAAAAACCATCATTTTTAGCAAAGCTAATAACACTTTTTAATACAGTATTCATAATTGTTAATATTGCCTAAAAAACCAATTTTGTCAATGCAAATAAAAATTTATAGAGGATTATTATATTAATTTAATAAAGTTTATATACAATTAACAAAATGCAAAAAATCTATTTGACAAAAAAAATTAAATCTATTAGTATAATTCTAAATTAAGGTGGTTTTTTTCATTTGAATTTGTATATTTATTTAGGAGGTTGGGATGCCAAAGACAATGAAAAGCATGGATGGTAATACCGCTGCTGCACATGTGGCTTACGCTTTTACAGAAGTAGCTACAATTTACCCTATTACACCGTCATCAAACATGGCAGAAGCAGTGGATGCATGGGCTGCAGAAGGTAGGAAAAATATTTTTGGACAAACGGTAAAAGTTGTAGAAATGCAATCAGAGGCTGGCGCAGCTGGTGCTGTTCATGGAAGCCTTGTAGGAGGTGCTCTAACAACTACGTTTACTGCATCTCAGGGTTTACTTTTGATGATTCCAAATATGTATAAAATTGCGGGAGAGTTGTTACCAGGCGTATTTCATGTAGCAGCAAGAACAGTAGCAACTCATGCGCTTTCTATATTTGGAGACCATTCAGATGTTATGGCTGTAAGACAAACGGGTTTTAGTCTTTTATCTTCTGGAAGCGTTCAGGAAGCTATGGATTTGGCAGCTGTTGCGCATCTAAGTGCAATTAAAGCGAGAGTGCCTTTCTTGCATTTTTTTGATGGATTTAGAACATCACACGAAATACAAAAAATAGAAGTTTTAGATTACGAAGATTTAGCAAAACTTGTAGATTGGGAGGCAATTGAACGCTTTAGAAAAAATTCACTAAACTCAGAAAGACCAAAAATCATTGGAACAGCCCAAAACCCGGACATATTCTTCCAAGCAAGAGAATCTGCAAACAGATTTTATGAAGCCGTACCAGATATAGTTGCTTCTTATATGGATGAAATAAACAAACTAACAGGCAGAAACTATAAGCCTTTCAATTATTACGGTGACCCAAACGCAGAAAATATAATAGTCGCAATGGGTTCAGTTGGAGAAACCATTGAAGAAGTAGTTGATTATTTAAATTCTAAAGGCGAAAAGGTTGGTTTAATAAGAGTAAGACTCTATAGACCGTTTTCACCCAAATACTTCTTTGAAGCATTACCAAAAAGTGTAAAGAAAATAGCCGTCCTCGATAGAACAAAAGAACCGGGCGCTTTGGGTGAGCCTTTATACGAAGATGTTAAAACCTTATTTTACGATACACAGAATGCTCCACTAATTGTCGGTGGTAGATATGGTTTAAGCTCAAAAGATACAACTCCATCTCAAATACTTGCTGTATTCAAAAACCTCAAATCAGACAAACCAAAAGATCGTTTTACAATAGGCATAGTTGATGATGTTACTTACCTATCATTACCGATAGATGAAGAAATTAATACTTCAGATAAAGACACAGTGTGTTGCAAATTTTGGGGTTTTGGCTCAGATGGTACAGTTGGCGCAAACAAAGATGCAATCAAAATTATTGGCGATAATACAGATATGTATGCACAAGGATATTTTGCATACGATTCTAAAAAAAGTGGTGGTGTAACGGTATCGCATTTAAGATTTGGTAAAAAACCAATTAGGTCAACTTATCTTATAGATCAAGCAGATTATATTGCCTGCCACAAGCAATCATACGTGTATTTGTATGATGTACTTGCTGGCTTAAAGAAAAACGGCACATTTGTTTTAAACACTATCTGGGATGAATCCGAACTTGACAAGCACTTGCCAAACAAAATGAAACGCTATTTAGCAAAAAACAACATTAACTTCTACATAATAAATGCTACCAAGATTGCAAAAGAAATAGGTCTTGGAGCACGCATAAACATGATAATGCAGGCAGCGTTTTTTAAACTGGCAAACATCATACCTATAGAAACTGCAACAAAACTCTTAAAAGAAGCAATTGTTCACTCATATGGCAAACAAGGCGATAAAGTCATAAATATGAACTATCAGGCAGTTGATAGAGGTATTGATTCAATAGTAAAAGTAAATGTACCAGAAAGCTGGAAACATGTGCCAGTTGAAGAAGAAAAGAAAGGTGAAAACCGTCCAGAATTTATAAAAAATGTGGTTGATGTAATGAACAGACTTGAAGGCGACAAATTGCCTGTATCCACATTTATTGGTAGAGAAAACGGCGAGTTCCCATCTGGCACTTCTGCTTATGAAAAACGTGGTATAGCCATAGACGTGCCAGAATGGATCCCAGAAAATTGTATCCAATGTAATTTCTGTTCGTATGTTTGCCCGCATGCTGCTATCAGGCCATTTTTGCTAAACGAAGAAGAAGTAAAAATCAAACCTGCTGATTTTGTTACAAAGAAAGCTATTGGCAAAGAAGTAAAAGGGTATGAATATAGAATACAGGTATCTGTGCTTGATTGTACAGGCTGTGGTAGTTGCGCCGAAGTATGTCCAACACCTAAAAAAGCTCTCGTAATGAAACCTATAGAGACACAAACCAAAGATATAGAAAATTGGAACTTTGCAATAGAGAAAGTTTCAGAAAAAGAAATACCAACTGATACCGTTAAAAACAGTCAATTTGCAAGACCACTTTTAGAGTTTTCAGGCGCTTGTGCAGGTTGTGGTGAAACACCGTACGATAAATTAGTAACACAACTTTTTGGCGATAGGATGATTATTACTACAGCAACAGGATGCTCTTCTATATGGGGTGCTTCTGCTCCTTCTATGCCATACTGCAAAAATTCTCAAGGCAAAGGCCCAGCATGGGGTAACTCTTTATTTGAAGACAACGCAGAGTATTGCCTGGGTATTGCTTTATCAGTTAAACACCAAAGAGAAACTTTACGCCAAGTAATTGAAAAGATTTTAGAAACCGACATGGATGAAACTTCCAAAATGCCATTTAAAAAGTGGATTGAAAACACGAATGATCCAAGAATAACAAAACAAGCAGCTCTTGAGATAGGTACAATTATTGCAAACAAAAATAAATATTCTTCAAATGTGCAAGACTTGCTTTCAAAAGTTGAAAAAAGTCAAGATATGCTGGTTAAAAAATCCATCTGGGCATTTGGCGGTGACGGTTGGGCTTATGATATTGGATATGGTGGCATAGACCATGTAATTGCTTCCGGCGAAGATGTCAATATACTTGTCGTTGATACAGAAGTTTATTCAAATACAGGTGGTCAATCATCTAAAGCAACACCTGAGGCTTCAATCGCTCAATTTGCTGCAGCAGGTAAGCGCACAAAGAAAAAAGATTTAGGCTTAATGGCAACAACTTACGGTTATGTATATGTAGCTCAGATTGCTATGGGAGCAGATTATAATCAAACACTCAAAGCTATACAGGAAGCAGAAAGCTACCCGGGCCCATCGTTAATTATAGCATATGCACCATGTATAGCCCACGGTATAAAAGCTGGCATGGCAAAAGTTCAAGAACAACAAAAAAAGGCTGTTGAGGCAGGTTACTGGCATTTGTATAGATACAATCCGCTGCTAAAAAAAGAAGGTAAAAACCCATTTATTCTCGATTCAAAAGAACCAGATCTATCTAAATTTAAAGATTTCTTGTTAAGCGAGGTCAGGTATGCCGCACTTCAGCGAACATTTCCTGATTTAGCTGAAAAGCTATACGAAAAAGCTCAAGAAGATGCTAAAGAACGCTATGAAAATTACAAGCGTATGGCTTCTTATCAATATTAAACTTAAACTTATGCTTTGGCCCCTCAAATTATTGAGGGGCTTTTTATTTTATGCAAAAAATATTTGATGCTATATTTCATATAATTGATTACAATTATAAAATAATTGAAAATCAAGGATACAAACCACCTCAATTCTTACCGAAAGATTATTTGGAGTTTATGTCAAATTATGAGTTATTGGGGGGCGCAATAGTTTCTGGTTCATTCCAGGACTTTGATACACAATATTTAAAATCTGCGTTATCGTTTTTTGGTAAAAATTATGTTGGAGTAATAAATTATAATCCAGACTATAGCGATTCGGATATAATTGAATTAGACAAAATAGGCGTAAAAGCTATTAGATTCAATATAAAAAGAGGCACAAAAGAAACAATAGACACGATTGAGTATGCATCAAAGCGCGTTTTTGAAATAGCTAGTTGGCACAGCGAGATTTATATAGACTCTAAAGATATAGAATCAATAAAAAACAAGCTACTAAGTATCCCATGTCTTGTGATAGATCATCTGGGTTTATCAAAGGATGGTTTCTTAAATGTATTAAATTTAGTTGAAAAAGGTGCCTATGTAAAAGCCAGCGGTTTTGGCAGGTTAGATTTTGACCCTGTATTTGCTATAAAGCAAATTGTTAGTATAAATCCAAATGCCTGTGTTTTTGGTAGCGATTTACCATCTACAAGAGCACAAAGACCATTTTCATACTCGGATATTGATCTTATAAATAACAATTTTGATGATTCCCAAAAAAGAAAAATTTTTTACGAAAACGGTTTGAATCTCTACAGGTTAAACTTAAAATAAATTTTTGAATTTAATGCTAAAAATTATTGAATTTATATTTCCATTAATTTATACATTTATTTTAAGCTTTTTTTATTTGTTTATTAAATATAATTTACTATATCTATATTACTTATTTACTTGATCTTCATGAATTAGTATTTATCTTCAATAAGAAAATAAATAAACGATAGGAGGTAAAAATGGATAAGTACACTAAAACTTTTGCAGATTATGTTGTAAATACCAAAATGATACCGCAAGAATCAATTCATGAAGCCAAAAGGCGAATATTGGATTCATTTGGTGTCATGTATGCTGCATTTCACGAAGATGCACCTAAAGCTGTTAGAAAATATGCTTATATGTTTGAAACACAAGACGGTTCTTATCTTTTTGGTTTTCCTTTCAAAACAACACCAGAGGTTGCTGCCTTTGCAAACGGTGTTTTGGTGAGGTATCTTGATTTTAATGATACCTATCTATCAAAAGAACCACTCCATCCAAGCGATTGCATACCAGGACTATGGGCTGTGGGCGAATGGAAAAAAATTGGTGGTCAAAAACTCTTAGAATCAATTGTTGTAGCTTACGAAATTGGTGTTAATCTATGCGATGCGGCAAGTTTAAGAAAACACGGGTGGGATCATGTAAACTATGTTACTATTATGGAAGCTTGTGGTCTTGGTAAATTATTGGGTCTTGAAGAACAAACCATACAACATGCAATTTCTTTAGCTTTAATACCCAATTTATCTGCGCGCCAAACAAGGGCCGGTGAACTTTCCATGTGGAAAGGTGCAGCTGCTGCCAATTCTGTAAGAAATGCCATCTTTGGTACTTTTCTGGCTATGAATGGTATGAGTGGTCCTTATCAACCATTTGAAGGTGAGATGGGCTTTTTTAAGCAAGTATTGGAAAACGAAACATTTGATGATAACGCTCTTGAACCTATCATAAAACAAAAAGAGCCCAAAAGAATACTTGATACTTACATTAAGTTTTATCCTGTGGAGTATCACGCTCAAAGCGTTGTTGATATAGTTAAAAAACTCCATCAGTATATAAGCTCTCCAGACGATATTGAATCAATACATATCGATACATTTAAAGCAGCATACGAAATAATAGCAAAAGACAAGGAAAAATGGGAACCAAAGACCAAAGAAACAGCAGACCACAGTATACAATACATAACAGTTGTAGGTATATTAGACGGAAATATAACAAAACATTCATTCAGTAAAGAAAAACTAAACGATCCGATTGTTAAAAAAATTCTTTCTACCAAAACAACGCTTGACCAAAAAGACGAGCTAACGGCAGGTTATCCAGACGGAATACCAAACAGAGTAACACTTAAAACTAAAGATCAAAAAGTCTACACTGAAGAAGTAAAATATCCAAAAGGCCACGCAAAAAACAAAATGAGCGATGAAGAAGTTATTGAAAAATTCAAAAACAATGCCGAAGGTATCCTAACAAATACAGAGATGGAAAATGTAATTGATGCAGTGATGAACCTTGAAAAATGCGAAGATATATCTAAATTAGCTCAATTATTGAGGGTATAAAATGAGCTGGCTTGTAGAAGAACGTATGGATAATCCATCTTTAACGCTAAAGAAATTATTGGAACAAAAAGATATCCTTGGTGTTGTTGGTGTATTTAACCCAATGAGTGCTCTAATTGCTCGTCAGGTAGGTTTTGAGTGTTGTTATTTATCTGGGGCAGCATTAACGGCAAGCTTAGGCATGCCTGATTTAAGTTTAATTGAGTTAAACGAAGTAGCAACAATGTGCGCTTATATTTACAGGGCAAGTGGCCTGCCAATGATAGTAGACACAGATGTAGGTTTTGGTGAAACGCTAAATGTAGCAAAAACGGCTAAAACAATGCAAGAAGCAAAAGCAGCAGCTATACAAATTGAAGACCAAGAGCTTCCAAAAAAATGTGGCCATTTATCGGGTAAAAAAGTTGTTGAAAAAGAAAGAATGGTACAAAAGATTCAAGCAGCAAAAAAAGTAGCAAAAGATTTACTCATTGTAGCAAGAACGGACTCAAAGGCTGTAAATGGCTTAAAAGATGCGATTGATAGGGCAAATAGCTATGTAGAAGCAGGTGCAGATATCATTTTTCCTGAAGCTTTAGAAACAAAAGAAGAATTCAAAGAAGTAGCTTTAAATGTTAAAGCACCACTTTTAGCAAATATGACCGAATTTGGCAAAACTCCTTATATTACATTGGAAGAATTTAGAGACTTGGGTTACAAGATAGTAATATATCCGGTAAGTGCCTTGAGAGCTGCAAATTATGCTATAAAGAAAACTTTTGAATACATTAAAAAACACGGTACACAAAAAGGAATATTGGATCAAATGCAAACAAGGCAGGAGTTATATGAACTCATAAAGTATTCTGAGTATGAAAATTTTGACAAAGCTATCTTTGAAAAAAAATGATACCAGGAGGTGTCATATGAAGCTTAAAGAAAAACTAAAAGAAAAAATTGAAACCGAAAGGGAAAGGGTAAATAGGTTGCTTAAAGAACATGGCGATGTAAAAGTAGGGGATATAACAATAGCTCAAGTAATTGGTGGGATGAGGGGTTTAAAAGTTTTGGTTACAGATATTTCATATTTAGATCCATTTGAAGGCATACGCTACAGAGGCTATACAGTAGATGAAGTGCTTCAAAAACTTCCAAAACCAAAAGGGGCAGAAATGCCATATGATGAAGCTCAATTCTACCTTTTAATGACTGGCGATATTCCTACTGAACAGGAAGTACAAGAGATAATAGATTTATTTAAAGAAAAAAGAAAGGTTCCAAATTATGTTTATAAAGTATTGGATTCAATGCCCACTCAAGCACGCCCTGATGTTATGCTAGCTGTAGCAGTAGATACTATGCAACAAGAATCAGTGTTTGCAAAAGCATATGCAGAAAACAAGATTACAAAACAAAACGCGTGGGAATACATGCTTGAAGATGTATTGAATTTGCTACCAAAAATTCCAATGATTGCAGCATATATCTATAGATTGAAATATAAAAACAACAATCAGATACCAGAAAATCCTGATTTGGATTTTGGCGGTAATTTTGCTCATATGATGGGTATTGATAAGCCATATGATGACTTTTCTCGATTATATTTTATTTTGCTTTCAGACCATGAAAGCGGAAACGTATCTGCGCATACAACACACCTTGTTGCATCTGCTTGGGCGGATGCTTATTACTCTTTGGCTGCCGGTATCAACGGTTTGTCTGGTCCTTTGCATGGCGGAGCTACACAAGAAGCCTTGAAGTGGTTTCAAGAACTTCTCAAAAAACTAAATAAAATTCCTACAAAAGAAGAATTAGAGCAATTTTGCTGGGACACTTTAAACTCTGGTCAAGTAATTCCTGGATATGGTCATGCAGTATTAAGAAAAACAGATCCTCGTTTTGTAGCACAACTAGAATTTGGCAAAAAACACCTACCTGACGACAAATTATTCCAATTAGTGTCTTTGCTTTATGAGGTAGCCCCTGATGTATTAACAAAACATGGCAAAGCCAAAAATCCGTGGCCAAACTGCGATAATATAACAGGTACCATAAAGGCTCACTATGGTGTAAATCAATACGAATTTTATCCTGTTTTATTTGATATTTCTCGTTCTATGGGTGTTTTATCTAATATTACATGGGATAGAGCTCTAGGCTATCCAATTGAGCGTCCAAAGTCAGTTACATTAAAAATGCTGGAGTCACTTGTGCAAAAAGACACTACAGCTAAAGTGTGGTTTTAAAACCACACTTTACTTAATAAAATAAGTAATGATATTGCTTTTTTATATTTAAATAATGTAGAGAAAATTGAAATTTGAGAAAATTAACAGCATGTTTAACATATTTTTTGTAATATAAAAGACCCTTTAATCTTCAAGCTTTTAGAAAATATTATATCGTTTGTTTATTAAATAAAAAAGTTTAAACTATCTGTTGTGAAAAAATTTCTTATGAAAGTATGAATTTTTCAAAGTATCAAAAAATTTAGCAATATATTTTCGCAAAATGCTCACTCTTAGAAAAATTAAACTCAAACATAGTTTTCTAGCAACTTTAAAAAGCATAAACCCTATATAAATAATTCCAGAAATAATTAAAAAACTTATAAAACACATTACAAAAATAAATAAAATAAACTCAACCATACATGCAATATCATATAATTCCAATTTTTAAATAATTCAAATGGTCTATTAGTTGTGATTATTATTGAACCACTCTTTATTGCTTATACACCTGTATCATTATTTGTAAGGTGCGTTTTGCCTAAGGTATTTACCACTTAACAATATCAAAATTAATTGTATATTCTAAGTATCCCCACTCCAGGGGGATAGGGAGATAGAGCAATGAAACCAATAAACAGGATGGTTACAAAATATGAATCATCAAGATACAACAAACACTAATGTTAATAAAAAGCATAAGTGTTGTCATTAAGACTTAGGAGGTAAATTATGATGTGGTTTGGCGGTGGACCTTTTTATCACGGATGGTATGGTATTGGAGGTATGATTATGATGTTTGTTTTTTTGTTTATAGTTATAGCTGCTTTGTTTTTTGGGGCAAGGTGGATATTTGGATATGGTGGTTGTGGGATACATCATATACTAAACGATAGTGATGATGCTTTGGAAATTTTGAAGAAAAGATACGCAAAAGGCGAGATAACAAAAGAAGAGTTCGAAGAAATGAAAAAACATTTATCTTAAAAAAAGGTTTTAAATGAAAAACAGGTTAGTCATTTTTGCAAGTATAGCAATACTGGCTTTTTTAGGAGTGTTAATGTATTTTTACGCTCAAAGTAACTATGGACCAGCTATAATGAATGGTTATGGCTATAGACCCTCTATGATGAGAGGCATGATGAGTGGCGACTATTACAACAACAATGAGCATTATTCAAATACTAATACCAATATTAACTTTCAGATGATGCCAAAAAGGGTAAAGAACTATTTGAATCACTATGCGCGCAATGTCACGGACAGTATGCTCAAGGAAAAATTGGACCAAATATTCAGAATGCCTCTGAAAGCAACATCGATTGGGCCCTAAAGAATGTCTCAATGATGAGCTCACTTAACTCAAACTCTAAATTAAAAAACCAGGAAAATATTTACTACATTTCTGAGTTTTTAAAATCTTTTAAAAAAGGGAATAACTGATTATGGAAAAGGTAACTTTGAATCTTGAAGGTATGAATTGCGCTTCTTGCGCTTTATCAATAGAAAAAGCATTGAAAAAGGTTGATGGTGTAGAAACAGCAAACGTTAACTTAGTAAGTGAAAAAGCAACGATTGTAGGTATTGGCTTAAAAGCAGATGTATTGATACAGACAGTAAAAAATGCTGGATATAAAGCAAGCTTGGATAATATTGAAAAAATTCAAGATAATACAAAACAAAACACTAAAATTTATCAGGTTAATGGGATGAGTTGCGCAGCATGTGCCATAAACGTAGAAAAAGCACTTAAAAAAGTACCTGGTGTAATAACGGCAAGTGTCAATATAGCAACAGAAAAAGCTAGTGTTACGATAGATCCAAACATTGTATCAGAGCGGGATATGGCCAAAGCCGTGCAAATGGCTGGATATGAGCTTTTAATTAATCAAGACAAACAGTCACTTAATCAGGATGATTCAAGTCAAAAACTAAAAAAAGCTAAATTGAAAATGATATGGGCCTGGGTTATCACAGGTCCTTTGTCTGTACTTATGATTGCCCATATGAGTGCTATAGCTATACCTTACTTTAGCGAAATTAGCCTTATTGCATCTTTTATCGTAATATTTATTGTGGGCAAAAGCCTTATTAAGTCAGGATTTACTGCCATAGTGCACAAAAGCTTTAGTATGGATGTATTGATATTTTTAGGTGTTTGTGCTTCTTATTTGAGTGGAATTTTATCAGCATTGGGTGGGCAAATTGCAGATTATTCTGCGGTTGGCGCTATGATTATGGGCTTTTATCTAATTGGGCAATATCTGGAAGCAAAAGCTAAAGGCAAAGCCTCAGAAGCTATAAAAAAACTCATTTCAATGAGCCCTAAAACAGCCAATCTTGTGGAAAAAGACGGCAGTATTGTTTCGATTGATGCCAAAAACCTGGTAGTAGGAGATGTAGTATTGGTTAAACCATCACAACAGATACCTGCAGATGGCATAATTGCGGAAGGTAATACAACGGTTGATGAATCAATGGTTACAGGAGAATTTCTTCCCAAAACTAAAAATGTTGGCGATCGTGTAATAGGCTCATGTATTAATCAATCTGGTGCCATAAAGGTTAGGGTTACTGGCGTTGGTGAAGACACATTTTTAGCTCAGATGGTAAAGCTTGTTGAACAGGCAATGGGTACAAAGCGGAAACTATCTTGGATATATAGCATTTAAAGACACATTAAAAGAAAATGCAAAAAAAGCTATCCTTGAATTAAAAAACATGAATATCCGTACAGTTATGCTAACAGGTGATAGCCAATCAAGCGCAAAACAGATAGCAAATATTTTAGGGATTGATGAAGTTTACTATAACCTGTTGCCACAAGAAAAATTAGAGTATATTAAAAAATTTCAACAAAAAGCTCATGTAGTGGCTATGGTAGGAGATGGAATAAACGATGCTCCTTCTTTAAAACAAGCCAATATAGGTATAGCAATAGGCACAGGCACAGATATTGCCAAAGAAGCAAGCGATATAACTTTGGTTGGCTCGGATTTAGAAGCAGTAGCAAAAGCAATAAAGCTCTCAAAAGCTACATTCAATAAAATAAAGCAAAATTTATTCTGGGCATTTTTTTATAATATGGTAGCCATACCTATTGCTGCACTTGGGCTTTTGCATCCAGCCATTGCAGAGGCAGCTATGGCTGCAAGCTCTGTCAATGTTGTTACAAACTCTTTAAGACTTAAAAAATACAAACTCTAAGGGGGTCAAATTATGCAAATTACAATATATACCACCAAAGGTTGTCCTGATTGCTATGGTCTTAAACAATGGCTAAATTACAAAAATATCCCATATACTGAAATCGATATCGAAAAACCTGGGATAACTGATTATCTAAAAAACAAATATGGTGTAAGGGTTGCTCCCATTACAGTTATTGAGGATAAGTTTTTTTATGGAACATTTGAAGTACAAAAGCCACAAATAGAAGCTGTATTGCAAAAGGAGGCATTATGAGAGTTTATGTTAGCGGTATGAGTTGTCAGCATTGCAAAATAGCAGTTGAAAAAGCATTTTCTTCCATTGAAGGCGTGGAAGGCGTTAATGTGAATCTAGAAGGTGCATATGCAGATGTGGTATTAAACTCTAAGGTTGATGATGAAAAATTCATTGATGCTTTGGCAGATACTGCATACGAAGTTGTAAAAATAGAAAAATAATATAGAGGGATAAATGAAAGAATGTTGTAGTTTGCATCCCAAACATCAAGAAGCCCTTGCACTGCTTAAAACCGCAAGGGGACATATTGATGGTGTAATTAAAATGATCGAAGAAGAAAGGTATTGTATTGATATATCTACACAATTATTGGCAATTATATCGCTGTTAAAAAAAGCAAATATTTCTGTGATAAACAAACACATAGAAACATGCGTAAAAGATGCTGTAAAAACAGGTAATATTGATGAAAAAATTGCTGAATTGCAAAATTTGATGAAGTATGTGGAAAAGAATAAGTAATAAAAAAATGCTTTTAAAAATATTTTAAGCAATAGAATTTAGGAGGTTTTACAATGCATTACAGAAAGTTTTTTGTGGGTTTGATCTTTTCAGGTGGCTTAATGTTAGCTGTATCAAGCAATTCTTTTGCTCAGCCTCAAGCAGGCTATATGATGAATGGTTACGAGTCCAACGGCCATAATGGCGGTTATGGTATGATGGGTTCAGTTTATAGTATGATGAATCAGGGTTATGGCATGATGGGCGGATTTATGGGGCCATATCAATTCAAATATCTAAATTTAACTAAACAGCAACAGGATCAGGTAAGAAAACTTCAAGAACAACATTTTGAAGCGATGCAAAACATTATGAAAGAATATTTTAACGCTATGAATAATTCTTAAGGTAATGAAACGGTAAATCAAATGGCGCAAATAAGATCTGAGTGTTTCAATAAAATGATGAATGAAAGAAATGCATATTTTAACGCGTTAAGCAAAATTTTAACCAAGGAGCAAATGGAAAAACTGCATTCAGCTTATCAATCACCTGTAAACAAATAAAAAAGCACTAACGTAAACTCTCATTAAAGAATTTGCACTTCTTGCCTGAAGGAGTTGGGAGAGTAATTGAAATAGCGCACTCTCCCAACCATAAAAAATCTAAACTATATCTAAATACAGACATGGTTCAATTACAACAAGAATTCATAAAAACAACCAAGTTTAAACTTCCCCACTTAAAAGTAAAAGTGCATCTTCTGCATATTCTTTTGGAACTTTTATTTCAACCTTCCCAAGCCCATCCAGCTCTAAACCAAATACAATCCCTACACTTTCATATTTTAACAAAGAAGGAATTCCGTAGCTTTCGAGTTTACTTTTTATTATATTTGCCTCATTTATACCATTAACCACTTTTATAGTAATAAGATCTAATTTATTGCTTGCCATAAATCCTTTTATTTAAGTCTTCTTACAAATAATCCGCTTCAAAATGTTTGAAATAGAAAACTTTTCATAATTTTTTATTTTTCTAAAATACGTGATTTTTTTAAAATATTCTAATCACCCTTAGTTTTAATTTACGCCTATTTATTTTTCAATCAATGCAAATTATTAGCAAACAAAAATAGTTTATTCAGTAGTTTGCTTGCTCATGTAATATAACGCGAAAGAAATGGAAATGATATGGGGTGATAATCTAATAAATCGTATTTTAAATACAAAAATTATTTACTGTTAATATTTGAATTTTTTAAAACACCATTGGAACATAGCCTTCGTTAATTAGCTTTGATAGAGGTTCGCCAATATATTCTAAGTTAAATCCTTTTTCTTTGTATATCCCATCAATACCTTTTTCTTTGGCGACAAACTTGCAAGCTACCGCCTTGAGCTCTTTAAGTGTGTTCAAAAGTTCATCGTTTTTTAGGATTACTTCCTGGCTTGCGCCAAACACAAAAAATTTTACATCTTCAAACCATTTGTATTTGATAGCATTAGCGCCATATAAAACACCGGTTTTTAAAACTTCGTCATTTGGATTAGCTAAAATAATGACTACTTTGTTCATAACTTACCTCCATAGTATAAAAAATATACCAACTCGTTTAAAGAAATCAACCTCACCTAAAACTATTGTAGCTAATTAACTATTTATAACAAAGCATGCAAAATCCTTGTATTACAGGTGTCAAAACATTATAGTACAAAAGAATTAAAAATAACTATAACCATTCAAACCTTTTTTTCAGCTTAATTAATTTGAATTCTTGCTAAGCCATTAGTGAGTGACACTAACATGGCTTAAGAGTTTGAAATATACTGCTATATCCTGAAAAGTTTAGCCGCAATTTTTTTTATTATTGGATTTTTCTGAAGTTTACCCATCATCCAATCTTCGCTTACCATTTTATTCAACATAGATATTGTAGGAAAAGAATGTTGTGTCATTAAAATATCAAACATAGATAGCTTAAATTGCATTGCCAAAACCCACTCGTGTATTATCTCGCTTGCGTTTTCACCTACTATTGTAACACCAAAAATTTTGCCTTTTTTGTTGGTTATAACTTTTATAAATCCTTCTGTTGCCCCATCTACAATTGCCCTACCATAACTTGCATAATCTTTTTTTATAATGACAAAATCAAGACCTTTTTTTAATGCTTCTTCTTGCGTTAAACCCACGCTTGCTATTTCTGGTGATGTAAATACAGACCATGGCACTAAATACTTATCATGATAAATTTTAAATGGTAATGGATTAATTGAGTTCATTAGAGCAATCATACCTTGATGCATGGCAGAATGCGAAAAATTAGAAATACCATTGCAATCACCAATTGCATATATATTCTTGATGTTGGTTCTAAGTGCCTTATCAACAATTATGCCTTTATTGTTATATTTTATACCTACTTTACTTAGTTTTAATTCTTCAAGATT
Organism: Desulfurella acetivorans A63; assembly: GCA_000517565.1. Classification (GTDB taxonomy): domain Bacteria; phylum Campylobacterota_A; class Desulfurellia; order Desulfurellales; family Desulfurellaceae; genus Desulfurella; species Desulfurella acetivorans. Next base: position 1,774,138 of record CP007051.1, read on the forward strand.
AGGTTTCCTACCCGTTGCAATTAATATTTTATCACTTTCAAATAAATGTGAATCTGTTTCAACAAATACTTTGTTGCCCTTTTGATAAACTCGTTTTATTTGTGTTTTATTAAATACATTAATATTTTCTTTTTTAAATCTTTCTTCTAAAACGTCTGCCGCCTCGCTATCTGCGAATGGTAAAAGATGATTATCTATATGAATAATATTTACATTACTTCCAAGTCTTGCAAAGCCTTGAGCCATCTCGCATCCAATTGCACCCCCTCCTATAATTGTGAGGTTTTTTGGTATATTTTTTTGTGTAAACAAATTCATATTTGTAAGCTTAAATTCTTTATCAATTTCATTTAATCCATCTATATCCGGTATAAAAGGTCTTGTGCCTGTTGCTATAAATATTTTTTTTGCCTTATATACGTTTACACCAACTTTTACAGAATGAGTATCTACAAATTCTGCATAGCCTTTATTAATAATTAGCTCTACCCTTTCAAATGCCTGCATAAGTTTTTTACCACTTATTCGGCTAATTTTTTGTCTAACTATATCAAGCGATTCCTTGGTATCTGTAAAAATATTTGATATTATGCCAAATTGTTCCAAATTATGTGAAATTTGGTTTACTTGAGCAGTTTTTAATAAGGCTTTACTTGGTATACAACCACAATTTAAGCACTCTCCGCCTACTTTATTTTCTTCTATTGCCAAAACATTTAAGCCAATAGCGCTTGCCATAGCAGATGCTGCCATGCCGGCTGGACCCATCCCTATTACTATAAGATCGTAAATTTTCAATTCTGCCTCCAATAGTTACTAAATTTGTAACCATATAAGTATAATTATATTATGCATAAAGTCAATATATTATTTACAATACATTTACAATTGATTTAAACTATATTTACAAAGCTTTTATAGTATTCAAAATAGAAAATTTAGTTAAGGAGGTCTTTTATGAAAAAGACATTTGTAAGTGCACTTTTAGCGGCGGCATTGTTTGGAACAAGCGTTAGTGCAGGATTTGCTGGTGGCTTTGGAGGTATGTCAGGCGGTAGTTTTGGAATACATAGAGGCTTTGAATGCAACGCAAGAGGTGGTTTTGGATATCAATACATGCAAAAAGAATTAAATTTAACACCTGAGCAAATTAAACAAATTGAACAATTAAGGCAAGAGGCATTACAAGACTTTACAAAAAGTCAGTCAAACTATAAAATGCCAATGTATGATGCAATTGCATCCGGAAATTTCAATAAAAAAATATTTATTGAAGAATCTGAATATAATGCTAGATTAAGAGCACAAAACAGGGCAAATTATATGGAGCGTTTTTTTAGCATTCTAACGCCTGATCAAAGACAAAAGTTTGTACAATTACAAAAAGAAAAAATGCAATTTGCACTAAAAAATATGGAAAATAGGCAACAAATGCTTCAAAACAAAATAGATTACTTAAAATCCAAAGTCCAATAGAAAATTTTCAAATACTGTGCTATATTAAGTCTGGGAAATAACCCAGACTTAATTGGTGAAAACAATGGTTAATATATTGATGATTGAAGATGACACAGAACTTGCAGAGTTGTTAAAAGAGTACCTGGCTAAGTTTAATATGATAGTTACAAACTATGAATCCCCAATAAAAGGTCTACAGGCGATCGAAAAAACAAAATTTGATCTATTAATACTGGATTTAAGTTTACCAGAGTTAGATGGCATAGAAGTATGCAAAAAAATTGCAAACAATTCCATTGATATACCTATCATTATATCTTCTGCGCGCAGTGATTACTCAGATAAAGTACTTGCCCTTGAATTAGCAGCAGATGATTATCTTGCCAAACCATATAATCCACGCGAACTTGTGGCACGCATACAAGCTCTTTTAAGAAGAGTAAAAAAACCTAAAAACCTTGAAAATAAAAAAAGTGACTTCCAAATTGACGAAAATGAAATGACAATAATATATAAAAACAACAAATTAAGCCTAACTTCAGCTGAATACGAAGTATTGGCACTTTTTTTAAAAAATAAAAACCGTGTTTTAACTAGAGATTTTATTTTAGAAAATACAAAAACTATGGATTACGAAAGCATAGATAGAAGTGTAGATGTTATAGTAAGTCGAATTAGAAAAAAAATTAATGATGACCCTAAAGAACCTCGCTATATAAAATCCATTAGAGGTCTTGGTTATAAATTTGTGGAATGAACAAAAATTCTATTTTATTTAAATTAAATCTAATTTTTATCTTAACATTTATTGTTTCTACTGCACTTTTTTTATTTGTTTATATAACACTTCAAAGACAATCTAATTTTGAATTCATACGAAAAAGTATGTTACTTGTACGAACAAAAAACTTAAATACATACGCACAATCAGAAAATATAAATATTATTAACAACACTGATGAAATTAATAATATACTAAAACATGCAAAAGTGTTATTAAAAAAAGAAATGCCTGCTGGAAGGCAAAACTGGGTTTTGTTTAAGTTTAAATCCAATACTTATTTATATATACATACACCTTACAAAAACTTTTTGCTAAAAAAAGGACAAAAATTTTCAGCTCCAGATTTCATACTTATTTTATGGGTAGTTTTTATTGTCAGTATTTTATTTTTGTATATAAGTATTTTGAAATCCATATATCCTATAAAAGTATTAAGAAAAAAAATTGAAGAATTCAAAAAAGGCAACCTAGATATAAATTTTGAGCTAAAAAGAAAAGATGAAGTAGGTTTTCTTGCAAAAGAATTTCAAGAAGCTATATCCAATTTAAAAAAAAGCACAGAATCAAGACAGTGGTTTTTACGCAATGTGGCTCACGAGTTAAAAACACCCATAGCAAAAGGTATGATAGCAAGTGAATTGTTAAATGATGAAAACAGAAAGCAAAACTTTTTAACAATTTTCAAAAGACTAGATGTTCTTATAAATGAATTGCTTTCAATAGAACAAATAGCAGCAAAAAATATAGAAGACTCATCTAAATGCTATAAATTTTCACAAATTCTAGAGTCAGCAAAAAAATTATTATTTTTAGAAAATGAAAAAGTAAAATATAAACCAACCATTAATTATACAATTAAAGTTGATATTGATTTTTTTACTATTGCTATAAAAAATTTACTTGATAATGGTATAAAATTTTCTTCTGATAACACAATTAGCATATACGAGAAAAATAATAAAATAATCTTCTCAAATATGGGAGAAAAATCCCAAATTGATGTCGATAAAATGTTTGAACCGTTTTCAAAAGAAACTTCATTAAAAAACAAAGAAGGTATGGGGCTTGGATTGTATGTGACTAAATACATACTTGATAAACACAATGTTAAAGTAACGTATGCTTATGAAAATGGCGAAAATATGTTTATTTTGGATATAAAACATATATTATGCAATAATTAACTTTTTTCTTTAAAATTTTAAAAAACTTATTTAAAAAATTAGCAAAATATGATATATTAACAAAAAATAATTGGAGGTTTTTATGAAGATAGCATTAGGTATATTTTTAAGCGTTTTAATTATTTTTAATATAGCCTTTGCTCAATCAGAGAAACTCAATATTAATATTGCAAGTCAACAAGCACTTACCAAATTGCCAGGCATAGGTCCAAAAACGGCTAAAAAGATTGTTGATTACAGAAACACTCACGGCTTTTTTAACAATATAGAAGAAATAAAAAATGTTTCAGGCATTGGTGAAAAAAAATTTGAAAAACTAAAAGATTATATAACTACTACAGGCGGTGTTGCAGAAATTAAAAAGAATACGCGAAAAAAATTTTAGGGGGTTTAATGAAAAGAATTGGAGTTTTAACAAGCGGTGGAGATTGTTCTGGAATTAATGCTACACTTAAAGCCATAGTAGAAGAAGCCTACAAAAACAACATAAGGGTAACAGGTTTTTTAGAAGGCTACAATGGCCTTGTAAATAATTTAGCTATAGAACTAACTCCACTTCAAGTTAGCGGCATATTGCAAAGAGGTGGCACAATACTTATGACATCACGTTGTGAAGAATTTATGCAAGAAAGTGGCTTTAAAAAAGCACTTAAAACATTAGAAGAAGAAAAAATAGAAGGTCTTATTGTAATTGGTGGTGACGGCTCTTTGCGTGGCGCAAAAAAATTAGCTGAAAGTGGTATTGTGTGTGTTGGGATACCAGAATCTATTGATAACGACATATATGGAACCGATATGGCATTAGGTGTTGATACCGCATTAAACATTATTACAAATGCTATTGATATTATTAGAGACACTGCATCAAGCCATAAAAGGGCATTTGTTATAGAAACTATGGGGAGAGAGAGTGGTTATCTTGCTTTAATGAGCGCTATGGCATCTGGAGCAGAAGCTGTTTTAATACCTGAAGTAGAATATGATATAGACTCCATTATGAATAGACTAAAGCAGGAACATGAACGTGGTAGAAAATACAGCATAGTTGTTGTAGCGGAAGGTGTTAAAAAAACACAGGAAGTTACAGAAAAACTCAAAAAAGAAGTAGGTTTTGACACAAGAGTTACAATACTTGGGCATATTCAAAGAGGCGGCAACCCAAGTGTCTTTGATAGGACGCTTGGTATGCGACTGGGTATTAAAGCTGTTCAGTCATTAATAAACAAAAAATTTGGCATGGTGGGATTACAAGGTAGTGATATTAAAAATGTAGCTTTTGATGTCGTGTTTTCAAACAAAAAAGTGTTTAGCCAAATGATGCTAGAGTTTGCTAGATTGAAATCTAGATAAAAGTTCATTAAATAATGATATTGCTTTTTCTAGTTCTTTTTGAGCTTGATCTTTTGTGGGGGCATTGACGCTAAATCTTACGCTCATCGTATTAGATGAAAAACCCTGTGGTAGCGTCTTTACATAAACATGTGTTTTTTGCGTAACTTCCTGGGAAATAAAACCAAGTAGGCTTTCGTCATTAATATTGCACTCTATAGTTTGTGTCTGTGTAATATTAGGCGTGCAAATTGATTTTAAAATTGGTTCAACTTGAGTTTCAAACATAGTTTGCATTTCAGCAGGCACACCTGGCAAACAAAATATATAAAAGTCATCCTTTTTAACATAAACACCACAGGCGGCACCTACACTATTTTTAAGCAATATAGCACTTTTTGGAACATAGGCCATTTTTTGCCTGTTAACATTTAAATGTTTTTCTGCAATTTTGCCTTCTTCGTATAGTTTTTTATAAAAAAGCTCAATTTCAGACAAACATTCTTGGCTTAAAATCAGTTCATCATTTATAGCTAAAGCTACAGCCTGTAGTGTTAAATCGTCAAATGTTGGACCAAGACCGCCTGTTGTTATAATAAGTTTGGTTTTGGTTAAAAAATAATTAATCGTTTGGACAATGTCGTCAAGACTATCATCCAAAAAAACAATAAAGCGATTTTCAACACCTATTTCGTTTAATCTTTTTGATATGTAATACGCATTATTATCTTTAATCTGTGCAGATATTAATTCTTTTCCTATACCAAAAACAGAACTTTGCATAAAAAATGGCGGAGCCGACGAGACTCGAACTCGCGACCTCTGGCGTGACAGGCCAGCGTTCTAACCAGCTGAACTACGGCTCCGAGAAAAATGGTGGGCGCAGCAGGACTTGAACCTACGACCCCCTGCTTGTAAGGCAGGTGCTCTTCCAGCTGAGCTATGCGCCCATATTTTAAACAAATTACTTGTTTGCCAATTCTTTAAAAACTTTTCCAACTTTAAATGCTGGTAAATTAAAACCTTTAATGGTAATTTTTTCGCCCGTGCGCGGGTTTCTGCCTGAGCGTTCTTTCCTTTGACTCAAATAAAATGTACCAAAACCTGTTAAACTTACTTTGCCACCTTTTGAAACTGCGCTCATAGTCTCATCAATAATAGCATCAACTACTTTCTTTACATCCGTTTTTTTCATCTGTGTAGCAGAAGCAACTTTTTCAATTAAATCAGCTTTTGTCATACAAAAACCTCCATCAGCTTGGCGTCCCCAGCGGGATTCGAACCCACGTTTTCGCCGTGAAAGGGCGATGTCCTTGGCCGACTAGACGATGGGGACTTTTGGTGGGTCGTGCAGGAGTCGAACCTGCGGCCAATAGCTTAAAAGGCTACTGCTCTACCGCCTGAGCTAACGACCCACAAAATCTTTATTAAATATACATATTTGAACGCGATTGTCAATAAATTATTACATAAAACGAAAAAACTTTGCAAAAAAACTAAACCAAAGCATTTTACGCACAATAACAACATTTTTTAATTACTAGAAATCTAGTGTGTCAAAAGTACCTTGCTTTTTGATATGCTAGCTTAGTTGACACTTTGGAATTTTATAATAAAAGTCTTGATAATAGCATAGAAATTTTCTTTTTGATTCATTTAAAAACACTATGGCTTGTTTTTTATCAAATAAGGCGTATAATTTAGCTAAATATAGGGGGTATTTTATGTCAAAAGATAAAGATGAATATAAGCGTGAGCTTTATAAGCTATGGGTAGAGCTTGTAAAATTTCAAAACGCTCTTATAAAAAAAGAAGAAAAGGTATTGATAATACTTGAAGGCAGAGATTCTGCTGGCAAAGATGGTATGATAAGAACCATAACAAGGCATTTGAGTCCAAGAGAAACACGTATCTTTGCAGTTTCGAAACCAACAGATAAAGAAGCAAAAGAATGGTATTTCCAGAGATTTGTACCGCATTTGCCTGCACCATCTGAGTTCGTATTGTTTAATAGAAGCTGGTATAATAGGGCAGGAGTGGAACGTGTAATGGGTTTTTGTACTAAAAAAGAGTACGAACAATTTTTTGAAGATGTAGTATATTTTGAAAACCTCCTTATAAATGCAGGCATTAAGATGTTTAAGTATTATCTGGATATTGACAAAAAAGAACAGGAAAAAAGGTTAAAATCAAGAAAAACTGATCCGCTCAAGCAATGGAAGGAAAGCCCAGTAGATGATGCTGCTTTAAAGCATTTTGACGATTACACTAAAGCAAGGGATGAAATGTTTGAGAGAACCCACACACCACGCTCACCGTGGATAATTGTTAAAGCAAATGACAAACACAAAGCACGTCTCAATTTGATCAAACATTTTTTACTCAACAATGATTATAAAGATAAAAACGAAAAAGTATTAAATTTTGATCCAAATATAGTTTTTATGTATACAAAAAGTTTTTTATCTAATAGTTAAATTATGCTATTTTACGATGTTTTTGAAGAAATCATAATCAATCAGGTATCTGAGATTGAGTCCAATTTTAAAGAGTTTTATACTAAAGATGAAGCTCTGCATGATTTGCGAGTGGCTATAAGGCGTCTTTTATCTTATTTTTTAGTTTTTAAAAAGTATTTAAATACAGACACACAATTATTAAATACGCTAAAATTTTTTTTAAAATCATCAAATATAGCCAGAGATACCCAAATTTTGATTGAAAAAATAAATCAACTGGACATATTCGAAAACGATCTAAAAGAACTAAAAACCTATTTAGAAAAAGAATACAGTATACAAAAATCCAATTTTTACAATATTCTTAGTCTAAGTTTTGATGATTTTTTAATAAAAATAAACCAGACAATTGTACAAAAAAGCTACAGAAAAGACGGTTTTTTTGACTTTAAGTTTGAAACAATAACCTTTTTATCACTTAACGCGCAAGCTAAAAAAATTAAAAAAATTAAGCCTGCTAAAAAAAATTTGCATAAATTACGTATTGAGTACAAAAAATACAGGTACATTTTAGAAATTCTACAAAAAACTCAGGTTCAAAACCAAAAAATTCAAGAACGCCTTATTCAACTAAGACAACTCCAGGATAAATTAGGCTATGTTCAAGACTTAAGTGTCCATATTGAGTATCTAAAATCACTTAAAACAATATTGCCAAATTCAATTAATGCTATTCAAGCACTTATTGAAACTTTTAAAAGTAATTTAAAACAAAAAAGAAAAAAAGTTATTTTTTTACTATCTTTTTTAAGATTTTTTGAAATAAACTGGGGTGAATATGCCTGATTATCCTATCATAGCAATCATTGACATTGGTTCAAACTCAATAAGGCTTCAAGTTGCACAAAGTCTGGAAAAAAGCTATCGCATAATTCAGGATTATAGAGAAATTTTAAGACTCGGCGACTGTGTATTTTCCAAAGGCTACATTGATGGACAAACTGCTGATTTATTTTATAAAAACATGGAAGTAATAAATAATCTTATCCAGAACCATAAAGCAACAATTATAAGAGCTGTTGGTACAGCAGCGCTTAGAGATGCACAAAACGCATATGAAATTGTTAAAACAACAAAAGAGCGCTTTGGTATAGATATTGAAATAATCAGTGGCAAAGAAGAAGCTTATTATAATTTTTTAGCTGTACTTTATAATTTTGACATAAAAAACATGAATGCTCTTACAATAGATATAGGTGGTGGAAGCAGCGAAATTGTAATATCACAAAAAGGTGAACTTGTAGATTCTTACAGTACGCTGCTTGGTTGCACAAGACTAAAACATGAATTTTTAAAAAAAGATCCGCCATCCCAATCGTCTATTTATGCCATGAAAGATTTTATAGAAGAAACGCTACAAAATCTCGATGATATAAATATTGACACTATTGTAGCAACAGGCGGTACACTAAATAATATTGCAATCATGTATTATATGTCACAAAACAAAAAAGCTACATCATATGCAAAGTATGTGCCAAGATCATATGTCAAAAGTCTCATTAATACATTGCGTAGAATGAAAATTGACGATATTAAAAAAATAAAAGGTGTAGAAGAAAAACGTGCAGATATAATTTTACCTGCTTGTATGGTAATAGAAAGCATAATGAATTTTTATAACGTTGAAGGCTTCTATACTTTTATGGGTGGCTTAAGAACAGGTCTTTTAATTGACACATTAAATAAAATTGGTCTATCATTTCCATTTCAAACTTTAGATAGCGACTTAAAGTTTTCTAGATTAATAGAGCTTGGCAATAAATTTAACTTTGAAGAACCACATGCTCTTTGCGTAAATGACCTCGCCAAAAAGCTTTTTGAACAGCTAAAACAAACGCTTACTCTTCAAGACAAAGATTTTGCTTTACTCGAAGCAGCTTGCATTTTGCACGATATTGGCACATATATATCATTTTCAAAACACCATATGCATTCGTATTATCTCATTACAAATTCAGATCTAACAGGCTTTAGTATTAAGCAAAAAAACATGATAGCAACAATTTCTTATTTTCACAGAGGCAGTCTACCAAACAAATCGCATAAATTTTACCAATCATTTTCAAAAAAAAAGAAGGACAAAATAAAAAAACTTGCTGCAATTTTAAGAATAGCAGATGGTCTTGATAGAAGTCACAGAAGCTTTGTAAAAGACATCAAGGTTAGTATTGAAAAGGATAATATAAAAATTGTAGCTATATCAAGCGAAGATACTTTTTTGGAAATGAAAGCAGCAAATGCAAAAAAGAATCTTTTAGAAAAAGTTACTGGTAAAAAGGTTTCAATTATATGAAAAACGGTATATTTGGCATAATAAATATTGGTTCAAGCGCCATTCGCATGCAAATTAGTGAGTTTAAAAACTCAAAAGAAAGAATTTTAGAAAGTATTGTTACACCTGTTGCGCTTGGTCTTGATACGTTTGAAAAAGGCTATATTAGTTTGGAAAAAGCAAAAGAAACTGCTCAAATATTATCAAAGTTCGCAAAAAAATTAGATGAATATAAAATTTGGGGCAATTACAAAGCTATCTGTACAAGTGCTGTAAGGGATGCTCAAAATAAATATTTTTTTATAAATTACATTAATGCAAAAACGCAGCTTGATATTGAAATAATAGAAGAAACACATGAGATGTATATAAAATACCTCGGTATAATGCATGACATAAAAAATTTTGACAAGCTTTCTCAAGAAGGTTTACTTTTAGCTTATTTATCAAGTGGCAGCCTATCTTTAAGCATTAAAGCTGGCGATGTCGATTTATTTAATTCTGTGTTCAATTCTGGTTCACTCAGGCAGTATTTACTTTTTAAAGACATAAATTCAAGTATAAGATTTAAAGCCTATGAAGAACAAATGGGAAAAATCATTAGCACACTAAAGCAAAATTGCAATGAATTAAGCAAGATAAAACATATGGTTGGTTGCGGAAGCTCTATTAATCTTTTAGTAAAAGTATTAAAACCAAAAAGTAATAAAATAACTTACAAAGCCCTAAATACACTATATAAATCTATTAAATCCAGCGAACCTCAAGCAATCTCTCAGATGTATAGTATATCTTTAAACGATGCAAATATAATAGTACCTATTGTTTGTAGTTTTTCTTATTTATTAAAAATGTTAAACTTAGATGGTTTTTTATTTTCGAATGCTACATTTCCAAATCAACTGATGAATTATTATTCAAAAAGTTTTAAAGAAAAATCGGTAAATAAAAAAATTCTTAATCAAGTTGTTGCATACTCAAAAAAATATAATAACGATTTAAAACACGCTAAAAAAGTATTACATTTTGCAAATAGACTTTATAATCAGTTAAAAAACATTCATTCAATGTCACAAAAAGAAAAGATGATTTTAGATTGCGCATGTGTATTACATGATGTCGGCTATTACATTGGTGTAAACAACCATCATCAACATTCATATTACATTGCAAAGTCTATTAATATTCCAGGTATTGACAAAGAAATTATAGATTATGTTGCAGCAAGCGTACTTTTCCACAGGAATAAAGCAAAAATCGAATCCGAAGATGAATTGTTAAGCGCGCCAATAGAAAAAATTTTGGTATTAAAAAAAATTATTGCGCTTTTAAAAATAGCTGATGCTCTTGATGCAAGCCATATGCAAATCATTGAAGATATTGATATAGAAGTAAGTGAAAATCAAGTTAAAATTACTGCTATAGCCTTAAAAATACCATTTTTAGAAGAACTCACCTTTAAAAATAAATCTACAGATTTTCTAGAAACGTTTGGTATAGAGCCAAAACTATACATAAAGTTAAAACATGAGTAATTTCATTTACAATAATCGAGAGCTTAGTTGGTTAGATTTTAATTATAGAGTGCTTAAACAAGCAATAAATCCTACTGTACCTTTACTTGAAAAATTGAAGTTTGTTGCAATACATGCATCAAATTTAGACGAGTTTTTCATGGTTAGAGTTGCTGGCTTAAAAGATCAGGTAGATGCAGGCTACGATGTAGCTGATATTTCAATGAGAACCCCAAAGCAACAATTGGAAGAAATTTCAACTAAAGTATCATCTCAAGTAAAAACTAGAAACGATATATTTGAGAATCATTTAAAACCTCAGTTGAAATCCAAAAGGATACTTATAAATCCCAAAGAATACTTATCTCAAGTTGAAGAAATTTTTTATCTAGAAATACTTCCTGTTTTAACACCAGTGGCACTAAACAATATCAATAAAATACCTTTTATACAAAATTTGACATCTGTTTTTTTTGTTGAACTTGAAAAAGATTCTAAATTATTTTATTCAATTTTAATTATACCTGGTGTTCTTCCAAAATCATTTAAAATCAAATACAAAAAGCAATCAGTATATTACACTACAAACTATATCGTAGAAAAATTTTTAAACAAAGTATACACAAATTATAATATTAAGCGATATTTTTTATTTAGACTTACACGAAATGCCGACTTGCCCATTCACCAGGAACTATCTGAAGACTTACTTGAAGCTATCGAACATTATCTTGATATGAGAAAAAAAAGCAATGTTGTCCGTTTGGAAATTGACAGAGAAGTTGACAAGTATTTTATTGATAAAATGATCGAATATTTCGATATAGAACAAAACGACATTTATATTACAAACGGTCTTATTGATTTTAGTTTTATTTTTAATATGCAAGAAACAAAAAAATCGCTTTATTACGAAAGCTTTAAGCCAGCTGTTCCTTTGTGGCTTCAAAAGATTGAAAAAAGAAGTTTCTTTGAAGTATTAAAATCCAATGATATTTTTTTCATCAGACCTTATCATGACTTTAAACTCATTATAAAGTTTTTAGAAGAAGCAGTATTGGATAAAAACGTTCTTTCTTTAAAAATAACACTTTACCGTACAAATGACGATTCAAAAATTATTGAACTTTTAGAAAAAGCTGCAAAAAACGGCAAACATGTAAGTGTTGTAATTGAACTTAAAGCGCGCTTTGACGAAGAAAAAAATGTTGAATGGGCAAAAAGACTTGAAAACGCTGGATGTATTGTTACATACGGCTTTTTGGACTTAAAAATACATGCTAAATGCATGCTTGTTGTGAGAAAAGAAGCAAACAAACTTGTTCGTTATACTCACATTTCTACTGGTAACTATAATGAAAAAACTGCCCTTGTATACACTGACATAGATTATTTAACAAAAGATGAGTTAACAGGTCAGGAAATTATTAATTTATTTAACTATATGATGGGATATTCTGATATATTTGAGTGGCAACGCATTAAAATATCACCAAAAAACTTAAGAGATTCAATAATTAATTTAATTGACAATGAAATAAAAAACACCAAAAAAGGCAAAAAAGGTCGTATTATAGCAAAATTAAATTCTTTATACGACAAACAAATTTCGGATAAATTATATGAAGCATCATTAGCTGGTGTCAAAATAGATCTGATTGTTAGAGGTTTGTGCTCTCTTGTACCAAAAGTAAAAAATATGAGTGAAAATATAACTGTTAAAAGCATAATTGGCAGGTTTTTAGAGCATGCTCGTATTTTGTACTTTTATGATAATGGCAACGAAAGAATGTTTATATCTACAGCTGATTGGATGGTAAGAAATTTTGATAAACGTATTGAAATTTTATACGAAATCCACAATTTTAAAGCCAAAAAATTTTTAAAATCTATACTTAATATAAACCTAAGTGATAAAACCGCCTGGGAATTAGTTAAATATACATACAAAAAACCTCATCTAGATAATACAAGCATTGGTTCTCAAGAATTACTTTTGAAAAGTATACAAAAAATATTGTAAACTACAACATCTTTCGTGGTAATTGCCAATTTTTTGAAAAAGCAATTATTCTAAGCGTAAATATTATAATTGTACACAAAAATAAATTAATGGATACGTTGAGTTTTAACAGATGTAAAACATAAAAAAGTGATGTACCAATAATGCATGCTGAAGCGTATATTTCTTTTCTTAATACCAAAGGAATTTCTGCTTGCAATACGTCCCTTATCATGCCACCAAATACTGCTGTAATTGTACCTAATATTATAGAACCAATAAAACTCATATGATAGTCTATCGCTTTAGATACACCAATTGCACTAAATACACCAAGGCCTAGCGCATCAAAATAAAAAAATATTCGTCTTTTTTCAATACTTTTTGGAGCAATGAATACAATTATGGATGTTAAAATAGCTATTATTATATCTAGATTATGCACAAACACGTATGGTGGCAGGCTATTTAAAATCACATCTCTTACTATACCACCACCAATTGCTGTTACAAGACCAAGTACAATAACACCAAATAAGTCCATTTGCTTTTTGACGCCAGCAAGCGCGCCAGATGCAGCAAATGCCATTGTGCCTATAGAATCAAGTAAATTTAGCCAGTTTAGCATAAAAGTTTTTGACATTTTTTGATTAAAATTGACATAGTTTTTGACAAAAATAAACCCCTCTTTTTTTATTGTTTATCTTTAAAAAAATTGTTTTGACATAATTTAACATAACTTTTTATTTAACATATCCATATAATTTTGTCAAAAACTAATATTTGATTTTTAAACTTTTATTGTTTATAATGATGCAGGGTTTATAGGAGGTTACATGAAAAGGACATTTCAACCACACAATACACCAAGAAAAAGAACTCACGGTTTTAGGGCTAGAATGAAAACAGCAAATGGCAGGAAAGTACTTTCAAGACGAAGGGCTAAGGGTAGAAAAAGATTGGCAATTTAAAATTTGATTTTGAGCGTATCAATAAATCACAAGAATTTACATACCTATACAACAATGGGTGTAGGTATGTAAGCGTCTTTTTTGTTATTTTTTTAGCATATAATGGCACTAATGTTAGAAAGGTTGCAGTAGTTGCAAGCAAAAAAATTGGTAATGCTGTTTTAAGAAACAGGGCAAAACGCAGAATGCGTGAAGTAATTAGGCTATCAAAAAATTATATCAAACCTGGCACAAGTATCATTATGGTTGCCAGAAAACCTTTGTTAACTGCTAAATTTAGTTTGTTAATCAAAACTTTTCAAAATTTGCTTGAAAAGTTCTATGCGTATGAATATAAACAAAACTCTTAGTTGGATATTTATTAAGATTGTCAGATTTTATCAATTATTTATCTCTCCCATATTTCCTAATAGTTGTCGGTTTTATCCAACATGTTCGAATTATGCAATAGAAGCTGTAAAAAAATTTGGTTTTTTTGAAGGTTTTTTATTATCTATCTGGCGTATCTTAAGATGTGGACCATGGAGCCAAGGGGGGGTTGACCCGCCAAAACCATTATTTAAGAGGAATAGATTATGCAAGAAAACGAAAAAAGAATTTTAATTGCTGTTTTACTAACAGTTTTAATTATTGTTTTTTATGATTATTTTTTTATGCCAAAAACTACTGTTGTTTCTACTAATTCTACTGAAAAAACTAAATTTTTACCAAATATAAGCAATATTGAACCTACAAGTCATCAGACTTTAAAAAACTCTATCGTTAACATCAATTCCAATTACCTTAACGTTGAAATTTCTAAAATAGATGGGACAATAAAAAATCTTTTTTTAAAAACATACACACAAGATCATAAATACATTAATTTAGCCAACCCAAATTCCAAAATCGGTTTGTTTTATACACAATTTGAAGATCAAATGCTTCAAAAAATATCACAAAATGGTTCATACAGTACCGATATAAAAAATGAAAATGGTAAATATATTGTTACCTTAACTAAAAATGATGGAAATATAAAAATTGTTAAAATTTACAAAATAGACAATTAT
Organism: Desulfurella acetivorans A63; assembly: GCA_000517565.1. Classification (GTDB taxonomy): domain Bacteria; phylum Campylobacterota_A; class Desulfurellia; order Desulfurellales; family Desulfurellaceae; genus Desulfurella; species Desulfurella acetivorans. The sequence continues at coordinate 1,789,226 of CP007051.1, forward strand.
GGTATTAATTTTGTTACAAAAGTTTACAAAAATAACGAGCCTGTAAATACAAATTATCTTGTTTTACTAGGCGAAAACTTTGGAACTTCAACCAAAGATACACATGTTGGTGCTGTGGCTTTAATAAATGATAAAATTAAAACCGATAGCGATATAGGTCAAAGTAATAAATTATCATGGATTGCTCTGGAAGACAAGTACTTTTGTATTGCATTATACAATAATTCTTTATTAAGTGGTGGCTTTAAACAAATTGATTCAAATAAATACATTTATGTGAATTTAAATACTCAAAAGTCTATAAATGCCTACGCCGGACCTAAGTCAACTTCAATCATTTCTACTTATGATCCAAAGCTTGATAGGATTGTTAGATTTGGAACTTTTGGTTTCATTGGAAAACCACTATTATATGTTTTGAAGTATTTGTATTCGCTTGTAGGCAATTACGGTTTAGCTATTATCCTATTGACGTTTCTTATCAGGCTTGTTTTTTATCCTCTAACCTACAAATCTTTTAAATCAATGAAACAAATGGCAAATCTTCAGCCACAATTAAAAGAATTACAGCTTAAATATAAAGGAAAGCCCGAATTACTTAACAAGGCTACTATGGAATTATACAAAAAACACAAAGTTAATCCACTTGGTGGTTGTTTACCTATTCTCATTCAAATTCCTGTTTTTATTGCTTTATACAATGTTTTACTAAATGCAATTGAGCTTAGACATGCGCCATTTATATGGTGGATTACTGATTTATCAAGCAAAGATCCATATTATATTTCGCCTATTATAATGGGTATAACTATGTATATTCAGCAAAAACTTTCACCTTCTACACTTGATCCTGTGCAGGCAAAAATTATGTTATTTTTACCTATAATTTTTACAATAATGTTTATGGGTTTTCCTTCGGGACTTGTAATTTACTGGATTGCTAATAATGTGTTTACAATTATTCAACAATTAATTGATACAAAGATTATAACTGCTAAATCAAAATGATTGACGATGGAATTATAGCTGCCATTGCAAGTGGTTATGTTGAGTCTGCTATAGGCATTATTAGGGTAAGTGGTAAAAATTCTATTGAATTACTAAAAAAAATATTTTATCCAAAAAAAAATACTTTTGAGCCTTATAAAATTTATCATGGCTTTTTAAAAGATTCTAATCAAAAAATAGTAGATGAAGTCTTGGTAAGTGTTTTTAAATCACCTCATTCGTACACTGGAGAAGACTCATTTGAAATTAATTGCCATGGTGGATTGCTTATTATGCAAAATGTGCTTGATCTTGTTTTAAAAAATGGAGCACGCCTTGCGCTTCCAGGTGAATTTACAAAAAGAGCTTTTTTAAATGACAAAATTGATCTGCTTCAAGCAAATGCTATAGTTAACTTAATTAAAGCAAAAACGCAAAAGGCGCTTGATATAGCTTTTGGGCAGTTATTAAAAAAAAATACAACCATCATTGAAGAGCTTAGAGAAAAAATCATTTTTTTAATGGCAGAAAATGAAGTGTTGATAGATCATCCTGATGAAGATTTAAGTGATGTTGATTTAAATAAACGACTTTTAATACTAAATGAAATCACAAAATTAATACAAAAACTGCTTAAATTTTCTGAAAAAGGTAAGTACTTTTTTGAAGGAGTAAATGTTGCAATAATTGGTAAACCAAATGTAGGAAAATCAAGTTTATTAAACGAGTTAACTGGTCACAATAGAGCTATCGTTACAGACATTCCTGGCACAACAACTGATATTGTTTCTGAAACCTTAAATTTAAACGGCATTCCTATTAAAATTTTAGATACAGCTGGTATAAGAAAACATTCAAATAAGATTGAATATTTAGGTATTAAAAAATCGCATGAAGCTATAGACGAAGCTGATATTATAATTGCCGTATTTGATTCTAGCCGTATTTTAGATAAAAACGATGAAGACATTTTAAATATCATCAAAAATAAAAAAAACGTACTTATTGTTTTAAATAAATCTGATTTAAAAAGAAAGCTTTTACTGCCTTTAAATATTGATCCAATAGAAATTTCATGTACAAAGAAAACAGGTATTAATACACTTAAATCTCGTTTATATAATATGTTAATTGAAGATTATAACGAAAGCGAAGTCGTTTCATTAAATACAAGTCAAATAATTGCATTAAAATCTGCTCTAAAACATGCAAAAAAGATTAAAAAAGCTTATATAGATTCTTTAGATCCAGCATTAATAAGCATTGATTTGCAACAATTAGCAGATTATATTGAACAGATAATTGGCAAAATTGAAAATGAGGATATACTTGACAATGTCTTTAAAAATTTTTGTGTGGGAAAATAAAAATGTTTCACGTGAAACATCACCAGAGGTAAAAAAATGTATATTTATCCTAAAAAGTACGATTGCATAGTAATAGGTGGCGGTCATGCTGGCTGTGAAGCAGCATTAATATGTGCAAGGCTAAAATTAAACACTTTACTTATAACTATATCTGTTGACACAATAGGAGCCATGAGCTGCAATCCAGCTATAGGGGGGCTAGCAAAAGGTCATTTAGTCAAAGAGGTAGATATCTTTGGCGGTGAAATGGCAAGAAACATAGATGAAACTGGATTACAATTTAAAATATTAAACAAAAGCAAGGGTCCAGCCGTTTGGTCATCAAGAGCTCAAGCAGATATGCCTGCTTATCGATTAAGAATGAAACATACACTTGAACATCAAGATTATCTTGATGTAAAGCAAGCAAATGTTGAAGAAATAGTAATAGAAGATGGAAAAATCAAAGGTGTTATAACTCATATTGGTAATGAGTTTTTATGCGATGCTCTCATTATTGCAACTGGCACATTTTTAAAAGGCAAAATATTTATAGGTTTAAACGAGTTCCATGCAGGCAGAGCATGGGAACCACCAGCCGATAAACTATCAGAAAGTCTTGCAAAAGCAGGACTTGTTATTGGAAGACTAAAAACAGGCACAACACCAAGATTAGATGGCAGAACAATAGATTTTGATGCTTTAGAGCCTCAAATGGGAGATGATGAGCCTATACCGTTCTCATTTAAAACCAAAAACTTCAACCCTCCAAATTATCCATGTTACCTTACATACACAAACACAAAAACGCATGAAGTTATTAGAGAAAATCTGGACAAATCTCCACTTTACAGTGGTATGATACATGGTATTGGCACAAGGTATTGTCCATCAATTGAAGACAAAGTAGTAAAGTTTCCCGACAGAGAAAGGCATCAGATTTTTTTAGAACCTCAAGATGCAAATTCAAATGAAATATACGCTGATGGTCTAAACACATCGCTTGATTATGAAGTTCAGGTAAAGTATCTAAGAACAATAAAAGGTTTGGAAAAAGTAGAAATTATAAGGCCAGGCTACGCAATAGAGTACGATTTTGTAAACCCTATCCAATTAAAACATACATTAGAAACAAAAAAAATAAGGGGCTTATTTTTGGCAGGACAAATAAATGGAACCAGCGGCTATGAAGAAGCAGCAGCTCAGGGTATGGTAGCTGGAATTAATGCAGCAATGTATTTATTAGAAAAACCTCCATTTATATTGGCAAGAGACGAAGCCTATACGGGCGTTATGATAGACGATCTTGTCACAAAAGGGGTTAAAGAACCTTATCGAATATTTACATCAAGAGCCGAATACAGGTTGTTACTAAGAGAAGACAACACGCATTTACGATTGGCGGAAAAATCATATGAATATGGTTTAATTGACAAAGTTCATTACGAAGAAATCCAAGAACACATAAAAAAAGTAAATGAAGCAATAAATATTCTTAAAACAACTTACGCTATGCCGAGTATTGATTTTAACAAAAGACTTGAGTCAATTAACACAAAACCCATCAAAACAAAAGTCAGTTTATCAAAAATCCTTGCAAGACCAGAAATTAACTATAGTTTATTACAAACTATAGTGCCTGATTTACCATTACTTAATAAAATTCAGATGCAACAAACTGAAATAGAAATAAAATACGAAGGTTATATTAATTTACAAAAACAACAAATAGAAAAATTTAAAAAATTAGAAAGTATAGTTATTCCAGAAGATTTTGATTACGACAAAGTAGCCGGTTTATCGGCAGAAATAAGAACAAGATTAAAAGAGATTATGCCAAAAACATTAGGTCAAGCAATGAGAATACCTGGCATGACACCAGTTGCTATACAAATCATAAGTATATTCATACACAAAAAACATGTACAATCGAAACCAGCTTGAAATATTATTGGAAAAAATAAATATTAAGGACTATGAAAAATTAAAGAAATTAGAAATTTACATAGAAAATCTAACTAAGTGGAATAAGGTAATAAACCTAACGTCTAAAAATTTTGAGGCTATAAAACATATTCAAGACAGCTTAATGTTTTTTGAAGTTATTAAAAATCCAAGCGGTAATTTAATAGATATCGGCTCAGGAAATGGTTTCCCGGCAATAATAATAGCGATTTTAAGTAATAAGCTAAATGTTACTATGGTCGAGCAAAATATAAAAAAAAGTGCATTTTTAAGAGACACAATATACAAGCTCCAAATTGACGCAAAAGTGCTCAATACAAATATTTTGGAAGTTCCAACTGAAACAAAATTTAGCTTTGTTACTCTTAGAGGATTAAAATGCAATTGTAAAATGCAAACAAAAATACACAGTCTCTTACTAACTAATAAAGGAAAACTAGTTATATGGACTTATCCAGCACCACATTTAAAATACTTCAAGCTGTTACATTCGTTTTCAAAAAACAATAAACATATTCATGTATATATCAAAGAACAGGCGGAGCAACAACCCATATAGTTTCTACATCAACATCCCCTACATTTTTGTAGTAATGAGGCAAAAGTGATGAGAAATAAAAACTGTCGCCAGCTTCAAGTACGGCACTTTGGCTACCTACTCTCAATTCAAGTTTACCTTTTAATATATAACCAAATTCTTCACCGTTATGTCTATGTTCACCTTGGGAATCACAACCTACAGGCACTATTTTATACAAAGGCTCCATCATCTTATTCGAAATTTTAGAAACAAGCAATTCTGCTTTAATATGACTTCCAGGATAAATAATCTGTGTGCGCTCATTTTTAGTTAAGAATATTTTATCCTGTTGTTTTTCATCACTGAGTAAGTCTTTTACTTCAATATCTAAACTTTCGGCTAATTTTTTTAAAATACTAATAGAAGGCATAGCCTTACCGGTTTCTATTTGTGATATATACGCATCTGTACAACCCACTTTTTCTGCTAAAGCTTTGAGGGTTAAGCCTTTCTTTTTTCTTTGAGCTTTTATTTTTTCTGACATTTCCATCTTTACCAATACCTCCTAAACTAAATAGCAAGAAGCATTATACTACTTCTTGCTATTTTAATCAAGCAAAATCTAATTAATTATGTGGTTAAATCAAATTGAGCCTTAATAGCCTCATACATACCATACCATGCAGCTAATGCGGTTATAATTCCTTCATAGCCAGCAAATGTAGTTATTGCTTTGCTTCCTGTATAGTGGCCAATATCAAGCAATATGAACAAAATAAGCAATAAAACAAAAATCGTTATAACGGTAGTGTGTTTAGTATTAAATACAAGCACAGTCATAATTGCTGTAAAGATAGTCCATGCGATAAGTGTTACACCTAATGCTGCCCCAAAAGCTCCATCAGGAATCCAATGCCAAATTCGTCCCATATAAATTAAAAAAGCAAGTGCAATCCAGAATGCTCCATATGCACTAAAAGCTGTCATACCAAATGTGTTACCCGTCTTAAACTCAAAAAAACCAGCTATAAACTGTGTCAAACCACCATAGAACAAACCTAAAGGAAGCACAGCAAACAACGCTGCTGGAACCAAACCAGCATTAGCTAAATTTAGAACAAACGTAGTTAAAGCAAACGCTCCCAACCCTACTGCACCCGGGTTAGACATTTTCCCATCAGCCATATAGAACCTCCCAAGTAAAATTTCTTTAAATATAAAATATATTAAATTTATGTAAATGTCAAGTGAAAAAATTAATTAAATTTATATTCTGGAACGACCGCGTGTTAATATTAAGTATAAATCTAAATAATTAGTGGAACTACGAATTATTGAGCGCCTAAGAACATATGGATTATATTTTGTTGTATTTATAGATTGCCCAATTATATAAGCTCGTTTAAAACCACTTTTTTTTAAAACTTCAATAACATCTTGACTATAATTACCAAAAGGATATGCAAAATCTTCTACATTTGTAAATTGAGATAATATTTCTTTTGATCGAGTCACATTTTCTAAAATGTCATTTTTAGATAATTCAGAAAGTTTTAAGTGAAAATGAGAGTGAGAGCCAATTTCCATACCTAATTCAATTAATAGTTTAATATCATTTTCATCTAGCATTTGCATATTATCAAGTGTTTTACCTATATAGGCGCTTGATATAAAAAAAAGACCACTAAAGCCGTACTTTTTTAAAATTTTAGCAGCTTCTAAGTTGTTTTTATAACCATCATCAAATGTGATTAAAACACGCTTGTAGTTAAGGTAAAGCTTATTATCCAAAAAAGATGAAATATCGCTAGCTCTAATAGATGAATAGCCCAATTTTCTTAAAAACTTAATATGTTTTTCAAATGTTTCTTTTGAAATTGTAAACTTATCAAGACTTGTATGGTGATTTGTGTTATCTATGCTATGATACAATAAAATGACAAGACCCTTTTTTGGCAAACGAAAAAAATTGTACCTGAGTAAAAAAATAATAATTACAAAACAAAGCAAAATTATCAAAAACACTAATTTAGCTCTTTTGCTTTAGCATATTTTACAAGCTGATAAAAACTGGATAAAAGTGCATATAAAATACCTTCATAACCATCAAGAAAAGCACCTTTAAATATAAATCTTTTTAAAAGCTCTAACTGAAAACGAATAATTGGATGCAAATGCTGGTTTTTTTTTAAATTTAAAGTAGCAGAAATTGAAGTATATTTATTTAGTTTTTCAATGTAATGACTTAAATCTTTATAGCTATAGTGTAAAATCTTGCCTTTTAAATATGAAGCATTTTTTGATATAACCTTTTCGTGAACTATACAATTACTAAACATTAGACCTTTTCTGAATAACCTTAAATGCCAATTTTGGGCACCTCCAAACCTGAGAGCTTTATTTAAAAATACAAGCTGAATTTTTATATAGTAACTATCAAATTTTGAATTTTTTATAGCATTTAATATTTCTGTTTTTAAAGATGGACTAACAACTTCATCTGCATCAATACTCAATATCCAATCGGTTGAAAGTTTTTCAATAGCAAAATTCTTTTGCTCACCATAACTTATAAATTTATTGAAATATATTTTATCAGTATACTTTTTTGCAATATCAACCGTTTCATCAGTGCTGTATGAATCAACGATCACAATTTCATCACAAAAATCTACACTTTTTAACGTACGCTCAAGGTTTTCTTTTTCATTATAGGTAATAATAGCGCATCCAATGCTCATTACTCACCCAAAAGTCGCTTTCGAGCCTCTTGGCTCATCATAGAAGGATTCCAGGGTGGATCCCAGACAACATCTACAAACACATCTTTTGCGCCAAGTTCCATTATTTTTTCTCTTATATCTTCAGTAATCGGAATATGAAGCGGACATCCAGGCACAGTGAGTGTTATTGTAACAAAAACTACATTATCATCATCTACCACAATGTTGTATAAAAAACCCAAAGAAACAATATCCAAGCCAAGTTCCGGATCGTAAACATTTTCAAGTGCTTTAACAATCTCCTTTGTCGAAAGTTTCATTTGTTCTCCTTTTTTAAAAGTTTGAAAGGAACAACATTCCGCTTATTTTTCTTTGTTTTTATTTTTTTGATATTAAACTTATCGAATATTTCGCTTTCATTTTTTAAAAATTTTATTGTAACTATATGCTCTGGACTCATTATAATAAGTTTTCCATCATACATTGAATCTTTAGCATCAAGTGGCTTTATAATAATTTTTCCATCAACTTCTTGATAAGTATTGACATTTTCCAACTTTATACCAAAATAGCTTTGCTCATCTAAAAAAGATAGCAAATCTTCACTGTCAAAATTTTCAACAGTGCCTATATAGCTTTCACCGTTAATTAGATCAACTTTAACCCAGACATCTTTCATTTTTTTACTCCATAATTGGTATTTTTTTGTGAAAGTCATGTTGCTGTTCAAAAGCATACGCAACTTTTAATAATATATCCTCTCTAAAAGCATTTGACAAGATCTGCAAACCAAGTGGCAAATGATTTTTGCTAAAACCACAAGGTACGCTAATTGCTGGAAGACCAGCTAAATTTGCAGGAATTGTAAATGTATCGGATAAATACATATCAAGTGGTTTTGTAACTTCTCCAATTTTAAATGCATCAGTTGGTGTTGTAGGTAAAATAATTGCATCTACTTTAGAAAACGCTTTATCAAAATCCATCTTTATGAGGTTTCTTAAGCGCAGCGATCGAATATAATAAGCATCATAGTAGCCACTTGATAACACATACGTGCCAAGCATTATCCTGCGCTTAACTTCTGCACCAAAACCTTCGGTTCTGGTATTAATATACATTTCCTCAAGAGTTTGGCCATTTGCTCTATAGCCATATTTTACACCATCAAAGCGAGCTAAATTGCTCGAAGCTTCAGCACATGCTAAAATGTAATAATCTGAAATTGAGTATTTTATATGAGGCAAATCCACATTTTCTATTTGTGCACCAAGTTTTTTGTATGTATCAATAGCATTTTCTATGCTTTGTGCAATATCTTCTGATACAGATTTTAGTGCCGCTTCATAAACGCCAATTTTGATGCCTTTTAAATCCTGGCTTAAAAACTCAGTGTAATTTGGCACATCTACATTAATAGAGGTTGAATCTTTAGGGTCAAAACCAGAAATTATACCTAAAAGTAAACACGCATCTTTAACATCTCGTGTAATTGGTCCAATCTGATCTAAACTAGAAGCAAAAGCTACAAGGCCATACCTTGATACGCGGCCGTATGTAGGCTTTAAACCAACAACACCACAAAAACTTGCAGGTTGTCTAATAGAACCACCCGTATCTGAACCCAATGAAGCTATAGCAAGCCCTGATGCCACGCTAGCAGCTGAGCCACCACTTGAGCCACCACTTACACGCTGTTTGTCCCAGGGATTTCTAACTGGACCAAAGTATGATGTTTCACACGATGAACCCATCGCAAATTCATCCATATTTGTTTTGCCGATAAAATTTGCACCAGCTAATTTTAATTTTTCAATAACTGTGGCATCGTAAATACTTTCAAAATTTGACAGTATTTTCGAAGCACATGTGGTTTTTGTACCTTTAAGCATAATATTATCTTTTACCGCAATAGGCAGTCCTTTTAATAAAGAGCCTTTTTCCTCAAAAGTATCAATAATACTTATATATGCATTGATATTTTTATTATGTGATTTAATATAGATTAATAGTTCTTCAAATACTTCTTTTGCCGTTATTTCTTTTTTTTCGATAAGATCAAGCAACTCGTGCAATGGCTTTTCAATCATTTTTTGCTCCATTATATAACTTTTGGTACAACAAATTGTCTCTCAAAAACTTCAGGGGCATTTTTTAGAATTTCTCCTATTTCAAAAGTTTTTTTAACTTTATCTTCTCTAAAAAAATTTATACTTGAAAGAATATTAGATAATGGTTCAATGTTCGATAAATCAAGCTCATCAAGCTCTTTCATGTAATTTAAAATATCATTAAGTTGATCATTAAATTTTTCTAGTTCGCTTTCATCAAATTTTAATTTTGCAAGCTTTTCAAGTTTTTTCAACTCTTGTTTATCAATCATTATAACACCTCTAATATATTGCTCTTTTAAAATATAAACCACACGCAGGTGCTTTAAGTAAATGCAAAGACATCTTACCATTCAGACTTTGAATAATTTCGTCTCTAGTGGTTTTTCCTTTTGCATAAGAAACCATAGTGCCAACTATTAACCTTACCATTCCACGCAAAAAGGCATTGGATCTGATAAAAATTGCTACAATAAATCCTTTTTGCTTTATCCTTATATATTTGACAAAACGATTTGTAGCTCTGCCAGTTGAAGTTTTTGAAAATACAGCAAAATCCTTCTTGCCTACAAACAAATCTTTTATTTCCTTAAGTCGTGAAATATTTAATTTTGGGACATGCCAAACATAATTTTTTAAAAATGGCATACACACATCCGCAGTATTGATAATATACACATAATCTCTGAAAATACAACTATAACGAGAATGAAAATTATCATCGACTAAATACGCTTTTAAAACACGAATATCTGCTGGCAATAATGCATTTAAAGCTCGTTTTAGTACTTCTAAATCAAATAATTTTAAAGCTTCAAAATCTACTACCTGAGATAATGCATGAACACCCCTATCTGTTCTACCCGCATAGTTTATATGAATATTAGCACAAAAAAGTTTATTTAGTATATCTTCAAGGCTTTGTTGAATAGTAGGCTTGTCACTTTGCCTTTGCATCCCAAAATAATTCGTGCCATCGTATGAAACCTTCAGTTTATAGCGAATATATTAACCCCCTACCATAATTTTTGGTATTCGAAGAGTGGGCTCACCATCTGTCACTGGTACGCCTTGGGAATTTTTGCCGCATGTCCCTACTTCTGTTCCAAAATCATCGCCAACCATATCAATTTCCTGCAAAATCTTTGGGCCATTGCCAATAAGCGTAGCTCCTCTAACCATATGCTTGATTTTACCTTTTTCTATCAAGTAACCTTCTGATACTTCAAAAACAAAATCTCCGGTTACTGGGTTAACTTGCCCACCACCCATCTTTTTTACAAGCAATCCGTAATCTACACTGTTTATAATTGTTTCTTTATTGTCGTTTCCTGGCAGAATGTATGTGTTTGACATACGTGGTATTGGCACGTAAGCATAAGATTGCCTTCTTGCGCTTCCATTTGAAAGCCTATTATTAGCCTTTGCATACATTTTATCAAACATATAGTCATTTAAAATGCCATTTTTTATAAGCATTTTTCTCATACCGCGTGTACCTTCATCATCGTAAACAAACGAACCTCTGGCTTTTTCAACACATGCATCATCAACTACATTGATCTTTTCATTTGCAACTTTTGTGCCTAACTTAGATTTATAAACACTCATTGATTCAAATACAAGATCAGCTTCTAAACCATGGCCAACCGCTTCGTGTATCATTGTACCACCTGCACTTGAATCTAGCACAACACTCATAACCTGTGGTTCAAGTCGGGGGCTTTTAAGTAATTCTTCCACTTTTTCTACCATTTCTTGCGTTAAGCTTTCAAAATTAATACCTTCTAAAAACTCAAAACCACCCATAGCAGAAAGAGGTTTCCTGACCGTTTGCAATATATCATCAAGCTTTGCAACGAGTTCAATGTATAAAAGTGTATAAGTACGCTTTTCTTGCAAGAGATGTCCTTCTTCATTTAAAATAGAAATCTGTTTTAGTTTATCTGAATAAGTAACGCTTGCTTGAACAATGTAAGGGCTTTTATAGGCTGTCTTGTTTACTGAGTCAATTATGTTTTTTATTAAATCAAGATCTACAGGATACCCTTTATAAGAATAAATGCTCATCTGTGGCATTTCTATTATATTAATGCCTTCTTTAGGGTTTGCAGTATCGCATATAAACTTTGTTTTTTCGTAAACACTTTTTTCTGAAATATCATTGGTTGATGCAAACAGTACAGAAAAGCCTTTCACACCTCTTATGCCTACACCTTTGTCTGTACTAAAATTAACGTTTTCTATTTGTTTGTTTTTAGATTCTATAGTGCGTGTAAATGACTCTTCTAAATAAATATCAAAAAAATCAAAATCAGAACCTTTAAACAATCTAAAGGAGTCTTCGTACATTTATCTACCCAACCTTTTTTCTACTTCAAGTACTTTAAGTGTAGTTGACATTATACTATCTGGATTCAAACTCATTGAATCAATGCCTTCTTCTACTAAAAATTCGGCAAAATCAGGAAAATCACTTGGGGCTTGACCACATATACCTACACTTTTGTTATATTTATGGGCAGTTTTTATAAGCATTGAAATCATTCGCTTTACTGCAATATGTCTTTCATCAAAAAGATGAGCAATTAGGCCCGAATCCCTATCAATTCCTAATGTAAGCTGAGTTAAATCGTTTGAGCCAATTGAAAAACCATCAAAAATTTGCGCATACTCATCGGCACAAATAACATTACTTGGAATTTCTGCCATAACGTATATTTCAAGTCCATTTTCGCCTTGAACTAAACCATTTTTTTTCATTTCTTCAATAACCTTTTTACCTTCTTCTGGCGTCCTGCAAAATGGTATCATAAGCTGGATATTCGTAAGTCCAAACTCATCGCGAGCTTTTTTCATAGCAAGGCACTCAAGTGCAAAACCTTCTTTATAATTGTCCGAATAATATCTTGAAGCGCCTCTCCAGCCAATCATTGGATTTTCTTCTTCAGGCTCGAATTCAGAGCCGCCAATTAAATTAGCATATTCATTTGTTTTAAAATCACTCATCCTAACAAGTATAGGTTTTGGATAAACACTTGCAGCCAAAAGTGCAACACCTTGCGCCAATTTGTCAACAAAGTAGTCGGGTTTAAAGCTATAGCCTTGCGTTAGCTCTTCAATGGTTTTCTTTGCTTGTTCATCTTTTAACTTATCAAAATGTATTAAGGCAAGGGGATGAACCTGTATAAATGAGCTTATGATAAATTCCATCCTTGCAAGACCAATGCCATCGTTTGGTATATTTGCAGATGATAGGGCCAAAGCTGGATTTCCCAAATTAAGCTTAATCTGCGTTTTTGGCCTTTGTAGTGATGATAAGTCAAGTGTTTCTACTTCAAACTCAAGCTTTCCTTTGTAAACATAACCTTCATCACCTTCTGCGCATGAAACTGTAATATAATCGCCCGTTTTAATAGTGCTTGTTGCATTTGCACAACCAACAATAGCAGGCACGCCTAACTCTCTAGAAATAATTGCAGCATGGCATGTCCTGCCACCACGGTTTGTTACAATTGCTTTAGCTTTTTTCATTATTGGTTCCCAATCTGGATCTGTCATATCCGTTACAAGCACTTCTCCTTCTTTAAACTCAGATATTTTGCTTGCATCTAATAGTACGCGAGCTACACCACTTGCAATTTTATTTCCAACTGCTACGCCTTTTGTTATAATTTCGCCTTTTTCTTTAAGTTTGTAAGTTTCCATAATGCTTAAATTTTTCTGTGAGTGTACCGTTTCCGGTCGTGCCTGAACAATAAATAATTCATTAAGTTCGCCATCTTTTGCCCACTCTATATCCATAGGTGAATAAACACCACGTTTATTTGTATAGTGATTTTCAATTTTGATAGCCCATGAAGCTAATTTTAGAATATCATCATCACTTAAAGAGTATGATAATCTTTCTTGGCTTGTGGTTTCTATCTCTTTTATGCCACCATTTTCGTCATATACAGCTTTTAATAGTTTTGAACCTAAATTCTTTTTAATAATTGACTTGTAACCTTTTTCAAATGTTGGTTTAAAAACCATAAATTCATCAGGATTAACTTTACCTCCTACAATCAATTCTCCAAGACCGTAGCTTGCATTTATAATAACTACTTTATCAAAACCACTTTCTGTATCAATACTAAACATAACACCGCTTGCGGCTTTATCTGAGCGAACCATTTTTTGGACAGTAACGGATAAAGCTATATCAAAATGGTTAAAACCTTTATCGTGCCTATAAGATGTAGCTCTATCTGTAAAAATAGATGCATAGCATTTTTTGACATACTTTACAACATCGTCTAAGCCTTTTACATTAAGGTATGTATCTTGCTGGCCTGCAAATGAGGCATCTGGCAAGTCTTCTGCTGTTGCAGATGACCTTACTGCAACATCTGTATTTTGAGTAGAATACATGCTTGATAATTTTATATAAGCTTCTTTTATTTCTTGCAATAAATCGTCAGGCAGAGGAGCTTGCTCTATCATCTGTCTGACTGAAGCGCATTTAGAGCGTAAATCATTAATATCATGCGTATTTAAATTTTCCAGAGTTGATTGTATTTTATCTTTAATCTTAGAGCTTTCCAAAAGATACCAATATGATTGGGCAGTTAAAGCAAAACCATAAGGCACATTTACGCCTTCGCTTTTTAATTCTCTAATCATTTCACCCAAAGATGCGTTTTTGCCGCCAACCAAACCAACATCACTCATTGATACTTCATCTAGCCACTTTATAAATTTCATTGTGTACCCTCCTTTTCTATTTATTTTTATAATAACAAAAAAAATTTCAAAATTCAAATGTATATAACAAAAATTGACTTTAATTTTACTGTGTCTTGTGATACTGTGTCTTGTGATAATTTAAAAAATAAATAAAGGAGGTATGTTATGGTAAAAAAATTTCTTCTTACAAGTACACTTTTGCTAGCTTTTTGTGTAAATGCATTTGCACAACCACCGCATAAACCACCAAAGATCCACCATCCAAATAACCACGCAATTTATCATCACAAAGCTTATAACCACAAGTTTTATCGACATGAAAACCACAGACTGGTACACAGAAGGGCAAACTACAATGCAGCAACACCGGCTCGCCCTGCAATACATACACCCGCTGGAACAATACCTGCACAAAGAGCAATACCAAGTCCTGCTGCTCACAAAGGATACTAAGATTTAGGCTCAGCTTGAGCCTAAATCTCTTTTAAATCTTTGTAAATCTTGAGTTAAACCCACACAAATTAAAATAGTAGATGAGCTTATTATGTCATCACCACTTGGATTAAATTTCAATTTTTTTTCTATTTTTTGCTCATTTTTATTAAAAAATTCTTCTACTAAAGCTATAATCATTAAATTATAAAATGATCTTATATTTGTTTGTTTTATCATTTTCCCATCGTAGGGGCTGTTTTTTGGTATCCTAATTTCGTCAATCTCTATGGCTTCTTTTGCACCTGCAATACTAAATAACGCATCAGCAGCGTTAGGTGCTAAAATCATTCTTGCAACTCTGGTAGCAGATGTATGATATGGCGAAATAGTTGTTGCCCCAAGTCTTTTAAATCTCTTAATGGCTTCTTCTTCGTTTTCTCTAGCATTTACCCTTGCTATGGAAAAAATTTCCTTGTTTAGTTCTTTTGCAGAAATAAGAATATATAGATTTTCAGCATCAGAATTTGTTAAAATAGCAAGGCCTTTGGCACGCATAATTCCTGCTTGCAAAAGCACCTTTTCGTCTGCAGCATCTGCATTTATTGTTAAATAACCCTCTTTTATGGCTTCATTTGCTTTATCCCTATCCTTTTCTATTATAACAAAACTTAAATTGTTTGATCTAAGCTGCTGTGCAACTAGACTTGTAATTTTGCCAAAACCACAAATGATATAGTGATTAACAAGTTCGTCTATCTTTTTTTGCACAAGTGCCTCCTTATCTAATTTTGACTCTATAATTCTGCGTGTAAAAGCAGAAGTTATAATACTTGTAAGCATTGCAATACTAATTATGCCAAATATCATCAAAAACGAGGCTATTATTTTACCCGTTTGCGTAATTGGTACTATATCACCATAGCCTACAGTTGTAGCTGTAACAATAGACCACCAAAAGGCATTAAATAAAGATCGAAAAGCAGGATTATAAGGACTTTCTGCCATGTAAATACTGATTGATGAAACAAACAAAAAAAATGCAAAAATTGCAAAAAACCAGGTCAACTCATAAAAACTGCTCTTTATCACATTCAAAAGTTCCATTATTTTTTTGCTAAATCTACCAAATTGCAAAAGCCTTGCCAGTACAACAAGCAAAGTATAAGGGTATGGCAAAACATAAAAAGGTATCATAGCAACAATATTAGCTAAAAAAAGTGTATTTAAAGCCTGATTTAGAAAAGCTTTAAAAGAATATTCTTTCTTTTTTATTAAAACTGCAAAAAAAGTAGTATAATTTATAATAAATTCTAAAGCGATAACCGAAATAGTAAATATCTCAATTGTAGTAAAAAATGGTTTTATTATGTTATATCCCAGGATCTTTGCACCTTTATATACCATTATAGACACAATGGATGCAAATAATACAAGCCTCATAAACAAACTAAAAATATATGATGTAACTTTATTTGTATAAAGTATATCTCTGACTTTTATCAAAAAATCAACGACTTTCATAAATACTTTACATTATACAGGCGTTTTTTTAGATTTCAATGCAATTGCTTGAAATCTAAAAAGAAAGCTGTTAAATTACTATCTATGATAGAAAAAGAAAATTTTAAAAAAATTGTATATCAAAAATTACAAAGTTTAAAAGAAGGAGAGTATTTAGATATTAGAAGCTACAAAAGAAACCGAAGTATTTTAATTGTAAAACTAAAAAATTCTTATAGATTCATTGAAAATGGTTTCAGGAATATGGATGTATACTTAAATAATCTCGATGATGTAAAATCTGCACTAAAAGCAATAGAACGTGTTGAGTTTCCAAGAAGCCATATGGTACGCATATATAAAATGGACAATTTTGACGAAACAAAAATAAACTTACAAAGAAAAAAACTTTAAGGAGAAAATTTTATGAAAATTATTGATTTAAATTTTCAAAATACACAAAACATTATTGCAAGTTTTTTAATAGACGCCAAAGAGCCTATTCTTATTGAAACAGGTCCTGAATCTACATTCGAACATCTAACTTACAAATTAAAAGAACTTGGCTTAAGTATAAATGACATAAAACATGTATTTGTAACACATATTCACCTAGATCATTCAGGCGCTGCTTGGTGCTTTGCTAAAGCAAACGCAAAAATTTATGTCCATCCAGCTGGTGCAAAACATTTAATTGATCCATCCCGTCTTCTAGCTTCAGCACAAATTGTTTACAAAGATAAATTAAAAACACTTTTTGGCAATATTATGCCAATTGATAAAGATAAAGTAGTTGTTTTAGATGATCAAAAAGAAATTAATATATCTGGTCAAAAAATTTTGCCTATATTTACACCAGGCCACGCTAAACACCATGCATGTTTTTTTGTAAATGATCATATGTTTGTGGGTGATGCAGGTGGTATTCGAATTTTAGATGGACCCACAATGCCACCTATGCCACCACCGGATATCAATCTAAAAGAGTGGGTATTGTCAATTGAAAAATTAAAAAAATATACACCTCAGTTTATTTGCCCTACACATTTTGGTTGCTTTAAGGATGATACTCACTTTGATACACTTATTTCTCAGATTAAAAAATACGAAAATTTTATACAAAGCAGCCAAAACTATAAAGAATTTCTCTTATTTATTGATTCTTTCTTTTCTAAACAAAGCGTAAGAGAACTATATAAGCTTGCAAACCCAGATGATATGAATTTCGAAGGCCTATTGAGGTATTTTAAAAATTTTATAAACCAGAGTTAGTACTATTGTCAGTACTATTTTCAGGATTATTGTCTATTGTATGTTGCTTTGTTGTAGAGCTAAAATTATCTATAGAAATTAACATTTTATCGATATCGTTTTTTAATTTATTGGATTTGGCAAGGATTAAAGCTTGTTGGAGTTCAACTTTGGCAAAGTTATATTTACCATCTTTTGCATATGCACCAGCAAGACACACATATGAGACAGGGTTGTTTGAATGTAACACTACAGCCAATTTACCAAGCTCAATTGCTTGAGAAATGTGGCCTTCTTTTAATTGTTTTATACACTGCGCTATTGTATTTGCATAAGAAAAAGCAGGTATACATAAAAATAATAAAACTAAAAACAACCTTTTTGCCATAGCGCCTTAAAATTTATCTTTAAAAAACATTTTTTTCAAATTAAAAATTCTAACATTACATATTAGTTACACTAAGTTTTTTTCCTTTTTTTGTCAATTATCATATAGCCAATTATAATTATCCATACAATAACAAGCAGTCCTGTAAACAATGGAAGTTTTTTTGCTATTTTTTTATACATTAGTGCTTGTTTTTGCGCTTGAAGCTGTAAATTCAAATTAGTAACAAGCGATTGATAATAAAGATTTGCCGTATAATTCAAAACAAAATTTTTAAAATTAGCAAAATACTCATCAAACTCATTCTGGTTTTGTAAAAGGTAAATAAATGCTTTGGAAGCTTGCTTGTAGCGTGTAGTGGAATCGCTTGATTTATCCATAAAACTTAAATATTTTATAAACATTAGAGTTTCATCTACTTTATTTGGAGGGTTAATATCAAAATCTAACTTTGATATTTCTTGTGGAAAATTGTATGCCAAAAACGCACAAATATAATCATCCGTCTGATTTTGTTCATAAATGTTAAGTGTTTGAACAGCTGCAGCTAGATAGCGCTTTATGTTTTTCTTATATGAAGCATATCCTATGTCACCAAGCCATTGTATAAATTTATTCAAATAGTTACCTTTTGGTATATTAAGGTTTTCTGTAGAATTTATCTTTTCGATTGCCAGATTAAATTCTTCGTTATCTATAGGCAGCCCTTCAACGCTTAAAAGCGTACCATTTAATACAGAATCGCTCATTTTCCACGATAATTTCATATGAAGATAATTAGCGCTACATACGTTTTGACTGCATTGTATTTGCCACGATGAAGCCTGTACTGAATCCGGCTTCAAAAAAGTGGCAAAAAACAATAAAAAAAATATGAAATTAACAAAAATTTTCAACAATTAAACCTTCAAGCAAACTGCCATTTGTTGTGTAAACGCAGTCTTTACCAAAAACTTCCATTATGGACAATACTACTTGTGCTCCAACCACAATTACATCTTCTCTACCCTCTTCCAAAACAGGGTAGTGTTTTAAGCGCGATTGTTTATCCATAGAAATCATTTCGTTTAATAATTTTTCAATGCTTTTTTGCGTTAATTTGTAGTTTTCACATTTTTCATAATCGTATGTTTTAAGGTTTAAATCCATAGCAGCAAGACTTGTAACCGTTCCTGCATTACCTATAAGATATTCAAAATCAAAAGTTACTTTGTGTTTCAAAAGCTCGTCTTTAAAAGCCAAACCTGCATCAAACAGGTTTTTTTTAGAAGGTGGATCAGTTTTACAAAATTGCTCAAGCAATTTAACAACGCCTAATTTAACACTAAATGATTTAACAATTCGCTCATTTTCACAAAACATAAACTCACAGCTTCCACCGCCTAAATCAAAACCCACCCATCGTTTGTTTTTTAAGTAATCAAGCGCATATAAAATACCTTTTTGAGATAAGTATGCTTCTTTTAAACCATCAATTACTTCAATATTCAAATGCGTTTTATTCAAAAAGTCATCTTTGTTTTTTGCTTCTCTTATAGCGCTTGTTGCTACAGCTTTGTAGTCTGTACAATTGTAACTTTTCATTAAATTTTCATAATAGGATAATATATAAAGCGCTTTTTGTATATTTTCTTCTTGTAAATAGCCATTACTGCCTTTGCCCAATCGGGCAATCTTGCTTAAGCGTAAAACTAACTTACATGTAGTCTCATCAGCAATAGCTAATCTTATTGTATTTGTACCTATATCAATTGCAGCTATCATGCATTCTTTAATGTTTCTATAATACTTCTTGCGGCATCTGCAAAAGCTTTTGCTACAACTGATTCTGGAGCTGATACACTAACTGGACTTCCTTCGTCTCCGCCTTCTCTTATCTGTATGTCTATTGGTATCTCGCCTAAAAATGGTATTTTAGTCTTTTTAGCAAAAGCCTCTCCGCCACCGTGCGAGAAGATATCTGACCTATAGCCACATTTTGGGCACACAAAGTAGCTCATATTTTCGATTACACCGACAACTGGAACTTTCAGTTTAACAAAAAAATCATAAGCTTTTGCAGCATCATCCAAAGCAACATTTTGAGGTGTAGTTACAATTATACCGCCACTTACCTTTGCTTCTTGGGCAAGTGTAAGCTGGGCGTCACCTGTGCCAGGTGGTAAATCAACAATTAAAAAGTCTAACTCACCCCATGTAACATCGTTTAAAAACTGTTTTATTACCTGGTTTATTAATGGACCTCTCCAGATTACAGCTGCATCTTTTGGTATCATGCTACCAATTGATATTATCTTTATGCCATATTTTACAATGGGCAGGATTTTATCTTTATTTTTTGGATCAAGTGCAACAGGGATGCCGTCTATACCCATCATGCGCGGGATATTGGGTCCATAAATATCAGCATCAAGTAAACCTACCTTATATCCAAACTTAGATAAGCTAATTGCCAGATTAACGCTTACTGTGGATTTACCTACACCGCCTTTGCCACTTGTGGTTGCAAGTATGTAGCGTATATTTTGCAGTTTTGGTGGTTCTTCATCGTGTTTTGGCAAATTGATAATTAAATTTACATCCTTTACGCCTTCAATTTTTTTTACAGCATTGGGTATGCTTTTTTGCAATAACTGTATTACATTTGGGTTGTCTTCTTTCATTAAAAGCTCAATGCTTACAACACCGTCTTCTGTGGTAATATTTCCAATTACACCTTCTTTTATGACACTGTTTGTTTTTCCCGGATAAAAAACCTTATTCAGCTCTTCTTTTATCTTATCTATCATGAAATTGCCTCCTTTTTTAAGTACCAAAAGACCAGCTTTTTAGATACTCAATCTGCTCTTGCGTTAGTGTATCGTACTTTATACCCATTGATTTAAGTTTTAGTGCAGCAATGCGGCTATCAATATCAGCTGGTATTTTATAGACTTTTTTATTTAAGATGCCTTTATTATCAACAATAAATTTTGCGCTTAAAGCTTGATTTGCAAAACTCATATCCATAACTGCACTTGGGTGGCCTTCTGCTGCAGATAAATTTACAAGCCTGCCTTGTGCCAATACATAAATTTTTGTATTTTTCAACGTATACTCACACACATAGTCTCTTATGTAGCGCTTTTCTATTGCAGCTTCTTCTAAGCTTTTTACATCAAGCTCTACATCAAAATGGCCCGAGTTTGCAACAATGGCACCTTGTTTCATTACTTCAAAGTGCTCAAGCCTTATCACATTAATATCACCAGTTACTGTGCAAAAAAAATCTCCTATCTTTGCGGCTTCAATCATAGGCATAACTCTAAAGCCATCCATTACAGCTTCAAGCGCTTTTATTGGGTCAACCTCGCACACAATAACATTTGCACCCATACCACGAGCACGCTCAGCCAAGCCTTTTCCACACCAACCATATCCTGCTACCACAAACACGCTGCCTGCTATCATTCTATTTGTAGCTCTAATAATGCCGTCAATTGTAGATTGGCCTGTACCATAGCGGTTATCAAATAAATGCTTTGTGTCAGCATCATTTACTGCAATAACAGGAAACAACAATACGCCATCACGCTCCATACTCTTTAAGCGAATGACGCCGGTTGTGGTCTCTTCAGTTGAGCCCAAAATATTTGCAGCTAAATCTTTGCGTGTAGAATGAATAGTTGAAACTAAATCTGCCCCATCATCCATTGTTATATTGGGTTTGTGATCCAAAACAGCATTGATATGAGAATAATAGGTTTTGTTGTCTTCACCTTTTATGGCAAAAGTTGGTATATTGTGATGCACCACAAGGCTTGCTGCCACATCATCTTGCGTAGAAAGCGGATTTGAGGCACATAATGCAACATTTGCGCCCCCTTCTTTTAGTGCAATCATAAGGTTAGCTGTTTCTGTTGTAACATGCAAACATGCACCGATTGTCAAACCTTCAAATGGCTTTGTTATGGAAAACTCTTCTTGTATCAAACTAAGCACAGGCATTGATTGGCGTGCCCACTCTATGCGCTGTTTGCCTTTGTCAGCTAATGATAAATCTTTAACATCAAACATTATTGCCTCACAAATATTTTTTAAATTTTTCAACCAAGTCTGTTTTTTCCCAGCTAAATTCCTTTTCTTTTCTTCCAAAATGACCGTAGCTTGCAGTTTTTTTGTATATTGGTCGCAATAAATCTAGTGTATCAATAATTCCCTTTGGAGTCAAATCAAGGTTTTCTAAAATTGCTTTTTGAATTAAAGATTCTGGTAGTTTACTTGTACCGTATGTTTGCACCATTACGCTAACTGGCTCTTCCACGCCAATTGCGTATGCAAGCTGTACAAGACATTTTTGAGCTATATTGCTTGCAACTATATTTTTGGCAATATAGCGTGCCATGTATGATGCGCTTCTGTCAACTTTTGTTGGATCTTTACCACTAAAAGCACCACCTCCATGGGGTGCTGCGCCACCGTATGTATCAACAATAATTTTTCTTCCGGTTAAGCCTGTGTCACCCTGTGGGCCACCTATAACAAACCTTCCTGTGGGATTTATATAAAAATTAATGTCTTTATCCCATAAGTCTTTTGGTATAACATGTTCGATAACGCTTTCTACAATGTCTTTTCTAAATCGCTCAAGCTCTACATAAGGCTCATGCTGAGCAGAAACAACAACTGCTGTAACCTTTGTTGGCACACCATCATCGTAGCGTACAGTAACTTGTGTTTTGCCATCTGGTCTTAAGTAAGGCAAAATACCTTGTTTTCTAACATCGGCTAATCTTTTTGATAATTTATGTGCCAAACTCAATGTTAATGGCATAAAATCCGCAGTTTCGTTGCATGCATAACCAAACATCATACCTTGGTCACCTGCTCCTACCCTGCCACCCTTTTTTGTCACACCAATTGCAATATCGGGTGATTGCCTGTGAATTGATGTAATTACAGCGCATGATTTGTAATCCAAACCATAATCAGCATTAACGTATCCTATTTCTTTAATCGTTTCGCGTACAACATCGGGTATTTCCACGTAACTTTCTGTTGTAATCTCACCTGCACACAATACCAAACCAGTTGTTAAAAGTGTTTCGCAAGCTACTCTGCAGTTTTTATCCTTTTCAATAATAGCATCTAAGATCGCATCTGATATTTGGTCAGCTAATTTATCCGGATGTCCTTCTGTTGCTGATTCTGAGGTAAAATAAAAAGAATTTTTCATACCCACTCCTTTTGCTTGGTGCCGAAGAGGGGACTCGAACCCCTATGGAATTGCTTCCACTAGACCCTGAATCTAGCGCGTATACCAATTTCGCCACTTCGGCATAAATTGTTGCAACAATTATATTGCAAATAAGCATTTAGTCAAGATATTGTTTTTTTAAAAAATCGCTTTTACTTTTAATTTTATGTTGACATTGTCAAAAAAAATCAATACATTATAGGCGAGGTTTTTATGTTTGAAGATCTGGAAGCAAAATTAGCAAATGCGCTAAAAAAAATCAAAGGTCAAGCGTTAATTACCGAGCAAGACGCGCTTGAAGTTCTTAAAAATATAAAATTTGCGCTACTTGAAGCCGATGTAAACTACAAGGTAGTAAAAGATATTGAACAAGAACTAAAAGATAAACTTATAGGCAAACAAATCGAAAAAAATCTTACACCATTTCAAACCATAGTTGATATCATACACAAAGAATTAACTCAAATATTGGGCGATGAATCTTCCAATTTAATTATAAATTCCAAACCTTTTGTTGTTATGCTTGTTGGTATACAGGGAAGTGGAAAAACAACCACCTGTGCAAAGCTTGCAAGGCTCTTAAAAAGCAAAGGCAGACAAGTTTTACTTGTTGCATGCGATATTTACAGGCCGGCTGCGGTTAAACAATTACAAACGCTAGGTAAACAGCTTGATATTCCTGTCTTTTCCAAAGAAAACGTAAAACCACAAGATATTGCACTTGAAAGCATTCAATATGCAAAAGCAAACGGTCGCGACATAGTTATTGTAGATACAGCTGGAAGGCTTCAAGTTGACACGCAACTTATGCAAGAGTTAGTTGAAATGAAAGAAGCTATAAAGCCAAACGAAGTCTTGCTTGTAGTAGATAGCATGATAGGCCAGGAAGCCGTTAATATTGCTAAAAAATTTGACGAAGATGTAGGTATAAGTGGTCTTATATTCACTAAAATGGATGCAGACGCAAGGGGTGGTGCGCTTTTATCCATAAAACGCATTGTAGGAAAACCCATAAAATTTATTGGCGTTGGAGAAAAAATATCAGATTTAGAGCAATTTTATCCTGATCGCATAGCTTCTAGAATTCTTGGTATGGGTGATATCTTAACGCTTATTGAACAGGCAAAAAACCAGATTGACGAAAAAGAACAAAAACAACTACAAAAAAAGCTTAAAAAAAATCAATTTACACTGGATGATTTTTTAAACCAGCTTAAAAAGATCCAAAAAATGGGTTCAATTTCTAGTATCATAAAAATGATACCTGGACTAAACAAAATTAAAATGGCAGATACAAATGAATTCGATATTGAGCTTAAAAGAATTACTGCAATTATACAATCAATGACAAAAAAAGAAAAAGAAAACTATAAAATTATAGATGCAAGCAGAAAAAGGCGCATAGCAAAAGGTAGCGGTACAGATGTTCAAAGCGTGAATAAATTACTTAAACAATTTGAAGAAATGAATAAAATGATGAAAGGGCTTGATAAAAACAAAGCTTTGCATATAATGAAAAATCTTGGTAGAATGTAAATGGAGGTAAAACAGTGGTAGTTGTTAGATTAACTCGACTCGGCCGAAAAAAACGAGCATTCTTTAGAATCGTAGCTATGGATTCTAGAAAAAAAAGAGATGGCAGTGCTCTTGATATTTTGGGATACTATGACCCGTTAAAGACCGAAGACAAAGTTAAACTTGATTTAGAAAAATATAATGCATGGGTTCAAAAAGGTGCGATACCCACACCCGCAGTTGAAAATTTAGTAAAATCACTAAAGAGGTGACACAATGAAAGAACTAATTTCATGCATCGCAAAACGCTTAGTTGACAACCCGGACAAGGTTGATGTAAAACAAATTGATGGTGAAAAAACCACAGTTATTGAGCTTAGAGTAGATCATTCAGATCTTGGCAAGGTAATTGGCAAACAAGGCAAAACAGCTAGAGCCATGAGAACGCTTCTTAATGCAGTTTCCACAAAAATGGGCAAAAAGGCGGTTTTAGAAATTTTAGAATAAAAAATGAGGATTTACCTGTTGAGTATTTATCCTAAGGTATTCGAGTCTATATTTGATGATGGGATTTTAAAAAAAGCCAAAAAAATGCAGTTAGCAGAATTTGAGTTTGTCAATATAAGAGATTTTACAAACGATAAGCATAGAACTGTTGATGATTGTGTTTATGGGGGTGGGCCTGGTATGCTATTAAAACCAGAGCCCATCTATAAGGCACTTGATTATGTTAAATCAAAAGACAATGACGTATTTACAGTTGTACTAACACCTGAAGGAAAGCTATTTAACCAGCAAAAAGCAAAAGAATATAGCCAGAAAAAATCAATTGCTTTTATTTGTGGTAGATACGAAGGGTTTGATGAAAGGGTTAAATTACTTGCTGATGAAAAAATCTCTATAGGTCAATTTATAATTAGCAGGGGAGAGTTAGCTGCAAGCATAATGGTAGATGCAATTGTTAGACTTTTGCCTGGTGTGCTTGGCAATAAAGAGTCTTTAAAAGAAGAAAGTTTTGAAAGTGGCTTTTTAGAGTATCCTCAATACACAAGACCAGCTGAGTTTAGAGGTTTAAAAGTACCGGATGTGTTGCTTTCTGGAAATCACGCTATGATAGCAAAATGGCGCAAAGAAAATTCGCAAAAAATAACTACAAGAGAGGTTAGTGATGGATAAATTAAGACTATTTGAGCAAGAACAAATCAATCAAAAAGAAGTACCAAACTTAAGGCCAGGCGATACTGTAAATGTTCACATAAAAATAACAGAAGGTAAAAGAGAAAGGATCCAGGTTTTTAGCGGTATAGTTATATCAAGGAGAGGTTCTGGTATAAACAAAACTTTTACTGTTAGAAAAGAATCATATGGCGTAGGCGTAGAAAAAATTTTTCCTTTGTATTCGCCTTCTATTGAAAAAATTGAAATAGTATCCCGTGGTGTGGTAAGAAGAGCCAAACTATATTACTTAAGAGAAAGAAGAGGTAAATCTGCAAGAATCAAAAAGAAAATTACTTAATTTTATCTTTGGCAAAAAATGCGAATACATAGCTGTTAAATATGTGAAAGCGCAAGGTTATGTTGTGCTTTCTCGTAATTTTAGGTATAAAGGCGGAGAAATAGACATAATAGCAAAAAATGGTAATTTTATTGTTTTTATAGAGGTAAAAGGAAGGCGTAATTTATCTTTTGGAAGCGCAAAAGAAGCAGTTGATCAAAACAAACAAAAAAGAATAATAGAAGGCTCAAAATTATTTATGTTAAAAAACAACTTAAACGAAAACGATTATAATATAAGATTTGATGTTATTACAATAGAAAACAATAAAATAGAATGGCTACAGGATGCCTTTGCCTAAAGGACAGTATTTAATAAAAGACTTCATAGACATAACAATAGAAAAAAACATACCTGAATTAAACGAGCTTGAAATAATTTACAAAGATATTAAAAAAACTCTATCATACAATGAACTATTAAATTTAATTGACACAAAAGTTATTCTTGATATGCACTGTGTAGATGGATGGAGTGTAGCAAATAATGAATTTGAAGGGATAAGTATAAATACAATTGCCTATTTAGTAAATGCAGTAAATTTTAAATATATCGCTTTGCAATCAAGTGGTGGTTATAAAAGCTTTGTATTTAATGATGATTCAATTATTAATAGTTTTATTTGTCTAAAAATAAATGGGAAACCTCTAAGCAAACCAAGAGGCTATCCTATGCGATTTGTGGCACCTAACTTATATGCTTACAAATGGGTAAAATATTTAGAAAAAATCGAGTTTACGGATGATAAACCTTATGGTTATTGGGAAGATAGAGGTTATAGCCAAAAAGCGAGAGTAAATTTGCAAGAAAGATTTGAAAAAAACTAATTTTACAACTGTTCAATCACAACATTGACTTTTTAAAATATCTAAAATATAATCTAGTTTGTGTGGGATATATTTCTAGACTCATTTAAAAAAAAATTAGACATCGAAGATATTGAAACAATATCTTTAATTGAAGCCAATAGTTTTAATAGCGAATTAATATCTCTTATAATAC
>CP007052.1 GCA_000517565.1 Desulfurella acetivorans A63
GATTTTTTAGAGTGCTTTTTGCGGGCTTTCTTCGAAAGAACGCAAAAAGCCTTGCGATGTTTTTTGTTCCAAAAAACGAGCAAGAGAGCGTTAGGCTTTTTTCTTACACTAAAAAAAGACACGCGCCCCATACACGCAATTTAAGGGGTCTAGGAGCTTATGTTCGGGGTCAAGTAATATAAAACATTACCAGCCATCAAACATTGCAACCTGGGGCAAATGCGTAGCGATTTTGGGCAAATTAGAGACTTCCAAATTGTTCTAATAATTTTTTCTTGTCTAATTCAAATAACATTTGAGCTCTTTCTTCTGCTTTAATTTTTGCTTTTTCAAGACGTATTTGAAAAAACTTATTTTCTGCAATTATGTCTTCGGTAATTAAGCGTTCTACTTTTAATTTCATTTCAAAGCTTTTTTCATCTACTTCTGGATATAGTTCTTTTGCTTTCTCGAGATATTCATTTAGCAATTCTTTTTTTTCTTTATCTTCAAGTGAATCTAAATATTCTTTGTAAATTCTGGTTTTTTCGTTATCTATGGCTATGTCTATCTCAGTTTCTCTTTCTTCTTCCAGTTGTTTTAAGCGTCTTTCAAATTCTTTTTTTCTGATCTCTTTTTCTTCTTTTTCTTTTTCAAGGTTAGCGTAATAACTGGCATAGTCTTCTTTGATAGCCTGTTTTAAGTATGCAAGCCATTCTTTTGGTTTATGGTCATTTGTGTATTGTATCTGGCTTAAAACGTAATCGCTTGCATACTGCTTGAGATAATTTAAAAGCAAAGTTTTAACGTTATTGGTTTGTTTTTCTTCTGGGATAAGCTCCAGAAGCTTATCAAGAATTTCTTGTTCGGTTGCGTTAGTTGAGCGAATATCTGTATCTGATTTGTCTGCTTTGTTTTCAATTTCGTTTAGGTTTGACAAAATAGTAAATTGAATTTCTACTACTCTTCTTGTGCGCTTGATTTCCTTAAATTCAAAAGTAATATCAGTGTATTTTTTTAGTTCTCTCTGAGATGGTTTAAGAATTTGTCGTTTTATATCAGCGTATTTGTATTCGCTTGGTATAGCCAAAATATTTCTTAAATCATCAGTCTTAAAGTTTATATGACCTATTCCTTGATGAGATTTCAGTATTTCATACAGTCTTATTGAGTATTTGCTTTTTAATTTCAATATATTTTTAAGCCTGTAAGATGTAAAATTCTTTTTCAATTGCAACAAATAAGGTTTTAAATCTGGATGAAAACTGCAAAGCAATACACCCCTTTTAGACTCATACTTTAAACTGGCAAACCAGTTACAAACAAGAAAACCACCATCCTGTGGTATATATAGCGGTTTTTTAAGCAGTGTTTCTGCAAATTCTTTCAATTTTCTGTATGTAGTTGGTGCATCACTGTCAATCAAGTCTAAATATTCGGATACATAAACCGTATATGTTTTAAAATCTTCATCGTCTTTCTCAATCATTGAAGCTACTTGTAAAATCAGTTTTTGTTCGGCTAAAGACAAATTATATCTGGACATTACTAAATTGTTGTGTTTTACCACTAAAGCGTTTTCATTTGTTTTTGTTACTTCTAAATTTTCTGCCACTTTTTCACCTCCTACAAATTTTAGTGTATTGTAAATATGATAATGATATTTGTCAAATCATATTTCACTATCTTTTTATCATATTTCACTATCTTTTTATCATATTTCACTATCTTTTTATCATATTTCACTATCTTTTTATCATATTTCACTATCTTTTTATCATATTTCGCTTCAGATTATCTTATTTTAACAATATTTTCCAAGGGCTATAAACAATATAAACAATATAAATATATATAAACACACACAGAGAGAAAATTTGCTCACTCAAAAAATTTGAGTCAATTAAATCATTCATGCTTTATTTGTGTGTGTGTTTTTTTAGAAAAAATTTTTTTCTAAAAGCGCTTATGCGTTAGAGATTTTACTAACTTAATTGTCTTTTTTTCTTTTTTTTCTAATAAGCGGTCAGTTGATTTATTTTTCTATTTTTTTCTATTTTTTCTATATTTTTTAGAAGGTAGCTTCTCAGTCGCTTTTCAGTGTTTTGACAGCCAAAATTGAGTTTATACCTGCTTTTTGGAGTGATTCAGGGTAACAACACAGGGAAGTTTTGATGATATTCTAGAAAGCTTTTAAATAAATCGCAAATAATTTAATTTAGTAAACCTTTTTTCTTGACATATTCTTTGGCAGTATGTTAAGGAAGTTTTTATGTTAGAGCCAACAGAGTCAAAAAAAAATGCGCAAGAAACTTAAAGTTTTCAGCGCAGAAAGAGAAATCAGCATCAAGGATTTGCTAAACGAGGCAGTTAGGTGTTATTTGGAGAATCACGACAAAATTGATGAAATTTGCCAAAAAGGAGGTAGAAGTGTTAAAAAAACTTAAATTCTTTATCTTAGGCGTGTTTTTAATCGGCACAAGCTTTAATTTGCAAGGATGCGCGGGATATACTACCGCTATATTTGCAAGCACTGCAAACAGTAAGTATGAAGCTATTAATTTACAACCTGAAGCAAAGAGAAACATTCAGCAAACCTACAACGCAACGCTTGATACCCAAAAACAATACCCAACTGGAACCGTAGATGTGGTATTTAATGATTTAGCAGTTAGAATGAATCCGAGAATTGTTTCGCCGGCAGTTTATTTAAACGGGAGCAAATACCTATCTGAGCAATACATAGATACAGTTTTATCATATGCAAAACAAGTGATGCCTAATGTAAACTTTGTGGTAAAAAACAAGCCGGATTTCAGCAGCCAGAACCCGCAGTTAGTGTTGTTTCCAAGTTATTTTAACCATGCAACAGGCGGTCTTATTGCTTTTCTACAGACTATTTACAATTCAACCTACGCTATTTTTGAGTTAAACGGCAAATACTACGCATTTAACAATGAAATTTACGATAACGGCTATCCGTTTTTTGTGGGAACTGTATTCACTAATTTCTTCAAAGACTACTACAAATCCGAACTACTGGCATATTATCCAATCTTTCCTGCGGTTAAAGCTATTATGCTGAAAGCGCAAAACCAGCCTTTAAGTCCTTATCTTGAGCGATGGCTTAATGCGGTTAAACAGTGGCAGCCAGCCCCTGTAAACGACGACAAGGTAGCATTTAGGGTGGTACCTGATGCCAAACTGCCATGTGTGTATAATTACAAGTGGACTGAGCACAAAAAGAACGCACAAGGCAAAGAATACGGCAAAACAGAGCCAGAGTGGTATCAAAACCTAAAAGGCATTGCGCCTTACCTGTTTATGCCAGAAGATAGCACAGAGTGCCAAAAAATAGAAAAGAAAGTAAAAGACGGCACTGAGATTACTCAAGCCATCCTGGAAGTGGTAGGCGAAAACTGGGAAAAAGAAACAAAACCTCTAATAGACAACTGGGACAAAGTGAGCAAATTAACCGTTGGGGTTGACAATCAGACTTTGACAGTGCAGAAGTGAAATTTTGTCT